>NZ_JBFBAW010000010.1:36842-354655 GCF_040682435.1 Lentzea sp. NPDC051208 | reverse complement strand
CCACGCCCAACCGTGGGCTGCGGGCACACCGACGCCAACGGGGGCGGGCCCGCCCACCGCAGCGCCCTCGCCCTTTGCCTTGTCCAGGTTCACACGGCCCGGTGAACCTGTTCAATCTGCTCAGACAACCCTGGACGCACGAGAAGCACAGGACACCGCGCGTACTGAACTACCGTGTGACTGGTCGCCCCAGCGCAGCCGTGTGAACCGACAACCAACAGCGCCGCGTTTTTGGATAGTTCCACGAGCCGCCCTGCGGCAGACCCGTGCACCACATGACATTCCACTCGAACACCAGGGTGCCGATCAGCACAAGAAGCAAGCCGCTGCGCTACCAGGGACTGACGAACGGCATCGAGCCCGGACCACACGATCCCCACAGACTCGGCGAGCTCCGCGGACTCGAACGGCGGCTTCCGGGCGTGCACGGCCACCAGCGACGTGGCACGGGCAGCGGCTTCTTCGAACGCCCGATCCAGGACCAGCCAGTCCTCCGGCGCACCGTGCACACCGACGACCACAGACCGGCCGGGGACAGGATCGTCACCCCTCATGATGACGACCGGGCACCACGAACTGGACGACAGCACGACAGCGACCGAGCCGAGTAACAGACCCTCGAACCCGCCACGTCCGCGTGCGCCGACCACAACGAGGGCGGCCGTCTCCGACTCCTGCCCCAGCAGCACGGCTGCGGTGGTCACTTCGACATGCGTCTGAACATCCAGGCCGGGCGCGGTTTCTTTCGCCGTCGCGGCAGCCTCCTGCATCCAATCCATGGCCTCGTCATGCAAGGCACTGCGCGCCAGTTTGGAAACGTCTGGTACACCAGCAGGCAACGGGAGTTCCGCGTGAACGAGGCGCAGTTCCGCACCGCGCCGTACAGCGTCTTCCGCCGCCCACCGGACAGCACGCAGGGAGAACTGGGACCCGTCAACACCCACGACAACAACGTTTGAGTGTCCTATCGGAACGGTGTGAGTCACCGCCCGGTCCAGTCCGGCGCGGTCAGCTCCCATTCGAGCTGCCACCAGCGCAGGCGAATCCTCATGTGCACGATCCGCACCAGTCCGTACGACAGCGCCATCGCACCCGCGATCAGTCCCCACAGCAGCAGTGCGCTGAAGATCGCGTTGAACGTGGCTCCCTGGTTCGTCATGGGAGGTTCGGTCGGCTCACCGCTCAGGTCGACCCAGATCCGCAGAGTCGTGCCGGCCTCGGCGCCGTAGGGCGCCCGAACGACACCCTCTCGCTCAAAGCCGCCAGGCGTGCGCCAGGTCGCGATGGCCTCAGTTGTCTCGACCAGCGCCTCGCTACTGGCGGCACCGTCCATCGACGGCGCGTCCTCCACAAGCACCGCGCTCACCTGAGTCCGGCTTTTCTGCTCGGCCTCGACGCGGGACTCGTGCGTCGCGTAGATCTCCGAGCCGATCGCTCCGGTCACCGGGACAGCGAGCAACGCCACCACGACTCCCAGCGCGAGCACCGCGCCTTCGATCCGGTCGCCGAGCGTGGCGAGCGGGTTGCGTCCGGGAATAGCCCTGCGGACTAGTCGGGACAGCGTGTTCGCGGTCATGGTCCACCTCCACCGTCAAGACTTCCGGGTGCAAGCGGTGGCCCCCAGGGACCTTGGTCTCGTCTCCGATGAGCCCCTGGTCTCGCCGAGACGACGTCAGGGATCGCAGGCTCGCTGTGACGCTCGCCGACGAGGACGCGGACACCACTGGTGCCGCGGCTGCTCCTCACGGCCTCGGTCGGCGTTGACGAGCTGACCGGTGACGTTCTGGTGCGGTGCGCGTCGTGCCACCGGACGCCCCGCACGTCTGCCACGCAGCAGATCATCCGCGCCTGCCGAGCCAGCCTGGCTGCGGCGCAAGGTTTCTCCTGCGACGTTCAAACCAGTTTGGCGGCGTGATCAGGCGCTTCTCGCTGGAGAGCGCGGGCCGTGCGCTGGTAGCCGCTGGACGGTGGCCGCGCGGGCAGCTTGATCTTCGGCGCGGTAACCTCGTGGTAGTCGATGGTGCTGAGCAGGTGGGCGATCATGTTGATCCGCGCCCGTCGCTTGTCGTCGCCTTCGACCGCGTACCAGGGTGACTCGGTGATGTCCGTGTGCACCATCATCTCGTCCTTGGCGCGCGAGTAGTCCTCCCAGCGCGTCAACGACTCCAGGTCCATCGGCGAGAGCTTCCACCGCTTGAGCGGGTCGTCCAGACGCTTGCGGAACCGGCGTTCCTGCTCGGCGTCGCTCACCGAGAACCAGTACTTCCGCAGCAGGACACCGTCTTCGACCAGCATCCGTTCGAACTGCGGACACTGCCGGAGGAACAGCCGGTGCTCCTCCCGCGTGCAGTAGCCCATCACGCGTTCGACGCCCGCGCGGTTGTACCAACTCCGGTCCAGCAGCACGATCTCGCCCGCCGCCGGCAGATGTGCCACATAACGCTGGAAGTACCACTGGGTGCGTTCACGTTCGCTGGGCGCCGGCAGAGCCACGATCCGGGCGACGCGCGGGTTGAGGTGCTCGGTGATCCGTTTGATCGCCGAGCCCTTGCCCGCCGCGTCCCGCCCCTCGAACACCACCACGAGCCGGGCACCTGTGGCCTTCACCCACTCCTGCAGCTTCACCAGCTCGGTCTGCAACCGCAGCAGTTCCTGCTCGTACACCTCGCGTCCCAGCTTCGCCATCAGCTTCCCTTCCGGCTGCGCTGCCGCCACTTCTCCAGCTCCACGATGGCGTAGGACGCCGCGCTCAGCATGAAGACCACCAGCCAGGGCTGCCACCCGAGCGGCGCGGTGTGGAACAGGTCGTTCATGAACGGCACATAGGTCAGCAGTGCCTGCAAGCCCACGGTCACCGCGATGCCTGCCCACAGCCAGCGGTTCGGTCCGGTGCTCGGCCGCCACTTCTCCAGCGACCGGCAGTTGACCAGGTACGCGATCTGGGCGCCGACGAACACGTTCACCGCGACTGTGCGCGCGACGTCGAGCGTCGCGCCGGACGCGAGCTGCCAGCGGAAGGCGCCGAACGAGCACGCGAGCAGGATCGCGGAGACGAACACGATCCGGCCGACCAACTGCCGGGTCAGCAGCGGCAACGACGGCGGCAGCGGCGGTCGGCTCATCACGTCCGCTTCGCGCGGCTCGAACGCCAGCGTCAGTCCCAACGCCACGGCGGTGGTCATGTTGATCCACAGGATCTGCACCGGCAGGATCGGCAGTGCCGCGCCGAGCAGGATCGCCGTGAGGATCACCAGGCCCTCGGCCATGTTGGTGGGCAGCGTCCAGATGATGAACTTGCGCAGGTTGTCGAAGACCGCGCGGCCTTCCTCGACGGCGGCGCGGATGGAGGCGAAGTTGTCGTCGATCAGCACCATGTCGGCCGCCTGCTTGGCCACCTCGGTACCGCCCTTGCCCATCGCCACACCGATGTCCGCGCGCCGCAGCGCGGGTGCGTCGTTCACGCCGTCGCCGGTCATCGCGACCACCTCGCCACCGGCCTGGATCTGCTTGACCAGCCGCAGTTTCTCCTCGGGCGCGACGCGGGCGTGCACGTCGGTGATGCCGAACTCCGCCGCGATGGCACGGGCGGTGGCCGGGTGGTCACCAGTGATCATCTTGACTTCGATGCCCGCCGCCTGACAGGCACGCACCGCTTCGATCGCCTCGGGCCGTGCCGGGTCGTGCATCGCGACCAGGCCCAGCAACTCCACGTTGCCGCGCAAGGCTTCTTCGGACAGCTCGATGCCTGCCGCGCGGCCGATGGCCAGAACCCGCAAGCCGGCTGCGGCCAGCTCCTCGGCTTCGAGGCACCGGTCCAGCCCGGCGAGGGCGACGATCCGTTCGACCGCGCCCTTGACGTAGACCACGTCGTTGGCGTGCCGGGTCGCCATGAACATCCGTTCCGAGCTGAACGGCAGCACGTCCACCCGTTGCGGCACATCGGCCTCGTCGAGACCGATCTTGTGAGCCGCCACGACGAGCGCGGCCTCGGTCGGATCGCCGACGGGTAGCCAGCGGCCGCCGTCCTCGACGATCCGTGCGTCGTTGCACGCCAGTCCCGCCAGCAGGCATTCACGCAGTGCCGAGGTCGGTTCGGGCGTCACGACTCCGGTTGGCTCGTAGCCGATGCCCGACAGCTCATGACGCGTGCTTCCCACCACAACCGCGTTGACCGTCATCGCGTTCGCGGTCAGCGTTCCCGTCTTGTCGGTGCAGATGACCGTGGTGCTGCCCAGCGTCTCCACGGCGGGCAGTCTGCGGATGATCGCGTTGCGCTTCGCCATCCGCGCCACCCCGATGGCCAGCGTCACCGTGACCGCGGCGGGCAGGCCTTCCGGGATCGCGCCGACCGCGAGCGCGACAGCGGCGGTGACCATCTCCGCGAGTGGTTCACCGCGCACCACGCCGACCACGACGCTGAACGCCGCGAGCCCGAGGATCACCACGGTCAAGATCTGGCTGAAGCGCGCCAGTTTGCGGGTGAGCGGGGTCTGCACGGTGGTGGTCGTGCTGACGAGCCGGTGCACGCGGCCGATCTCGGTGTCCCCGGCGGTTCCGACCACGACACCGCGCCCACCACCGGCGGTGACCAGCGTGCCGGAGTACGCCATGTTGACGCGGTCAGCCAATGCGGTGTCCGAGGGCAACGTCACCGGGTCTTTCGCCACCGGCACCGACTCCCCGGTCAACGCCGACTCGTCGATGCGCAACTCCTTGGTCGCCACGAGCCGGAGGTCCGCGCCGACCTGGTCGCCTGCCTCCAGGACAACCAGGTCGCCGGGAACGAGCTCCGCGGACGGAACCCGTGCGGTGAGGCCGTCGCGCACGACGGTCACCTCGGTGCGCACCATCGCCGTCAGGGCGTCCAGGGCCCGTTCGGCGCGCGCCTCCTGGATGAACCCGATGATCGCGTTGACCACGACGACGCCGAACACCACGGAGGCGTCCACGATCTCGCCGAGCGCGGCGGTGATGCCGGCGGCCACCAGCAGCACGTAGATGAGCGGGTGGTGCAGCTGTCCGAGCAGCCGCACCACCCAACTCGGCCCGCGCGAGGCGGGCAGCTCGTTCGGGCCGAGCGCGGCCAGGCGGTCCCGCCACTGGGCGGTGGACAGGCCGGTGGCTTCATCGGTTTCCGCGATGAGGACGATCTCGGCCACCGGCAGTCCGTGGTGGACGACGTCCTCGCGGTCAGCTGTGGACAACGGCACGGTCTGCCTCCACGTGCAGTTTCTGGTTGTTCCGGCTGATCAGCTGGAGAAGCGAGAGCCTGGTGACCATGCCGGCGACGTACCTGCCGTCGAGCACAGGCACGCACAGCACCTCGTAGCGGGCCATCGCGTCGAAGAGCGTCGTCGCAGGCGTCTCCCGCGTTGCCACGAGCACCGGCTGCGACATCACCTGCTGCACGAGAGGTGAGGTCACACCCTCCTTGCCACGCAGCACGTCCACCCTCGTCACCACGCCCAGGAACCCGCCCTCGTCGACGACGGGCAGCATGGTGAGGCCGAAGTCGTCCATGAGGCCGCCGGCGTGGCGGGCGAAGTCGCGCGGCCCGACCGCGACGAGCGGCCGGACCATCCCGTCAGCGGCCTTCATCGCGCGGTCTCCGCTAGCTCGCGGTCGTCCACGGGGATGACGACGATCGGCGCGTGTGCGTGCCGCACGACGTGCATGCTCGTCGAGCCCAGGACGATCTGGCGGATCCGGTGCCCGGTGTGCGAGGCGACGACCAGCATCGCGGCGCCCTCCGAGGTCCGTTCGAGCACCTCGGCCGCGTCACCCCGCAAGCTCTTGCGGACGATCTCGGGCATCTCCTGGCGCTTCTCCGCGGCGGTCCGCACCGCCTTCTCGATCAGGGCCTCAGACTCGGCTCGCATGCGCTGCTCGGTGGTCTCGGTCCAGTCGGTCAGCGCCTCGAAGGTCCAGGCGTGCACAACGTGCAAGGGGCAACCGCGCACGACGGCCTCGTCGAGCGCCCACTCCAGTGCCAGGTTCGACGCGGGCGTTCCGTCGATGCCCACCACGATCGGCTTGGTGCTCATGGCTTGTTCTCCCTCGGTTCGTGGTTCTGGTCAGGTGGTGCGCAGCCGGCGCAGGAACGGGTCGGTGTGCGGGGCCGGTGCGACGCGTACTCGTGCGTCGACGACCACGCATCCGGTGTCGCTCAGCACCAGGGGGTTGATGTCGAGTTCGACGATCTCGGGCAGTGCGCCGGCCAGTTCCGCGACGCGGAGCAGCACTTCCCGCACGGCGTCCTCGTCGGCGTCTGCGAGCACGTGGCCCGCGGTGCGGAAACCGTGCAGCAGGTCATCCGCGTCCGCTGTGGACAGTGGCGCGAGAGCCGCGGCCCGATCGTCGAGCAGATCGGTGTCCACGCCACCGAGACCGGCCACTACGAGCGGTCCGAACTTCTCGTCGGTGACCACGCCGACCAGCAGCTCCCGGCCGCCGGACGCCATCGGCTGCACGAACACGCCGCGCAACCGGTCGCCGAAGCGTTCCTGGAACGCGCGGAAGGCTTCCGCCACACCTGCCGCGTCGGTGACGCCGAGTTCCACGCCGCCTCCCTTGCTCTTGTGCAGCAGGTCATCCGCTACCGCCTTGAGCGCGACCGGGCCGTCATAGGCGCGCTGGGCTGCCACGGCGTGCTCCGCCGTCGTGGTCAGGGTTCCGCCCAGCACCGGCAGCCCGAACGCGGTCAGCAGCGTGACGACGTCATCCGGGGGCAGCCAACCCTCCGGCCGATTCGCGACGACCGCGTTCGCGGCGTCGAGGTCGATCCGGTTCAGACGGGCGAACTCCCTCGGCCGCGCCAGCCAGTCCGCGCGCTCGGCCAGCCGCGCCAGCGCCGCGGCGGCGCGAGCGGGCTCCGCGTAGCAGGGCACTTCTCCTGCCAGGCGTTCGGTTTGGCCGGTGCGCACTGCGAGCACCGGTTTGCCGTTGACGTTGCGCACGCCGCCGGTGGGGTCGCCGAGGGCGGTCGGCACCGTCACGGTGATCACGGCGTCGACCGCCGGGTCCGTGCCGACGATGTCGAGGCAGCGGGCGAAGGTCTTCTCGTCGACGACGGCGGTGGTGTCGACCGGGTTCTGCAGGCTGGCCGTCTGCGGGACCAGTTCGGCCAACGCCCTGCGGGTCTCCTCACCGAGCGTGGCCATGTGCAGGCCTTGGCGGACGCAGGCGTCCGCGGCCAGCACGCCGAGTCCGCCGGCGTTGCTGAGCACCGCCACCGACCGTCCACTGGGGAGCGGCTGCCAGCTCAGGGCCATCACGGCGTCGGTCAGTTCCGGCACGCTGTCGACCGCGATCACGCCCGCCTGCCGGAACAGCGCGTCCCTGGTGACCGACGGCGTCGCGGTCGAGGCGGTGTGCGAGGCGGCGGCGCGCTGGCCGGCCTCGCTGGTGGCGGCGCGGATGGCGAGCACCGGTTTGGTCGCGGCGACGCGGCGGGCGATGCGCGCGAACTTGCGCGGGTTGCCGAACGATTCCAGGTACAGCGCGATGATCCGGGTGTCCTGATCGTGCTCCCACCACATCAGCAGGTCGTTGCTGCTGATGTCGAGCTTGTCACCGGTGGACACCAGGCTCGACAGCCCCAGACCGAGCCGGCGCAGTTCCTCCTGCACGCCGATCGCGATGCCACCGGACTGGGTGACGAGCCCAACGCCACCCGGAAGAGTGCTGTCGGCCGCGAACGTGGCGTTCATCCGCACCGCCGGTGCGCTCGTCGACACACCCAGGCAGTTCGGCCCCACCAGGCGCATGCCATGCGCACGAACCGCCTTGAGCAACTCCTCTGCGTCGACGCCGGACGAGATGACGACCAACGCCCGCACGCCCCGGCGACCGCACTCCTCGGCAACAGCGGGAACGGCCTTCGCCGGCACGCACAACACCGCCAGCTCGGATGCCTCCGGCAGTTCGGTGACCGAGGCGTAGCAGTCGACGCCGGCCACGGACTTCGCGTGCGGGTTGACCGCGTACAGGTCGCCGGTGAAGCTGCCCTCGATGAGGTTGCGCAGGACCGCATTGCCCACCGAGCCCGGTGACCGACCAGCGCCGATCACGGCGATCGAACTGGGACGCAACACGTGCGTCAGGCTCGCGACGTCGGCGCGCGACTCCCGTTCGCTCACCACGTCGAGGTAGTGGTCGCCCGGCTCGAGAACGAGCTCGACGTAGATGACCTCGCCGTCGGGCACGATCGAGGTGACCAGACCCAGGTCGGTGAACACCCGAAGCATCCGGCCGTTGATCGTGAGCACCTCGGCGGTGAACCGCCGCACCCCACGACCGCGCGCGAGCGACGCGAGGTGTTCCAGCAGCAGGGTGCCGACACCGTGCGCCTGCTCGGTGTGCGACACCACGAGTGCGACCTCCGCGAAGTCGGTCTCGCGTACCACCACGTAGCTCGCGGCCCCCAGCAACCGGTTCTCACGGAAGGCGCCGAGCACCACGTGCTGTGGCGCGTCCGGCGAGATCATTCGCTCGACGAAGTCCTCCAGCTGCCGCGGCGACGTGCTGAAGAACCTCATGTACCGGTCCTCGACCGGCAGACCCCGGTGCAGCTCGAGCAACGCCGAGACGTCGCCCGGCCCCAGCTCGCGCACCGTGACGACCGAACCGTCCGTCAGCAACGCCGCCGCGTTCACAGCAGCGGTCCCGGCGTCAGCGGGAGCGCGGGCTCCGCGACCGGACGTTCCTGCCCGACCTTCGCTTCGCGGACCACGACCACGGGACACGACGCGTGATGCACGCAGTAGGCGCTGACCGAGCCGAGGATCGCCTCGACGATCCTGCTGTGCCCCCGGTTGCCGACGACGAGCAGTGCCGCGTCCTCCGACGCCTTGAACAGCACGTCGCGGGCATCACCCTCGACCAGGATCTGACGGATCTCCACGCCCTCGAAGCCCTCCACCGAACGGTCGAGGACCTTCTGCGCCGCCGACTTCATCGCCTGAGGCGACACCTCGGCGAAGACCTCCGCGGGCAGTGGCCCGATCATCACGCCGTAGTCGGCGTGCCACGCCGTCACCGCGTCGACCCCGCACCCGCGCCTGCGGGCGTCCTCGACAGCCCACCGCAACGCGGCCAGGGAGGCCGGTGATCCATCGACTCCGACCACCACGGGCCGGGACTCGTTCTCGCTCATGCACTTCAGCCTCGTGGACCGTGCCGTCGCCGGTGAGTGGCTGCGGTCCCGCGCCGTCCGGGACCTTCGTCCCCCACCTACCAGGCCATGCCCAGCCCCACCGCCACGACCACGGGCGCCAGCCACGCGGCAAGCCTGAGTGCGAACCGCGGTCCGCCGGCGACTGCGGCCAGCACGAGCTTCACGATGGTGTTCGTGGCCAGCGCCGCACCACACGCCAGCACCGCGATGTGCACCGAAATGGGCTGCGGCGCGAGCGAGGCAGCCGCGATCGCTGCCGCGTGCGCGTCCGCCAGGCCGCCGAGAGCGACCGCGGCCACCACTCCCCCGCCACCGAGCCACTCCGCCGCAGCGCGGGTGAGCACGAGGAACAGCACGAGGACCGCCGCCAGCGACAGTGCCGCCTTCAGCGACATCGGCCTGCTGACGACGGGCTCGTCGTTCTCCGCTTCAGCGGGCTTCGTGCGCCACACCAGCCATGCCACCTCGACCAGCAGCACCACGACGCCGGCTCCGATCGAGGGCAGGAGTCTCAGCGCGACCGGCGGGCCGGCGATGGCGGTCACCGCGACGATCTGCGCCAGCGTGGCCAGGTTGACCGCCACCGCACCGGGAAACACCGCCGCACCGGCGGTTCGGTACTTGCGCGCCATCACCGCGGTCGTCGCCGAACCGGACACGAAACCGCCCGCGAACCCGGTGACGAGCAAGCCCCAGCGTTCCCCGAACGCACGAGCCGCGACGTACCCGGCCCAGCCGATCACCGTGACGGCGATGACCAGCCACCACACGCGGGCGGGGTTCAACACCCCGTACGGGCCGAGCGTCCGGTTCGGCAGCAACGGCAGCACGACGAACGCGACGACGAACAGGATCGTCGCGTCACGCACGTCCTGATCGCTCACCACCTTGCGGGCAAACCGGTGCAACGGCGTTTTGGCGGCCAGCAACGCGGCAGCCGCCACGCCCACCGGCACCGCGAATTCGGGCCGGTGCCAGGCGAGCGCGCCCAGCAGGAACGTGGCGATGGCGGCGATCTCGGTCGTCGCGCCCGGCTCGGACGTGCGCAGGTACCACGCGATCACGAGAGCGGCGACGGCTCCGAGAGCCACCCCAGCGCGACCGGTGACAACGCGGCGCTGACCGCACCAACCAGTGCGATCAGCGGAAACGTTCGCGACCCGGCAGGCCTGATCGAGTCGTGCTCGGTGTCGTGCTCACGTTCCACGCCCAGCAGCAACCCGATCGCGAGCGCCGTCGCGAGGTGGCCGAGTGCGACAGCGGTGTCCACCGCTCAGCCCGCGTGGAGGCGAGCGGCCTCGTCCGCAGTCGTGACGATGTGCGTGTCGGGGCCTGGGAACACCAGCGCCTCGTGCTCGGTGTCCAGCCACCGCACGAGGTAAGGAGGTCTGCCGTCCTCGTGCTTGACCGCCGTGACCTGTCCGCGCCGACCGCCGGGCTCCACCAGCCAGTCGCCCCTCTTCACCTTCATGACGTCCTCCGTTCGATCCGTGCGATCGAGGGTTCGCCACGCACGTGCGAGTCAGCAGTGCGGATGGGCTCACCTCGCTCGTGACGTTGGTCCCTGCCAACGTTCAAGGCCTGGCCGCACGCTGGTTGCGAGTGATGGGAGCAGCTATGAGGACACCTGTGATCCTGGTCGGCGTCGACGGTTCGACCGAGTCGCGCGCGGCGTTGCGCTGGGCGATGGAGGAAGCAGCACACCGCGGCGCCAGGGTCGAGGCGATGCTGGCCCACCACCGGGAGCCCGCGATCGTGCCTGCCGCGCCGATGGGGCTCAACCCGTACGGCGAGATGCCACAACGACACCCCGCCCATGAGCTCCACGAGGCGGTGCGGCAGGTGCGCGCCACGGTGCTGCACGCGCCTGACGTCGCCGAGTGCGTCGTCGTGGGCGATGCCGCCGTGCAACTGGCTGAGGCCTCGAAGCACGCCGCGTTGCTGGTGATCGGTACCCGCGGCCGCGGTGCGGTCCGCGAGTTCCTTTCGCACGGCGTCGCTGCGAATTGCCTGCGCCACGCCGAGTGCCCGGTCGTGGTCATTCCGCCGACCGCGAGCCACTGGCGACGAGTTCGAGAAGTGACCGCCTGAAACCGATTTCACAAGTCGAATTCCACGCGCCCAGGCTCAAATTCCACCCGACTTACGGCGTGTAACACAAACATTGATCCAGACGACGTCTCGTCCCGGATCGACCACCCGCGCGCATGCGACGAACGGTCGTTCAGCAGCACATCAGCGACGCCGCGAAGTGCACACGATCAGTCACTCTGCGCAATGGCGCACGTCGAACTTTCCTCAACATGACCATTTTTTGTCATTTAGCGGCCTACGACAAGGTTGTCAACGCGCCCAAGAAGCAAAGTGGACAGTCCTCATGGCCAGCCATTTGAACAATCGCTCCAGCGACATGCGAGTTCGGCCCTGCCAAACACCGCTTGCCGCTCGGCGACCGACGTCGACCACTCAATGGTCTTAGGCGTGTCGGCACCGAAGTTCATACGTGGCGCGTGCGACTCTTGGATCACGCCCAAGGCTCACATGCCCTGGACGTGCGAACGCGACCCCCTGTTGGCGCAGGAGGCCGCGTGAAGTTCCACCGGCAAGAACCTGGCCTCAGAACCAGAACAAGTCGGGAGAACGCGCGCCGAGTCTAGGTCGTCACAGGCGCGCAGGACCAGTCACGATCGTGTGACGTCTGCCCCCAAATGGGCGATGGCACTCGGTGTCCACATCGGACCGTCACAGGCCTGCGCACGGGCTGTCCGGTTGCGCGCGTTCTTCCACGCAGCCCCATTGAGCCCGACGACGCGCACCAGCTAACCCGCGCGTCGTCTTTGAACGACAGGAAGTTCCTACCTTGGCAAGGGCACTCCCCTCGGGAGCGGCGACGGTCTGCCGCTTTCCCAACACGCAGGAAGACCTCAGTGACTACCTCAAGAAGGTCGAGGGCGTCGACCTGAGGTACCACGGCGAACTCCTGATCGCCGGAACCCGGACCTATGTGTACGCCGGCATCCGCAGCAGCGGTGAGCCGAACTGGGTACGGCACCTCACTGAGGTCTCCGACCTCGAGAACCTGGGCATCGTCGGCAACTCGCCGTTCGCGCTCGTCGTCGTCGAGATCGACGAAGACTGGGTCTGCGCTGTCACCTGGGGCGCGCCGAGCCGGTTCATGCTCGACGAACTGCTGCTCGACGACGACTTCGGCTTGAACTTCGGCATCAGGCGGATCGATCCCGACATGGTCCGCGTGATCCGCAGCAATCTGCTCGACGTCTCCGCTCGCGGCATGGAGGTCTCGTTCCCGTCAGGCAGCTCACTGGCCGGATTCCCGCTGGAACCCGCGGGCGAACTCGTCACCGGCATCGAGGGGCCTGCCGATCTGACAGGTCTGACCTACGACACCGCCACCGACGGCAGGTCGTGGCACATCAGGGCTGGGCGAGCGCTGAACATTCAGCTCGGCCGCACGCCCGAGACCTTCATCGCCGACCTGCGCACGATCTGCGCGATCGTCGACGAGGACGCGGCCGACGCACCCCTGCGCCGCATCGCCGAGATCCGTGCCGTCAGCCACAACAACACGGTGATGGCCGGCCTGGAAACTCGTTTCGCCGAGGCTCTCGGTGGCGACGACCAGTTCGGGCCGCTGGGTGTCTGCTGGCCCTCTGCGGCGCTCAGCGAGATCGGTCAGGCGAACTCCTTCTCCTCCAGTCGAATCGGCCCGACCGGTCCACGAGCACTGGCACCCGGCTTCGGCATCCACGAGCTCCTGGAGCCGTTCGCCGGCATCGATGCCGTACGCCGAATCGACGTGCTGCGGGAAGCAGGCCTCGCCCCCTGCGAGGACGACCTGGGTACGGAACTGCTCACCCGCCCGATCTCCATGACCAAGTGGGTGGCCTTCGAGACAGTTGTGGAAGGCCGTACCTACTCCCTGCACCAGGGAAAGTGGTACGAGATCGGCGAAGACGCGGTCGCGCGTGTTCGCGAGCAGGTCCGGGAGTTGCTGAAGAACAAGAGCGCGCTGACGTTCCCGCTGTGGGTCCCGTCCGGCGAGACCACCGACGAGCACGACTACTGCAAGCTGGTGGCCAAGCAGCCCGGCTACCTCTGCCTGGACCGCGGCCTCGCGTACACCTCGATGCACCGGCGGGGTTTCGAGCTCGCCGACGTCGTCGGCCCCGGTGACGAGGTCGTCCACGTGAAGTGGCTCGGTGGTGCCACCGCGGCGAGCCACCTGTACACGCAGGCTCAGGTGTCGGCGTGGTCGCAGCGGTTCGAGCCCGAGGCGATGCAGCAGTTGCGGGACAAGGTCCGCGTGCTCGACAGCGCCCGAGGGATCACCGACCGGCCCAAGGTCGCCGTTCTCGCCATCGCAGGCCGCACGTGGGACGTCGACAAGTTGTTCACGCTGTCCCAGGTGAGCCTGCTGCGCCTGAGTCAGACCCTGCGCGGTCTCGGCATCGAGCTGCAGTTCGCCGACATCCCCTACGTCGCGAAGACGAAGGGGAAGTCGGCGAACAACGCGGCCTAGTCGGGTCGCACGATCGCCAACGGGCACGGCGCGTTGTAGACGAGTGCCTGACTCGTCGAGCCGAGCAGCATGCCGGCGAACCCGCCGTGCCCGTGGCTACCGACCACCACGAGCTGAGCCTCGGCCCCGTACCGCATCAACGCTCGTACGGGCCGATCGCGCACGACCACCGGGTGCACCTGCACGTCCGGGTACTTCTCCTGCCATCCGGCGAGGCGCTGCGCCAGCAGCCTGCGTTCGTCGGCCTCCACCTGCCCCCAGTCCACGGTGAACCGCGACGCGGTGTACGCGCTCTCCACCATGAAGTCCGTCCAGCACATCACGACGGTGAGCTGCGCGTCGCGCATCGACGCCGTCTCGAAGGCGAACGCCAGCGCGGCCTCACTCGTAGGCGACCCGTCGACACCGACGACCACCGGACCGTCGGAAACGGCGGTGCCGCGGACCACGACGACCGGGCTCTTCCCGTGCGCTGCCAACGCCAACGCCGTGGAACCGACGATCATGCCGGTCACCGTGCCCAGGCCTTGCGAGCCGACCACGACGAGGCGCGCGGACTTCGACTCCTCGATCAGCAGCGTGGTGGAGCCGCAGCACACGATCTCCGTCGTCAGCTCGACGTCCGGTGCCGCCGCCCGCGCGGCCGCGGTGGCCTCGTCCAGCTTCTCGCGGCCCAGGCTCTCCATCGCCCTGCGGATCTCGCTGCCGGTGAGGATGATCTCGGGATAGCCGCGCGTCGGCAGCACGTACGCGTGCACCAGCCGCAACGGCACCTTGTGCCGGGCGCACTCCTGCGCGGCCCAGGTCACGGCGGACAGCGCCGAAGCGGAGCCGTCGACACCGACGACGATCGGGGCGGATGGGGCCTTCATCGTTGTCCTCCAGTCAGAACACGAGTGCGCAGCACTCCTGGTACAGCGTCAGCGAGTGCGACGAGCACACGTTCGGTCTCGTCGTCAGTGGTCGGGGCTCCGATCACGGCTTCGCCTTCGTGGACGACGACCGTCCATTTGCGACCGCCGCCGTACACGTCGAGCACGCGTTGGACCTCCGCCGTCACCGTCGTGTCGGCCCTCGCGAGCACGCGCACCAGGTCGCGGCGGGTGACGACGCCGATCACGGTCGAGCCGTCGACGATCGGGACGCACCGCCGGCGGTCGTCGATCATGACGCGGGCCAGCATCTCGGCGGGCGCGGCGGCGTCCATCGCGTCGGCGGGGGTGGTCATCACGTCGGCGACGACGGCGCCGGTCTGTTCGAGGTACTTGCCGCGCACCAGGTCGGCCTCGGTGACGATGCCGACGAGGCGCTTGTCGTCGTCGACGACGGGCAGTGCGGTGAACCCGTGCGAGACCATCAGTGCGGCCGCGCCCTTGAGCGGTACGGCCGGGGTGATCGTGATCACCGGGCTGGTCATGACGTCGCGAGCACGCATGGCGGAACTCCCTTCCAGCTACGACACTAGGAATCGGAACGGTCAGCGAACGCAGCCCTAGGTCCCGTCCCGACCGGGCCCTTGGCACCGACGATCGCCAGGGCTTGCGGGAAGCCCGCGAGGCCGTGTCGTTCGATCAGGCCCGCCCGCCACGCTCGCCGGTGCACCACGTGAACCACCGGCCGGACGGCCACGCCGGCGCTGCGTCCCGCCAGCACCGCGGCCTGCAACGCCGCTCCGCCCCGGACGTGGTCGGGGCGCCGGTCATCGGTGCTGATCACCACAAGCTCGTCCTGGCTGAGTGCGCGCAACTCGATCCCGGCCCAGTGGTTGGCCCAGCCGAGCTTGCGGGCGTCACCTTCACCAGTCGCGTCAGCGAGCCTGATCGCCCGGTGCAGGTCGAGGTCCTGAGGATCCGGCGGCTCACGGCGATCCGCGTGCACGATCGCGACCAGGTTCGGGCTGGCCTGGTCGGACGGGAACACCACGCGCGGATGCAAGCCTGCGGACCGCACGGCGAGCACGGCGTTCTCCAGGGCCGCGCCACAGGAGAGCAGGCGGTCGAAGCCGAGCGGGTCGTGCTCGGAGCGCTGTCCCGTCTCGAAGAGGTAGATCGACCGGCCGTGCAGCTCCAGCGCCCACGGGCGGTCCGCGCTGTACACGGGTGCCTTACCGGCCGCCTCGACGATCGCTGCGGCCTCTGCTGGGTTCCAACGCATACCCCGACGGTTCCGCCGGACCACGCGGCGCGGACAGAGCGGACCTGCCCGCTGGGAACGGGCCCTTGGACTCTCCGCGAGGCGACGCGGCCGGATCAACCTGAGGGCGACGACTACGGAGGCGATGACGATGCACTGGTACTACGGCAGTCCGATGGGCTGGGGTGGGTTCGCGATGATGGCGCTGACCATGGTGGTGTTCTGGGGCGGGCTGGCCGCCTTGGTCGTCGTGCTGTTGCGGCGGCACCCGCACGCCCCGCACAGCAGCCCGGCAACCCGCATACTGGAGGAGCGGCTGGCCCGAGGCGAGATCGACACCGAGGAGTTCGAGCGGGTCCGGAGGACCATCGATTCCCGGTGACAGGGTCTTTGGTCCCTGTGTGCCACCGGCCGGCTGAGAGATCGTGATCGCGGAACGGTTGAGGAGAGGTGGTCGCAAGTGGTGTCGCGAGTCTTCCTGGTGGACGACCACGAGGTCGTCCGGGTCGGGATCAGGGAGCTGCTCAGCGCCTCCCCCGACCTGGAAGTGGTCGGCGAGGCAGGCTCGGTGACCGAGGCGCTCACGATGATCCCGGCGAGCAACCCGGACGTCGCGGTGCTGGACGTGCGGCTGCCCGACGGCAACGGCATCGAGCTGTGTCGCGAGCTGCGCTCACGCATGCCCGAGCTGAACGTGCTGATGCTCACGTCGTTCACCGACGACGAGGCGCTGTTCGATGCGATCATGGCCGGCGCGTCCGGGTTCGTGCTCAAGCGGATCCTCGGCACCGACCTCACCACGGCGGTGAGGACCGTCGCGGCCGGACAGTCGTTGCTCGATGCCCGGTCGACCGCGGCGCTGCTCAACCGCATCCGTCGCGAGCGCGAGCAGGGTGACCCGGTCCGCGCGCTCACCGAGCAGGAGCGGACCGTGTTCGACTACATCGGCGACGGCCTGACGAACCGGCAGATCGCGGAGAAGATGTTCCTCGCGGAGAAGACCGTGAAGAACTACGTCTCGCACCTGCTCGCCAAGCTCGGCCTCGAACGCCGCACCCAGGCCGCCGTGCTGGCCTCACAGCTGCGCAAGCCCACGCACGACAACGAGACGGGCTGACCCGTCAGTCCAGCGGTACGCGCCACGTCACCCGCGTGCCGCCATCCGGCTCCTCCCCGACGATGAGCGCACCGTTCAGCGCGGTCGCGCGCTGTTCCAGGTTGCGCAGACCGCTGCGCGCGACCTCGGGCGGCATGCCCACACCGTTGTCGACCATGGAGATGATCAAGGAATCGCCGGCCTCGACGGTGAGCGTCAGCTCCGTCGCGCGGGAGTGTCGCAGCGCGTTGGTGACGGTCTCGCGCACCACAGCCTCGGCGTGTTCCCCGATGTAGTCGGGCACCAGGCTGTCGATGGTGCCCGACATCCGGATCGCCGGGCTCACCTCGGCACCCTCGGTGATCTCGGCGACGATGTTGAGCAGCCTGCGCCGCAGCCCGGTGTCGCCCGAGTCCGCCTGCAGGTCGAAGATCGAGGTGCGGATCTCCAGCACCGTCTGGTCGAGCTGGTTGACCGCCTTCGTCACCCGCCTGCGCACCTCCGGGTGGGTCACCCAGGTCAGCGCACCCTGCAGGCTCATGCCGGTCGCGAACAGCCGCTGGATCACGTGGTCGTGCAGGTCGCGGGCGATCCGGTCGCGATCTTCCAGCACGTCCACCAGGCGCTTGGCGCTCTGGTTCTCCGCGAACTCGATCGCCACCACGGCCTGGTCGGCGAACGACGCCAGCAGAGGCATCAGGTCCGCACCGAACGCGGCCGCGTCCTTGTCCCGGACCGCGACCAGAACACCGGTGACCGTGGTGCCCGCCCGCAGCGGCACCACCACCGCGGCACCAGCCTGACCAGGTAGATCCCCGAGCTGGCCGTCCACCTCCTCGAGCATGGCCGGTGCAGCCGTCTCCAGCACCTCCGCAAGCACCGGTGCGTCTGTGGCGAACTGGTCGGGAGCAGGCTCGTTGCCTGCTTGCGCCGCTGTGCGGAGTTCGTTCCCCTCAAGCAGCAGGATCGCAGCCCAGGAGGCTGATGCCAGCTCGACGGCCCGCTGAGCGATCAGCCGCAGCGCATCATCGGCGGTCGCGCCGGCCAGCAACTGGGCGTTGATCTCCGCAGTCGCTTCCAGCCACCGCTCGCGCATCCGCGAGCGTTCGAACAGGCGGGCGTTCTCCACCGCGACACCGGCCGCCGCGGCCAACGCCTCCAGCACGACCTCGTCGTCGGCCGTGAAGTCGCCACCACCGACCTTCTCGGTCATGTAGAGGTTGCCGAACACCTCATCCCGCACCCGCACCGGCGCGCCGAGGAAGCTGTGCATCGGCGGGTGGTTGGGCGGGAAGCCGACCGAGGCGTCGTGCTCGCTGATGTCGTGCAGGCGGATCGCCCGCGGATCCTTGATCAGCAGACCGAGCAGGCCCTTGCCCTCCGGCAGGTGCCCCATGTGGGCGCGAGTCTCTGGATCGATGCCGACGTAGACGAACTGCGACAGGTTGTGCCGCGAACCGAGCACACCCAACGCTCCGTAACGGGCGCCCACGAGCTCCACCGCAGCCTGCACGATGCGCTGCAGCGTCGAGTCCAGCTCCAGGCCCGCGCCGACCGCGAGCACCGCGTCGAGCAGGCTCTGCATCTTGTCCCTGGTCGACCCGATCTCGGCGAGCCGGTCACGCATCTCGTCGAGCAAGTCGTCCAGCCGCAAACCGCCCAGCAAGCTCCGTGCCGGTGCGTCTTCCGATCCACCCATGGATCCAGCTTTTCACGCGGTCGCGACGCCGCCAAGCGGTCCCGGTCAGGTCGGGACCTTCGATGGTGGGTCCATCCGGTGGCAGCGCGCACAGTGGAGGACAACACGGTCGACCAGGCAACACGATGGGGTGAAGGACATGGCACAGGTGGTGGCGGCTCTGGGGCTGGGGCCCGAACAGATCGAGAGCGCGCTCACGACTGCCTCGCTCGCTCCGTCCGTCCACAACACACAGCCCTGGCGGTTCCGCGTCCGGCGCGACCGCATCGAGCTGCACCCGGACCCGAGCCGCAAGCTGGCGGCGACCGACCCGGAAGACCGCGAACTGCGGCTGTCCTGCGGCGCGGCCCTGTTCAACCTGCGACTGGCCCTGCAGAGCATGGGCGTGCGACCACTGGTCTCGCTGCTGCCCGGCCACGACGCACCCGGCGCACTCGCCGTGGTCCGCCGCGGCGGCACACTCAAGATCGACGACGAGCACCGCGCCCTGCTCAACGCCGTTCCTCGGCGTCGCACGAACCGCAGGCCGTTCCTGGAAGCAGCCGTCGACCCCCGTCAGCGCCACGCGCTGGTCCGCGCGGCCGAACTGGAACGCTCATGGCTGCACGTCGTCACGACGCCGGCGGAGCGAGCGCAGCTCAAGAGGTTCGTCCAAGAAGCACACCAGATCCAGCTCAGCGACAAGGGCGTTCAAGCCGAACTCGCCGCGTTCACCGGCCACCGTCTCGGCGCGGCCGACGGCGTGCCGCCCGCATCGGCGGGAATGCGTCCGGCGATGCAGGACGAGTGGACGTTCCGCGACTTCCAAGGGCCCGAACGCCACCCCGGCAAGGACTACGAGTCCGACCCGCTGGTCGTTGTGCTCTGCTCGTTCTACGACGGCCCGCTCGGTGAACTCCAGGCTGGGCAGGCCATGCAGAGGGTCTTGCTCACCGCGACCACCCGCGGGCTGTCCGCGTCCTTCATGTCACAGCCGGTCGAGGTGCGGCGCGTCCGCGAGGACCTGCGACGCACCCTCGGCGGCATGCTCGTGCCGCAGACCGTGCTGCGCCTGGGCTTCAGCACGCCGGTCCCGGCCACACCACGCCGCTCCGTCTCCGAGCTCCTGATCGGATCCGACGAGCACGCACCTGCTAGCGGTGTGTCGCACCGCTAGCAGGGCACGTATTAGATCAACACCCGCTCACCATCGGCAGGTACCACTGCGGTGTGGTCGTGTTCGGTCCCGAGCCGGTTCGCCAGCGTGATGGCGCTTTCCACTTCCCCGTGCACCACGTAGGTCGCACCAGGCGCTGTGCCCGAGGTCGCCCACGCGATCAGCTCGTCGGCGTCGGCGTGGGCGCTGAACGCCTCGATCACCTCGACGTCGGCCTTCACCGGCACATATCGGCCGTGGATCTTGATCTCCCGCGCACCCTGCACGAGCAGCCGCGCCCGTGTGCCTGCCGCGGCATAGCCGACGACGAGCACCGTGTGCTTGGAATTGGGCAGCATCGCTTTCAGGTGGTGCAGCACCCTGCCTCCGGTGGCCATACCGGAGGCAGAGATGATGATCGACGGCTGATGTGGATCGTTGACCTGCATCGACTGTGAGGCCGTGTGCAACTCGGAGAGCCGACCGGGATCGAACGCGTCCTCACCGACACCCAGCTCAGGCCGGACCTCCGGCCAGCTCTTCGCGATGGCCCTGCGGTAGACCCGCAACGAGGCCAGCGCCATCGGACTGTCCACGAACACCGGCAGGTCCGGAATCCCTCCCGCACGCATGAGCCGGGCGAGCTCGACGAGGATGACCTCGGTGCGGTCGACCGCGAACGCCGGGATCAGCACGCTGCCGCCGCGAGCGGCGGTGCGGCGGATCGTGGCGGCGAAGGTCTCGACGGCCGCGGCGTCGTCATGCCGCCGGTCGCCGTAGGTGGATTCTATGAGCAATGCGTCGCAGTCCGGACGTGGCTGGGGCGGCAACAACACGCGGTGCGCGGACCTGCCCAGGTCACCGCTCACGACGGCGGTGCGGCAGTTCATCGTGAGATGCGCCCACGCTGAGCCGAGGATGTGCCCCGCCCGTCCGAACTCCAGATCCACTCCCTTGGCGATGTGCAGCGCCGCCCCGAAGTCCAGCGGCCGGAACAGTTTCAGTGCGCGTTCGACGTCATCGGTGTCGTAGAGCGGCAGGGCCGGTGTGTGCTTGGACCAGCCGCCTTCGTTGGCCTGTCGTGCCTCCTCCATCATGAGGTGTGCGCTGTCGGTCAACACGATCGAGGCGAGGTCCGCGGTGCCTTCAGTGCTGTAGACCGGTCCGTGCCAGCCGTTCCGCGCCAGGACCGGCAGATAGCCGCAGTGGTCCAGGTGGGCGTGGGTGAGCACGACGGCGTCGAGGCGGTCGAGGTCGAGCGGCGGCCGGCGCCAGTTCCGGCGGCGCAGCGGCGCCAGGCCCTGGAAGAGCCCGCAGTCCACCAGCACCTGGGACTCGCTCGTGTCGAACAGGAACTTGCTGCCCGTTACGGTGCCGGTCGCGCCGAGGAAAGTCAGTGAGGTGTCCACGCGACCACGGTCCCGGCCACCGGTGTCGACCGGCAGCGGGCGACAGACCTGGCGACGACGGGACTTTGGTCCCGCCGCACTGGCCTCCTCCCGCCCTGCCCTGGGCGAAGACGACAGGCGATCGTGAATGCATGGAACCTGTCGTGATCCTCCAGGACGGCGCCAGAGGCGACGAGACCGCGCTGCGCTGGGCGGCCGCTCACGCGCAACTCGTCGGTACCGGGCTCGAAATTCACCGTCCGCAGGACGACTTCCGCGCCCAGCTCGTCGTCGTCGGCTACCGGGGTCCCCGGACTTCGGCTCTCGGTCTTGGTGAGCACGTCCTGCCGCTGCTGACCACGACCCGCTGTGACACGGTCGTCGTCCGCGGTACGCCGGCGGCGATCGACGCGACGCATCGTCACGTCACCGTGTTGGTCAGCGGTGGACCTGGTGACGGCCGGGTGCTGCGCCACGCCGCCGACCTCGCCCAGCGACGTGGCGCCGCACTGCGAGTCCTGCACGCCGCCCCGCAATCCCCGGTCCGATGCGGTCTTGAGGCTGACCAGTCGTACGTGCTCGCTCGCGCGTCGGCGACGCTCAACGGCGTGCCGCACCATGCGGTGATGGTTCGCGCGCAACCGCACGAAGCAATCGCCCGCTGCACCGACACCGACTTGATCGTCGTCGGTTCCGGTGACGCGCACGAGAGCGGTACCGTCACCAAGGCGGCACTTCATCACGCGCCGTGCCCTGTACTCGTGGTGCACCAACCGGTTCTGGAGGCACACCATGGCCGCGTCGCCGTCCCCGCTCCTCGCCGACCGGTTCGCGCCCAGGCCTGAGTTCGGCCGCACCGATCATCTGCTGGTGGACGCGGATCCCACGGCCACGTGGAAGTCCCTGCGCGAGCTGGACCTCACCGAACTGCGCGGTGGCATCGCAGGTTTCGCGGTGTGGTTTCGCGACGTGCCGGAGAGGTGGCGTGCTCGCAAGCACGGTCCCGCTCGCGAGCGCACCAGACTGACCTGGGACGACCTCGACACCGGCACCGACTGGATGATCCTCGGCGAGAACCCGGGCCACGAGATCGCGCTCGGAGCGGTCGGCAAGTTCTGGCGACCGGTCGTGAAATGGTTCCCGTGCGAGCCACGCGACTTCCCCGACTTCACCAAGCCGGGCTACGGCAAAGTCGTGTGGTCGTTCACCACGCACCCGTACGGAGAACGCCGCACGCTGATCTCCTCGGAGATCCGAGTGACGCTCACCGATCCGCAGGCCTGGCTCAACTTCCGCCGCTACTGGCGCATCAGCACGCCAGCGGTGGCGACCATCAGCCGCGCGGTCCTGCGCACGATCAAGCACAACGCCGAAACCAAGGGTGTCAGGAGCTGAGACGCCGACCGGCAGCGGCGAGGTAGACCGGCGCGGGCATGCCGGCGAACAACCGCCATTCTTGTGGTGGCGTTGTGCCCTCGTGACACCGGCAGGTCGAACGAATGACCGTAACGGCGCAACGACTCGGCGATTGCCCGCGTCTTGCTGGATCCGTTGGTAGGCATAGCCGGTGAACGCTTTGAGCAATCCGCTTTCGGCCCCGATCGTGAGCACGTTCCCCTTCCGGCGAGGTGCTTGTCTCAAGCGCAGCGGCAGGATGGCGCGCTCCTCGCGCTCGATCTCGTAGCCGCCCGTTCCGACCACGTCCGTCACGTACTCGGCGAGCGCTTCTTCTTGCGCACGTGGGTCCATCCGGGTGTCTGGTGCTGTGAAGGAGATGTGCTCGACCAGCACGCAGTACGCGTCGAAGGGCAATACGCAGACGAAGCTCGCCCTCGCTTTACGACGCTCACGTCCCAACGTCGAGTGAGCCGCCGCCGTCGTCAACGACCAGGCCCGGATGGCGATGATCAACCACCGCGAGATTCGCGGCAAGGTTGGGCCCGTTCAGTCCCCAGCGGCGATCACAATGGCGTAGTGGCCCCGAAGAGAACCCGCGAACACGGGTGACCGTCACCTCACCTCGGCGGCGCACTTCGCGCCCCAGTCGCGAGCCCGATCGAGCTCACCGTCCACCAACGGACCCTTCGTGCCGTCGACGTAGAAGTTCTCCGCCGACGCCAGTGCCCGGAATCCAGCTCGGCGCAGCCGCGTGAGCGCGGCACGAGCGGCCGAGCCGGGCAACCTCGGTCGCTTCACCTTCGTGTCGAACGCGACCACCGCAGGACGTACCGAACCCTTGCCGACCTGGTCCACCCATTCACGCAGACCGATGCCGTCCGCAGTACCCGCACCTGCTCCCTGCTTGACCGCGTCGGCCCGAGTGTTCGGCCTGCTCATGCTGAACGCGTGCGTCGGACCACCGACCACCAGCAGCTCGACATCGTCACCGAGCACAGGCGGGGCCGAACCCACCTCCACGACGTCGACGACCATTCCGGTGCGCAGACCTCCAGCCACCGCCTCGGCGACCTTCCCGGTGTTGCCGAACATCGACTCGAACACGACGAGCGCGTGCTTCATCATCGCCACCTTCTTCCGCTCATGCGCCACTGACAACAACGTTAGGTGTGCCGTGCACGGCTGGAGGAGGTCCGAAGGTCCCTCGGCAGCTGGGCCGGTCGGACAGGCCCGGGACCTTGGATCCCTGACGTCGGGGACCACGGGCTCTGCGTCGCGCCGGCCGATCCGAGAAGCCTGGGAACCGACGAACCACTGAGGAGGAATCTGCGATGAAGGCGCTGGTCTACCACGGTCCCGGCAAGCGCGCGTGGGAAGACGTTCTCAAGCCGGAGATCCAGGACCCCGCCGACGCGATCGTCCGCGTCACCGCGGTCACGATCTGCGGTACGGATCTGCACATCCTCAAGGGCGACGTGCCCGAGGTCGAGCCGGGTCGCATCCTCGGCCACGAGGCGGTCGGCGTCGTGGAGCAGGTCGGCGCTTCGGTCACCGGTGTGAAGCCGGGCGACCGGGTGCTCATCTCGTGCATCACCTCCTGCGGCCGCTGCGAGTACTGCCGCGTCGGCAGCTACGGCCAGTGCCTCGGTGGCGGTGGCTGGATCCTCGGCCACACGACCGATGGCGTGCAGGCCGAATACGTGCGCGTGCCGTTCGCCGACACCTCCACGCACCTACTGCCCGATGACGTCACCGACACCGCCGCGGTCGTGCTGGCGGACATCCTGCCCACCTCCTACGAGGTCGGCGTCCTGAACGGACGGATCAAGCCCGCCGACACGGTGGTGATCGTGGGTGCCGGGCCGATCGGACTTGCCGCGATCCAGACCGCGCAGCTGTACAGCCCCAGCCACATCGTCGCTGTCGATCCCGCGTCGTCCAGGCTCGATGCCGCGAAGCAGTTCGGTGCGGACGTCACCGCGACCACCGCCGAAGAGGCGGAACGCGTCGTCGGTGAGCTGACCGGAGGGCTTGGCGCGCACGTCGCGATCGAGGCGGTCGGCGTGCCCGAGACCTTCGAGCTGTGCACGAAGCTCGTGCGGCCCGGCGGGCACGTCGCCAACGTCGGTGTGCACGGCAAGCCCGCCATGCTGCACCTGGAAAGCCTCTGGATCCGCAACGTCACCATCACCACCGGCCTGGTCGACACCAGCTCGACGCCCACCCTGCTGCGCATGGTCGCGGCTGGCCGGATCGACGGCGAGCGGTTCATCACGCACCGGTTCGCGCTCGAGGAGATGGAGCAGGCGTACGAGGTGTTCGAGAACGCCGGCGACACCGGCGCGCTCAAGGTGGTGCTGAACCGATGACCGCCACCGCTGAGCGCACGAGCACGGCTGCCTGGCGCGGTTTCCGCGCCGGGCGGTGGTGCGACAAGATCGACGTGCGCGAGTTCGTCCAGTCCAACTGCACGCCCTACGAAGGGGATTCGGCATTCCTGTCCGGGCCGACGCGCCGCACGACCGCGTTGTGGCACCGGCTCACGGAGATGTTCGTCGAGGAGCGCGCTCGGGGGATCTACGACGTCGATCCCACCACGCCGTCGTCGATCACCGCGCATGCTCCTGGCTACATAGACCGCGAGAGCGAGCTGATCGTCGGCCTGCAGACCGACGCACCGCTCAAGCGGGCGATCATGCCCACCGGCGGCCTGCGGATGGTCGAGACGAGCCTGGAGACCTACGGCTACAAGCTCGACCCGAACGTGCGGGACATCTTCACCAAGTACCGCAAAACCCACAACGACGGCGTGTTCGACGCCTACACCGCCGAGATCCTGCGAGCGCGCAAGGCCGGGATCATCACCGGCCTTCCGGACGCGTACGGGCGCGGGCGGATCATCGGCGACTACCGGCGTGTCCCGTTGTACGGCGTCGACTTCCTGATCGAGGCGAAGAAGGCCGAACGGGCAGCGCTCGACGAGATGATGTCCACAGAGGACGTCATCAGGGACCGGGAAGAGCTGGCCGAACAGACCAGGGCCCTGCGGGAGCTGCGCGAGATGGCCGCGTCCTACGGCTACGACGTCGCGCGGCCCGCCCGAACGGCCCGGGAAGCGTTGCAGTGGCTGTACTTCGCCTACTTGGCCGCTGTGAAGGAGCAGAACGGCGCGGCGATGTCGCTGGGCCGCACGTCCACGTTCCTGGACGTGTACCTGCAGCGCGACCTCGACGAGGGCAGGCTGACCGAACGCGAGGCGCAGGAGCTCGTCGACGACCTGGTCATCAAGCTGCGGATCGTGCGGTTCCTGCGCACGCCGGAGTACGACCAGCTGTTCTCCGGCGACCCGACCTGGGTCACGGAGTGCATCGGCGGTATGGGCGACGACGGACGCCCGCTGGTGACGCGGACGAGTTTCCGGTTCCTGCAGACGCTCTACAACCTGGGCCCCGCGCCGGAGCCGAACCTGACGGTGCTGTGGTCGCCGCGCCTGCCCGAGGGATTCAAGCGGTTCTGCGCCAAGGTCTCCATCGACACCAGCTCGATCCAGTACGAGAACGACGACCTGATCAGGCCGCGGTTCAGCGATGACACTGCGATCGCGTGCTGCGTGTCGGCCATGAAGGTCGGCAAGCAGATGCAGCTGTTCGGCGCGCGGGTCAACCTCGCGAAAGCGTTGTTGTACGCGATCAACGGTGGCCGCGACGAGATGACCGGTGTCCAGGTGGCGCCGGCGTTCCCCGCGATCACCTCCGAGTACCTCGACCCCGAGGAGGTGCGGTCCGCGTTCGACCGGATGACCGACTGGCTGGCCAAGACCTACGTCGAGGCGCTCAACGTCATCCACTACATGCACGACAAGTACGCCTACGAGCGCATCGAGATGGCTCTGCACGACCACCCGGTCCAGCGTCTGCTCGGCTGCGGTATCGCCGGCTTGTCAGTGGTGGCGGACAGCCTGTCCGCGATCAAGCACGCCCGAGTCCGCGTGGTTCGCGACGAGACCGGCCTCGCGGTCGACTACGTCGTCGAGGGCGACTTCCCGAAGTACGGCAACAACGACGACCGGGCCGACGCGATCGCCGTCGAGCTGGTGGAAGGCTTCATGTGCAAGGTGCGCCAGTACCCTGCGCACCGCGGCGCCGTGCACTCCCAGTCAGTGCTCACCATCACCTCGAACGTCGTCTACGGCAAGCACACCGGCAACACCCCGGACGGCCGCCGCGCGGGCGATCCGTTCGCACCAGGCGCCAACCCGATGAACGGACGGGATCGGCACGGGCTCGTGGCGGCAGCGTTGTCGGTGGCAAAGCTGCCTTACGACCAAGCGCAGGACGGGATCTCGCTGACCGCGAGCATCACCCCGACGGGCCTCGGCCGCACCGAGGACGAGCAGGTGACCAACCTCGTCGGTGTGCTCGACGCCTACACCGACGCGGGCGGTTTCCACCTCAACGCCAACGTGCTCAACCGGGAGACGCTGCTCGACGCCATGGCGCATCCGGAGAAGCACCCGCAGCTCACGATCAGGGTTTCGGGTTATGCGGTGAACTTCGTCCGGCTCACGCCCGAACAGCAGCGTGACGTCATCAACCGCACGTTCCACGAGTCGCTGTGACCACCGGATCAGTCCACTCGTGGGACATCGCCACCGCGGTCGACGGACCGGGCACCCGCTTCGTGCTCTTCGTGAGCGGGTGCCCGCTGCGGTGCCTGTACTGCCACAACCCGGACACCTGGCACATGCGCGACGGGCAGAGGATGACCGTCGACGAGGTCATGGCCGAAGTGGAGAAGTACCGGAGGTTCATCGAGGTGGCCGGCGGTGGGCTGACCATCAGCGGCGGAGAACCGTTGCTGCAATCGGACTTCACCGCTGAGATCCTGCACCGCGCCAAGCAGCTGGGTCTGCACACTGCGCTCGACACGTCCGGGTTCCTGGGCGCGCGGGCGTCCGACGAGCTGTTGGCCGACACCGACCTGGTGCTGCTGGACATCAAGTCCTGGGACCAGGTGACGTACCGGCACGTCACCGGCGGCGAGGTCACACCGACGCTGGAGTTCGCCCGCCGGCTGTCCGCACTGCGCAAGCCGATGTGGATCAGGCTCGTACTCGTGCCCGGCCATACCGACGCCGAGGACAACGTCGAAGGCATCGCGTCGTTCGTCAGCACCCTGAACGCGGTCGAACGCGTGGAAGTACTGCCGTTCCACAAACTCGGCGCGCCCAAGTACGCCGCGCTCGGCATTCCGTTCCCCCTGGAGAAGGTGCCGACGCCAGACGCCGAGCTGGTACGGCGAGTTCGCGACCAGTTCGCTGACCACGGCGTACCGGTGCATTGACGCGGCTCGATGCTCAGGTGAGCGGAACATGCTACGTCAGGCGGGTGCCACCCTCGGTGAGAGGACGCATGGTGAGTTCACCATGGGCCCCTTGAGCGACGAGTCCTCGCGTGGCGACGTGGCGTCCTCTCCGTGAGCCATGCCGTCGGCTACCCCGTCCCTCGATGCGAAAACCGTCCCAAGGCTGCTCACACGTCCGGCCGAGTCGAACGGTCCTGCGACGACAGGTCTGGGGTCCCTGGTCCGGAGCAGCGGCCGACCGCATCGTTGAGGTTGTGCACGTTCGTCTTCCCGAGCAACGCCGCGACACACCCTCGCAGCCGGTGATCCATCTGCACCTGGAAACAGGTGTGACCGCCGACTTGCTCGGCGGTCTGCTCAGCTGGATGCGGCGCCTTCCGGCAGCGGACACCGTCGACTTGACCGTCAGGGCCTTCTCGCATCCCGCGATGCCTGATGCGGTGCTAGCGGATGTCGCCGTGCTGACCGCCGATGGCGTGTGCCGGTCACGTGGCGTGGGTCGCACGGTGCACGCGGCAACCGAGAAGGTGCGGCTCAACTACAGGAGGTCACCGTGACCAGCACAGCACGAACGAGTTCTCGCACGACCGCACGTCGCGGCAGCTACCTCGCCGGCGCACTGGTCGACATCGCACTGCTGGTGTTGATCAACGTGTCGCCAGGGTGGCGGGCCGTCCCGGTGCTGACCGAAGCGGCAGCCGCAGTGGTGATCGTGGTGGACATCGGGCTGGCTGTCGCACTGGTCGTCAACCTGCTCTGCCTGGTTCGACCCCGGCGCCCGCTCACCGCGGTAGGCGACGTGGTCAGCACCGCCGCGGGGCTGGTGGCACTGATCCGGACGGTCCAGGTGTTCCCGTTCACCTTCACGGATCCGAACACCGACTGGGCCACCATCGTGCGCCTGACACTCATCTCGATCATCGTCGTCGTGTCCATCGCACTGCTGGTGCAGGTCGTGGTGCTGGTGCGGTTCATCGCTTTTGGAGAAGGAACCCGCGGCTAAGTCCGTTCGAAGCGTACGAGAGTGATCTATGGGTATCCGATGTGCGGAGTCCGGCCGTGCCACCACGCCGACCTGCGCCTTTGCAGGAACCAGGGCCTGAGGGACCAGGATCGACGGGACCTCGGTCCCGCACGTCCCAGACCGCGCGCCCTGTTCCGTGATCGATCCGGACGGCAGCGTGGAAGGCAACAGACCCGAGTGAGGAGCGCGAGATGCCGAACGCCGACCTGGAGCTCGTCGACGCGTACTGGCGAGCCGCCAACTACCTGTCGGCCGGCCAGATCTACCTGTTGGACAACCCGCTGCTGACCGAACCGCTGACACCCGAGCACATCAAGCCCCGCTTGCTGGGCCACTGGGGCACTACGCCGGGACTGAACTTCCTCTACGCCCACCTGAACCGCGTGATCCGCGACCGCGACTTGGACATGTTGTTCGTGACGGGGCCCGGTCACGGCGGTCCCGCGTTGCTGGCCAACACCTGGCTGGAGGGCTCCTACAGCGAGACCTACCCGGACGTGCCGCGCGACGCCGAAGGCATGCAGAAGCTGTTCCGGCAGTTCTCCTTCCCCGGCGGGGTGCCGAGCCACGTGGCTCCCGAAGTCCCCGGCTCGATCCACGAGGGCGGTGAACTGGGGTACTCGCTCGCGCACGCGTTCGGCGCGGCGTTCGACAACCCCGGCCTGATCGTGGCCTGTGTGGTCGGTGACGGCGAGGCGGAGACCGGGCCGCTGGCGACGAGCTGGCACGCCGGCAAGTTCCTCAACCCGCAGACCGACGGCGCGGTGCTGCCGATCCTGCACCTCAACGGCTACAAGATCGCCAACCCGAGCCTGCTGGCGCGCATTCCGCACGACGAGCTCGACGCGTTGCTGCGCGGCTACGGCTATGCGCCGCACTACGTGGAAGGCCATGAGCCGGAGGCGATGCACGCCCGGATGGCCGAGGTGCTCGACCAGGTGATCGACGAGATCCACCGGATCAAGGACACCAACGAGCGTCCCCGCTGGCCGATGATCGTGCTGCGCAGCCCCAAGGGCTGGACCGGTCCATCCGAAGTGGACGGCAAGCCGGTCGAGAACACCTGGCGCGCGCACCAGGTGCCGTTGGCGGGCGTGCGGGACAACCCCGAGCACCTGCGGCAGTTGGAGGCCTGGCTGCAAAGTTATCGGCCGGCTGAGCTCTTCGACGAGAACGGAGCACCACGGCCAGAGCTCGCCGCCCTGGTTCCGGACGGCACGCGCCGGATGGGTGCCACGCCGCACGCCAACGGCGGACTGTTGTTGCGCGAGCTGAAGATGCCAGGAATCCGCGCGCACGCCGCCGAGGTCGTCAAGCACGGCACCACGCACTCCGAACCGACCAGGGTGCTCGGCCGGATGCTGCGCGACATCGTCACGCTCAACGCCGACGCGCGCTCGTTCCGGATCTTCGGTCCGGACGAGACGGCGTCCAACCGGCTCGACGCCGTGTACGACGTGACCGGAAAGCAGTGGCAGGCCGAGACGTTGCCGGTCGACGAGCACCTCGTGCACGACGGCCGGGTCGTCGAAGTGCTGTCGGAGCACCTGTGCCAGGGCATGCTGGAGGGCTACCTGCTCACCGGCAGGCACGGGTTGTTCAACTGCTACGAGGCGTTCATCCACATCGTCGACTCGATGTTCAACCAGCACGCCAAGTGGCTCAAGACGCACAAGAAGCTGGAGTGGCGCAGGCCCGTCGCATCGCTGAACTACCTGCTCAGCTCGCACGTCTGGCGCCAGGACCACAACGGTTTCTCCCACCAGGACCCCGGTTTCATCGACCACGTGATGAACAAGAAGGCCGAGGTCGTCCGCGTCTACCTGCCGCCGGACACCAACACCCTGCTCTCCGTCGCGGACCACTGCCTGCGCAGCAAGGACTACGTCAACGTCATCGTGGCCGGCAAGAACGAGACACCGGACTGGCTTTCGGTCGACGAGGCCGAGTTGCACTGTGCGCGCGGCGCGGGCATCTGGGAATGGGCGAGCAACGACGACGGTGTCGAGGAGCCGGAGGTGGTGCTGGCCTGCGCGGGTGACGCCCCGACCGTCGAGGTGCTGGCCGCGACACAGCTTCTGCGCGAACACCTGCCGTCGCTGCGAGTGCGCGTCGTGAACGTCGTGGACCTGATGCGGCTGCAGCCCGACACCGAGCACCCGCACGGCATGCCGGACCGCGAGTTCGACGCGCTGTTCACCGCCAACAAGCCGGTGATCTTCGCCTACCACGGCTATCCGTGGCTGATCCACCGTCTCACCTACCGGCGCACCAACCACCACAACCTGCATGTCCGTGGCTACAAGGAGGAAGGCACCACGACCACGCCGTTCGACATGCTGGTGCTCAACGACATGGACCGGTACCGGCTCGTCATCGACGTGATCGACCGGGTCGCGGGGCTCGGTCCGAAGGCGGCCCGGCTCCGGCAGTTGATGCAGGACCAGCGCACCCGCCACCACCACTGGATCCGCGAACACGGCGAGGACCTGCCGGAGGTCCGCGATTGGGCCTGGCAGTGAACGTGCTCGTGGTGAACGCGGGCTCCTCCAGCCTGAAGCTCGGCGTTCTCGGCGGGGACGACACCGTTCTCGCCGAGACCCAGGTCGAACGCTGGTCGGGAGGCGATGAAACGGGTCCGCTGCGGGACTTCCTGAGCGATGGACCGACTGTGGACGCCGTCGGGCACCGCGTCGTGCACGGCGGCCCTGAGTTCACCAGCGCCACCGTGATCGACGACGAGGTGCGCGCCGGGATCGAGGAGCTCACGGGGCTGGCGCCGCTGCACCAGCCCCGCGCGCTCGCCGGCATCGACGCGGCCCGGCAACTGCTGCCCGACGTGGCGCAGGTCGCGTGCTTCGACACCGCCTTCCACACCACGATGCCGGCCGCGGCGACGACCTACGCCGTGCCCGCGGCGTGGCGGCGCAAGTGGGACCTGCGCAGGTACGGGTTCCACGGCTTGTCTCACGCCTACGCCTCTCGCCGGGCAACCGAACTCGCGGCCAGGCCCGGCGCTCGCGTGGTGAGCTGCCACCTCGGCTCCGGGGCGTCCCTCGCCGCTGTCGCCGACGGACGTTCGGTCGACACGACGATGGGCTTCACCCCGCTGGCGGGGCTGGTGATGGCCACCCGCAGCGGCGACGTCGACCCCGGCCTGCTGGTGTGGCTGCAACGCTCCGGACTGACGCTGGACGACCTGGAGGACGGCCTCGAACACCACTCCGGGTTGGCTGGCCTCTCCGAGATCGGCGGTGACCTCCGAGACGTGCGCAAGGCTGCGAACAACGGCGACGAACGCGCCGTGCTCGCGCTGCAGGTCTACGTCCACCGGTTGCGGCAGAGCATCGCCGCGATGACGACCTCCCTCGGCGGAATCGACGTGCTCGTCTTCACCGGCGGAGTGGGCGAACACGACGCCGCGCTCCGAGCGGACACCGCCGCTGGACTTGCGTTCCTCGGCATCGACCTCGACACCGGACGCAACGCGGAAGTGGCGGCGGACAGCCGCGTCAGCAGCGACGCCTCGACCGTGGAGATCTGGGTCGTCGAGGCACGAGAAGACGTCGAGATCGCCACACAGACCCGCGCACTGTTGAACAAGAACGAATGGAGGAAACGATGACTGGGATCAGCAGGCCGGTGGTCGTGGGAGTGGACGGATCGAGCTCTGCCTCGCACGCGGTGCGCTGGGCCGCCGAAGAAGCCGCCAGGCGCGGCACAAACCTCGTGATCACGCATTCATGCATGGTCGTCCCGGTCCACGCGCCACACGTGGCCCCATCGTCGGAAGCCTTTGCCGAGGCGGTGTACGACCACGGCCGGGTGGTGCTCGCCGAGGCCACCACCGTGGCGAAGGAGGCGGCCCCGGAGGTCGAGGCGACCACTGAGCTGACCAGCGGTGGTGCGGCCGAGCAGCTCGTCGGCCGGTCGGCGTCCGCCCAGCTGGTGGTGCTGGGGTCACGCGGACTGGGAGGGTTCACCGGGCTGCTCGTCGGCTCCATCGCAGTCGCTGTGACAACCCACGCGTTGTGCCCGACCATCGTCGTGCGCGAACCGTCCCCTGACGCAGTTCCGGACCGCGACGCGCCCGTCGTGGTAGGTCTGGACGGATCGCCCTCCAGCGACGCCGCTCTGGCGTTCGCGTTCGAAGCAGCCACACTGCGCGGTGTCGCCGTGCACGCGGTGCGCACCTGGTGGGACCTCACCGCCGAGACCGCGTGGCAGCGAGGGCTGACCGCGACGAACCTCGCGTCGATCGAGGCCGCAGAGCAACGGCTGCTGGCTGAACAGCTGGCCCCCTGCACGACCAAGTACCCCGACGTGCCCGTGCACCGGTCGCTCACCCGCGACCGGCCGGCGCACACCCTGGTCGAACAGTCCGCGAAGGCCCAGTTGGTCGTCGTCGGCACCCGAGGACGCGGCGGATTCCGCGGCCTGCTGCTGGGATCAACGAGTCAGGCGCTGATCCACCACGCGCACTGCCCGGTCGCGGTGGTCCCGTTGGCACGGCACTGATTTCGAGGACCTTGGTCCCTGAACTCCAAGCCGCTGGCAGCGCATCGTTGAGTCATGAGCACACTTCGAACATCCAGCACCACTGCGACGCGCCCGTTGCGGGCGTGGTGGACGAACGGGGTCACGTGGCTGCTGGCGCCCGTTCTCGTCACCGCGACGCTGTACGGCCTGTTCTCCGACCGCGCCTACCGGCTGGACCGCACGGTGCACCTCGAGTCGCTGGCGCAGGACGTACTGACGCTGGCGATCGTGCCGGTTCTGGTCTGGGCGGGCCGTCGCAGCAGCGCGGGATCGCTGCGCGGACACCTGCTGTGGCTCGGGCTTCTCGGCTACATCGCCTACACATACCTGATCTACGCCTTCGGCGTGCCGCACAACTCCGCGTTCCTGCTTTACCTCGCGGCGCTGACGCTCTCGATTGCCGCTCTCATCGACGGCATCGCACGCATCGACGTACGCCGGGTTCCGCTCAACGCCCATGCCGGCGTCGGCTGGTTCCTGATCGTGATCGGCCTGGCGTTCGCAGGCTTGTGGCTGTCCGACATCGTGCCGACCATCGGTGGCGGTCTGCCCGGCACGCTCAACGTGGGTGAACTGCCGTACCCGGTCTACGTCGCCGACCTCGCGGTCGCGCTGCCCGCCGTCATCGCCACCGGTGTCGCGCTGGTCAGAGGTCACGTGGCCGCGCCCGTCCTCGGTGCCGTTGTCCTGATCAAGGTGCTGACCATGGGCCTCGCCATCTGGGCGATGGCCATCGCCTTGCTCATCAACGGTCAGCAGCCCAACTGGCCGGTCGCGGGACTGTTCGCCGTCATGATCGCCGTGTGCGCGACCGTGCTGTGGCGTGGCGCTCGAGAGCTCGGAACTCCAGCTCCTGATTGGCTTCGTCCCTCCCTCTGGAACTGAACAACCGGCCCAGGAACGCACGGTATTGCGCACCGGTCGAATGGGGACGTTGGTCCCTCCACTTAGAACGCTTCAGCGCGCAACGTTGGTGTATGAGAACTGAACTGGCCACAAGCACGGTCTGGCGGTCGTGGTTCCGCTGGACGACAGCGGGAGAGTTCGCGGGCTTCCTCGCGCCCGCACTCGTCGGCGCACTCACATCGTCACCGCAGCTTCTCGTTCTCGCCGGAGTGGTCGAGGGTGCCGTTCTCGGCGCGGCGCAAGCCGTGGTGCTGCGTCGCGTCGATCGCACCCTGAACAGCTACAGCTGGATCAGCGCCACCGCCCTGGCAGCGGGATTCGCGTGGGCGCTCGCAATGCTCGTCGTGCACAACGGCGATCGGCTCAACGCGCTGCCGCTCACGGCCGTGCTGCCCATCGCCGCGGTGGCGGGCATCGGTGTGCTGCTGTCGCTGGGAACCGCGCAGTGGCTTGTGCTGCGCAACCATCTCCCTCACGCCCATCGGTGGATCTGGGCCAACGCCTTCGCGTGGGGAGCTGGCCTTCTGGTGTTCACCGCGGTCACCACTCCCCTGTGGCAGCCAGGTCAGCCACCAGAACTCATCGCGCTCATCGGCGCCCTCGGCGGCTTGCTGATGGCGGCCACGATGGCGGCCGTCACCGGCGCAGCACTGACCCGCATCATGAGGGATCGTGGTGCACAGGAACGGCCTGAGGGTGTTCCCGCCAAGGCCGTCCGGTCGTAAAGCCACGGGACGATGGTCCCGACTCGGAAGCGACGTTCTCACCTGCGTTCGCCTGCCCCTGATCGCGCAAGCTCAAGAGGTGATCGCGCGCCACCGCGCCGTCAGTTCCACCTCGGATTTCGTCCTCAGGAGCTACTTGTGCTTTCCGCTGCGTCAGCTGCCGTGGTACGTGCGACCTTGCCCGTCGTCCGCGACCACGCCGCCGAGATCACCGCCGAGTTCTACCCGTCGATGTTCGCCGCGCACCCGGAACTGCTGAACCTGTTCAACCGCGGCAACCAGGCCAGCGGCAAGCAGCAGATCGCGCTGGCCGCCGCGGTGGTCGCCTACGCCCAGCACCTGCTCGAGGGCACGCCGTTCGGCCCGATCGCGGAACGCATCGCCCACAAGCACGTTTCGCTCGGAGTGCGGCCCGACCAGTATCCGATCGTCGGCAAGCACCTCATCGGCGCCGTCGCCACCGTGCTCGGCGACGCCGTCACGCCGGAGGTCGCGGCCGCCTGGGACGAGGTCTACTGGCTGTTCGCGGTCTCGCTGATCGCCGCCGAAGCAGGTCTGTACCAGAAGGCGGGCGTCTCCCCCGACACGCTGTGGCGCCCTTGGCGCATCGCCAAGCGCGACGAGGAAGCAACCGACACGGTGTCCTTCACCCTGCTGCCCGACGACGGCGGACCGGTCCCGGCGTTCGAGCCGGGGCAGTACGTGTCGATCGCCGTCGACCTGCCGGACGGGCACCGGCAGCCGCGCCAGTACTCCCTGTCGCAGGCACCCGGCCGCGGCGAGCTCCGCATCACCGTGCGACGAGTTCGCGGCGCGGACGGCGCCCCGGACGGCGCGGTGTCGAACTTCCTGCACGACCACGTGCACGCGGACGACGTCGTGCTCGTCGGCCCGCCGGCCGGTGAGGTCACGCTCAAGCCCGGCGACCGGCCCGTGGTGCTGATCAGCGCCGGCATCGGAATCACCACGATGCTGTCGATGCTCGACCACATCTCGGCCGCGGAGCCCGCTCGCGCGGTCGTCGCCGTGCACGCCGAGGCTTCGCCCGATCGGCACGCACATCGCGCCGAGTACGCCCGCCTCGCCGGCTTCCAGCACCTCACCTGGTACGAGAACGGCGGTGACGGCGGGCAGGCAGGACTCGTCGACGTGAACGCGATTCCGTTGCCGCCCAATGCCATCGCCTACCTGTGCGGGCCGATCACGTTCATGCGCGACATGCGCGCGGGACTTCTCCGCCGAGGCGTGCACACCGACGACATCCGATATGAGGTGTTCGGCCCTGGCATGCTGGACAGCACGTCATGACGGTTCTGTCGTGCACCGGCCTGAGTCGCCGGTTCGGCGAGGTGCTGGCCGTCGACGACGTGTCGTTCACGATCGCCGAAGGCGAGACCTACGGGCTGCTCGGCCCGAACGGCGCGGGCAAGACGACCACCATCTCGATGATCACGGGCGTCCTCTCGCCCGACGCCGGTGAAGTGCTCATCGCCGGCCAGCCGATGTCGACACGTGCCACCGCCGCCAAACGACTCGTCGGCTACGTGCCCCAAGAACTCGCGCTGTACCCGGACCTCAGTGGACGGGAGAACCTGCGGTTCTTCGCAAGCCTGTACGGCGCCAAGCGGTCCCGCGTCGACCACGTCCTCGACGTCGTGGGCTTGAGCGACCGCGCCAACGATCTGGCACGCGAGTACTCGGGTGGCATGAAGCGCCGGCTCAACGTGGCGATCGGACTGCTGCACGAGCCGAAGTTGCTGGTGCTGGACGAGCCGACAGCAGGCGTCGACCCGCAGAGCCGCAACCAGATCATGGACAACGTGCGGGCACTCGCCGCGGACGGCATGGCAATCCTCTACACCACGCACTACATGGAGGAGGCCGAACGGCTCTGCGACCGCGTCGGCATCATCGACTCCGGCCGGCTGGTCGCCGAAGGAACGCAACGCCAACTCGTCGAGCGCCTGGGAGAGCACGACCGGATCTCGTTGCAGCTGGACGGAGACCTCTTGCACGCCGCCACCATGCTCGGAGCCGTTCAGCACGTCCGCCAGGTGGCCGCGCACGGGCAAGGCATCGAGCTAGTGGTCGACGACGCACGTGAATGCCTGCCCGTGGTGCTGTCCGCGATCTCGTCCAACGGTGTCGTGGTGCGGTCAGTCGAGGTGACCGAACCAGACCTGGAGACGGTCTTCCTGCACCTCACCGGCAAGGCGCTACGGGAGTGATCATGCGCCACGCACTGCTGATCGCCGCCCGAGACCTGCGCGAGCGGGCGCGGGACCGGACGGCGTACGTGCTCGCCTTCGTCCTTCCGCTCGGGCTCGCCGGCATCTTCACCCTCATCCTGGGCAATGTCGGCGGCGACAGCGAACTGTTCCGCTACGCCGTCGTGGACTCCGACCGCGGCGCGATCGCCACGACGTTCACCGGCGAGGTGCTGAGAGGGGCCGCGAGCTCGGGCGCGATCGAGATCCGGACGGTGTCGTCCGAGCAGGAGGCCCGCGCGTTGGTGGACAACGGTGAGGCCACGGCGGCGTTCCTGCTGCCGGCGGGGCTGACCGAGGACGTGCTCGCGGGCCGCGCGGCCCGGATCGGGGTCGTCGGTGACGTGGATGCCCCGACCGGCACCCAGGTCGCCCGGTCCCTGGCGCAGGCCTACGCGGACCGTCTCACCGCGGCACGCCAAGCGGTCACCGCGACCCTCCACTCCGGACTCGCCGCGTCACCGGCCGAACTCGCCGCCGAAGCCGCGGCCTCCCTGCCGCGCGTCGTCGTGGCAGAGGACACCACAGCCACCCGGCAGCTTGACCCGAAAACCGGCTATGCCGCGGGTATGGCGGTGTTCTTCCTGTTCTTCGCTGTGCAGCTGGGGGTGACCGGTCTGTTGGAAGAGCGTCGCCTCGGTACGATGGCACGTTTGCTCGCCGCACCGGTGCGTCGGTCCTCAATCTTCGCGGGCAAACTGCTGACGAGCGTGGTGATCGGCGTGCTCAGCATGACCGTGCTGGTCGTGGCGAGTTCGTTGCTCATGGGCGCTCACTGGGGAAACGCCGCAGGTGTCGCCCTGCTCGTCGTCTCCGGCGTACTGGCCGCTACCGGGGCGATGGCGGTGGTCGCGTCGATCGCGAAGACCGCGGACCAGGCGGGTGGTTGGCAGGCCGTCGTCGCGATTGTGCTCGGCTCGCTCGGCGGCGCGTTCTTCCCGGTCGGCCAAGCCGGAGGCTTCCTGGAGATGGTCAGCTTGATCGCACCTCACCGGTGGTTCCTGCGCGGCCTCGCCGACCTGGCGGGTGGCGAGGTCACCGCCGTGTTGCCCTCGGTCGCAGCAATGACCGTGTTCGCCGCGGTCACGTGCACAGCAGCGGTGCTGCTGTTCCGAAAGGCGGTGCAGCGGTGAAGATCTGGGCGATCGGCTGGATCAACGTCCGTCGCGCTCTGCGTGATCGCACCGGATTGTTCTTCCTCGTGGCGCTGCCCCTGATGCTGGTGTTCATCATCGGCATCGCGTTCGGGGGCACGAGCACGCCGGTGCTCGGCGTCGTCGGCCAGGCCGGTGCGCTGAGTGCGGAACCCGGACTGCGGGTGAGGGACTTCACGAACGAGGCCGATTTGCGCACAGCAGTGGAACACGGCGAGGTCAGCGCCGGCCTGATCCGTTCCGCACAAGAGACGCCAAGACTGCTCGTGCGCGCTGATCGGACCGGTCAGCAACTGCAGATGCTCGTCACCACGGTGCTGACGAGCGAGGCGAACCGGCTGGCAGTAGGCGAGTTCGTCTCATCGCGTACCGGGCTCGACCGCGGCTCCGCACTGTCCCTCGTGGACTCGACACGGGTGGAGCCGATCGAGGTGAGCACGACCACGGCCGGCGCGGCGCTGTTCCCCGAGGGTTACTCGGGGTTCGACCTCGGCGCGGCCAGCCAGCTGATCGTGTTCACCTTCCTCAACGCGCTCACCGCGGCGGCCGCACTGGTGGAGACCCGCACACTCGGTGTCACACGGCGGATGCTCGCCACCCCGACTCCCCCGCGGACGATCATCGCGGGCGAGGCACTCGGCCGAGTGGCGATCGCGCTGTTGCAGGGCCTGATCGTGGTCGCCGGCTCGGCGTTGCTGTTCGGTGTGCAGTGGGGCGACCCGCTCGCTTCGGCCGCACTGGTGTGCGCGTTCGCGCTGGTGTCCGGCGGAGCAGGACTGCTCCTCGGGGCGATGTGCCGGACACAGCAGCAGTCCGCGGGTGCGGGAATCCTGCTCGGACTGGGCCTCGCCGCCTTCGGCGGGTGCATGGTGCCGATCGAGTTCTTCAGCCCCGCCCTGCGGACAGTCGCTTTCGCCACCCCGCACGGCTGGGCCAACGACGCGTTCGCAGCGCTGACCCGGCGCGGCGGCGACGTCCTCACGGTGCTGCCGCATTTGGGTGTGCTGCTGGGGTTCGCGATCGTGCTGTTCACGTTGGGCGCGTGGCGGCTGCGCCGCGCCGTGACGACGTGAGGTCCGACCACCTCTGACGGCCTTACCGGATCGGGTCCTACGACTCTGAGCAAGACGAACTCGCTGAAGCACCGTAGAAGTCATGAGGACAAGCAAAATCGCGGTAGTAACAGTGGGTGCCGCCCTCGCGGCGGTGGCGTCGTATCCGCTGTTGTGGCGCGAGTGGTGCCAAACCTGGGGCGCGACCGAGCAGGAGGCCCAAGCCGCGTTGCCCGGTGACGAATTGCTGCCCCGGCCCGACCTGCTGACCACCCGCGCGATCACCGTCGAGGCGCCTCCTGGCCGGATCTGGCCGTGGCTGGTGCAGATGGGCAGCGGGCGCGGCGGTGCCTACACCTACGACTGGATCGAGAACCTGTTCGGCCTGAACATGCACAGCGCCGACGAGATCCTCCCGCAGTTCCAGGACCTGCACATCGGGGACGTCCTGCCGGTCGGCGAAGGAGGCCCCAAGCTACTGGTGGAGGTGCTCGAACCCGATCACGCGCTCGTGCTGCGCTCCGACGACGGGCGGTGGATCTGGTCGTTCGTGCTGCACGAGGTCCCCAGCGGCACCAGGCTGATCAGCCGCAACCGCATCGCCGTCCCTGACGCGTCACTGCTCGTCCGGTGGTTCAACCAGCTCGTGATTGAGCCGGGAAGCCTGGTGATGGAGCAGAAGATGTTGCGCGGCATCAAACAGCGGGCCGAACGGCATGGCCGATGATCGACCGGGCGAGTTCCGACGACATGGTGTCGCTGGCCTCCGGTATGCAGGTCGGCGCGATAGTGGTGCTGGAACGAGATCCCGGCAGCGTCGAGGCCCTGCTCGCCGACCGTGTCCGGACTGTCCCGCGGCTGCGCCGGCGCCTGGTCAGAGCGCCTTTCGGCTGTGGCCGTCCCATCTGGATCGACGACGCCGAGTTCGACATCACCCGACACGTGCGCCGCGTGGTCTGTCCAGCTCCTGGCGACGAGGCGGCACTGCTGGACGTCGCCTCCTCGCTGGTGATACGCCCGTTGCCCCACTCGTCACCACTCTGGTCAGCGACGCTGGTCACCGGGCTGGCAGAGGCCGGAGCGGCGCTGATCCTGGTGTTCCACCACGTGCTGTCCGACGGCATCGGCGGCCTGGCTGTACTGGCAAACCTGGTCGACGGTGCGCCTCATGCCGAGATCGCGCCCTTTCCCACTCCCGCGCCTTCCGGTCGTGAGCTCGCGAAGGACGCCTGGACGGCCCGGCTGAGACTGCCTGGGCATGTCTCGTTCCCCAGGTTGCGGTGGCCATCACGCGGTACGCGCTGTTCCCTGAACCAACCGACCGGCCCACGGCGGCAGCAGACCACGGCACGGGCCAGCGTTTCCCGCCTGCACGCCGCCGCACACCGCTACGGAGGCACGGTCAACGACGCCCTGCTCACCGCCGTCACAGGTGCACTGGACACGGTCTTGACCGGACGAGGTGAGCACCTCGACGAGCTGGTCGTCTCGATCCCCGTGTCGACTCGTCGCTCGACCACCGCCGCCCACCTCGGCAACAGCACCGGCGTCATGCCCGTCGCACTGCCGACCGGCGGCGACCGCTGGTTACGCCTGACGCGAATCGCCGCCATCACGCGGTCACACAAGAAGTCGGTGGTGTCGGCCACGCCGATCTTCCGGGCGTCGAAGGCCTTCGGAATGGCGGACTGGTTCACGAACCACCAACGCATGGTGCACACCTTCGTGACCAACTTGCATGGCCCTGACCACCCCGTGCGCCTAGCCAGCGCGCAGGTCGTCGGCCTCATCCCGCTATCGGCGACCACTGGCAACGTGACGGTGGCGTTCGCGGCACTGTCCTACGCCGACGCGTTCACCATCACGGTGGTCGCCGACCCTGACCACGTGCCCGACCTGTCCGCACTCGCTGAGGCGCTGCAGACCGAGCTCGACCTGCTCGCTGAACGCGACCAGCATTCGAGATGTCCGGCCACGGCATGCCCGAGCAGCGAGCCCCTGCCCTCTGGGCAGTCCTGTACGCGCGGCTTGCCATGATGACCCGATGGACGTGAACGAGGTTCTGCTGCCCGGCGTCGGCCTGCGCTACGAGTTCACCAACGCCGACGGTGACCGCATCGGCATCATCGCGCGCCGCGAGGGCAACTTCGAAGTGATCTCCTACGCGGCCGACGACCCGGACGAGGCGCAGCCGCTGTTCCGGCTCACCACCGCCGAGGCCGACACCGTCGCCGAGATCCTCGGCGCCCCGCGCATCGCCGAGCGGTTCGCCGACCTGACCAAGGAGGTCCCGGGGCTCAGCGCCGGCCAGGTGGTCGTGCCCGCCGAGTCCGCGCACGCGGGCGCACCGCTGGGCCACACCCGCGCCCGCACCCGCACCGGGGCGTCGGTCGTCGCGATCGTGCGCGGCGAGGACGTCATCGCCTCCCCCAGCCCCGACGAGGTGCTGCGCGCGGGCGACGTGCTCGTCGTGATCGGCACCCACGACGGCATCAACGGCATGCGCCGGATCATCGAAGGCTGACTGTGCACACGTCTCTGGCGCTGCTGCTCGAACTCGGCGTCATCCTCGTCGGGCTCAGCGTCCTCGGCGCGGCCGCGAGACGGTGGTCGTTCTCCCCCGTCCCGCTGTACCTGCTCGCCGGTCTCGCGCTCGGCAACGGCGGCATCGCGCCGGTGCCGGCCGCCGGCGACTTCGTCGAGGTCGGCGCCTCCATCGGCGTCGTGCTGCTCCTGCTCACCCTCGGGCTCGAGTTCAACACCGCCGAGCTCACCCACAGCCTGCGCCGCCACGTTCCCTCCGCGCTGGTCGACCTAGTCCTCAACGCGGCACCAGGGCTGGTCGCGGGATGGCTGCTGGACCTGCCGTGGCCCGGCGTCCTGGCGCTCGCGGGCGCCACCTGGGTTTCCTCCTCCGGCATCATCTCCCGGCTGCTGGGCGACCTGCGCCGTCTCGGCAACCGCGAGACGCCGGCGATCCTCTCCGTCCTGGTGATGGAGGACTTCGCCATGGCGATCTACCTGCCGGTGCTCGTGGTGCTGGCCTCCGGCGGGAGCTGGTGGCAGGCCCTGCTCGGCGTCGTCATCGCGATCGCCAGCGTGACGGCGGCCTTCGCCGCTTCCCACCGCTGGGGCCACCACGTCAACCGCTGGCTCGCCCACCCCGACGACGAACAGCTCATGCTCCGCGTCCTGGGCAGCACCCTCGTCGTCGCCGCACTCGCCGAACTGGTGTCCGTCTCGGCCGCCGTCGGCGCGTTCCTGGTGGGGCTCACCCTCACCGGCGCCACCGCCGAACGGGCCCGCGCCGTCCTCGCGCCCCTGCGCGACCTGTTCGCCGCGGCGTTCTTCCTCGCCATCGGCTTCGCCGTCAGCCCGGCCGAGCTGCTCCCGGTGCTGCCCGTCGCACTCGCACTCGCCGCGGCGGGCATCGTCACGAAGATCGCCACCGGCTGGTACGCCGCCCGCCGCGACGGCATCGCCCCACGCGGCCGCCTGCGCGCCGGCACCGCGCTGATCGCGCGCGGCGAGTTCTCCGTCGTCATCATGAGCCTGGCCGGCGCCACCAGCACCGAACTGGGGCCTGTGGTCACCGCGTACGTACTCCTCCTCGCCACGCTCGGACCGCTCCTCACCCGCTGGGCCGGCAACTGGCTTCCGCCACAACGACCACAACCACCAGACAGCTCCTGAAAGGAGCACCTTGCACAGTCGCCGCAGGTCAGGCAGCATATGAGAAGTCAGAGCATGACTCACCGGGCTTACCTGAGCACGCACGAGCCGCCGGTGATGCCGGAGTCCGGCTGTCCGTCGGCCGTAAGGGGCAATGCTGGGACAACGCGGTCGCCGAGTCGTTTTTCGCCACCATCAAGACCGAACTGCTCGACCGGCAGTCCTAGCCCACGAAAGCCAAGGCGCACAAGGCAATCTTCGAATACATCGGGCTGGTACAACACCCGCCGCCGGCACTCCAGCCTCGGCTACCTCAGCCCCGCCACCTACGAAGCCACCCAATACCAACCAGTCGATCAGGTAGCGTGATCACACCTCATCGACCCTGTCCGTCAAAACGGGGCAACCCCACACCGACACGGCGCAGGTCGGCAACACCACCCGGTCCGGTGCCGGTGCCGTGGAGGCCGAGGGACAATTCGAAGCCTTCCGTCCGGCCTGCTGACGAAGCGCGAGCAATCGGATCAAACGCTTGTGGTCACACCATCTCGTGGTTGTCTGCTGATTCGATCGACGCAGAGTTCAGCGCATCCGCCGTGTCAGGACGAGCGTGATCGGACGCGCAAGCGTCATCGATCTACGCGAGCTCGTCCGGATCGCAGCACGCGGCACTTCGTGATACCCCGCCGTACGACGCTCTGACTGCTGGGAATCGGCGGGTGCTCGACGGTGACGCCAGTTGGTCGTGTGCTCTTCGAGGTCTACGGTGGGATGCCGGGCTGGCCGGTGCGCCTTGAGTCAACAGGGCGGCAACCGTGAGGCGGTCCGCGCGTGAGCGTCGAGAACGATCCCGAACCGCTGATCCTGGGCTTGACGACCGAACAGATGCCGCCACTGGTGCAAGTACGGCGGTGGACGGCCATCGCCCTGGCGGACTTGGACGACGACCACCTGCAAACGGTGCTGCTGATCAGCACCGAGTTGTTGACCAACGCCTACGAGCACGGCAGCAGCCCGTACGGGGTCCGCCTCAGACGCGGCCGGTCGCCGTGCCGGGTGCGGGTCGAAGTCGACGACACCTCACCGGAGCAACCGGTGGTCGGACGGTCCAGGATCGCCGACACCCGCGGCAGAGGCTTGATCATGGTGGACAAGCTGTCCTGGAAATGGGGCGTTTCCCCTCTGCCCGGCGGAGGCAAGACCGTGTGGGCGACGATCTCCTGTGAGCAGGAAGGCTGGATCCCCTGCGCCGGGAGCACATGAGCGCGCCGAGCTCGGCGAGGATGTCGGCCGGAGTGGGCTCTTCGTCCGGCTTGGCTTTGTCGGCGCACTCGATGAAGCCGGCGACGCGCTTGCAGGCGTGAGGCCTGCAGCGGAAGGCGTGGAAGGTGCGGCGTCCAGCGGACGGAGAACCGGTCGTGCGGCACCAAGTCCGATGCGCCGTGTGCGCGCGTGAGTTGACGTTCACCGTGCACAGCGTCGCGGCGACCGAGCGCAGGCGCGTGCGGTGGCGGTTGGGGTGTGGGCAGGTGGCGTTATGCGTGCCGAAAATTACGTCCGCACAGATCAAGCGGCCTGCCGATACTCGTGGAGGACTCCACCGGGACGGTCCCGTCGGAGTACCGCGTGTGGGGTGCCAAACACGAACCAACGGGCCTGACCTGCGGATCAAGCAGCTGCAGGTTCGTACTCGTTGATCAATCCGCCGAGCACTCGCCGACGACGTACGGATCTACAACCTGGCCCTGCGATGGGGTGATCCGGTACCGGCGGAGTCTGGTCCCGCGCCCTGTGTGGCCGTCGGTGGTTGTAGTGGGACACGTAGCGGTTCAACACTGACGTCAGGTGACGCTCGTTGATGATCAGTAGTCGGTCTGTGAGCTCTCGCCGTACGGTGCCGACGAACCGCTCGGCGTAACAGTTGGCCCGTGGACATCGCGGCGGAATCTTCACGATGGCGATGCCGGCGTCCGCGAGAACGGAACCGAACGACGCCGTGAACTGGCCAGCCCTGTCACGAACCAGGAACCGATACTCGCTGGCCCGGTCATACAGCTCCATGACGAGGTTGCGAGCTTGCTGTGTGGTCCACGGACCGTCGGGGTTGGTGGTGGTGCCGAGAATGTGGACGTAGCGGGTGCCGACCTCCATCACGAAGAACACGTACACCCGCTTCAACGTGACGACGCAGTCGACACGGAAGAAGTCGCACGCCAGCATGCTCGCCGCCTGAGCACGCAGAAACCGCCGCCACGACATGTCGGTGCCCCGAGTCGGCGAAGGCGGAATCCGAAGCCGCGTGAGCACCCGGCGAACAGTCGACGCGGCCGTCCGGTGGCCGAGCTTGAGCAGTTCACCTTGGATACGGCGGTAACCCCAGCCCGTGTTCTCCCGCGCCATGCGCTCGATCAACACCACGACAGTCTCATCGACCCGCGGTCGACCAACCCGCTCGGATACGTCCATTTCTTCGCGACCAATCGCCGATGCCACCGCAGCACGATGCCCGGAGACACCAACCGGTGCTCTCGCAGCCAAACCGGTAACCGCCGCGTCAACGCGGACAGCACCGCGCGATCAGCCCGATCAAACCTCGGACGCCGATCGCCACGACGCAACACCGCGACCTCATGCCGCAACACCAGCAGCTCGACGTCCTTGGCTGCCGAGGACCGGCCGAGCAGAACCAGCCAGCCACCCAGCTGGATCAGAACGACCGAGCCCGACCACCGCAGGTCAGCGCGTGAGTTCTGGCACCCCACAGGACAACTGATCCGCGGACGGTCAGTCGTCGGTTCCCGCGACGAGGGACTCCAGCCGCACCTCGGGGTGCAGGCGCCGCAGGACACCCAGCGCGGTGGAGTCGGGGAACAGGGCGAGATCAACGCCGTCGGTGCGGGTGAGCACCTCGGTGCGGTTGCTGTCCACGATGGACCGCTGCCTGGGGTCGGCCAGGCGGCGCACGACGGTGTAGGGCAACGGTTCGAGCCGCACCGGCGACTTGAACTCCGCGTCGAGGCGATGTGCGGCGACCTCGAACTGCATGGGGCCCACCGCGGCGAACACCGGTGCCCCGTCGCCGCGGCGCAGTGAGCGCAGGATCTGCACGATGCCTTCGGACTCCAGTTGTTCGATGCCCTTGCGGAACTGCTTGGAGCGGCTGAGGTCCGCCGGTCGCGCGACGGCGAAGTGCGCCGGCGCGAAGCTGGGCAGGCCGGGGAAGCGCACCACGGGTTTGCCGGCGTGCAGGGTGTCGCCCACGTGCAGCGCGTTGGCGTTGACCAGCCCGATGACGTCGCCGGGAAAGGCGGTGTCCAACGTGGAGCGTTGCTGGCCGAACATCTGTTGCACGTACTTGGTGGCGAACGGCTTGCCCGTGGCGGCGTTGGTGACCACCATGCCTCGCTCGAACACACCGGAGCACACGCGCGCGAACGCGATCTGGTCGCGGTGCGCGCGATCCATGCCCGTCTGCACCTTGAACACGAACGCCGAGAACGGTGTGTCCAGCTCACGCGGATCGCCGGCGGCGTCCAGCCGCGCGGTGGGACGTGGTGCGATCTCGACGAGGAGATCGAGCAGCTGCCGCACACCGAAGTTGAGCACGGCCGACCCGAACAGCACCGGTGTCGCCGTGGCGTCGAGGAACCGCTCGAGCTCGAACTCGCCGCCGGACGCGCCGAGCAGCTCCGCTTCCTCGCTGGCGCGCGTCCAGCCCGCGCCCTCCTCGGCTTCGGCCTGGCTCGGCGGCAGGTGCTCCTCGCCCGCGGCGGTGGCTCCGCCCGCGGTGCGCTGGTAGCGCACGAACTGTCCGCTGCGCCGGTCGAGCACACCGCGGAAGTGGCCCGCGTCGCCGACCGGCCAGGTCAGCGGCATCGCCTGCAGTCCGATCCGCTCACCCAGCTCGTCGCACAGGTCCAGCGCGTTGCGGCCAGGGCGGTCCCACTTGTTGATGAACGTGATCACGGGGATGCCGCGGTACCGGCAGACGTCGAACAGCTTGAGGGTCTGCGGTTCCAGGCCTTTGGCGGCGTCGAGCAACATCACCGCGCAGTCCACCGCCGACAGCACCCGGTAGGTGTCCTCGGAGAAGTCGGCGTGGCCGGGGGTGTCGAGCAGGTTGATCACGCAGTCGCGGTAGGAGAACTGCAACGCGGCGGACGTGATGGAGATCCCGCGTGCCTTCTCCATCTCCATCCAGTCCGACACCACACCGCGGCGGCCGGCCTTGCCGTGCACCGCGCCCGCCTCGGAGATCACCTTCGCGTGCAGGGCCAGCGCCTCGGTCATGGTCGACTTGCCCGCGTCGGGGTGGCTGATCACCGCGAAGGTGCGCCTGCGTCCCGCTTCCGCGAGCACGGTCGCGGACGAGGCGGTCACCGGGGTGGCGGTGGTCATTCGCGGTCCTTCGGGGTAGGCGACATCTCGCCGAACCCTACCCTCACGTGACGGTAATCTGGGCCTGACCCCGGAGGCACGAGCGGGATACGAGCACCTGGCGTGGTGCCAGAATGGCCGGTGATCGTGGCGCGGTTCAGAAGGGATGTCGTGGGCGGGCACATGCAGATCGGGGAGGTGGCCGAGAGGACCGGTCTGTCGTTGCGCACGATCAGGTACTACGAGGAGGTCGACCTGGTGGTGCCGAGCGCACGCAGCCAGGGCGGGTTCCGCCTCTACACCGAGCCTGACGTGCAACGCCTCGACGTGATCAAGCGGATGAAACCGCTCGGCTTCCAGCTCGAGGAGATGCGCGAGCTGCTCGGCATCCTCGACGCGCTGTCCGCCGGTGACGATCCCGATCGCGACAAGCACCTCGACCGCCTGTCCGGGTTCTGGACCGCCGCCGACGAACGGTGCCAGCAGCTGCGCGCGCAGCTGCGCATCGCCGAGGACTTCGCCACGACCCTGCGGTCCCATCTGCCCTCGAACTGACGGACGTCACGCCTGGCACGCGCCGCCGATTTCCTCTCACCAGGAACTCTCACGTAACGTGAGGGTGTGACCATGGCTCGAACGTCCACCCCTCCGCCCGCACTCGCCCCGGATGCCCTGCGGGTCATCGCCCTCGGCGGCCTCGGCGAGATCGGCCGGAACATGACCGTGTTCGAGCACGAGGGCAAGCTGCTCATCGTCGACTGCGGGGTCCTGTTCCCCGAGGAGCACCAGCCCGGCGTCGACGTGATCCTCCCGGACTGGAGCTGCATCCGGGACCGGCTGGCCGACGTGGTCGCCATCGTGCTGACCCACGGTCACGAGGACCACATCGGGGGCGTGCCGTACCTGCTGCGGGAACGACGTGACATCCCGGTCATCGGCTCCCGGCTCACGCTGAAGTTCCTGGCCGCCAAGCTGGCCGAGCACCGGATCAAGCCCGTCCTGGTCGAGGTCAAGGAAGGCGAACAGGTCACCCGAGGGCCGTTCGACCTGGAGTTCCTCGCCGTCAACCACTCCATCCCCGACGGCCTGGCCATCGCCATCCGCACCAACGCCGGTCTCGTGCTGCACACCGGCGACTTCAAGATGGACCAGTTCCCGCTCGACAAGCGGATCACCGACCTCCGGGGTTTCGCCCGCCTCGGCGAGGAGGGTGTCGACCTGTTCCTCGTCGACTCCACCAACGCCGACGTGCCGGGCTTCACCACCTCCGAACGCGATCTCGCCCCCGCGATCGACGAGGTGTTCCGCACCACGCCGCGCCGCGTGATCGTCTCCAGCTTCGCCAGCCACGTGCACCGCATCCAGCAGGTGCTCGACTCCGCCGCGGCACACGGCCGCAAGGTCGCCTTCGTCGGCCGCTCCATGGTCCGCAACATGGGCCTGGCCTCGGAGCTTGAATACCTGAAGGTGCCCGACGGGCTCGTCGTGGACGTCAGGGACGCCAACCGGCTTCCCGCCCACGAGGTGACCCTGGTGTGCACCGGGTCGCAGGGCGAGCCGATGGCCGCCCTGTCCCGCATGGCGGCCGGCGAGCACGAGATCGTCATCGTCGAGGGCGACACCGTCCTGCTGGCCAGCTCCCTGATCCCCGGCAACGAGAACGCCATCTACCGGGTGATCAACGGCCTGACCGACCTCGGCGCCAACGTGGTGCACAAGGGCAACGCCAAGGTCCACGTCTCCGGGCACGCCAGCGCCGGCGAACTGGTCTACTGCTACAACATCGTGCAGCCCACCAACGTCCTGCCCGTGCACGGCGAAGCGCGCCACCTGCGAGCCAACGCCGAGCTGGCCGTCCGCACCGGCGTCGACCGCGACCGGGTGCTCGTCGCCGCCAACGGCCACGTCGTCGACCTGCACGACGGCCGGGCCTCGGTCACCGGCCAGGTCGAGATCCACAACATCTACGTCGACGGCCAGACCGTCGGCGGCGTCACCGAGGACTCCCTGGCACAGCGCCGCACGCTGGGCGAAGAGGGCATGATCACCGTGGTCGCCATCATCGACACCGACACCGGCCGGCTCGACGACGCACCCGACTTCATCGCCCACGGCTTCGAACACGACGCCTCGACGTTCCAGCCGGTGATCCCCGCCATCGAGAAGGCCCTCGTCGGCGCCGCGGAGAAGAACATCAGCGACGTGGCGGAGCTCGAACGCCTCATCGCACAACAGGTGCAGATGTGGGCGCAACGCACCTACCGCCGCCGCCCGGTCGTCATCCCGATCGTCATCGAAGCCTGATCCGCACGCGGTGATGACGACCGCGGTCGTCATCACCGCGGCCGCCGCGGCCCGTCATGTGAGCGAACCCGAGAAGTTCGCGGCACCAGGACACAACACTTCACGCCGACGACGACGGCGGTGTCGGCGTCGGCGTCCTTCCGCGCGCCCCGGGGCGCGCGGACCCGAGTCCCGTTCATCACGCGAGCCTCCTGTCTGCTCGCGCGCACAACCCTGAGGTGTCGCTTGTCCTCACACGTGGCTGCGCCGCGTCCCTCACTGCTGTCGAGGGTGCGCACGACCTGGTTCTCCAACCCCCGCGCCGACCTGCTCTCCGGCCTGGTCGTCGCACTCGCGCTGATCCCCGAGGCGCTGTCGTTCTCCATCATCGCGGGCGTCGACCCGAAGGTCGGCCTCTACGCCTCGTTCACCATCGCGATCATCATCGCGTTCGCGGGCGGCCGTCCCGGCATGATCTCCGCCGCGACCGGCGCGATGGCCCTGGTGCTCGTGGGGCTGGTGCGCGACCACGGTGTCGAGTACATGTTCGCCGCCACGGTCCTCACCGGCGTGTTCCAGATCCTCTTCGGCCTGCTCGGCGTGCACAAGCTCATGCGGTTCGTGCCGCGCACCGTCATGGTCGGCTTCGTCAACGCCCTCGCGATCCTGCTGTTCGCCGCGCAGGTCCCCCACATCACCCAGGGCGGCTGGCCGGTCATCGCCCTGGCGCTGCTCGGCCTGGGCATCATCTACCTGCTGCCGAAGCTGACGAAGGCGATTCCCGCGCCACTGGTGGCCATCGTGGTCATCACCTCGCTCACGGTGTTCCTGCACATCGCCGTGCCCACCGTCGGAGGAATGGGTGAGCTGCCCACCGCGCTGCCCGGTTTCGGCCTGCCGATGGTGCCGTTCACGCTGGAGACCCTCACGATCGTCGCGCCCTTCGCGCTGACGCTGGCGGTCGTCGGACTGATCGAGTCGCTGCTCACCGCTCAGCTGCTCGACGACCTCACCGACACCCCGTCGAAGAAGGGCGTGGAGGTGCGCGGGCAGGGCATCGCCAACATCGCCACCGGCTTCCTCGGCGGCATGGCGGGCTGCGCGATGATCGGCCAGTCCATCATCAACATCAAGTCCGGCGGCCGCACCCGGCTGTCCACCCTCGCGGCCGGCGTCTTCCTGCTGGTCCTCGTCTTCGCCCTCGGCCCGGTCGTCTCCCTGATCCCGATGGCGGCACTCGTCGCGGTGATGGTCTTCGTGTCGATCAGCACCTTCGACTGGACCAGCGTCAAGCTCTCCACGCTGCGCCGCACCCCCAAGACCGAGACCGCCGTGATGGTCGTGACCGTCGGCACGGTCGTCGCCACCCACAACCTCGCACTCGGCGTCATCGCGGGCGCCCTGCTCTCGGCGATCTTCTTCGCCCGCCGCGTGGCACATCTGGTCGACGTCTCCAGCGTCCTCGACCCGGACGGCACCATCCGCGTCTACGCCGTCACCGGCGAGCTGTTCTTCGCCTCCAGCAACGAGCTGATGCACTCCTTCGACTACACCGACACGGTGTCCAAAGTGGTCATCGATCTCTCCGGCGCACATGTGTGGGACAGCTCCGCCGTCGCCACGCTCGACGCCGTCACCGCGAAGTTCACCTCGCGCGGCATCGAAGCCTTGATCATCGGGCTCGACCCGCACAGCGAACGACTGCACACCCGCCTGTCCGGCCAGCTCACCGGATCACACTGAGAACGCGGAGGAGCGGGCATTCAGTGGCTGTCGCGCGGGGTCGGCGTGAACTACCCTGTGCGAAGGTGTGCCGGGAAGTCTGGTCGGCGTGACGTATCCCCGTTCGGAAGGGAGCGGTCATGCCCACCAGAAGGGCTCTTGTCGTCGGCGCGGGCATCGCCGGACTGGCCACCGCGCTGCGCTTGTGCCGCAGCGACTGGGACGTGGTTCTCGTCGAACGAGCCGAGCAGTCTCCGGACCCCGGATTTCCCCGTGCGCTGCGCGGCATCGGCCATGACGCGGCCACCAGGCTGGGACTGATGCCGGCGTTGATCGCCCACAGCCAACCGCGGTGCGACACGGTCGTGGTCGACGTGGCGGGAACTCCGTTCGCGTTGTACTCCAAGCCGTCCACGGCGACGCCCGTGCTCCGCCGCGCCGACGTGGTGACCGTCCTGCGGGGCGCGATCGGTGGTGTCGAAGCGCGCAGGAGCACCGGCGTGCTGGGACTGGCCGAGGACGACTGCGGAGTCACGGTCACCTTCTCCGACGGGGACGAGGACTGGTTCGACCTCGTCGTCGGCGCGGACGGTGTCGGTTCCGCGGTGCGTGGTGCCGCCTTCGTGGAACGCCGAGAGCACAGCCGGGCCGAGGTGTCGGTGTCGAGCCGCCTGGGAACGGCCTCGGCGAGCGCGGTCCGGATGGACCTCGCGGGACGATCGGTCCGCGTCCACCCGTTGAGCGACGGCAGTTCCGCGGCGCTGTTCGCCTGGCACGGCGACGCTTCCCTCCCCCTGCGGAAGGCTTTCGGTGATCTCCCCTGGCTCGCGCCCGATCTCCTGTCCCAGGTGGACGCCGGCCCGGTGACGCGGCGCGCGAGCTTTCAGGTGCATGCGGACCGGTGGGTGTCGGGACAGATCGCGCTGGTCGGCGACGCCGCGTGGTGCACGGGCCGGCCCGGTGGCGAGGGCGCGTCGCTCGCGATCGGCGGCGCCGAGCTGCTGGGCGACGCGCTGGACATCTTCCCCCGTACCGCCGAGGCGTTGGTGTGGTGGGAGGAGCAGATGCGGCCGATCGTGCGGCACCGGAAACAGCACTCCGCAGACAGGACGACGAGACGAAGGCTGCCGTAGAAACAACCAGTGCCAGCGCTGAGCCGCGTTCGGCCAAGATCACATCAACACAGCCCGATGCCCGAGCGTGGGGTACGGTCGGGCTGTTGCCGTGACGAGCGGCATGGTGTGCCGGGAAGTCTGGTCGGCGATGCGGCCGACGACACCCGGAGTGAGCTGTGGAACCCGTGAAGACCCGGCTGTTCAGCCGCGCGTCCTGGCCCGAGGCCAAGCGCATCGCCGACCTGCTCCGCCTTGAGACCGTCGGCGGCGTAATCATGCTGGTGGCGGCGGTGGTAGGCCTGGTGTGGGCCAACTCGCCCTGGTCGTCGCTCTACGAGACCTTGCGCTCGGTGGAGATCGGCCCCGAGTCGCTGCACCTGCGGCTCAGTCTCGCCGAATGGGCCTCCGACGGCCTGCTGGTGATCTTCTTCTTCGTCGCGGGCCTGGAGCTCAAACGCGAGTTCGTCGCCGGCGACCTGCGTGATCCTCGTCGTGCCGCCGTTCCGATCGCGGCGGCGTTCGGCGGCGTGCTCGTGCCGGCGTTGATCTACACCGCGGTCAACCTCGGCAGCGGGCCCGCGCTGTCCGGCTGGGCCATCCCCACCGCCACCGACATCGCGTTCGCACTCGCGGTGCTCGCGGTGATCGGCAGGTGCCTCCCGTCGGCGCTGCGGACGTTCCTGCTGACCCTCGCGGTCGTCGACGACCTGATCGCGATCGTGATCATCGCCCTGTTCTACACCGACGACCTGGCACTGCAGCCGTTGCTGCTGATGTTCGTCCCATTGGCGTTGTTCACGGTGCTCGTGCAGCGACGTGTGCGGTCATGGTGGCTGCTGATCCCCTTGGCGGTGGCGACGTGGGCACTCATGCACGCCTCAGGCGTGCACGCGACCGTCGCCGGTGTGCTCCTCGGGTTCGCCGTGCCGGTGATCCGCCGGTGCGGCGAAGGTCCTGGTCTGGCCGAGATCTTCCAGCACCGGTGGCAGCCTCTGTCCACGGGTGTCGCCGTGCCGATCTTCGCCTTCTTCGCCGCCGGTGTCTCGATCGGAGGCCTGAGCGGCTTCGTCACCTCGCTCACCGACAGCGTGACGCTCGGCATCGTGCTCGGCCTGCTGGTGGGCAAACCGATCGGCATCACCGCCGCCACCTGGCTGGTCGCGCGGTTCACCAAGGCCGATCTGGACGACGACCTGGCGTGGATCGACGTGGTCGGCCTGTCGATCCTCGCCGGCATCGGTTTCACCGTCTCGCTCCTGGTCAGCGAACTGTCGTTCGGCGAGGGCAGCGCGGGCTACAGCAACGCGAAGGTGGCCGTGCTGCTGGGTTCCGTTCTGTCCGCGTTGATCGCGACGGTGGTCCTGCGCGTGCGCAACAGGGTGTACCGCCGGATCTACGAGGAAGAGAACCGCGACGCGGACAACGACGGCATCCCGGACGTGCACCAGGCCGATCAGCCGCGCGCGGACCGGTCGGGCTAGTTCTGGAGACCTCCCTGCGACCTGGCGGCGATCTGCCCTGCTCATGTCCTCTTTCGGGTGGTCGTGGCGTCGTCGGTGAGGATTCGGCTCTCCACCGGCTACCCCTCGTGCAGTGAGGCGGACCACCTGTTCACATAGGACGGTTGACGTGCTGGAACGCGCTGATCACAGGTCTTCTGGAGCCGTTGCGCCGGTGCGGAAGCGCTGGCACCTCGCCGTGGTGATGTCCGTGCTGGTGTCAGGCTGCACCGCGGGGCCGTTCGGACTCACGGCCGAGGGGCCGGGCGGTGCGCTGAGGGCCGACGTGGCCGCACCGCCTGAGAAGACCGTCGTGCTGAACGCCGAGCCTGGTGCGGAGTCGGCGATCGCCGTGAGTTCAGCCCTCTTTCGCAGCGCCCCCGTCGTGGTGGTAGCCGCGGAGACGGACCGCGCGGCCTCCGCCGGAGCGGGCCCCCTCGCCGAGCGGCTGGGGGTACCGGTGCTCCAGGTCCCCGCCTCGAAGGACACGCCCGAGCGGGGCGGCCCGTCCGTGCGGGACGAGGTGGGGAGGCTGTCGCCGCAGGTGGTGCTCGCCGTTGGCGCCGACGCGCGCCGTGAGGTCGAGGCGTGGTCCGGCAAGGCCAAGGTCGTCGGGATCGACGCACCGGCGGACGGTGCCACGATCACGGATCTGCCCGCCGGGGTGCCGGCCGTCGAGCCCGCCCAGCCGGCGGACGTGACGGTGCTGGCGGACACCCGCCGTGACGACGTCGCCGCGGTCGCCACGGCACGGGCCGCGGGCGCGCAGATCGTCGCGCTGCACGGCGCCGATCCGAGGAGCGACGCGGCAGCGATCGACGCGTTGCGCGCGAAGCCGTCCGCCGCGGTGCTGGCGCTGGGCGAGGACTTCGGTCCGCCGGATCGGCTGCGCAAGCGGGTCGACACGGTGGTCCGCGGTGGCCTGCTGCCCGGCGGCGGGCAGGTGCTGTTCCCCGGCAGGCTGCTGGTCTGCCTCTACGGCCATCCGGACGGGCCGGCGCTCGGCGCGCTCGGCGAGCAGGACCTCGAAGGTTCCATCGCACGCGCCAAGAAGCTGGCCGCCGAGTACGAGCCGCTCAGCGACGTTCCCGTCGTGCCGACCCTGGAGATCATCGCCACCGTCGCCCAGGGCTCCCCCGGCCCGGACGGCGACTACTCGGGCGAGACCGATGTCGAGGTGTTGCGCCCGTGGGCGGAGAGGGCCGGGAAGGAGGGCGTGTACGTGATCCTGGACCTGCAACCGGGCAGGGCCCGGCTGGTGGACCAGGCCAAGCGGTACGCGTCCCTGCTGGAGATGCCCCACGTCGGCCTGGCCGTCGACCCCGAGTGGAAGCTCGGGCCGGACCAGGTGCCGCTGCAGCAGATCGGCGGTGTCGACGCCTCGGAGATCAACGAGGTCTCGGCGTGGCTCGCCGAGCTGACCGCCGCGAAGTTCCTGCCGCAGAAGTTGCTCGTGGCGCACCAGTTCCAGCTGTCGATGATCCGCAACGAGCAGTCGCTCGACACCACCCGCGACGAGGTGCAGCTGCTGATCCACATGGACGGGCAGGGCACGACGGGCCAGAAGGTGTCCACTTGGGACTCCGTGGTGGGAGCCCGGCCCGGTGACCTGCCGATGGGCTGGAAGAACTTCTACGACGAGGACAAACCGATGCTCACGCCGGAGCAGACCATGACCTATGAACCGAAACCGTCGATGGTCTCCTACCAGTGACCCTGGTCAGTCCGTCTGGGACTGGGTGCGGCGGGCGTAGGCACGGGCGGCTCGTGCGCGGTCGCCGCACCGGGTGGAACACCACTGGCGCCGACCGTGGCGGAGCAGGTAGCGGTTGCACGGACTGGACTGGCAGGCGGTGAGCCGTTCCGCGTCGAGGCCCGTGAGCAGGTCGGCCGCGTTGGCGGCGAGGGTCGCGAGGGCGTGGTCGACGATCTCCGTGGTGGGGTGGGGCGTCGCCCGGTAGGGACCGTTCTTCTCGTCCCAGTGCAGCAGCGGTGCCGTGGGCACCCTGGTCAGCGCGTCGTTGACCGCCGACAGGGCGGCGGGAAGGGCGGGCAGCCCGGCGACGCGGGCGTCGAACAAGGCCCTGATCTGTTCCCGCAGCGAACGCAGCTGCGTCGCGCACATCTCCCGCATCCCGATGTCGACCGGCGCGAGGCCGTGTTCGGTGAGCCAGAGGTTCGTCTGCGCGGGAGTGCCGAGGAGGTCCAGCACGCGCCCGCCCGGCAGTGCGATGGCGCTGTTGGCCAGAGCGAGCGACGAGTACTGCTCCTCGCCCGGCACGGGCGGCCAGGCGGCTTCCGCCGTCGTGCTCTCATTCACAGACCTCATGGTACGGCTTGCTTCAGTCCGTGAGAAACACTACCGTCAGCCTCACGGATAACGCATACCCAAACCGTGAGGAACCTTCTCGTGACTTCCGCTCCCCTGGCCGCAGACCAGTTCCCCGTCCAGACCTTCGGCGGCCCGACCGCCCTCTTCGAGTACGGCGGCCTGCGGTTCCTGACCGACCCGACCTTCGACGGACCGGGCGACTACCCGGCCGGCGGGGGCGCGGTCCTGACCAAGACCGGGCACTCCCAGGTCGCGCCCGCCGACTTGGGCCGCATCGACGTGGTGCTGCTCTCCCACGACGAGCACGCCGACAACCTGGACAACGCCGGACGGGCCCTCCTCGCCGACGTCCCGCTCACGCTCAGCACTCCCGGTGCCGAGCAGCGCCTCGGGGCCGGGACCAAGGGGCTGGCCGACTGGGAGTCCGTCCAGCTGGACCGTCCTGACGGCGGCACGGTGACCGTGACCGGCGTGCCCGCCGTCCACGGTCCCGGCAGCCGTGAGGACATCGAACCGTTCACCGGCCAGGTCGTCGGTTTCGTCCTGACCGGGGACGGCCTGCCGGCGGTCTACGTCAGCGGCGACAACGCCTCGCTCGACGCCGTCGAGCAGATCGCCGAGCGGTTCGGCCCGATCGACACCGCCGTGCTCTTCGCGGGTGCCCCGCGCTTCGCCGGTCTCTTCGACGGCCGACCGCTCGTCCTGGACAGCGCCCAGGCCGCACAAGCCACCAAGACCCTCGGCGCTCGCCGGGTGGTTCCGGTCCACTACGAGGGCTGGGCCCACTTCACCGAGGGCCGCGACGACCTCACCGCCGCCTTCGCCGCCGCGGGCCTCTCCGACCGTCTGCAGTGGAACTGAGCGGACCGGACGCGGGACGGCGACCATCCCGGCTGGTCGCCCGAGGCCGCCTCAGTTCAGGACGAACGTCCTGATGCTGCGGGCAGGCAACTGAGCGTTGAACGACCCGTTCGACATGGTGAAGTCGTTGTAGTGCGCGAGAGTCGCGCTTGCGCTCGTCAGCCAGGTCGAGATCGTCGCGGAACCGGTGTCCCGGATGGTGAACACGTGGTCCACCGGTGACGTGTTCTTGTTGATCGCGACGATCACGATCCTGGACCCGCTCCTGAACGCAGAGATGTAGACGTTCGACTGCGGGTTCGCGGTGGCGGTGATCCGCGAGTAGCCGGGGCGAACCCACTTCGAGAAGTGCGCCATGTTGGCGCCGCGCTTGCTGATCTGCCCGTCCTCGCGCATCGGACCGTAGGAGCGGCGGATGTACCACCACACGTAGGTCTGGAACCGGCCGTCCACCAACGCGCGGTGGACGTGCTCGCCCACGTCGAGCGCCTGCGGCCACAGGTCGGCGGAGTCGCTGCTGTTGGGGTGGTAGACCTCGGTCATCCACAGCTCCTTGCCGTTGCCCTTCTGCCGGAAGAGCGGGTACGGGAAGTCCGCGGTCTGGGTGCCGTAGAGGTGCGCGCCGATGATGTCCACGTTCGCCAGCGCGGCGGGGTCGTTGAGGATGGGGTCGGAGAGGTTCTTGCGGTACTGGAACGACTCGGGGGCGATCACCCTGGTGTTGATCGCGCCCGCGTTCTCGCGCAGGAACCTGACGATCTCGCCCGGGGTCCACGCCGTCCATTCCTGCGCGTAGTCCGGCTCGTTCTGGACCGAGATGCCGTACAGGTTCACCCCGTTGTTCGCCATGAACGCGGAGAAGTCGTTCAGGTGCTGCGCATAGGCGCCGTAAGAGGCGTAACGCAGCCGCTTGCCGCCGGAGAAGGTCTCGGTCATCGAGGCGGGCGGGTTCCACGGCGAGGCGATGACCTTGGCCCCGAGTTCGACCGCACGCCTCGCCGTGGCGACCTCACGACTCCAGTTGGCCCGGTCCTCGTGCACTGGAATGCGCAGCACGGTGAATCCGAGCTGGCCCGCGCCGTTGCCGAACGCCGTTTCCCGTTGAGCGGCGGTGAGATCGTTGATCCAGACGGTGTGGTTCATACCGCCGAAACCCAGGATCGTCTGCTGCACGTTCGACGGCTCGACGACCACCGAGGTGGCCGCCGCGGCAGGTGTCCCCACCGCCAGCACCGGTAGCGCGGCGCCGGCCGCGAGCAACGTCCGCCGGCTCAAGGGCTGCGAACCAGGGGTTTTTGACTCGTCTCGACGTGCTGTCATGGCATCTCCACGAAGTTGATCTCGCTCAGGGTTGAGACAACATTCCGGGAGCGCTCCCAGCGATCAGTCCTAACAGTGCTCGTCCCTCACGGTCAAGAAACGACGATCGAACGCATCGAATGGTGGGAGCCGGCTCGGCGGGTGCCGGCGAGCTGATCCGCACTACCGGCCGGCTGTGCTGTGGGACGCTGACGATCTCGTCGGCGTCGGAAGGATTCGCCAATGGCGTTACTCGACCGGGATCGCACGCCGGCGCGCTTCACCGTGGTGACTTCGGTGGCGAGCGGGCTCATCGTCGCGGGAACCGTCGCGCTGGCTCGCAGCGGACTGCTGACGAGCTCGGTGCCGCTGTGGTCCTTGGCCGTGGCCGCTGCGCTGGTCGCGATTTCCCTCGTGCTGCTGCGAAAGGTGGGCCGCGGACGTGGCCGGGCGCGGCAGGTCTTCGTGGTGGTGCCCGCCTTCGAACAGAAGTACTGGCTGGCCGGTCTGGTCCGGCGCCTGCACGGCAGGCTCGACCGCGATGGCGTCGACATGGTGCTCAAGCTGCCCGCCTGTGACTACGACGCGTCGGCGCAGACCCATCTGCTGAACAGGGTGCAGGACCGCCGCACGGCCTACATGGGCGGCATCGTGGTCGCCACAGCGGTGGACCAGCAGCGGGCGACGCTGACCGAGTTCTGCGCGGCGTCGGGTCTGCCGGTCGTGTTCACCGACATCGAGCCGTTCGAACACGAAGACGAGTATCCCGCCAACGCCGTGTACGTCGGGTACCGGAGCGCTCAGCTCGGTGACCTCGCGGGCACCTGGCTGGTGGAGCACCTGCGGCAGCGCGGCCTGACGCGACCTCATGTGCTGATCATCGCCAGCCGGGAGCACGCCGCCAGGCAGGAGCAGTGCCGCAAGGTGCTGCAGAGCGCCATCCCGGACGTGTCGATCACCGAACTGCCCGACTGCAGCTTCCAGCGTTCTCGCGCACACGACGCCGTTCGTGCCCAGATCCGCCGTCTCGACGCGCGGGAACTTCGGCTGGACGCGGTGTTCTGCACCAACGACGAGATGGCGCTGGGCGCGGTGGACGCCATCGCATCGACTCCGTCGACAGCCACCCGGGACACCGCGGTGATCGGCATCGACGGCATCGCCGAGGCCAAGGCGCTGATCGACAAGGGCACCAGCCCGTTGCGCGCCACGGTGGTCCAAGACGCCGACCGGCTGGCGGAGACGACGGTGCTGATGCTGGAAGCGATGCACAGCGGGAAGAAGGTCGCGAAGCGGACCTACTTCCAGGGGCAGCTGCACCCCGCCGGATGACGCCGCGAGCGGGCCCCTTGCTCAGAAGGCGTACCGGACCCGCAGGTACGGGGCGTGTGCCTCGGCCAGTGCGAGGAAGGAGTCGAGGAGTTCCCGCTTCAGTCCCCGCCGGTAACGGACGTTGACCCCGCCGCCCTCGCTGCGTTTGACCTCCTGCAGCTCGGGGCGCCACAGGAGGTCCTCGGCCCGCGGGTGCCAGCGCAGGTTCACCTCGTGCAGCGGCCGGTTGTGGGTGAGCATGATGACTTCGGCGGCCAGCTGCTCGCGAGTGGCCGCGGAGGTCGCGTCCCCGAGCGACTCGAGCAGCTGCCGCCAGTCCTCGAGCCAGCCGTCGTACACGACGATCGGGCTGAGGTTCACGTGCACCTCGTAGCCGGCGGCGTGGAAGTCGTCGAGAGCGGCGAGGCGTTCCGCGACGGGGGTGGTGCGGATGTCGAGCAGTTTCGCGGCGCGTTCGGGCATCAGTGAGAACCGGATGCGGGTACGGCGCCGCGGATCCCACTCCAGCAGGTCGCGGTTGACGTACTTCGTCGCGAAGGACGCCTTCGCGGTGGGCAGGTCGCGGAACAGCCGCACCAGGTCCCTCACGTTGTCGCTGACCATCGCGTCCACCGAGCAGTCGGAGTTCTCACCGATGTCGTAGACCCACGCCTGGTCGTCGATCTGGCCGGGCTCGGTCATCGGGCCCTGCCTGGCGACGTGGCGGGTCAGGTAGCCGGTGATCTGCTCGATGTTCGCGAACACCGTGATCGGGTTCGAGTAGCCCTTGCGCCGGGGCACGTAGCAATAGGCACAGGCCATCGCGCACCCGTTGGCCGTGGACGGGGCGATGAAGTGCGCCGAGCGCCCGTTGGGCCGCGCGCTGAGGGACTTCTTCACCCCGAGCACCAGCGCCTCGCTCTTGATCCGCACCCAGCGCCGCGCGTTGGCCTCGTCGCCGTGCAACTCGGGAATGCGCCAGTGGCTGTCGACCTCGACCCGCTCCGCGCCGGGGAACCTGTCGAGCACCTCACGACCTCGTGGCAGCAGCGCCGCGGCGGGCTCCACGTAGATGCGGGTCGGGTTCAGCAACGGTGTCGAGGTGCTCACTCCTCCAGTGTCCACACGACACTGACAAAAACCACCGCCGACGCATCCGCTCGACCCGTTCCGGTGAGGGTCCGTGGCGCAGCTCACCAACGGCTCGTGGGTTCGCGCTCGTCGACCAGTCGCGAGGACCGGTCAACGAGTACCGACCGCCTCGTCGAGGAAGCCGCCGGACTGGTGGCGCCACAGCTTCGCGTACGTCCCCTCGGCGTCGAGCAGCTCCGCGTGGGTGCCCTGTTCGACGATCCGCCCCCGGTCGAGCACGATCAGCCGATCCATCCGCACGACCGTGCTCAGCCGGTGCGCCACGACGATCGCGGTGCGGCCCTCCATGAGCCGCCACAGCGCCTCCTGGACCAGCACCTCGCTCTCCGAGTCCAGCGCGCTGGTCGCCTCGTCCAGCAGCAGGATCGGCGCGTCACGCAGGATGGCGCGGGCCAGCGCGACCCGTTGCCGCTGTCCGCCGGACAGTTTGATGCCGCGCTCGCCGACCATCGTGTCGAACCCGTCGGGCAGCGCGTCCACGAACTCGGTCACGTGCGCGGCGTGCGCGGCGCGGTGGATCTCGGCGTCGGTCGCGCCAGGCCGTGCGAACGCGATGTTCTCGCGCAGCGTCCGGTGGAACATGGCCGGGTCCTGGGGCACGTACCCGATCAGGCCGCGCAGGTCGGCCTGACTCAGGCGGGCGATGTCCTGGCCGCCGATGAGGACGCGGCCCCGATCGACGTCCATCAGCCGCAGGAGCAGCCGGGTGAGCGTGGTCTTGCCGCCGCCGGAGCGGCCGACGAGCCCTATCCACGTGCCCGCGGGGATGTCCAGGTCGAGCCCGTCGAACAACGGCTCGCCACCGCCGTGCGTGAACACGACGTTCTCGAACCGGACCTGGGAGTCGTTCACGCGCAACGGTTCCGGGTGCTTCGGGTCGAGCACGGTCGGCGGGTCGAGCAGCAGTTCGGTGAACTGAGCCGCCTCGGTGAGCGCACTCTCCACCTGCCGGTAGATCTGGTTGAACTCGAACATGATCCGCGTCGCGTTCCCGAAGTAGGCGAACGTCACCACGATCGCCTCCACGCCGAGCCCGTCGCTGACCCCGATCGCGACCACGAGGCCGAGCACGTTGGTGAGCACGGACAGCGGCGCGATGACGGTGTCGATGCGCAGGTTGTTGTAGTCCCACGACCGCAGTGCCAGCGTTCGCTGCCTGGCGGCACGGGTCCGGTGCTCCGCGCCCTCGCGCCGCTCGGCGGCGAACGCCCGCACCGTCTCCATGTTCGTGAGCGTGTCCGAGACGTGGCCGGACACCTGGGCGATGGCGGCCTCGCGCTGGTCGACCAGCCGCTGGCGGTGGCGGATGAGCGGCGCGACCACACATCCCGTGACCAGGATCAGGCCGATCAGCACCGCGACGAGCACCGGGTTGTAACTCCACAGCACGACGCACGCGAAACCCAGCGGGATGACGTTGGCGAAGATCTTGAACGCCAGCGTGTCCACGAAGTCCTCGAAGCGGAACGCGAAACTCAGCACCCGTTTGGTGAGCGACCCGGCGAAGTTGTCGTGGAAGAACGCCGCGTCCTTTCCCAGCAGCTCGTCCATCGCGAGGGCGGACAGGTTCTCGATCCCGCGGCCGTCCACGCGGTTGAGGCAGTGCAGACCTATGCGCCACAACAGTTCCGACAGCAGCATGAAACCGCCGAAGGCCAGCACGTACGGCAGGACGGCGCCGAGGCTCGTGTCGCCACCACCCGCGAGCTTGCCCACGAGCCCGCCCACCGCCAACGGCGCGAGATAGAGCTGACACGTGACGCCCAGCGCGGGCGACACGAGTGCTCCCGCGGACATGAAACCGTGGCGCCGCAACTCCTTTGCGTACAGCCGCAGAGCGAGCGGCACCGCGTTCTTGCGGACCGGCCTCTCCGATTCTGGCACCACCATCCGACCCCCTCCGGACACCCCAGCTTCCTCATGCTGCCGCAGAGGGCCGGGTGGCAGCGATCGAATATCGCCGCGTGGACGCGGCCGGTGGAGTGCCTCGCGATGCCGTGCACGAGCACGACTTGTCTGTGTCGAGGAGCGATCAAAATGCGTTGCGGCTCGGGTCGCGCGTGGCGAAGAGGTGCAGTCCCGCCCGACCGGATCGTCAATGGTGCCGTTGATCCGCAGCCGCCAGTGGGTGACCGTCGCTCCGGTGGACACGGCCAAGCTCGACCTGGACGGCGTCCTGCGCAAGAACATCGAAGGCAAGGCCGTTCACAGCGACCCGGCCGACAACACCTGACTCATTCTTCCTTTGCCGCAGGTCATGTGCCGGCTGATGTGCGTGCGGGGCTCGGGATCGCAACAGCGATGAGTTTCGCCGTGGTGTCCCGTCTGTCTTCCTGTACACCCGATGCGTGACTCTCTGGCAGCGCGTCACGACGGCTACGTACAGGAGGCAAACGTGAGGCTTCTTCTCACGTCCGCAGGCGTCACGAACCCGAGCATCCGCGATGCGCTGGTCGACCTGCTGGGCAGGCCGATCGCCGACTCCAGCGCTCTGTGCATTCCCACGGCGACGTACGGCAGCCGTTACGGCGGGCCGGCCTCGGCCTGGAACTTCATCACCGGCCAGTCGCCACTGCCCATGTGCGATCTGGGGTGGAAGTCGCTGGGCGTCCTGGAGCTGACGGCGTTGCCCAGCGTCGGTGAACAGCGGTGGGTCCCCTGGGTGCGGGAGGCCGACGTCCTGCTGGTGGGCGGCGGTGATGCGCTGTACCTGTGCCACTGGATGCGGCAGTCCGGGCTGGCGGACCTTCTGCCGTCGCTGCAGGACACCGTGTGGGTGGGGCTGAGTGCCGGCAGCATGGTGATGACTCCCCGGATCGGTGACGACTTCGTCGGGTGGACATCACCTGACGGGGGTGACGGCACTCTCGGGGTCGTCGACTTCTCGATCTTCCCGCACCTGGGTCTCGTACCGGAGAACACCATGGCCGCTGCCGAGAAATGGGCAGCCGAGATCGCGGGTCCGGCGTACGCGATCGACGACCAGACGGCCATCAAGGTGGCCGGCGGCACCGTCGAGATCGTCTCCGAGGGGCACTGGAGGCCGTTCCCCTCATAGCCGCGGCCAGCGCGCTCCGAGGCGGACCGAGTCCAGGGCCGGAGTTGCGGCGGCAGCGGGCGGTCGCGCGATGTACGGTCCCCTCCGGAGCCGACTTCAGGTCATCATCGCGAAACCGCTGAGGCGAGCGCGGCCGACTCGCTAAGTTGGTGTCCGTACTTTCGGGATGCGTGCGTGTGTCCTTCGACAGTCAGGGGAGGGGACACATGAGTGACGCTGCCGCGCGTAGGGCTGAGCTGGAAGCGCGCAACGCCGCCATGCGGGAGAACGTCGACAACTTGATGGCCGACCTGCGTCGCCGCACGAGCGAGTTCGCCGGTGCGCAGGCCCGTGCGGCCGCCGTGACCGGGGCGGCCACCTCGCCGGACGGGCTGGTCCAGGTCCAGGTGAATCCGGCCGGGGTGCTCACGGACCTCCGGTTCGCTCCTGCCGCGTTTCAGCGGTCGACGCCGGAGAAGCTGGCGCGCTCGGTGATCGAGACCGCGCAGACCGCGGCCCGGTCGGCGCGTGAGCAGGTCGAGGGCGTGCTCGCGCCGCTGCAGGGTCAGACCGACCTGTCCGAACTGGTCGAGGGTGCGCCCTCCTTCGCCGACCTGTTGCGGCCGCCTCCGCCTCCGCCCGGTGCCGAGGCACCGCCGCAGCGGGGCAGGCGAGCGCGCGATGACGATCCCGACGACGACGAAGGCTTCGGCAGCGTGCTCAAGGGTCCGCGATGACCGGCTCTTTCCGGATTCAGCACGACGAGGTCCGGGCGGGCGCCGGCGCGTTCGGAGTGGCCGCGGAGATGCTCTCCGAGGCGGGCGGCACGCTCTCCAGCGCGCTTTCCGCGCAGGGTGCCTGCTGGGGCGGCGACGAGTCAGGGCAGCAGTTCTCCAAGGAGTACCTGCCCGCCGCGGAGGGCACGCTCAAGGCGTTCAGCCAGCTGAGCGAGGCGATCCAGGCGATCAAGACCGCGCTGAACGAGACCGCCAACACGCATCAGGACACCGACAAGAACAGCAGCGGTGGCCTCGGCGCGCTGTAGGGGGTTGAACGGGGATCATGTCGATCACCATTCCATCGGAGATCACCTGGCTGTTCCCCATCGTCGTCGGCGAGAGCTGGCCCGAGGGCGATGAGGACAAGCTGAGAGCACTCGGCGAGGCCTGGCGGGCGGCGTCCGCCGACATCGACGAGGTCATCACGCAGGCCGGAAACGCCGCCACGAAGTCGTTCGGCGCCATGGAGGGCCAGGCCGCCGACGCCTTCCAGGAGTACTGGAAGAAGTTCGTCGACGGCGCGGACGCCTACCTGGTGAAGCTGAAGGAGTCCTGCGACGGCCTCGCCGACTCGTGCGACAACACCGCGCTGGAAGTGGAGTACGCCAAGTACGCCATCATCGCCGCGCTGATCATGCTCGCCATCGAGATCGCGGCTCTGATCGCGGCGGCCTTCGGCACGTTCGGCGCGTCCACGGCGGGCATCCCGATCGCCCAGGCGGCCACCCGCATCACCGTCCAGATGATCTTCCGCAAGCTGATCACCGCGATCCTGCGCGAGATGCTCACCGAGGTCGCCATCGACGCGGCGATCCAGGGCATCCAGTTCGCCAAGGGCGACCGCAAGAGCTGGGACTGGAGCAAGACCGGCGGCGCCGCGCTCTCCGGAGCCATCTCCGGCGCGATCGGTGGCGGCATGGACTTCGTCCCGACCAAGGCGACCGGTCTCGGCGGCAACGTCGTCGAGGGCGCCGTGCGCGGTGGCGTCGAGGGTGTCGCTTCCACGGTGGCGAACGCGGCGGTCACCGGCCAGGACATCACCGCGGGCGACCTCGCGCGCAGCGGCGTCTCCGGTGGCGTTTCCGGCGGCATCGGCGGGGCGAAATCGCACTACGACACGCCGACGGCACCGAACATCGGTGACGGACCGGGTGAGCCGCCGGGAGGTCCGCCCGGTGGGCCGTCCGGTGGGCCGCCCGGCGGACCGCCCGGCGGGCCTTCCGGTGGACCCTCGGGCGGGCCGTCCGGCGGCCCCTCTGGCGGCCCCTCTGGCGGACCGTCCGGCGGGCCGTCGGGCGGGCCTTCCGGCGAGCCATCGGCGCCCTCGAACGCTCCGAGGGGTACCGGCACGCATTCCGAGACCAGTGCCGCGGCCGCTGCTCCACCAGCTCCGCCCGTTCCGCACGCACCGGCATCGCAGCCCCAACCCGGCTCCCCCGCCTCCGGTGGACCCGCGCCGTTCGGAGGTGGCGGGATGCCCGTGGGCGGCGTTCCGTCCGGCGGTGCGCCGGGCGGGAACCCGGCCGGTGGCAGCCCGTCGGGTGGCAGCCCGTCAGGCGGCAGCCCGTCAGGCGGCAGCCCGTCAGGCGGCACCTCGCGACCGGCCGGCTTCACGCCGACGGGTCCGAGCGGCCTCGGCGGTCCCACGCCGGGCGGCACCGGGGGCGGCGCACACGGACCCGGCACTCACAGTGCTCCGGGAAGCCACTCCTCGTCAGGTGGTCCCGGCCCGAGCGGACACGGAAGCCACGTCTCGAACGCACCGGGCGGCCCTGGTGGCAGCGCTCCGGGCGCACCGGGTAACGCGGCCTCGTCGAGCACGCCCGGATCTCACGGCACCGGCGGACCTGGCTCGTCAGGCGGATACGGCTCCCCTGCGCCGGGCAGCCACGGGAGCCTGCCCGGACACGGCGGGCCGGGCACCCCCGGTGGCTCAGGCGGCCCGAGCGGCACCGGTGCACCCGGAGGCCCAGGCGCACCGGCCAACTTCGGCGGACCGGGCAACTCTGGTGGGCCGAGCAATCCCGGTGGTCCAGGCAACTCCGTTGGACCGGCCAACTTCGGTGGGCCAGGCAACTCCGGTGGACCGGGCAATCCCGGCGGACCCGCCAACTTCGCCGGGCCAGGCAACCCCGGTGGACCAGGCAACCCCGGTGGACCAGGCAACCCCGGTGGACCAGGCAACCCCGGTGGACCGGGCAACCCCGGCGGACCGGCCAACTTCGCCGGGCCAGGCAACCCCGGTGGGCCAGGCAACTCAGGTGGACCGGGGAACTTCGGCACGGGCGGACAGGGCGTTCCCGCGGGGCCTGCCCCGGCCGGTGGGCCGGGCAGCGGCGGGTTCGGTGGCACGGCAACGCCCGGCAACGCGCCAGGACCACTGGGCGGCGGTCCGGGATCGGGAACAGCCGGTGGAGGAGTCCCGGCGAACGGTCCCGGCGCCCACCCGGCGCCGAGCGGCAACGGCCCGCAGGGCGGGTCGCCCACGGGTCCGGGTACCGGTTTCGGGATGGGTGGGCCCTCCCCCTCCTTTGCCGCGGCGGGCGGGTCGCCGCGCCCGGACGCGGGCGCGACCTCCAGCAGCCGAGCGGACACCACGCCGCCGCAGGCCTTGTGGAACACGGGACGCACCGACGGCGGGATGCCGCCCACCGGAGCCTCCGAGCAACGCGGTGGCGCACCGGGCACGTTCGGCGGGCCGAATGCCTTCGGCGGGCCCTCTGCGTTCGGAGGGTCGCCGACGGCACCTGGGACGCCACAGCAGGGTGGCCCAGCTCGCCAGTCCCCCCACCCCGACGCGGGCGGCCACCGCCCCGAACCGCGCCCGAACCAGCTCAGGCCCGACACCACGAGGGCACCGGACGGTCAGCGGCCGATCTGGACCCCGCCTGGCTCCACTCGGCCCGACGTGCCCGCAAGGCACGACACCGCTGGTCTGCCGGACGCCGGCCGCTCCCCTGAACGGACGGACGGCACCACCAGGCCCGCACCCGCTGCCCGCCCGGACACCGTCTCGCCCACCCGCCCGGACACGGCCCCACCGACCCGGCCAGACGCGGTCTCCCCCACCCGGCCCGACACCGTCTCGCCCACCCGGCCGGACACACCCTCGTCTGCTCGCCCGGACACGACCCCACCTACCCGGCCAGACGCCGTCTCCCCCACCCGGCCCGACACCGCCCCGCCAACCCGGCCCGACACCGTCTCCCCCACCCGAGCCGACACCGCCCCGTCTCCCCGCCCGGACACCCCCGCGCCTGCCGAGCCCGCGCCAGCGACCCGACCGGCCGAAACGGGTACGAGCGAGCCTGGCCGGGACCCCGCGGCCGGACCTGATCAACCGTCCGGCGTCCACACGGGACCGTCTCCGGACGGGCTCGGTGACGTGGACCGGTCCGCACCGGACCTGTCCGGAGAGGCCGGAGACGGGCCCGCGCCCGACGCGGACGCGGACGGTCCGGCCACGGACAGCGCCGACGGCCCCGCTCCGACGCCCGGACCGCGGGTGGACGAGAACGGCGTTCCGCTCACCTATTTGGGGACGCGCCAGGGTGAGCACCCCTTCGCCGACATGGGCGAGTACGTGCCGATGGGCGGGGACCGCTCCAACGGCATGGGCAGCTACGACCAGCGCACCCGTGACCTCATCGGCGACCACGACCCGTGGGGGTCGCACAGCGATCGGGACGACTTCAACCAGCACCACCGGCCGGACGGGACGTACCGGACGAACCAGTGGCCGCCGCACGGTGGCGCGGTTCCGGGGTCGCAGCGCGACATCACCCTGCCGCCGGGGACCGTGCTCGACCGGTTCGGCGGGGAGACCGGCCGGTTCCTGTCGCCGATGAGCCCCGACGGGCAGCCCTACCACTACCGCGACCGGGCGATCTTCCCGGACAACGCCGAAGCCGGGTACCACATCTACGTCGTGGCGGACCCGGACGGGTTGCGCGGCGAGCTCGCCGACGTGGCCCCCGCGCTGGGACAGCCGGGTGGCGGGCGCCAGTTCACCCTGCCCGACACCGCGAGCGTCGAGCAGCTGCTCGCCAGTGGCGCGATCCGGGAGGTGCACGTCGCCCCGCCGGGCAACCCGATCCTGCCCGCGGACTTCGGCGACACCCACGGCACGCCGACACCGGACGCCCTCGCGCACACCACGCCGGACAGTCCCGCCGACCCCGGCACGCCGTCCGGCAACGACCCCGGCACGCCGTCCGGCAACGACTCGGGCACGCCCGGCGACACCGACCGGATGCCGAACCTGGACGCCGTTCCCGAAGGGCTGCGGCCGCTGGCCGAGTCCAGCGGGTTCGCCACCCCGGCGGGCGGGGCGCTGTTCGACCCGTCGGACGTGCGCACCAGGAACGCGGCGAACGCGGTCGCGCCGATCCCCGGTCACTTCGTGCTCGACGTGCACAGCGACGGCAGGAGCGCCCACGTCGGCGGGCAGCAGCTCCAAGGTGCCGACCTGGCCGCGCTCGCGAGAGGGCTCGGCTGGAACGGCACCGACCCGATCGTGCTCGTCGGGTGCGAGGCGGGACGGCACCCGGACGGCCTCGCCGCCGACCTGGCGCGCAACTCGGGAGCCACGGTCATCGCGCCCACGGAGCGGGCCTGGTCCGGCGAGGGCAACACCACGCCGTACTCGTCCAGCCCCGACTACGTCGACGCGGACGGGCGCACCTACCCGAGGATCCCGCCGGACGGTGGCTGGAACGCCTTCTCCCCCACCGGGGACATGGCCCCGACCGGGTCGGGCGGGTTGCCCGTCGGCACCCCGTCGGACAGCGTCACCCCGCAGGCCACTCCGGGTGCTCCAGCAGACCCGTCGCGCGGGCTCATCCAGTCGAGCTTCCTCCCGCCGAGGGTCGGCAACCGCAACGACCCGATCCCCATCCCGGTCGACGACCGGGGTGCGGCGGACCCGGCCGCGCAGGGTCAGCCGTTGCGGCCGCTGGCGACGAACGAACCGCTGGTCGGCAGGCCGGGCCTCACCCCCAACACCGCGTACCGAGTGGACGGCCGAGGCACCTACTACACCGACAACCGCGGTGTGATCACGCACGCCGACCTCGAGTCGCCCAACACCCGCGACGGCGGCAACCCCGACGTGGAGCACCCGGCGCCGAACACGACCTACCGGGTGGACGTCGACGGGGCCACGCACCAGTACACGACCGACGACCACGGGTTCCCGCCGCGGTACCAGGAGTGGACGGCGCCCTACACCGTCAACCCGAACAACCCGGTGCAGGTCCCGGCCCCCGGCGCGCAACCGGGCGACCCGCTCGGGCCGCTCGGGCACCGGGAGGCCTTCAGCGATCGCACGAACCTGCCGCCGGACACCATGTTCGAGGTCCCGGGTCGCGGCACGTTCTACACAGGACCGCCGGACGCCAACGGCTTCGGCCGGGTGGTGGCGGTCGAGGCGGTCTCGAGCCCCGGCGGCGTGCGGGACAACGCCAACCCGGACCTCAACAACTTCCACCCGAACTGCCAGTACGTCCTCGACGGCGACTACGTGATCGTGACCAACGACCACGGCATGCCGGGCGAGGCGACCGACGAGCGCACCTACGGTCCCAGCAGGAGAGCGACCCGCAGCGAGTGGTCGCAGGGCATCGTCGCCGACGTGGGCGGCGCCGGCTACGACGGCGGCCACATCAAGCCGAACCAGGTGACCCGGCCCACCCCGGACGCCGTCGGCCAGTTCCCGCAGCTCACCACGCAGAACCAGGGCAAGGGCACGCCGGACAACCGCCAGACCTGGTACGGCGCGGACATGCAGGCCGCCAGGGACCAACGCGCCGGCGACAGGGTCGCCTGGCATGATTTCCAGGCTGACGGCGGCCCCGTCCCGCACACGGTGCACTCGCGCTTCGTGATGGTCGACCGCAACGGATCCCCGCGAATCAAACTCAGGAGATTTGACAATGTCTGATGTGGACCACGCGGCGACCGACGCCGAGAAGGCGCGTCGGTACGAGGAGCTGGTCCAGCAGATCGGGATCGCACTGCTGGAGGCCGCACCGCAGGGGTGGGCCAGGCTCGACCTGATCGCGACGCTGGCGTCCAGCGCGCAGGACTTCGGCCTGGTGGTGTTGCTGGGCAACGGAACCACGGCACAGGTGGATCCCCCGGCCGAGGCGGCGGACGCGTTCGTGGCGCTGCGCGAGCTCATGTACCTGCCCGAGCGGGGCGCGTGGTTCTCGGCGCGGTTCATCATGAACCCGCCCAGCGAGTACCACGTGTACTACAACTTCCAGCACGACCCGTTCTGGAACCCGCCGGTGCCCGACGAGGTGTGGCGCAAGGACCTGGAGCGCTTCCCCAGGCCGGAGGAGGAGATCCCGAACTGGTTGCGCCGCAGGCTCGGCATGCCCGGCCTCCCCCCGGAGACGGAGCCCGCGGGCGTCGGCTCGATGCGGGACCTGGAGAGGCGCGTCGCCGACCTGCTGCTGATGCACGCGCCCAGCGACTGGACCCAGCTCCGGGTCGGCTACCGCGCCGCGGGGTCGTTCGTGGAGATGCCCGGCAAGGTGCTGGGCCTGGACGGGCAGCTCCGGCCGTGGAACCCGCCCGCCGCGGCGGCCGAGGAGTTCGCCTCGATGCGGGCCAGGATGGTCCCCGCCGGCAAGGGTCCGTGGTCCGGCACGCAGATGATCATCGAGTTCCCGGTGCGCACCTCCACGAGCTACACCCTCGAGGACCCGGGCTGGAACACCAGGCCGCCGATGCCCGCCGTGCTGGACGACCTGCGGCGCTTCCCCCGGCCGGCGGAGCTCGTGCCGGACTGGATGCGGGCGATCGTGCCGGACGTCGAGCAGGTGCTGGCCGCCCGCGCACGGTTCCGCGAGGCACGGGTGTTCGATCGCCGCGAGGCGAACGGCCGCCCGGTGGTCGACCGCCCGCCGGTACCCGCCGACGAGGTCGCGGGTGTGCTGCGGTACCTCAACGAGGCCCACGTCGTGCTGGGTGGCCGAGGACACGACACCGACCTCTTCGTGCCCGACAGCGCGGCGGACGTCCCCGCGGGTTTCCACACCGACGGCACCTGGCTGTGGCCCGCGTCGATCCCGCACTACCTGGCCAAGCACGGCGTGCCGCCGGAGCCCGAGCTGGTCGACCACATCCGGGCGGCGAACTTCACCCCGCCGCCGGTCGACACCGCGACCGCGGCACTGGCGCACACCGCGCTCACCGGCGAGGTGCCCGCCGAGCCGGCGCCGGCCGAGCTGTCCGAAGGGGACCGCAAACAGCTGGCACAGATCGCCTTGGCGCTGTCGGAGGCCGGGATCCATCCGAGGGCGTACAGCCTCGACGGACCCGTGGACGAGAGCTGGTGCCTCGAGCGCGCCGGCGACGAGTGGCAGGTGGCGCAGTACGAACGCGGGCGGAGTTTCGCCGCGCGCCGCTTCCCGACCCTGTTCGAAGCCGGGGCGTACCTGCTCGGCACGCTGACGATCCTGCCCGCTCGCCTGCGCGCGGGCGGTGCCGACACCAACACCGTCGCCGCCCTCAACGACTGGCCGATCCAGCCCCTGCCCGGCGAGCCTCCGCTGACCCTGTTGACGCACAAGCGGATGGTGACGCTGATGGCGGGCCGGGAGGTCGTCCGGCACGGCGGTCCCGGCGGGAACCTGGTGTTCACCCCGAACACCGAGTTCCCGGAGATGTCGTTGCGCGCCGAGCGGGAAGCCGAAGGATCACGCCGCTACCGGGTGACGCGCGACCTGCGCGTGCTGGCCGGGACGACGGTGCCCTGGCACGGCCAGCCCGGCGGGGGTCGCGGTTACCTGTTGCCGCGCTCGGTCGGCGAGCACCTCGCCGACGGCAGCCTCGCCGACATCACCGGCGGGGAGTGAGCCGCGCTCCGGACGTGCGTGACACGCCGCAAGTCATGCGGCGTGTCAGTGCTCGACCTGGACAGATCAGTGCGCGCCGGGCCGGGCTGGTGGGATGACGCCGTGCACTACAACGAAGTGGAGCAGGTCGTCCGCGAACTCGTCACGGCCGCCGCCGACGAGAAGCGCCACCGGTTCGGCGCGGAGACCGTGGTCCGGCTGACCACGGGCGGCGACCTCGCGGACGCGGCGGAGGCCGAGTTCGACGGCGACATGGAACCGCAGGTGCTGTGGGCGCTGGAGGCCCTGGAGCACTGGGCGAGCTTCCTGGTCGACCGCGGCCCCGAGTTCGTCGTGCAGCTGGCGATCCGGTCGCTGGAAGCGGTGGACCACGAGGTCTCCGCCCCCTTGGACGACTTCCTCGCGTCCGCGGAGATGGCAGCCGAGTTCGACCGGATCGGCAGGCGCCTTCGCCAGAACACAGCGACGACGTCGAAGAAGCCGAGCTGGAAAGTCGCCCGGCTCTTCACGCCCGCCCGTCCGGCGTCGACCGGCTGAGGCGGCGTCACGACCAGGCGATCTCGCCCTCGCGGAAGACGAAGCGTCCGGTCCCGGCGCCCGGACCTTCCGTGGCGAGGGCGACGATCGCGTCCGTGCCCTCCGTGACGGTCTGGAAGCCGCTGTGTCCGTTGAGGTCGGTCGCGGTGTAGCCGGGGTCCGCGGCGTTGACCCGGACGTCCTTCAGCCCCTTGGCGTACTGCGTCGTCAGCATCGTCAGCGCCGCCTTCGACGCGGTGTACAGCGGTGCGATGACGCGCGACTCGGGCCGGTCCGGGTCGTGGGTGAGGGCGAGGGAGCCCATGCCGCTACCGACGTTGATGATCACGGGGTCGTCCGAGCGCCGCAGCAGGGGCAGGAAGGCGCTCGTGGTGCGGACGACACCGATGACGTTGACCTGGAAGACGGCCAGGGCATCGGCACCGGTGAGGTCTCCGAGGTCTCCCCCCGCGGCGCCGTGCACCCCGGCGTTGTTGATCAGGACGTCGATCCTGCCCTCGTGGCGGCCTACGTCGGCCGCCGCGGCGGCCACGGACGCGTCCTCGGTCACGTCGATGGGAACGTGGCGCGCACCGAGCGCGGCGGCGGCCTCCTCGCCACGGGCCCGGTCGCGAGCTCCGATCAGGACGGTGTGGCCGAGCTCGATCAGGCGGCGGGCGGTCTCGAGGCCGAGCCCCTTGTTGGCTCCGGTGATGAACGTGATCGTCATGCTTTCGATGCTGGCCCTGCGCCGCGCCGTGAACCAGGAACGTCTCGACGGTAGGAAGACCAGTACCAGGACGACCGGCCTCGCAGGCGGAAGGATGGACGTCGTGGCGAGGACATCCGGAAGCGAGCTCGGCGCGATGATCCGCGTGTGGCGGGATCGCCTGCCGCCGTCGGCCGCCGGGCTGCGCTCGGCTCGTGGACGGCGGGCGGCGGGACTGCGGCGGGAAGAGCTGGCCGACCTCGCCGGGGTGTCGGTCGACTACGTCGTGCGCCTCGAGCAGGGACGGGCGACGATCCCTTCGGCGTCGGTGGTGGCGTCCCTGGCGCGCGCCCTGCAGCTGTCCACCGCGGAGCGGGACCACCTGTACCGGCTCGCTCAGCTGGTCGCACCGACGACGGGCCTGATCTCCGACCACCTGCCACCCGGCGTGCAGCGGGTGCTCGCCCGCCTCGGCGACACGGCGGCCGCCGTGTTCGCGGCGGACTGGCAGCTGGTGTGGTGGAACCGCGGGTGGGCGGCCCTGCTCGGTGATCCCGCCCTGTCACCGGCCGGATTGCGCAACTTCGCGCGGGACAGGTTCCCGTTGGACGGCAGCGCCCCTCACCTCGCGCGGTGGCCGGTGAGCGAGACCGACCGCGACGCCACCGATGCCGCGGTCGTCTCCGACCTGCGCCGCGCCACCGGCCGTTACCCGCAGGACCGCCGCCTGGCTGCGCTCGTCGGCGAACTGAACGCCGGCAACAGCCGGTTCGCCGCACTGTGGGCGACCGGCGAGGTCGGCGCGCACCGCGAGGACCGCAAGACGATCCACCACCCGTCGGTGGGCCCGGTCACGGTGGACTGCGACGTGCTGTCCGAAGGCGACTCCGAGCTCAAGATCGTCATCATGACGGCCGCACCCGGTAGCGAGGACGAGACCAAACTGCGGCTCGCGGCCATCGCCGGCCACCCGGCCACCGCGCGGTCCGGTGCCAGGTGAGGGCCGGTCCGGGAGCGTGAACCCCACGAACCGGCCCCTGGCTCGAGCCGTGTCAGATCAACACGGTTTCTCCGATCTACGCCCTGGTCACCTCGCGTAGTGGACGTCCGGCCACGGCGGGGTGACCATGCCGCCGCCGATGTGGAAGCTCGGGTGCGGCGGCTGGTTGTAGGCGGTGTTCTGCCAGGCGATCGCGACCCGGTACTGAGGATCGTGCATCAGCGTCGGGATGCGGCGGTCGGTCTGGTTCGGGGTGCTGTAGATGCGCAGCGCCCGGTTGTCGCTGGTCGGCCAGATGACTTCCTCGCGCCAGTCACCGAGGATGTCGCCGGACAGCGAGGGAGTGGACTTGGTGCCGTTGTTGGAGTGCACGTTCGCTCCGGTGAGCAGGCGGGTGTCGCCACCGGTGCCGTACTTGTCGATGTGGGTGCCGTCGAGCAGCTCACGGGTGGGGTCGCCGTCCCACCAGATCAGGAAGTTCGCCGACGACGGCTTGCGGCCGACCGTCTCTCCCCTGGTGTTGCGCAGCTGGCTGTCCGCGCTCGACCACGACTCGGCGCCGGGGCTGCCGGCGTGGACGTCACCGGACACACCGCGGCCGTTGTCGCCCGCCGGCGCGGTCCGCCAGAGGACCTGACCGGTGCGCGCGTCCGCGAACCACGAACCGGGCTGGCTGCCGTTCTCAGACACCTTGTAGTACTCCAGGCCCGGCCGGGACGGGTCGAGATCACCCAGGTGGGCCGCGTCACCGTGACCGAAGCGGGTGTTCCACAGGCCGCGGCCGTTGTCGTCCACGACCGCCGCGCCGTAGACGATCTCGTCGCGGCCGTCGGCGTCCACGTCACCGATGGTCAGCGAGTGGTTGCCTTGTCCCGCATAGGTTCCGTTGCCGGTGGCGTTCGAGTCGAACGTCCACCGCTTCACCAGCCGGCCGTCGCGGAAGTCCCACGCCGCGATCACCGCGCGGGTGTAGTAGCCGCGAGCCATGATCAGCGACGGACGAGCACCGTCGAGGTAGGCGGTACCGGCGAGGAACCGGTCGACGCGGTTGCCGTAGCTGTCTCCCCACGACGCCACGTTCCCGCGTGGCGGGTCGTAGTTCACCGTGGACAGTGCGGCACCGGTGAGGCCGCTGAACATCGTCAGGAACTCCGGGCCGGCCAGCACGTAGCCGTCACCGTTGCGGTGGTCGGCCGAGGCGTTGCCGATGACCGTTCCGCGGCCGTCGCGGGTGCCGTCGGCGGTCTTCATCGCGATCTCGGCACGGCCGTCACCGTCGTAGTCGTAGACCTGGAACTGGGTGTAGTGCGCGCCGGAGCGGATGTTGCGGCCGAGGTCGATGCGCCACAACCGGGTGCCGTCGAGACGGTAGGCGTCGATGAAGGTGTTGTCGGTGACACCGGCCTGCGCGTTGTCCTTGGCGTTGTTCGGATACCACTTCAGGAAGATCTCGTACTGCCCGTCGCCGTCCGCGTCGCCCACACTCGCGTCGTTCGCGGTGTACGCGCTGCCCGGCGGGGAGATCGGCACGTCGAGATAGCCCGCTCCGAACGACAACGACGCCGCCGAAGCCGGCTGCTCGGCGCCGTTGACCACCGCTCGCACGGTGTACGACGCACCGACGGGACCACCGGAGTCGAGGTAGTTCGTGGACGCCGTGATCGGCGCCGAGTTGAGCTTCGTCCCACCCCGGTAGACGTTGAACCCGGTGTCCCGCGCGTCCCCGGCGAGCAACCGCCAGCTGACCAGGTTCCCAGTGCCCGACCGCACGCTGACCACACCGCGGTCCAGCCGCTCGACCTGCTTGCGCCCGGCCGGATCACCTGGGCCCGGCTCCGGTCCCTGGCTCGTCGTGGTCGTGGTCGTGGTGGTCGTCGTGGTCGTGGGTGCTACACCGCCATCGCACAGGACTCCGTTGAGCGTGAACGCCTCCGGTTCCCCGACCTCGGAACCGGACACCGTTCCGCTGAAGCCGAACGACACGGTCCCGCCGGTCGGGATCGCCCTGTTCCAGTCCACATTGGACGCCACCACGTCCGCACCGGACGGCGCGAACGTGGCGTTCCAGCCCTCGCCGTAACGCTCAGAACCCGGAAATGTCCAAGCAAGCCTCCACCCGTCGATCGGATCGCCGAGATTCTTGATCGTGACGTTGGCGGAGAACCCGCCCTGCCACTTGTTCTGCACCAGGTAGTCGACCTCGCAGCCGGGGGCGGCCGAAGCCATCCCCGCGGCCGCGAAGCCACCTGCAACCACGCAGAGCGCCGTTCCCACGGCGAGTGCGCGCGCGCCAACATTGCTGAGCACCATTGCTCCTTTTGTCCAGTTTCTGGGAACGCTCCCAGATCTGCCGCGCATTCATGACAGCACCGGACCCCAGGACCGGTCAATGGTTGAAACGTTTCATTTCGATGCTCTCGGTAAGCGCTTTCCACCTTGCAGCGCACCAAACAGATCTTCATCGTCGCACCTCGGAGGGCGTACGGCACACGGCCGGGGGGAGAACCTGCTCGGCCGTTCTGGGCGCGAAGCCCCGCCGAGCCCGCGCCTTCACCGTCGAACAGTTCGACGGTTCGAAGGACAGCAGTGGACGAGTGACGAGGCGTCCGCGATCCTCATCCAGGCAGCGCGCATGGCACGGCGATTGGACATCTCATGACAGTGATCATGGCGCACGACCGTCATCGGTCAGGGCCGTCGCGGAAGCTCCGGTCGTCGCGTCGATCGCTGATCGCCCTCGCGGTGGCCGCGCTCACCGCATCGCTGGGCCTCGTCGTCACCACACCCCCGGCCGATGCCGCCACCAGCCAGTTCCGCGGCGTGAACTGGGCCGTGCTGGGCGACAACTTCAGCACCACCGCGCTCGTCGTCCAGGGCCTGAGCAAGTCCGACAGCAACGCCACCGTGCGGGCCAAGGCCAACGCCCTCTACGACGACATGGCCTCCACCTTGGGGATCAACACCGTCCGGTTGCCCATCAACACCCACACCGTGGCCGACACGACCTGGTGGAACGCCTACCGGGGCGCCATCGACGCCGCCACAGAACGCGGGTTCAAGGTCATCCTCGCGTACTGGGAGGACGGCGCCGCAGCCAACGGCAGAATCACGAACATGGCCGCGTGGAACAGCATGTGGTCCAGCGTGACCAACACCTACGGCTCCAACGGCAACGTCTACTTCGAGCCGATGAACGAGCCGTTCGGCTACACCTCGGCGGACTGGCGCACCGTCGCCGCGAACTGGCTCAGCCACCACACCTCGGCGGTGCCCTCCCGGGTGCTCATCGGCGGCATCGGCTACAGCCAGGACCTGCGGGACGTCTGCAACGACAGCCGCTTCAACTCGACGCTGTTGTCCTTCCACCACTACGCCTTCTTCTACGACGCGATGACGTACGACCAGTTCCGCAGCCACATCCAGACGCGGCTGGGCGACTGCGCCTCCCGCGCGGTCGCCACCGAGTTCGGCGCGCCGATGTCCACCGGCCTCGACTACGGCGACGCGAACAGCGGCGACAACTTCGTGCGCCACATCCGCGCCATGGCCCAGGTCATGCGCGACAACCGGATGGGCGGCACCTACTGGCCGGCCATCGGCGGCAAGCCCGGCAACATCGGCTACGACTACTACTCGATGTACTCCCTGAGCGGCAGCGGCACCAACCTCGACCTGACCATCCGCAACGCCTCCGGCGCCGATCGGCTCCGGTACGCCTGGGGCGACGGTACGAACCCGCCCGTGGCAACGTTCTACCGGATCACCGCGCGCCACAGCGGCAAGTCCATGGACGTCCAACAGCCGAACACCGACAACGGCGCGCGTGTCGGCCAGTACACCTACAACGGCAACGCTTGGCAGCAATGGGAGTTCCGGGACGCCGGCGGCGGTTACTGGCGCATCGTCAGCCGGCACAGCGGCAAGTGCCTCGACGTCGTGAGCGCGTCCACCGGCGACGGCGCCGAACTCGTCCAGTACGCCTGCGGCACCGGCACCAACCAGCAGTTTCAGATGGTCGCCAACGGCAGCTACTTCCAGCTGCGGGCGCGACACAGCGGCAAGTGCGTCGACGTGCCGGCCGCGTCCACTGTGGACGGCGCGATCCTCAAGCAGTACACCTGCAACACGGGCACCAACCAGCAGTGGTCACGCACGCCGGTCTGACGGGTCATGCCTGACGTGATTCAGGCGGGCTCGGCGCCGGCCAGTTCCGGCACGCGGAAGTCGAGGACGAAGCAGCCGACGGCGCCGTCCTCGGTACGTCCGATCCACACGGGGTACGAGCCGTCGCTCCACCCCGGCACGATGATCAGGTCAGTGCCGGTCTTCTGGTCCGAAAGCCGGTGGAACACGGCCTCCCCTGCCGTGGCGGCGTCGATGTCGGCCTGCGGGTAAGCCTTGACGCCGGCGTGATCGAGCAAGGCGAGCGTGGCGGTGTCCACCGGGTTGCCGAAGAACTCGCCGTCGCCCAGGTCCAGTTCGTGCTCGCCCTCGAGCAACGCGAGGTCCCACGACGTGACGGGCACGTCCTTCACGGTCACCCGGCAGGCGACCGTCCAGGCCGGCTCCCCGTTCTCCGCCAGCTCGAACACGTCCACCGGGTACTCACCGGGCGGGACGGTCGCGGTCAGCGGTGTGGGATCGGTGTGGAGCCAGCCGGGATCCGCGACGAGCACCTTGCCGCTGGGCAACCTGATCGTGCCCGCCGGGACCCGCTTGATGACCGGGACGCGACCGTTCTGCGTGCGGAAGCGCGAGCCGTCGGTGACGACCTTCTCGATGTGGCGCGGGCGCAGCGGCTGCGGTGGGCGCCACGGGAACGTGGCGGGGACGACGTCCGGGCCGGGGCGGACGGTCACGGGACCGGTCATCCCCGCGAGCGCGGGCCAGCCAGCTGTCGCGGGCACGGCGACGTCGTCCGGTGGACGCGTCGGTTCCGGCCAGTTCTGCCAGTCGCGCCTGGTGTCGAGCTTGCCACCGCTGGACAGTTCCGCCGAGACCGCGACCTGCTCGACCGTCGCGGTCTCGGTGCGGTGAACGCGAGCCCGGAACGTCGGGTTCTCGCCGGCGAACTCAGGGGCGTCCTGCTCGTCGTAGTGCCAGCCGCGGATCTCGAACAGCCGCAATCGCCCGTCCGGCCAACGACGGTAGGCGACGCCCCGGTAGCGACGGCCGGACTCGTCGATGTGCCACACCTCGGCGTGGTGCGCCGACCAGCACACCTCGACGACCGCCCGAGCCACCCCGCCGACGGACAGGACCGCGGCGTACTGCTCGCCTGCCTCGTCCCGCGCTCGTGCGACCGACTCGGACATCGGTGAGGCCGCGGAGCGCGCGGCGGGGTCCCATCCCGCGCAGTGCACGACCTCGACCGGCTCGTTCGTCTCGGCGGGCGCGGGCACCGGCTGCCAGTCGAACGGATCATGCCGCCGCGGACCGCGGGAGGTCAGCACCGCCTGCAACCCCAGGCCCGCCACCGACGCGGCAACGGTGCCGGCGAGGAGCAGCGATCTTCGTGAAACACGCGTCGGTGCTCTGTCCCCCGCAGTCACGGTTCGCAATGCTACTTGCGCTCGAAGACCAGGCGGTACCGCCCCGACCACGCTGCCCGTCCGTCGATTGTGGACGGCTGACGGCGCCGGGTACCTCTCATGCCACCTTGATGACGACCTTGCCCGAAGCGTGACCGTTCTCGACCGCGGCGAGGGCGGCCAGGGCGTCGGAGAACGGGTGGACCGCGGTGATCACGGGCGCGAGGACTCCGTCGAGGGCCAGCCTGGCGGACCGCTCCAGGTTCTCGCGGTCGAGGCGGCGCTCGACGAAACGCCCACCGAGATCGGACACAGATGCATCACCCACGGCGATGACGTTGCGGGGGTCCCGGGCCAGCGGAGCGACCGTCCGCAGCGACGTGCCGCCGACCAGGTCGACGATCCCGTCGAAGCCGTCCGGAACCAGCTCGCCCGCCGCGGCGGCGACGTCCCCGGCGGTGTAGTCGACGAACCGCACCCCGATGGCCTCGGCGGCCTCGCGCTTGGCGGTGCTCCCGGTGCCGACCACGCGCAGCTCGCGCCCGGCGGCCAGCCGGGCGACGGCGAGGCCGACCCCGCCGCCGACCCCGTTGACCAGGATCGTGGCACCGGCCGGGAGGCCGAGCTGGTCGAGCGCGTCCACCGCGGTCGTCCCGGCCACCGGCAGCGTTGCCGCCACCGTCGCGGACAGACCCGCCGGGATGCGCGCGGTGTTCGGCGCGGACAGCACCGTCGTCTCGGCGTAGGTGCCGCCACCGGTGAGCGCGAAGCCGAAGACCGCGTCCCCCACCTCGAGCCCGTCGACGTCCTCCCCCAGGGCGAGAACGGTTCCGGCCGCCTCCATGCCCAGCACGCGGGGGAACGGACGCCCGCCGTCGAGCCCGTCGACCAGGCCCGAGCGCACGATGTGGTCAAGGGGGTTCACGCCGGCGACGTCGACCCGGATCAGCACCTCGCCGCGACCGGGGACGGGATCGGGACGATCGAAGAACTCCTGCACCTCGGGCCCGCCATACCTGCCGAAACCCCACGCCTGCCCCATCTTCTGCCGCCTCTCGGGTGACCGGCCCGGTGGTTCCGGGCTCTGCGGCAATCCTCACCGTTGACACCGATGTGAGGGGCAACCGGCTGAGGTGCAGGTCACAGCGTCAGGCCGGCTGCGCCACCGGTTCCAGGGCCGCGGACAGCTCCGCCCGGTGCCGGCTGTTGGCCCTGATCACCACGTCGAGCGCATCCCGGGTCGCGATCAGGTGCGCGATCTCGGCGTCGATCCGGTCGCGCTCGCGCATCATCGCCGTGAACGTCTCCTCGGCGACGCTGATGTCGTCCGGGAGGTCCACACACGGCAGCAACGTCGCGATCACCCGGCTGGACAGACCCGCGTCGAACAACTGCCGGATGAGCGACACGCGCTGGACCATGGCATCGGAGTAGTGCCGCTGCCCCGCGCCGGAGCGCGAGCTGGTCAGCAGGCCCTGCTCCTCGTAGTACCGCAGTGAGCGCGGACTCACGCCCGTGCGCTTGGACAGTTCGCCGATCCGCATCCCGGAAAGCCTACGCCTGCGTGCTCCGCGAGGTGGCGTGACCGCTAGCCGGGGAACAGGTGCCCGAGCCGGGTGTCGAGGTGCGCCGGAACGCCGCCGCGCTGCTGGGCTTGGTCGAGCCGGTCGGCGAGCAGGCGTACGAGGTGGGGCAGCACGGCCTGCTGGTCCGGAGCTTGGCCGCCGCGGGTGACGTCGACGGCGAAGTAGGCGATCTGCACCGCGCACAGCATGCGGCTGCGTTCGTCGGTCGGCAGCACGTTGAGCAGGCACGCGCGGACGACGGCGCGTTCGTCGCCTGTCCGCAACGCCTCGGCGATGTCTCGTCCTGCCCGCTCGCCGCCTGATTCGATGATGCGGTGCCAGGCGTACTGCGGTCACGATTCCCCGTAGCCGAGCCGGTCGAGGTTGATCGAACCGGTGTCGCCCGCGCCGAAGGACAGCGTCACCACCGGGTCGCGGCCGCTCAGCACGACGTTGTCGAAGGTCACGGTGCCCCAGTCGTCCCAGCTGCCGGAGACCTTCGGGAAGCTCACCTGGCGCACAACGCGTCCGTCCACGGAGAGCGTCATCGTGCGCGCGTCGCTGTTGGCGTTCGCGTACCGGACGGTGATCGCGCCCGAGCCCTGCCCCTCCGACGCGCGGTGCAGCGTGAACGACGACGCGGCGCCTTGCGCCCAGAGGCCGTCGACGAACGCCCTGCCCGAGTAGCCGGTGTGGTTGACGTTCGTCTTGACGCCGCCGGTGTTGTGCGCGTCCTCGGCTTCCAGGTGGGCGGGGGCCGGGCAGCCGGAGACGGTGCCCGCGGTGTCGGCGCAACGGTCCCCCGCGTCCGGCACGCCGTCGCCGTCCCGGTCGCCGCCCGCCGCTCCGGTCAGGGTGATCTCGACGGTGTGCGCGCCCTCGAGCGTGGCGGGGATCTCGGCGCGTGACGGCCGGCCGTCGACCGTGACCGAGCGGATCCTCGTGCCCGCACCGCGCAGGGTGATCGTCAGGTCGGCGTCGCGGTAGCGCAGGTCGCGAAGGGTGACATCACCCCAGCCCGCGGGCAGGTTCGGCGCGAACGACAGCCCTCGGTCGCCGTACCTCAGCCCGAACAGTCCGGTGTGGACCATGTCGAGGAACGCCGTGGCCGACCAGGTCTGGTCCGGCTCGGAACCCCAGTGGAACTTCACCGTGTCGCCCAGCCGCTGCCAGCCGCCGTCGACCACGCCGGTGGTGCCGTTGTAGATCTCCCAGAACCCGCTGTTGTTGTTCGCGAGCTTCGCGAGCCTCGCGGTCTCCGCGGCGAAACCCCTCTGGTCGCCTTGCAGCGCCTGGGCTTTGGCCCACAGACCCTGGACGAGCGGCCAGACGATCGCGTTGTGCCGGCCGGGCTGCGCCTCGGAGTACCGGTCCCAGTGGGGGTAGGTGTCGGGCATGCCCCAGGTCATCACGCGGGCTTTCGCGAGGATCGACCGCGCCTGAGCCGGGTTCGCGATGCCGAAGAGGATCGCGAACGCGAGCCCGGTGCCCTCCTGGTGGGCGCCGGGTGTCCCGTCGGCGAGCAGCTGGTAGTTGTACAGGCCCGTCGCCGGGTTCCAGAAGTACCGGTTGATCGCGGCCTTGAGCGCGAAGGCCTTCGCGCGGTGACTCGCGGCCTCCTGCGGCTGCCCCAGCCGGTCCGCCATGTTCGCCGCGTTGACGTAGGCGGCGTAGTAGACCTCGTTGGTGCTCAGGTACATCCCGCTCGCGATGCCGGGCCACGGCATGCTCCCGGTGCTGATCGACTCGGTCGCGTCCGCCGGAGGCGCGGGATAGCCGGCGATGCCGTCGTTGAAGAACGACGCGCCGGTGAACAGCCCGTAGGCGGCGTTGAAGCCGGCCGTACCGGCGCGCTCCCGGATGGCCAGGGTGTTCTTGGCGGTGCGGTAGGCGTCGCCGAGGAACTGCTGGTCTCCGGTGACGAGGTAGTGGTGCCACGCGGCGGTGAGCCAGATGACCTGGTCCCACTGCTGGTCGTCCTGCTGCACCCGCAGGGCGCCGGCGGGATCCTTGTCGACGACGGCCCACAGCGTGTTCCTCGCCAGGGCCGGGGACAGCAGGCTGGTCGCGTTCCAGCTGTTGATCGACGCGTCGCGCGTCCACGGCTGGGCGTATCCGCCACCCGCGCGGACCATGCCGGTGGCCGGGTCCATCAGACCGCTCGTGTTGTAGTGCGCGTCGTAGCCCACGGTGTTGACGCGCAGCAGATTGTCCAGCGCGGCAGCGTAAGCAGCGCCGAACAACCCTTGGCTGTGCGGGTTCGCGAAGGTCAGGGACGGCGGGGTGGCCGGTGAGGCACCGGTGACCACGCCGCACACCGTCGTCAAGGCCACGAGGACACGAGCGATCCGCCGCCGGAGACTCATTCCGTGCACCTCTCCCGGCCGCCGGACCCGACCGGAGCCGACCTGCAGTGCACCATGGAACCGCTCCCACGGAGAACGCCCGCCGGAGATCCTGTCCGCTTTTGTAAGAGCTCGATGCGATCGCACTAGTGCCACATCCGGCTGATCGGCCCCGCACTCGCGGCGTTCGGAGCATTCGGCTGCGTCGGCGCCACCGCATCTGATCTGTCATGGCGTCGGGTTCGCCCAAGGACCCTGCAGCGCAACGACCCACAGGACGTTCTGGTCGTCGCAACGCCACTGGATCCACCGGCCCAGCATGACTCCTGCTGCGCCTGCGGCTTCGCACAGCACCATGCTGTCGAAGCGGCGATAGCGTGTCCAAGCAGCCTCACTGGCGACGCCGTCCCGCGCGGTGGCCGTTTCGGGTCCGGTTGTCGCCTGAGCGTTCGCGGGAGCGGAGGCCACGAGTCCGGAAGTGACGGCGACGGTGAAGGCGGCGATGACGGGCAGCGAGCGGTTCACAGCGGTCTCCCTCTGACAGGTGTGGTTCACAGTTCGTCCCACCACCAGGTGATGGCGGGGATGGGCAACGGTTCCGCCGTGACGTCGCACGGATCGGATGTCCAGGTGGCTTCGGCGCGGGGTGCGGGAACGGTCGGTGGTGAGCCGTCCGCGGCGGTGTAGCGGGGAACGTTCAACGCCCAGTCGATGTTGCCGCGGATGGCGTGCCCCAGGCAGGCGAGGTACTCCCGCAGGGCAGGACTGCACGGACGGGTCAGGACGGTGTCGCGCAGCTGCAGGAAGCGGGCCATGACGCGGTCCCGTAGTGCGCGGGCCCGGTCGACCGCCGTGCTCTCCCCGACCCCGTACTGGTGCATCAGGACGTTGACGATGTTCTGCTCCGCCTCGCGCTCCCGGCTCTCCTTGACGTGGGAGTGCAGATCGTTGTCCCAGGAGGCGATCAGGATCGTCATCTCGGTCAGGGCGCGGATCGGTGGTGAGTCCATCTCCGCGCCGGGGATCTCGGCGCCGTTGGCGATCTCCAGCAGCGCCAGCGTGGGTTCTCCTCCCGCGGAGTTGCTGCGCATGATGGTGTACTCGTCGAGCCCGGGCATGCGGCCCTGTGCCCTGTTCGCGGTCTGCCAGGCGACCGCGTAGAGCCACGACCGGTGCGCGTGCACGAACCTCTGTGCCTGTACCGGCGTGGCGCATTCGCGCATGCTGCGGCCGATGTCCTGCAGCGCCAGGGCGAGCGGGTCGTCGACCACCGCGTGCCACGGAGACTCCAGGGCGCGTTGGGTTTCGCCTGCCATGCGCAGGAACTCGTGCGGTCTGGTGCTGAATTCGCCCGCGTCGCAACGCAGGTCGTCGAAGATGAAGCCCCAGTAGACCCACCTCACGGCGACCTGCAGTCCGTCGTCGCCGGCGCGGGGAGCGAAGCGGGAGAAGAACTCGGCGCTGTTGGTGCCGATGAGCCGTCTGCGTTGCTTGTCGTCCGCCCACAGTCCTATGTGATCCATCCAGGCGATGGCATCACGTTCCGCTTCGGCGGCGCGTGGATGGATAGCCGTGTCCTGGGGGCAGTAGAAGAGCCTGTGCTCGACGGGATGGTCGAGGGAGGTCATGCGGTCTCCTTGAGAAATGGTGCCCGGCGAAAGGAATCAGCCATTCACGGCGTTCTGTTCCACCGGATGTGAGCGAAGTTGCCGCAACCCGCAGATCGACTCAAGCGATGGACGCCGTTTCATGCCAAAGAGGGCGGCGCATGCACTCGATAGAGGTGTGATTTTCGCGCACAGCGGGGAAGTCGACCGCGGATGGTCCGATCGCGACACATCCGGGTGTTCACCGCGCCACGAGCGATACGGTCCACCTGGGTTTGAGCTGCCACCGACACCGGAACGGGTGATCTCGCGGTCTCTGTCCGGCTCTTGCTCGCCACCACCGGCGACCGGTGTTAATTTCGAAAAGCCTCGACGGTAGAGCGATTCCCGTCCGGCTTCCCGCGGCGTCATCCGCACTCGGCTCACGCTCCAGCACACACGGAGACAAGATGACCAGCGATCTCCTTGCCCTGTCCACACCTTCCACGGCGGACTCGGGGTGTCCGGGCGCAGGCCGGCTACGGGAACGGGTCGACTCGGCCCTGGCTGCTTTCCTGGCGGGCAAGTGCGGCTCCGCTCCGGACCCGTGCCTGCCACCGCTGGTGGCGGTGCTGCGCGAGTTCCTGGAAGGCGGCAAGCGCGTCCGGCCGTTGTTCTGCCACTTCGGATGGCTGGCCGGCGGCGGCGATCCCGACGCCGAACAGCCCGCCGTCCTGGGTGCGGCGCTGGAGTTGTTCCACACCTTCGCCTTGGTGCACGACGACATCATGGACGCATCCGGCCTGCGGCGAGGCAGACCGACGGTGCACCGGGCGCTGGCCGCGGGTTTCCGCGGTCCTGGCGGCCGGCAGGCCGCCGAGCGCTTCGGCACCAGTGCGGCGATCCTGCTCGGAGACCTGGCTCTGGTGTGGTCGGAGGAACTGCTGTCGGTGCTCGACGCCGACAGCGGTCGCAAGAGGGCTGTGCGGGAGCTCGTCGCCACCATGCACGTCGAGCTGATCGCCGGGCAGTACCTCGACCTGCTCGGCGCAGCCGAGTCCGGCGTCGATCCCCTGCGGCGGGCGTGGCGGGTGATTCGCTTCAAGACCGCCCGCTACACCGTGGAGTTGCCGCTGCGCATCGGCGCGGTCCTGGCGGGCGCCGATGCCCGCGTCCTCACGGCGTGCGGTGCCTACGGACGCCCGGTCGGCGAAGCGTTCCAGCTGCGGGACGACCTGCTCGGCGTGTTCGGTGACCCGGCTGTGACGGGAAAGCCGGACCTGGACGACCTGCGTGAGGGAAAGCAGACCGTCCTGATGGTCCTCACGTGGAGACGAGCCACCAAGGCGCAACGCGAGATCATCACCGCCCTGCACGGCAAACCGGACCTGGACCAGCAGGAGGCGGACCGGCTGCGGGAAGTCGTCCGGGACACGGGTGCCGTCGCCCGTGTGGAGAAGCTGATCGCCGACCGCGCACAGCGGGCTCTGTCGGTCCTGAACTCGCCGGCCTTCGCCGCGCAGGCGAAGCAGGGCTTGACCGAGCTGGCCGTGTCCGCCACCTCCCGTACGCGTTGAGCCGACTTCGAAGGGAGCGCGGTGTCCTCTGAGGACTTCGCCTTGCGAGCCGTGGGCCTGTACAAGGCGTTCGGTTCGCACCAGGTGCTACGAGGTGTCGAGTTCTCCCTTCGACCAGGAGAGATCATGGGGATCATCGGCGAGAACGGCGCCGGCAAGACGACGCTGTTGCGCGTGTTGTCCGGCGAGCTGAGAGCCGACAGCGGCAGCGTCGTGCACAGGGGCCGCCTCGGCTACTGCCCGCAGCGCATCGTCGTCAACAACGAGCTGACCGTGGAACAACATCTGCGCTACTTCCAAAGCGCCTACCAGCTCGCCACCCTCACCCGCGCCCACGAACTGGTGGAGCGGCTGGACCTGTCCCGCTACCTGAACCGCAAGGCCGGTCTGCTCAGTGGCGGTACCAAGCAGAAGCTCAACCTGATCCTCGCGCTCATGCACGATCCCGGCGTGGTGCTCATGGACGAGCCCTACCAGGGTTTCGACTGGGACAACTACCTCGCTTTCTGGGCCATCACCAGGGAACTGTGCGACCGGGGCCAGTCCGTGCTGGTCATCTCCCACATCGCCCACGACATCAAGCGGTTCGACCGGCTGCACAGGCTGCGGGAGGGACAGGTCGTCGCCGAGAAGACCACCGCGCGTCACCTCACCGCCGGCCGGAAGGCGGCGCCGTGAGGCCGCCCACCGCCGTGCTGGCGGACGTTCGCGCGGCGGCGCGGTCGCTGGACGGGCGCACCACGTGGTGGGCCAAGCTGCTCAAGGCCATCGGCTTCGAGATCACCCAGCACGCCCGCAACCACCTCGCACTCGGGCTGGTGGTGTGCTTCATCCCCGTCTGGCTGGGTGTGGTCCACACCGTCATCCCCAACAACACCGTCGAGTTCCACTCCCGCGTGCTCGGCCACGCGATGCGCGTCGACGCCAACGAACTGGCCATGATCTCGGCCGTGATCAACGCGGTCACGCTGATCATCGGCTTCATGCAGTTCGCCTCCGTGCGGCGGTCCAGCGATTTCGACCAACGGCTGGTCCTCGCGGGACATCCCCGCTTGAGCATGCTGGCGGCCAAGTTCGTCGCCCTCGTCCTCGTCTCCATGCCGACCGCCGTCTACGCGGCGGTCGTCATGGACCTGTTCTGGGAACCGCGTCAGCCCGCGCTCGTGGGGTTCAGCCTGTTCACCAGCGCGCTGACCTACGGCGGTCTGGGCATGGTCCTGGGCCTGGCGCTGTCGAGCGAACTGGCGGGCATGTTCGTCATCATCATGGTCAGCCTGATCGACGTCATGGTGCAGAACCCCATCATCAACCCCTCCGCCGACCTCGGCCCGGTGCGGCTGCTGCCCACCTACGGGTCGATGCAGGCCGCGGCCGTCGCCGGGTTCACCGACGAGGGCGCGATCGGCCACGCGCTGCTCGGCCTGCTGTGGCTCTCGCTGTTCGGCCTCGTGAGCGTGACCGTGTTCCGCTGGCGCACCAAGGACCACGCCGGTCACATCACCTCACCCGCCACGCAGACCGCGTCGGTCATCGTGACGTCCCGCGCCGACGGGACCCTGTCGATCGAGTCGACGGCGGGCCCGATCCTGCTGTGCTCCCAGCTGCCCGGCTGTCCGGCGTCCTGCGGCAGGACCGTTCCACAGCAGCGTGTCCGCAAGGCCCGCGCGGTGCGGATGACGACACCCGACGCGTCCTGACCATTCCACGTTCGACCCTCCACTCGGGAACGGTGATCAGATGTCAGCGGATCGGTTCAACGGGCAGCCGTGGGACGTGGTGGTCGTCGGGGCGGGCCCCGCCGGAGCGACCGCCGCCAGGGTGGCGGCGGAAGCGGGATGCCGTGTGCTGTTGCTCGAACGTGCCGCGGTGCCGCGGTACAAGACCTGCGGGGGCGGGTTGATCGGGTGTTCGCAGGCGTTCCTGCCCGCCGGGCTCGCGGTCGCGGTCCACGACGAGATCGACGCCGTGACGTTCGGCTGGAACGGACGCCGTGAACGCACCGTCGCCTCCTCCGAGGGAGCGCGCTGCAAGATGGTGTTCCGCGACGAACTGGACGCCGCGCTCACCGAGGCGGCCGCCCGAGCCGGTGCGGTGGTGCGCGACCAGACCCCCGTGTCGGCGCTGGAGGACGAGAACGGCGAGGTCGTCGTCCGGACCGGTGGTGGCGAACGGATCCGCGCGCGTGCGGTCGTGGGCGCCGACGGCAGCGCCGGCCGGGTGGGCCGTCACGTCGGTGTCCGCTGCGAACAGGTGGACCTGGCGCTGGAGGTCGAGGTGCCGGTCGGCCCCGGTGACGCGGCGAGGTGGCGCGGCCGCATGTTGATGGAGTGGGGGCCGCTGCCCGGGTCGTTCGGGTGGGTCTTCCCCAAGGGCGACATCTGCACCGCCGGAGTGGTCGCCACGCGCGGGCGGGGCGAGGCCACGAAGGCCTACCTGCGGGAGTTCCTGCAGCGCCACGGTCTGGCGCACCTGACCCCGTTGCACGACACGGGACATCTGACGAGGTGCCGCCGTCCTGATTCACCGCTGGGGCGCGGCCGCACGCTCGTGGCCGGCGACGCCGCCGGGCTGTGCGATCCGTGGTCCAGGGAAGGGATCTCCTTCGCGTTGCGCTCGGGCACATGGGCGGGGAAAGCCGCCGTCGGGATCGCACGGGCGGAGCGCCCGGCGGACGCGGAGCGGGCGCTCGGTACCTACACCAGCGACGTGCGTTCCACCCTGGAGGTCGAGATGCTCGCCTCCCGCGAGGTCATGAACGTCTTCACCAAGCGTCCCGGCGTGGTCCACACCGCGTTGACCGCGTTCCCGCCGGTGTGGCGAAGGGTCGACTCGTACCTCGGCGGTGACACCACGATCCCGGCGCTGCTCGGCACGCCCATCGCACGCACGGCTCTCAAGGTGGCGGGCCTCTTCGCCTGACCGCGGAGAGCCCTCCTCCGAAGTTCTCCGACCGGGGACCGAAACACCAGAAGGATCCACCATGCACCAGGACGACGCGGGCAACGACCGGCAGACGCCGGTGGCGATCATCGGAACGGCGTGCCGCGCCCCTGGTGGCGTCACGTCGGCGGAGGAGCTGTGGCAGTTGCTGCTGGATCGGCGCGATGTCGTGACCGGCTTCGATCCCGGCAGGCGGTGGTCCGACGACGAGCGCGTGGTTCCCGCCGACCTCGTGGGCTCGGGAGCGCTGGGCAGCGGCTCCTTCCTCGACGGCGTCGACCTGTTCGACCCCGGCTTCTTCGGCGTGCCCGCCCGTGAGGCGGCCAGCGTCGACCCGCAGCACCGGTTGCTGATGGAGACGACCTGGGAGGCGTTGGAGGACGCCGGGGTGCCGCCGCGCTCGCTGGCGGGGTCCCGCACCGGCATGTTCATCGGCATCTCCGGCGCCGACTACGCCAAGCGGTTCACGATGGCGGACTTCAACGTCTACCACGGCATCTCGGCGATCCCCTCGGGTGCGCCGGGCCGGATCTCCTACATCCTCGACGTCAACGGGCCGTCCCTGGCCGTGGACGGGGCGTGTGCCTCGTCCCTGATCGCCGTGCACCTGGCATGCCGCTCCCTGCACGACGGGGAGGCCGACCTCGCCCTGGCGGGCGGCGTGACCGTGCAGCTCGAATGGGGCGGGCTCATCGGTTTCGCCCGCGCCGGCGCCCTGTCCTCGCGCGGCCGGTGCGCGGCGTTCGACGCGAGCGCGGACGGCTTCGTGCGCGGTGAGGGCTGCGGGATGGTGGCGTTGAAGCGGCTGGCCGACGCCCAGCGCGACGGGGACCGCGTGCTCGCGGTGATCGCGGGGACGGCGATCAACCACGCCGGGCGGGTGCAGGGCATCACCCAGCCGTCGCGCGGCGCCCAGCACGCGGTGATCCGGGCGGCGATGCGCTCGGCGGGCGTCACCGCGGACGACATCGGCTACGTGGAGGCGCACGGCACCGGCACGCCGGTCGGTGACCCGATCGAGTTCGCCGCGCTGACCGACGCCTACGGCACCTCGGGCCGCCCCTGCGCGCTGGGTTCGCTGAAGACCAACATCGGCCACCCGGAGAGCGCGGCGGGGGTGCTCGGGCTCATCAAGGCCGCGCTGGCGGTGCAGCGGGGCACCATTCCGGCGAACCTCCACTTCACCCGCTGGAACCCCGCGATCGACGCGGACGGCACCCGTTTCACCGTACCCACCGCCACCACCGCCTGGGACAGCCCCGGCCGTCCTCGTCGCGCCGGGGTGTCGGCGTTCGGCGTCACCGGGACGAACGCGCACGCCATCGTCGAACAGGCGCCACCCGCGCCCGCGCCGTCCTCGCGAGGCCGGCAGGACGGGCTGGTGGTGCACGCGCTCTCGGCCGCGTCATCGGGAGGGCTCATGGCCACGGCTCGCCGCCTGGCCGACCACGTGGAGTCCTCCTGCGACTCCCCCGCCGACGTCGCGCACACGCTGGCCGCGCACCGCAGCCACCTGTCCACCCGCGCCTGCGTGGTGGCGGCCGGACGCGACGATCTGGTGGACGCCCTGCGCGCGGTGGCCGCCGGGCAGGACCACCCCGGTGTCCTCACCGGACCGACGACGGATCCCGGTATGCCGGTGTGGGTGTTCTCCGGCCACGGCTCGCAGTGGCCCGGCATGGCCCGTGATCTCCTGGACCGGGATCCCGCCTTCAGCCGCATGATCGACCGGGTCGACGCCGTCGCCGCACCCGCGGGTGTGCCCGTGCGGCGACTGCTGGCCTCCGGCGCACCGCTGGAACGGATGGACGTGGTCCAACCGGTGATCTTCGCCGTCCAGACGGCGCTGGCGGAGATGTGGCGGGACCGGGGCCTGCGCCCGGCCGCCGTGGTCGGCCACTCGATGGGGGAAGCCGCCGCCGCGGTGGCGGCGGGCATGCTGACCCCCGAGGAGGGCATGCGCGTCACGATCGCGCGCTCCTCACTGCTGCAACGCGTCGCCGGCGGTTGCATGGCCGTGGTCTCGCTGCCCGTCGAGCGCGTCGAGGCCGAGATCGCCGGCGTCCCCGGCGTGTCGGTCGCGGTGGTGACCGCCCCCGCGTCCACCGTCGTCGCGGGCGACGGCCCCGCTGTGGCCGGGCTGATGCGCCGCTGGCAGGACGGCGGCGTGTTCTGCAAACAGGTCGCCGTCGTGGTGGCCGCGCACTCCCCGCAGGTCGAGCCGATCCTGACCGAGGTCGCCGAGCGGACGTCGTGGTTGCGGGGAGCACCGGCGGTGGTCCCGTTCTACTCCACTGCGGGAGATCCGCGGGAACCGGTGGTCTTCGACAGCGCCTACTGGGCGCGGAACCTGCGCGCCCCGGTGCGTTTCGACCTGGCCTGCAAGGCGTTGGTCGAGGACGGGCACCGGGTGTTCCTGGAACTGTCACCGCACCCGCTGCTGACCCAGGCCGTGGAGGAGAACGCCTCGGCGCTGGGAGCACCGGTGGTGGCGGTGGGCTCGCTCGACCGGGATCGGGGCGGGCACGGGTCGATGGCCCGCGCCGCCGCCGCGCTGCAGGTGGCGGGCGTACCGGTCGACCTCGTCGCCGTCAACGGCGGTGGCGCGCGGATCCCGTTGCCGCCCACGGCTTTCGACCGCTCCCGCTACTGGCAGGAACCCGTGCGCGGGGCACGCGGTGCGGCGTCGCACATGTGGCTGGGCGAGCGGTCGGCCGTGCCCGATCCCGAAGCCGAGGACGGCACCCGCCACGTGTGGAGCGCGGACCTCGGCACGGATCGCGTCGAATGGCTGGCGCAGCACACCTTGCGCGGCACCCCGCTCGTGCCGGGTGCCGCCCACGTCGAGCTCGCCCTGGCCGTGGCCACCGACCTGCTGGGCTGCGGCACGGACGAGATCCACCTGACCGGTGTGCGGTTCGAGCGCGCGCTGCCACTGGCCACCTCCGTGCCCCTGCAGGTCGCCGCCACCAGGACCGGGCACCGCGTGGACGTCGAGGTCGTCCAGCACACCGGCGGCGGGTGGGACCGGATCGCCACGGCGACGGCCACCCGCAGCGACGGAACGACCGACCTCCGCCCCGCACTGTCCCTTCCCGACACCCCGGAGGATCCCGGCGACCTGTACGAGGCGTTCGACCGACTCGGCCTGGACACCGGTCCGGCCTTCCACTCGATCACCGCCACCACGGACGACGGGGTGGTCCGCCTGCAGGTGCCTTCCGACGCGGAGATCCGCACCGGAGCCCCGCGCGTCCACCCCGTGCTGCTCGACGGATGTGTGCTGTCGGTGGCCGCCGGCCTGGTCCGCGGCGAGGAGAACGACGACGGCGACGGGCCCTGGCTGCCCACGCGCATCGGCGAGGTCGTGCTTCCCGCCCGTCCGGACCGCATCACGTGGGCACGCGCCGAAGTGCGGCGCGACAACACCACCGCGACCGGTCGTGCCGACCTCTACGACGAGACGGGAGAGTGGGTCGGCGCGATCGAGGACGTCGGCTTTGTCCGCAACACCAGAGCCGCCGCCGACAGCGCGCGGCTCAACACCAGGCTGTTCGAGATCTCCTGGCGCCAGATACCCCTGCCGGAACAGCAACCGGCGAACCCGGACGGTGCGTGGGCGGTGATCGGAGAACCCGGTGACCACGACGACGTCGCCGGACAGGTGGCCGGTGCGCTGACGGCGGCAGGGCTGCGCGCCGCGGTCCACCGCGACCCGTCCGCGGTTCCGGCAGCCGCCGCCGTCGTGTGGTGCGCCACGGGTGACCTCGACGACCTGGAGCGCGTGACGAAGGTGACCGCCCTCGTCCGCGAGCACGGGCGGCACGACTCGCCACCCAGGCTGTGGCTGGTCAGCCGCAACGCGCGACCGGTCCTCGACCACGACCCGGCCGACCCCGCCGTGTGCGCGCTGCGCGGGCTTCTGCGCGTGGCCGCCGTGGAACAACCCGAGTCGCGGATGAGCTGGGTCGACGGCGACACCGGAACGGCGGAGGACCTGGCCGACGTCGTCGCCGAACTGCTGGCCGGAACGGCCGAGACCGAGACCGCCTGGCGGGCCGGGCAGCGGTACGTGGCCCGGCTGACCCGCGCGCCGCTCGCCGGGCACCCACCCCGGACCACCCGTCAGGTCGACGCGGTCGCGGGCGAGGACGAGTTCGTCCTGTGCGCGCACCAGGACGGAGGCCTGGACAGGCTGGGCCTGGTCGCGACCGGCGAGCCGCTGCCCACGCCGGGGCCCGGACAGGTGCTGCTGCGACCGCAGGCGTGCACCGTGCACTTCCGCGAGGTGCTGATCGCGCTGGGGATCTACCCGACCGACGACGGCGTCTCCCCCGCCCTGGGCTCGGACGCCGCCGGGGTGGTGCTGGCGGTCGGTGCCGGCGTCGAGCACCTCGAGGCGGGTGACCTGGCCACCACCGTGATCACGGACGGCAGCGGTTCGATGGCCTCGCACTGCCTGGCGAGGGCCGAACTGACCGCCCGCATCCCCGACGGCTTCGACCCCGCCGGCATCGTCGCGTCGGTGCTGACCTACATCACCGCCTGGCACTCGCTGCACGACCTCGCACGACTGCGCGAGGGCGAGACCGTGCTGGTGCACTCCGCCGCCGGAGGCACCGGGCTCGCCGCGATCCAGGTCGCCCGGCTGCTGGGCGCCACGGTCATCGCCACCGCCGGTACCGAGTGCAAGCGCCGCTACCTGCGTGAGCACGGCGTGGAGCACGTGTTCGACTCACGCACCCTGGACTTCGCCGAGCAGGTGCGGGAAGCCACCGGCGGGCGCGGTGCCGACGTCGTCCTGAACTCGCTGACCGGACCCGCCATGCGCGCTTCGCTGGACCTGCTCGCCCCGGCCGGGCGCTTCGTCGAGATCGGCAAGCGCGACCTGTACGACGGCGCGCGCGTGGATCTCGGCACGTTCCGGCACGGCAACACCTACATCGCCCTCGACCTGGTGCTCACCGCGAACGAGCAACCGGCCGTGTTCCGCGCGGCGATGCTGCGGGTGCTCGACGAGATCGCGGCCGGCCGGCTGCCCCTGCTGCCCAGCGCGGCGGTCCCGCTGCCCGAGGCCGCGAAGGCGTTCAAGCAGCTCGCTTCCGGCGACCTCATCGGCCGCGTCACCCTCACCTTCCCCCCGGCCGGACAACGGCTGCGGGTGCACGCGCCCGCCCTCAGGACCGTGGTGCGCGAGGGAGCCTCCTACATCGTCACGGGCGGCACACGCGGCCTGGGCCTGGAGGCGGCCCGGTGGCTGGCGGAAGCAGGCGCCGGCCGCGTTGTCCTCGGTGGACGCGGCGACCTCGCACCCGGCGCGGCCGCCGTGCTCGACACCGTCGCGGCCACCGGGTGCGAGGTGGAGGTCGTGCGCGGCGACGTGGCCGATCCGGAGACGGCCCGGCGCCTGGTCGCGGCGGCGGGACCGGCCCTGCGGGGCGTGCTGCACACCGCCGTGGTGCTCGACGACGCCCCGCTGGAGGCCATGACCCAGGACCACCTGACCCGCACGTGGCACCCCAAGGTCACCGGCCTGGTGAACCTGCACCACGCGACCGAAGGCCTCCCCCTGGACTGGCTCGTGATCTTCTCGTCCATGTCGGCGCTGCTGGGCAACGCCGGACAGGCCAACTACGCGATCGCGGGCTCGTGGGTGGACGCCTTCGCCCGGTGGCGGCACGACCAGGGGCTGCCCACCCTGTCGGTGAACTGGGGAGCCTGGGGCGAGGCCGGGCGGGCGACGGACTTCGCCGCACGCGGCTTCGACACCATCTCCACCGCCGACGGGTTCGCCGCGCTGACCGCGTTGCTGCGGCACCAGCGGGTCAACACCGGGGTGCTCGACTACCAGCCCGAACTGCTGTTCCGCGCCTTCCCGCACGCGGTGGACAACCCGCTTCTGGCCGATCTGCGCACCAGCGACCCGTCCCGGCGCGAAGCGGTGCCGGCCGTCGACCTGCGCGCGGTGCAAGCCGGTCCGGCACGAGCCCGCATGGCGCAGGACGCCGTGGTGCAAATCCTCGCCGCACTGCTCGGCACACAACCCTCCGCCGTCGCCACGCACGCGAAGTTCACCGACCTCGGACTGGACTCGTTGCTGGCCGTCGCCTTCACCCGCAGGCTCCGCAACGACCTGGACGTCCCCATCAGCCCTGCCGAGGTGTGGGCGCACCCGTCACCCGCCGAACTGGCGGGCCACATCGACTCGTCCCTGGAGGTGTGCGCCGGCACGGGGTGAGACCGGCACAACGCCGGGTTCGTCTGCGGTGGTCGACTCAGCGGCGTCCACCACAAACGAACCCGGCGCCGGACGCGGCGAATTTTCACGATTTGCTCCGAGACGTCTTCCGGCAGTTTTTGGCGGCGAAGACGAGCTCTTCAAAATATGGGTCCAAACAGGTGATGTGTCCGTTGTCGCATCACGTAATGGCATCCACGTATTGAATGTGCCTTAGGTTAGCTTTACCTTGTCGGCACCCGTTCTGACCTGGGGGTTAGCCAAGGAGGACCGCTGGTGAGGCGTCGTGCACGCACCGTGACGCTGGTGGCAGCACTGCTGGCGTCGACGTTGACTGCTTGCAGTTCAGCGGACGACCTGATCATTTACTCCGGCCGCAACGAACAATTGGTCGGGGCCCTCCTGGACCAGCTCGAGGACGCCGTCGGAATCGATGTCGAGGTCCGCTACGGCGGCAGCGGAGAAATGGCCGCGCAGCTGCTGGAAGAAGGCCAGGGCACCGAGGCGGACCTGTTCTTCTCGCAGGACGCCGGCGCGCTGGGCGCGGTCGGGGCGCAGGGCAGGCTGGCCGAGCTGCCCGCGGACGTGCTCGGCATGGTGCCGGAGACCTACCAGGCGCGTGACAAGCGGTGGGTGGCGACGAGCGCGCGAGCCCGCGTGGTCGCTTTCGACCCCCGCGTCGTCAGCGAGGACGAGCTGCCCAGGTCGGTCGAGGAGGTCGTCGACCCGAAGTGGAAGGGCAAGATCGGCTACGCGCCCGCCAACGGGTCCTGGCAGGCGTTCGTGACGTCGGTGCGGGTGCTCAAGGGCGAGGACTTCGCCAGGGACTGGCTGAAGAAGTTCGCCGCCAACGAGCCGAAGCGCTTTGACAACAACAACAGCATCCTCAAGGCGGTCGACGACGGTCAGCTCCCCTTTGGACTGATCAACCACTACTACTGGTACGCCATGGTCGCGGAGAAGGGCGGCGAGGCGAACGTCAAGGCCAGGCTGCACCGGGCCGGCGGGGGTGATCCGCTCGCGCTCGTCAACGTGGCCGGTGTCGGGATCATCCAGGGCTCCAACCAGAGCGAGGCCGCGCAGAAGGCCGTGCGGTTCCTGCTGTCCGAGCAGGCGCAGCGGCACTTCGCCGACGTCACCGCCGAGTACCCGGCGAATCCGGGCGTGAAGCCGGGCAAGCACCAGTTGCCGCCGATCACGGACCTGCAGGCGCCCGACATCGACCTCTCCAAGCTGTCGTCGTTGCAGGAGACGGTGAAGCTGTTGCAGGAAGCGGGGTTGTCCTGAGGCCCGGCCACCGGGCCGCCCCCGCTCTCACCACGCTTTCGCTCCTCGTCGCCGCGGTGGCCGTGCTGCCGCTGGCGTACCTGGCCGTGCGTTCGTTCGAACGCGGCGGAGGTGTCGTGTGGGACGTGCTGGCCCGGACCCGGACGGCGGAACTGGCGCTGCGCAGTCTCTCGCTCGCGGTGGCGGTGACGGCCGCGTGCATCGTGCTGGGCGTGCTCAGCGCGTGGCTCGTGACGCGCTCTGACCTGTTCGGGCGGCGGGCTTTCGGGGTGCTGCTCGTGCTGCCGCTCGCGGTGCCGTCGTACGTCGCCGGGTTCACCTGGATCTCCGTGGCGCCGCGGCTCACCGGGTTCGCGGGCGCGTTCGTGGTGCTGACGCTGGTGTCGTACCCGTACGTGCTGCTGCCGGTCGCCGCCGCGTTGCGCACGGCCGATCCGGCGGTGGAGGAGGTCGCGCGGTCGCTCGGCAGGACCAGCCGGCAGGTGTTCCTCTCCGTGACGCTGCGGCAGATCCGGCCCGCGGCGCTCGCCGGCGGGCTGCTGGTGGCGCTGTACGTGCTGAGCGACTTCGGCGCGGTGTCGCTGATGCGGTACGAGGCGTTCACCCTCGGCATCTACACGAGCTACCGGGCCTCGTTCGACCGCACGCCGGCCGCGATCCTCGGGCTGGTCCTGGTGGTGCTGGCGGTCGCGCTGACCATCGGCGAACGCCGGGCGCGCGGGGTCGTCGCGCTCCGCGGGCGTCGTCAGCCGCTGATCGTGCCGCTGGGGCGGGCTCGGGTGCCCGCGCTGGCCGGGACAGTGGTGTTGCTCGTGCTGACGCTCGGGGTGCCGGTCGTCAGCCTCGTGTGGTGGCTGGCGGCGGGCACCTCGACGTTCGAGGTCTCCGACCTGCTGGCGACCACCGGGAACACCGTCGCGGTGTCGGCGTTCGGGGCGGTGCTGACGCTGCTGCTGGCCCTGCCGGTGGGGGTTCTGGCGGCGCGGCACCAGGGACGGCTCGCCAGAGGGGTCGAGCTCGCCAGCTTCGCGGGGCACGCTCTGCCGGGCATCACCGTCGGGCTGGCGCTGGTGTTCTTCGGGATCAGGTTCGCGCCGGCGCTGTACCAGACCATCCCCATGCTCGCGTTCGCGTACGCGGTGCTGTTCCTGCCTTTGGCCGTGGGAGCTGTGCGCACCGGCGTGGCGCACGCACCGCCGGTGCTGGAGGACGTCTCGCGATCGCTCGGCCACGGGCGTTGGCGGACGACGATCCGGGTCACCGTGCCGCTGTCCGCGCCGGGCGTCCTGGCCGGCACCGCGCTGGTGTTCCTGACGTGCGCCAAGGAGTTGCCGGCGACGTTGCTGCTGCGGCCGACCGGGGTCGACACCCTGGCGACCCAGCTGTGGACCCGCACCGAGGTCGCCGCTTATGCCGCGGCGGCGCCCTACGCGGCGGTGCTGCTCGTGGTGGCGGCGATTCCCGCGGTGGTGCTGGACCGGTTCCTGCGCCAAGACGATTCGGCAGGTGAGCGATGAGCGGCTTGACGGTGAAGCGACTGGTCGCAGGCTACGGCGCAGAACCCGTGCTGCGCGAGGTCGACTTCGAAGTGCCGGAAGGCGGGTTGCTCGCCGTGCTCGGGCCTTCCGGGTGCGGCAAGACGACGCTGCTGCGCGTCCTCGCCGGATTCCACCCGATCACCTCCGGCGAGGTGTGGCTGGGCGAGCGGCAGCTGACCTCCGACGTGCCGCCGGAGCGGCGCGGGATCGGGATCGTGCCGCAGGAGGGCGCGTTGTTCCCGCACCTGAGCGTGGCGGGGAACGTCGGGTTCGGGCTCGGCCGGGGTGAGCGCGGTGACCGGGTCGAGGAGCTGCTCGACCTGGTGGGCCTGGGCGGGTTCGGTTCGCGGATGCCCGCACAGCTCTCCGGCGGCCAGGCGCAGCGGGTGGCGCTGGCCCGCGCTTTGGCGCCCCGTCCCGGGGTCGTGCTGCTCGACGAGCCGTTCTCGGCGTTGGACGCCGGTCTGCGCGACGAACTGAGGGCCGACGTTCGCGCGACGTTGAAGGCGGCCGGTGCCACGGCGTTGCTCGTGACGCACGACCAGGAAGAAGCACTGGGTGTCGCGGACCACGTGGTGGTGCTGCGAGACGGCGTCGTGGCCCAGTTCGCCCGGCCGCAGACGATCTACACCTCGCCCGCCGATCTCGGGGTGGCGTTGTTCGTCGGTGAGGCGGTGACGTTCGCCGGCGTCGCCCGCTCCGGCCTGGTGGAGACACCGCTCGGAACCTTGCCGACGTCCGGCGACGGTCCCGGCACGGTGTTGCTGCGGCCCGAGCAGCTGATCCTCGGCAGCACCGGCGTTCCGTCCACTGTGGACGACGTGCTGTTCCACGGGCACGACGCGACGGTGCTGCTGCGGCTCGCCGACGGCACGCGGGTGCGGGCACGCGTGCAGGGCCGGATCTCGGTGCGGGCCGGAGACGCGGTCTCCGTGTCGGTCGACGGGACCGCCCTGTTCTTCGAGGGCACGCCGTGACGGCCACGGCGGACCTCGGGTTCGCTGATCGTCTCGCGGAGCACGGTGACCGGCTCGCCCTGGTGACACCCGGCGGCTCGCTGACCTATCACGAGCTGGACCAGCGGGTGACCGCGGCGGCGGAGAGGCTCGGCACGACGCGGCGGTTGGTGCTGCTCGCCGCGGAGAACGACGTCGACTCGGTCGTGGCCTACCTGGCCGCGTTGCGCGGCAGGCACCCGGTCGTTCTCGCGTCCACCGCGCAGATTCCCGCCCTGACCTCCGCCTACGACCCGGACGTGGTGATCTCGGGCTCGTGGACGGAACGGCACGAGGGCACCGTGCACGCGCTGCACCCCGAGCTGGCGCTGCTGCTGTCGACGTCCGGCACGACCGGGTCACCGAAGCTGGTGCGGCTGAGCGCGGACAACCTCGCCGCGAACGCCGCCGCGATCGGCTCGTACCTCGGCATCCGGGACACGGACCGCGCCGTCACCTCCTTGCCGCTGCACTACTGCTACGGCCTGTCGGTCGTGAACAGCAACCTCGCGCGCGGCGCAGGGCTGGTGCTCACCGGACGATCGGTGATCGAGCCGGAGTTCTGGGATCTCGTGCGTTCCCACGGCGTGACGAGCCTGCACGGGGTGCCGCACACGTTCGGGCTGCTGGACGGCATCGGCTTCGAGTCCATGAATCTTCCGAGTCTGCGCTACGTGACGCAGGCCGGCGGCCGGCTGGCCCCTGCGGACGTGGTCCGGTACGCCGAACTGGGCGCCGCGCGCGGCTGGCGGTTCTTCGTGATGTACGGCCAGACCGAGGCCACCGCGCGCATGGCCTACCTTCCGCCTGAACTCACCGCCTCGCACCCGTCCGCGATCGGTGTCGCGGTCCCCGGCGGAAAGCTGCGCATCGACGACGGCGAGCTCGTCTACAGCGGCCCCAACGTCATGCTCGGGTACGCCCACGCGCCCGGCGACCTGGCGCTGGGACGCACGATCTTCGAACTGCGGACCGGTGATCTGGGAGTGGAATCCCACGGCCTGTTCTCGGTGACCGGCCGCAAGAACCGGTTCGTGAAGCCGTTCGGGCTGCGCGTCGATCTGGACCAGGTCGAACGCTCGCTCGCCGCCGACGGCCTCCGCGTGGCCTGCACCGGTGACGACAGCGGCCTGGTCGTCGCGGTGCTCGGCGACGCGGACCGAGCGGCGAGGTTGGTCCGCGCCCTGACCGGCCTGCCCGTGACCGCCGTTCGCACCTACGCCGTGACGTCACTTCCGTTGCTGTCCAACGGCAAAGTCGACTACCGGGCCGTCGCGGCGCCGTCCGGTGGCGACTCGAACTCGGTGCGTGAGGTGTTCAGCTCGGTTCTCGGTGTGCGGTCGGCGCCGTCCGACGCGACCTTCACCTCGCTGGGCGGCGACTCGCTGCGCTACGTCCAGATGACCGTTCAGCTGCAACGGTTGCTGGGCGACCTGCCGTCCTCCTGGCCGACGATGCCGGTGTCGTCGCTGGAAGAACTCCGCACCAGGCACCGCCGCGTCCCGCTGATCGACACCACGATCGTGCTGCGGGCGTTGGCGATCCTGCTCGTCGTGGGCTCGCACGTCGGTTTCTTCAAGCTGCTCGGGGGCGCGCACCTGCTGCTCGTGGTCGCGGGCTGGAACCTCGCCCGCTTCCTGCTGCCCGCCGATCCACTGCGGATCCTGCGGGCGGCGGCGTTCATCGCGGTCCCGGCCTCGCTCTGGCTCGTCTACCGGATGGCCGTCACCGATGACGTGACCATCGACAACGTCTTGCTGGTCAACAACTTCACCCGCGTCGGCGCGGCCGGGTACTGGTTCGTCGAGGTCGTCGTGCACGTTCTTCTCCTGTGCGCTTTGGTCTTCGCCTTACCGGCGGTCCGGCGTTGGGAACAGCGGCACGGCTACGCACTCGCGTTCCTGGTGCTCGGCCTGACCATGGCGCTGAGGTTCACCGTCGACGGCGACTTCTTCGCTCGCAACATGACCACGCTCGGCGCGGCCTGGTTCGTCGCCCTCGGCTGGCTCGCCCAACGCTCCCCCGCGTTGTGGCAGAAGTGCTTCGTCGTGGTGGTGCTGGTCCTGATGGTTCCCGGCCGGATGGAGGACCTCTCGCGCGAGATCGTCGTGATCGCCGGCGTGGTCCTGCTGCTGTCGCTGGCCCGCGTGCCGGTGCCGCGCAAGCTGCTCACCCCGGTGAGCCTGCTGGCCAGCGCGTCACTCGCCATCTACCTCACGCACTACGCCGTGTTCCCGCACCTGCAACCACAGGTGCCGTCACCGATCGTGTGGGTCGTGTGCATCGTGGTGGGGTGCGCGGTGTGGCTGGGAATCGACCGCGCGATCAGAGTGGCGCGCTGATGCGGTGAATGCGCCACCCGCCGCCCGGCGGAACCTCGTCTCGAGGCGGTCGAACGCCACCGCGAGCTCGTCTCCGCCGATCACCTCGATATCGACGTCGAGCTGTGCCATCCACAGCGCGAGCCGGTCCGGGTCGTCGGACCCCACCGCGACCCGGCACGTGGATTCATCGACCACCTCGATGTCCACCGGGATGTGGATCTTCGCGGCGACCGTGGCCGCGGGAGCGTGGAGGAGTACCTGTGCTCGGTACTTCCAGGCACCCTTGCTGACGCGTGCGACGACGTACTCGACGACACCGTCCTGCGGGATCACGCGCGGCAGGAACCGCGCACCCGTCGGTGCGCGCGGAACCATGCGGTCGACTCGGAAGACCCGCCAGTCGTCCCGGTCGAGATCCCAGGCGAGCAGGTACCAGAGCGCTCCCCAGCTCACCAGCCCCTGCGGCTCCGCGTGGCGCGCCTCTTCGTCGCCCCCGGGCTTCGTGTAACCGAACCGGAGCCGTTCGTGGCTCCGAATCGCGGCGGCGACCGCGCCGAGAACCGAGGGATCGAGCCGCGGCCCGGCTCCTGGAACAACGCTCATCGCCTCGCGCACGGCCTCCACGCGCCGGCGCAGACGCGAGGGCAGCACCTGCTCCAGCTTCGCGAGCGCGGTCAGCGAGGTCTCCTCGACCCCGAGCCTCTGGGTCGCGACCGCGCCCAGTCCGACGGCGACGGCGACGGCCTCGTCGTCGTCGAGCAGCAGCGGGGGCATCGCCGTCCCGGCGGCCAGCCGGTACCCGCCCGCCACGCCGGGCCGCGCGTCGACGGGATAGCCGAGCGACCGCAGCTTGCCGATGTCGGCGCGCACGGTCCTCGTGCTCACGTCGAGCCGGTCAGCGAGCTCGGTGCTCGTCCAGTCGCGCTTGAGCTGGAGCAACGACAGCAGTTCGAGCAGGCGGGCCGAGGTCTCCAGCATGTTCTCGATCATTCCAGCAATTGCGGAAGCAAGCCTGCCGCAATTGCTGAAAACGTCCAGGTCATGAACGAGAACAACGCACTCACGCCGTTCCGCGTCGACATCCCGCAGGCGGACCTCGACGACCTGCGCGACCGGCTGGCACACACGCGCTGGCCGATCCCCGTGCCGGGCCGCGACGACCGCACCGACTTCAGCCGCGGCATCCCGCAGCTGTACCTGGAGGAGCTCGCCGAGTACTGGCGCGACGGATTCGACTGGCGTGCGCAGGAGCAGAAGCTCAACGAGCAAGAACAGTTCACGACGATCGTCGACGGCCAGACGTTCCACGTCGTCCACGCTCGATCGGCGAACCCGGAGGCCACCCCGCTGATCCTGAACCACGGCTGGCCGGGATCGTTCGTCGAGTACCAGCGGCTCGTCCCGCTGCTGACCGACGAGTTCCACGTGGTCGTCCCGGCCCTGCCCGGATTCGGGTTCTCCACCCCGCTGTCCGGGACCGGCTGGGAGCTGGCGCGGACGACGGAGGCCTACGCCGAGATCATGACGCGTCTCGGCTACGAGAGGTTCGCGGCCCACGGCACCGACATCGGCGCGGGCACCACCGGCCGTCTCGCGGCGATCCACCCGGAGCGCGTCATCGGCACGCACATCGGCGTCGACCCCCGGTTGCTCGGGTTGCTCGGCGACAAGTTCCCCTTCCCCGACGGCCTGTCCGAGGACGAGATCGCCCAGATCGAGGCGGTGCGCACCGCGGACGCGGCCGATCACGGGTACCTCCTGATGCAGGACCACCGTCCCGACACGATCGGCGCGGCGCTCACCGACTCGCCGGTCGGTCAGCTCGCGTGGATCGCCGAGAAGTTCAAGACCAGGACCAGCGGCGACCGCCGGACACCGGACGAGTCGGTCGACCGCGACCAGCTCCTCACGAACATCAGCCTGTACTGGTTCACGCGCAGCGGCGCGTCGAGCGCGCAGTTCTACTACGAGTCCGAGCACTCCGGACTCGACCTGGTCATGGCGTCCGGCGTGCCGTCCGGATGGGCCGTGTTCGACACCCTCCCGCTCGTGCGCCGCGCGATGGACCCGTGGAAGGCGATCGGTCACTGGAGCGAGTTCACCGAGGGTGGTCATTTCCCCGCGATGGAGGAGCCGAAGCTGCTCGCGGACGACATCCGCGCCTTCTTCCGCGGCATTTCCTGACCGACGCGTCCGGCGCGCACGCGGCAGTCAGCAGGCGCAACACCGCGTCCGGTGACCGGTCACGGCATGGTCGGCAGGTAGCCGGGTGCCCGTCGTGCCGAGGCTGCGCGTTCGAAAGCCGCCGCGAACCGCAGGACCGCCACGTCCTCCCCGTGTCCGCCGATGAACGACACCCCGATCGGCAGCGGCCCGGCGAACCCGGCCGGGACGGTGACGTTCGGGTACCCCGCGACCGCGGCGGGCGTGGCGGTGCTCGGTCCAGGCGCGTCACCGGCGTCCACGGCACACGCGGGACCGTTGGTGGGCGCCATGATCACGTCCAGGCCGTGCGCGGCGAGCACGTCGTCGATCGACCGGCGCGCCAGGTCCGTCGCCGTCCGCCGCTGCTCGAGGTAGCGCGAGTCGGTGATCGGTGGCGCCTTCTCGGCGTCGTGGAACAGCTCCTGCCCGAACGCGCTCAGCTCGATCGGGTCGGCCTCGTTGAACTCGATCAGCTCGCGCAAGGTCTGCGGCACGCCGGGCCGGGTGCGGAGGTACTGCTCCAGGTCGTGCTTGAACTCGGTGAGCAACGCGGACCGCCCGGTGGCGCCGATGCGGTCCAGGCCGGACAGTTCGACGTCGACCACCACGGCGCCGTGACGCCGCAGGAGGTCCACCGCGGACTCCACGACCTGGTCCGTCTCGGCGCCGAAGCCCGTCTGGCGCCACACGCCCACGCGCGCACCCATCAGCGTGGCGGGCCTGAGCAGGTGGTGCACCTCGCGACCTCGCAGGACCGACATCAGGATCGCGGCGTCGACGACGTGCCGCGCCAGCGGACCCGCCGTGTCCTGCCTGGCCGAGATCGGCACGATCCCGGACCCGCTGACCGTGCCGAGGGTGGGTTTCAACCCGACGACGCCCGCGTGGCCCGCCGGGGACACGATCGAGCCGTTGGTCTCGGTGCCGACGGCGACCTGGGCCAGTGACGCCGCCACCGCCACGGCCGAGCCGGACGACGAGCCGCTCGGGTTGCGGTCCAGCACGTGCGGGTTGGCGGTCTGCCCGCCGACCGCCGACCAGCCGGACACCGCCCACGGCGAGCGGAAGTTGCCCCACTCCGACATGGCCGTCTTGCCCAGCACGACGGCCCCGGCCGCACGGAGGTGTGCGACGAGCGCGGCGTCCTGGCGCGGCGGCACGTGCAGCGCCCGGGACCCGGCCGTGGTCGCCAGGCCGGCGGTGTCGATGTTGTCCTTGAGCAGCACGGGAATGCCGTCCATCACCCCGCGCGACTGTCCGCACGCCCGCCGCAGGTCGCTCTCCTCCGCCTGCCGCAGCGCTGTCGGGTCGACGGCGAGCACCGACCGCACCAGTCCGTCCACAGCGGCGGTGCGGCGCAGGTAGGCGCGGGTCAGCTCGACCGAGCTGAGGGTGCCGTCCGCCATCCGGCGGGCGAGCAGGGGGATCGTCGCCGAATCCAGATCCAGATCCGCACCGGCGTCGGTCGCCGGTTCGCCGGCGGACAGGAGCTGCATGAAGCCATTTCGAGGTTTGAGAGCTGCCACGTCAAGCCGCATGAGGCAGACGCAAACGTGCTTTAGCTCACACCGCTGTTGTGCTCGTCACGCTTGATCGTTCGCACTCGGGGTATTCGGCTGCCACCTGTCAGCCCGAACGTTCCCGAGGAGGACGCCATGTGCGGGATCGCCGGTGAGGTGGTGACGGACCAGGCGGACGCTCCGGACCTCGGCGCGGTGGAGCGCATGACGCGGTCCATGTGGTCGCGGGGCCCGGACGGCGTCGGCCACTGGTCGGAAGGACGGGTCGCGCTCGGGCACCGAAGACTGTCGATCATCGACCTGTCCGACACCGGCACGCAGCCCATGGTGGACGACGAGCTCGGACTCGCGGTGGCGTTCAACGGCTGCATCTACAACTACCAGGAACTGCGCGCGGAACTGTCCGACCGGTACCGCTTCACGTCCACAAGCGACACCGAGGTGGTCCTGAAGGCCTACGACCGCTGGGGTGAGCGGTTCGTCGAGCACCTCGTCGGCATGTTCGCGATCGCCCTGGTCGACCGGCGGCGTGACCGCGTGCTGCTGGTCAGGGACCGGCTGGGCATCAAACCCCTCTACGTGGCCGAGGTGCGCGGGCGGACCCGGTTCGCCTCCACGCTGCCCGCGCTGCTGGCCGGTGGCGGCGTCGACACCGAGCTCGACCCGGTCGGCCTGCACCACTACCTGACCTGGCATTCGATCGTCCCGGCGCCGCGGACGATCCTGCGCGGCGTGCGCAAGCTGCCGCCCGCCACCGTCCGCGTCCTCGAACCGGGCCGGGCACCGCGCGACCACGTCTACTGGCAGCCGTCGTACACGCGGCGGTCCGAGCACTCGGGGTGGACCGCGCAGGACTGGCAGGACGCCGTGCAGCAGGCGTTGCGCGTCGCCGTCCGGCGTCGCACCGTGTCGGACGTCGAGGTGGGCGTGCTGCTCTCCGGCGGGCTGGACTCCAGCCTGCTGGTCGCCCTGCTGGCCGAGGAGGGGCAGCGGCCCAGCACGTTCAGCATCGGCTTCACCGGCCGCGACGGCGTGGACGGCGACGAGTTCGTCTACTCCGACGCCGTGGCGCAGAAGTTCGGCACGGACCACCACCGGCTGCACATCGGCGACGAGCAGATCGCCTCGGCGGTCGAGGCCGCCGTCGGATCGATGAGCGAGCCGATGGGCAGCCACGACGTCACCGCGTTCCACCTCGTGTGCCGCGAGGTGTCCCGGCACGTCAAGGTCGTGCAGTGCGGCCAGGGCGCCGACGAGGTGTTCGCCGGGTACCGCTACCACCAGCCGACGGCCGGCGCGCCACGGCACCGGGCGACCGAGGTGTTCCGCGAGGCGTTCCACGACCTGACCCACGACGAGCTCTCCCAGCTCGTGGAAGCCGGCCGGCTGCCGGACCACGACGTCAGCGGCGAACTGATCGCCCGTCACCTGGGCGCTCCCGGCGCGGAGACGGCGCTGGACGCGGTGCTGCGCACCGACACCCACCTCCTGATGCCCGACGACCCGGTCAAGCGGGTGGACAACACGGCGATGGCGTGGGGCGTCGAAGCGCGCGTGCCGTTCCTCGACCAGGACCTGGTGGAGCTGGTCGCGGCCTGCCCTCCCGAGCTGAAGTCCGGCCAGGGAGGCAAGGGGATCCTCAAGGACATCGGACGCGACGTGCTGCCCGTCGACGTGGTCGACCGGCCGAAAGGCTACTTCCCGGTGCCCGCGCTGACCCGACTCGACGGCGAGGTCCTCGACCTGCTCCGCTCGGCCCTCTGCTCCCCCGCTGCCCGCCGCCGCGGCCTGCTGCGCCCCGGTCACGTCGACGCCCTGCTCGCCGACCCGAACGGCCAGGCCACCAAGACCGGCGGGAACGCGCTGTGGCATCTCGGCGTGCTGGAGATGTGGCTGCAGCAGCACGGCATCGGCTGAACGCCCGCCGCCGGCGATCACCCGGCTGCCGGAAAGGGGACCTCGGGGCGCGCTCGGAGGGGCAGGAGCGTGCCCATGGCGGTGGCGCGCAGCATGTGCTCGACGGTTCCGCTGGCCACCAGGCTGATCGGCACGGCCCACTCGACGCCGAGCTCGCGGATCCGGGCGAGTGCCGTGATGCCGGAGGAGCCGAAGAACGTGACCTCGGACAGGTCGACCACGACCTCGTGGGCGCCCGCGCCCAACGCCTCCAGGCAACGCCGCTCGAGCACGTCGCTGTTGGAGATGTCCACCTCGCCTGCCATCCGCACCACGGTGACGCCGTCGTGCGGTGGACGATGCGGCGCGTCGGCGTCGAGCAGACCGAGCAGCGGCTCCACCTCGCCGCCGTCGTACGCGCGGCGCTGACGGTCCGCGCCGCTTCCGCCGCTGTCCAGGAGCTCCAGTCCGCCCTCCACCAGAGGGAGATCGCCGTTGGCGTCGAGCACCGGCATCAGCCGGCGCACCAGCTCGTCCAGCAACTGCCGCACCGGCAGCGCCCGGTCGGAGAGCACGTCCCAGACGCGTCCCCTCACACCGTCCCTCGCGGCACGCCAGCACGCCTGCCGCAGCATCTCGGCGGGGACGGGCACGGCCCGCACACCGCGTTCGACGTCCATCACCGCCGTGGCGACCAAGGCACGCACCAGCGCCGCCAGCAGCGCCGCGTCGTCGGCACTCGCGGCGACGTCCGCGACACGCACCTCGACGGTCGGCAGGTGATGCGAGGGCCGGACGTCCCAGTAGATCATCGCCCGGTCCAGTGCGGTGCCTGCCTCGATCACCGTGTCGCACACGGACTCGTAGTGCTTCCACGAGGTGAAGTAAGGCGGCGGGCCCGACACCGGCCATCGCGACCACACCATCGAACGCCAGCTCGCGAAGCCGGTGTCCACGCCCCGCGAGAACGGCGAGTTCGCCGTGACCGCGCCGAGCACGGGCAGCCACAGCCGCACGTGGTTGCAGACCTGGACCGCGGTCTCCCGGTCCGGCACGGCGACGTGCACATGACATCCGCAGATCAGCTGTTGCGCGGCCAGCGCTCCGAACTCACGGGCCAGCCGCCGGTACCGCAGGCTGTCCGTGATGACTCCGGTCGCGTCACCCAGCGGCGGCGCACCGACCGCGAGGGCACGGCACCCGACCGTGCGCGCGGCCTTGGCGACCGCGGCGCGCGTAGCGAGCAGTTCACGCCGAACCTGCCCGGCGTCGCGGCAGATCGGGGTCTTGGTCTCCACCTGCGCCCTGGTCAGCTCGTAGTCCAGCTCGAGCCCGCACGACTCCCGCGCGACGGAGACCACCTCGTCCGACCGGTTCACCGGCACCCCGGTCACCGGGTCGACCAGGAGGAACTCCTCCTCCACACCGACAGTCGGACTCCACACGTCAGTCGAGCGTGCTTGTTCCACGTCTCACCGCCTTGCTCGTGGCGCGAACACCGAGGTGGTTCCGGCGCCTGCTTCACCGGCGGATGCTGCCGATCGTCGTCACGAGCGGGTATGAGCCGAATTCCCGTGCCCGCCGCCGCGAAACGTCGTTCCGATCGTCCTGTTGGGACTGACCGGCCACGTCGGACTCGGGTAGTGGCCGGAGCAGCTCAAGCCGCACGGCTACCAGGGCACGCCCGCTCGTTGGCCGCAGTTTGCCCTGCCGAAGCAGGGGTAGCCGGGCCACGACCGAAGCGGTTCCCCACCTCTCATCGGGAGTCGGCATGTCCAGAACCGAGATGACCACCCGCACGCCGGCGCAGAAAGCGGCTCTCGCCGTCGCCGCCGTATTCGCACTGGTCGGCATCGCCGGGTTCATCCCCGGCCTCACCACGAACTACGACACCATGACCTTCGCCGGCCACGAGTCGCAGGCGTTGCTGCTCGGCGTGTTCGCGGTGTCCATCCTGCACAACCTCGTGCACCTCGCCTTCGGCGTCGCCGGGTTCCTGATGGCCCGCACGGTCAACGGCGCGTACCGGTACCTCGTCGGCGGCGGCGCGGTCTACCTCCTGCTGTGGCTGTACGGCCTGGTCATCGACCACGACAGCTCAGCCAACTTCGTCCCGCTCAACAACGCCGACAACTGGCTGCACCTGCTGCTCGGCGTCGGCATGATCGGCCTCGGCCTCGCGCTGCGCCGGTCCGGCCGCAGGCACTGATCACTGCCACTCCTCAGGACCACTCCGATGAACACCCGCCGGCGCGGATGCCGATCCCGCGTCGGCGGCTTCGTGGCCGACGCGGTACTGGTTCATCTACGCGCGCGTGCGGCCTGGGTCAGTCGGTCGCGGGTTCCAGCCGGACGGTGAGGCCGCGGACCGCGAGCACCGTCGCCTCCGGGTTGTCCGGCAGCACGAAGTCCACGTCGACCGCCTCCGAGTCCCACCGCACCGGCTCCCGTGCGGTGAGCCGCACCTCGCCGTCCGGCTGGGTCACGGTGGCGCCGTCCTGGTTCAGCACGACGGTGCCACCGTCCTCGGGGCCGCCGGCGTCCGGCAGTTCGGCGGCCAGCCGGAGCCCGGTGAGCCCCTCACCGTCGCAGTCACCCGTGAAGTCGAGGATCATTGTCTTGGAGCGCAGCGTCACCTCGGCGCCCTCGGCGCGGCAGCGGGATTTGGCCATGCCTGGTTCCTACCCGCGCGGAACCGACCTCAATCGGGGTCCACGTCTCCTGCCCCGTTCGATGACTGCTCTGGAACGATCCCGGCTTGCGACTACCTGAAGTGCGGCTAAACTCGGCAGGCAAGCGGTTCAGCCCGTAGCTGCTTCCTTCGTCCGGCTCACGGCCCGACACCTCCGCCGAGCTTGCCACGGCAGTCGGACGCAAAGCCCTCGTGCGTGCACGAGGTGAGGAGGCGCTGGCTGCCATGTCGAAGATCTCCATTCAGCCGCTCCACGTGCAGCGAGAAGTGCACGGGCTCGCAATCGTCGTACGCGCCGCCGGGGAAGTGGACCAGGAAACCGTTTCCCTCCTGCGCACCGAACTGCGGACCGCCATCGCGATGGCGACGCCGTCCTTCCCGGTAGTGGTCGACCTGACCGAGGTCAGGTTCTTCGGATCGGCCGGGCTCAACCAGCTCCTGATCCACCAGCGGCGGGCCGCCGCCGAGAAGATCCCTCTGCGCATCGTCGCGGCGCATCGTGCGGTGTTGCGCTCGATCGAGATGACAGGACTCGACCAGGTCCTGGAACTGCACCCGAACGTGGAGCAGGCCCTGTCCCTCGATCGGTACGCCCGCACGGCGAGCTGAACCGCCCGCGACCGAGCCGTGGTTGGTGGACGTTCGTCCGGGTGATCGCGGGCCATGGTGAAACGCGCGTTGTGGCAGGGCTTGGTCGCGGGTGTGGCCGGAACGGCCGTGATGACGGTGGGCGAGAAGATCGAGCAGCGGTTGACGGGGCGCCCGGACTCCCACGTGCCCGGCCGCGTGCTGGCGCGGCTGACCGGGATGCCGGAGCGACCGGCTGATCAGCCGAGGCCGGTGAACCTCGCCATGCACTTCGGTCAGGGCGCGCTGGCCGGTGTGGTGCGGTCGCTGATGGCGAACGCGGGAATGCGGGGGCCGGTCGCCTCGGCGATGTTCACCGTGGTGCGGTTGAGCAACGACCAGATCCTGGAGAACGCCACCGGAGCCGGTGCACCGCCGCAGACCTGGCCCCGCAAGGAGCTGCTGGTCGACGTGCTGCACCAGGCCGTCTACGCGTTCATCACCGGAGCGGTCGCCGATGCACTGGCCGCACGGCGGGGACCTGGGCCTGGCCGGACGCCGAGAACCTCGGCACTCGACGCACGCTCGCGACATCTGCCCACCGTCGAGGTCCGGGTGTCCGATGTCCCCACCACGGTCGACGAGACCGTTCTGCTGGCGGCTCTCGTGCGCGCGCTGCTCGTCACCTCGGTCCGCGCCGTCACACCGGCGCTGCGCCAGACCGACGGCTGTCCTGAACCGCACGACAGGCCAGGATTGTCAGCCCGAGACCGCGGCATGAGGTCCCAGGCCCAGTGCACCGGCAAGTCGCCCGGATGGACTCGTTCTCGCATGTGTCGCCCCGCTTTCGCAGGGTAGTCAACGCGGTGCACGGCGGACTCACCACTCGGCGTCGAAGGGGAATCATGACCACGTTGAAGCCGGCACCGGTCGTGCCGCTCGCCGGCGCGGCGCCACGGGGCCGGAAGGGCTCCACGTTGCTGAAGCTGTTGAACACCACCGATCACAAGCTGATCGGGATCATGTACATGATCACGTCGTTCGGCTTCTTCATGATCGGCGGCGTGATGGCGCTGCTGATGCGCGGTGAGCTGGCGCGGCCGGGGCTGCAGTTCCTGTCGAACGAGCAGTACAACCAGCTGTTCACCATGCACGGCACGGTGATGCTGCTGCTCTACGCCACCCCGATCGTGTTCGGGTTCGCGAACTTCATCGTGCCCTTGCAGATCGGTTCGCCCGACGTCGCCTTTCCCCGGCTGAACGCTTTCTCGTACTGGCTGTTCCTTTTCGGCGGGCTGATCGTCGTGAGCTCGTTCCTCACACCGGCAGGCGCGGCGGACTTCGGCTGGACCGCCTACACGCCGCTGTCGAGCGCGGTCCACTCGCCGGGCATCGGCGGCGACTTGTGGATCTCCGGGCTGATCGTCGGTGGCCTTGGCACGATCCTCGGCGCCGTCAACATGATCACCACGATCGTGTGCCTGCGCGCACCCGGCATGACCGCCTTCCGCATGCCGATCTTCACCTGGAACATCCTGGTCACGTCGATCCTGGTGCTGGTGGCCTTCCCGATCCTCACCGCCGCACTCTTCGGCTTGCTCGCCGACCGGCACTTCGGCGCCCACGTGTTCGACCCCGCCAACGGCGGCGTGATCCTGTGGCAGCACCTGTTCTGGTTCTTCGGCCACCCCGAGGTCTACATCGTCGCCCTGCCGTTCTTCGGCATCGTCAGCGAGATCTTCCCGGTGTTCAGCCGCAAACCGCTGTTCGGCTACAAGGGACTGGTCTACGCCACCATCGCCATCGCGTTGTACTCCGTGGTCGTGTGGGCCCACCACATGTTCGCCACCGGCGCGGTGCTGCTGCTGTTCTTCTCCCTCACCACGTTCATCATCGCGGTGCCCACCGGCATCAAGTTCTTCAACTGGATCGGCACGATGTGGAAGGGACAGCTCACCTTCGAGACGCCGATGCTGTTCAGCCTCGGGTTCATCGTCACGTTCCTGTTCGGCGGTCTCTCCGGCATCCTGCTCGCCTCACCGCCGATCGACTTTCACGTCACCGACACCTACTTCGTCGTCGCGCACTTCCACTACGTGCTGTTCGGCACCATCGTGTTCGCCACCTACGCCGGCATCTACTTCTGGTTCCCCAAGATGACCGGCCGGATGATGAGCGAACCGATCGGCAAGCTGCACTTCTGGACCACGTTCCTCGGCTTCCACGCCACCTTCCTGGTCCACCACTGGCTCGGCAACCAGGGCATGCCCCGCCGCTACGCCGACTACCTCCCCAGCGACCAGTTCACCAACCTCAACACCATCTCGACCATCGGGTCGTTCGTGCTCGGCGCATCCGTCCTGCCGTTCGTCTACAACGTCTTCCGCAGCTACCGGTTCGGCGAACCGGCCCGGCATGACGACCCGTGGGGCTTCGGCAACTCGCTCGAGTGGGCGACCACCTCTCCCCCGCCCCGGCACAACTTCCACGAACTGCCGAGGATCCGCTCCGAACGCCCCGCGTTCGAGCTGCACTACCCGCACATGGTCGAACGCATGCGCGCGGAATCCCACGTCTCCATCACCAAGCCGGGACCGGCGGGTATCGACCAGACCACGGAGAAGGTGCTCGCCCCGACCGACCGCGAAACGGAGCACTGAGCCGTGGACGCCGCCCGCGAACTCAGGGAACTGCGGCGGATCGAACGCTGGCTGACGGTCAACGACCCCGAGCTGGCTGCGGCGTTGTCCGCACACGGCGCCGAACCGCGGACGGCGAACGGCCGATGGACACGGCTCGCCGTCGACGTCCTCGGAGCGGTGTGCGTGATCATCGGTGCACTCACCGGCCTGTTCATGTTCGTCTTCGTGGGGGTGCTGGTGCTGATGACCGGCGCATGCCTTCACGCCACATGCCTGCGTCGGCACCGTCGGCGTCCGATGGTCTGAGGGTTTCCGGCGCGCACTGGCCGGGACATGTGCACACGATCGGGGTTGAACCGGGTTCCCGGTGGTGGCCCTGCTGCGTTGCGCGAAACCGCGCAGTGCCGTCAACATTGGAAGATGCCGAAGCCCGAAGGCCGAGTCCGGGCCGGTCGCGCGGAAGACTCCTCGCCGTGACACGAGTCGGCTCGATGACGTTCGCGCTCCCGCACGCGGATCTTCTCCGCGCGCGGGGGACGGCGGTGGACTTCGACCCGCACCTGCACGGCACGTACTCGGTCGTGGCCGTCACGAGCGGAACCGCGCACATCTGGTCCAGCCGCTGGAGCAGGACCGTCCACGCCGGCGATGTGTTCTTCTTCAACCCCTACGAGGTGCATGCGGGCAGGAGCGCAGGCGGTCACGCGCAATACGACGTCCTCTACCCGTCGGAGGCGTTCCTCGACAGCTGTACCGCCACGCTCCGGCCGGACGAGATCCGCACCATCCGCACCGAGGTGCTGACAGGAAGCCGAACAACCTGCGAGCTGGTCGATGCGCTCTCAGCACCGGTCATCGACAACGCGTCGATCGAGGAATCCCTCCGGAAAGTGTTGCAGGAATGCACTTTCTCGGTCGAGTCTCCCGCGCCGACCTCGATGTCGATCGCGCGAACGGTGTGCCGGCTCGTCCGGCAGGACGGCCTGCGCTCGACCCGGACGGACGACCTCGCGCGCGAGATCGGCGTCAACCCGAGCCACCTCGTCCGCTCCTTCAAGAAGACGATCGGTGTCCCCCCGCAGACCTACGTCCGCCAGGTCCGCGTTGCCAGGGCACGGGAACTCATCTGCGCGGGATTCGGGCTGAACGATGTCGCGCAGATGGTGAACTTCGCCGATCAGCCACACCTCACCCGCGAGTTCAAGAAGGTGTTCGGCGTGCCGCCGGGCGCGCTGTCACGTGGCGTGTACCGCGACAGGTCGCGCTGAGCGGCCTCCTCGACAGCGTGCACATCCTGTTCAAGATTTCGGGGTCGTCCGCGGCCTAGCGTCGGTCTGCCTGAAAGGTGGTCACGATGCCGCACAGCGGAAGCAAGCACGCCAGCCGTTATCCCGATGCCCACGGCTACTACGGAGAGTTCGGCGGCAACCACTGGCCTGCGCACATGGGGCCGGCACTCGAGGAGCTCGCCGGCGCGTACCGGGAACTGCGGTCGTCGCCGGACTTCTTGCGGGAGCTCGACGAGGTCCGCACCGGTCTGCAGGGCCGGCCCACGCCGGTGCACCACCTGGAGAACATCTCGGACCAGCTGGGTGGCGCCGCCATCTACGTCAAGCGCGAGGACCTCAACCACACCGGCGCGCACAAGATCAACCATTGCGTGGGATTCGCTCTCCTGGCCAGGAAGATGGGCAAGCGGAAGCTGATCGCCGAAACGGGCGCGGGCCAGCACGGCGTCGCACTCGCCAGCGCGGCCGCCCGGTTCGGGCTCGACTGCGAAGTCCACATAGGCGCGATCGACGCCGACAAGGTGAACGCGAACGTGAGCCTCATGCGCCTCCTGGGTGCGCGAGTCGTTCCGGTGGCTTCCGGCCAGTCGACGCTGAAGGAGGCCAGCGACTCGGCGTTGCACGCTTACACCGAGCAGCACGCCCATGCTCTCTACGCGATCGGTTCGGCCATCGGACCGCATCCGTTCCCGATGATCGTCCGGGACTTCCAGTCGGTGGTCGGTCTGGAGGCCCGCGCGCAGTTCCTCTCGATCACCGGCGGAACGTTGCCCGACCACGTCGTCGCCTGCGTCGCCGGTGGCTCGAACGCTCTCGGGTTGTACTCCGGTTTCCTGGACGATCCCGAGGTCACCCTGCACGCGGTCGAACCCCTCGGCAGGAGTGCTCACCCCGGTCAGCACGCGGCCACACTGACGTTCGGACGTCCGGGAACCTTGCACGGGGCCTCGTCCGTCGTGTTGCAGGACGACGACGGCGGACCGGCCGCGGTGCTGTCGATCGCCTCAGGCCTCGCCTACCCCGGCGTCGGCCCCGAGATGGCCATGCTGGGCAAGTCCGGCCGGTTGTCCGTCGACACGGTTTCCGACGACGAGGCGGTCGCCACCTATCTCCGCGTCGCGCGGTCGGAGGGGATCGTCCCGGCTCTCGAGAGCGCGCACGCCCTCGCATTCGCGATCCGGCTGGCGGCGACGAGGCCGCGCACCGAACGCATCCTGGTCAACCTGTCCGGGCGCGGCGACAAGGACGTCGACTTCGTGCTGGCCAGATGAGCGCGCGGCTCGTCACGTTCGACCGGAACGCGCCTGCCTAGGGCGTGTCCCGTAAGTCTCGTCCGCGATAGTCGCGGCCGAGGGCCGTGACTCTCATCGAACGGACTTACGGGACACGCCCTTGGCCCTGGATCACCGCAGCGGCACGGCGCAACTCGACGAAGACCGTTTGAACGGCCTTCCGCGCTATGCGTTCGGGCCGGTGCAGCACATCGATGTGACGGCTGGCCTGCACACCGCTCAGCGGTCTGAGCACCACGCCGGGATGTGGGCGGCCGGTCCACCGCGGCATCAGTCCGATTCCGCCGCCGGCGGCCACCACCTCGGCGCTCACCGTGAAGTCGTTGATGCGATGGGCGATGTGGAGGCGACGGTGGGCGACACTGGCGATGGCCTCGATGATCGCCATGAGGGGAAAGCCCTCGCGGACGGTGATCCACGGCTCGTCGGCGACGTCCTCCGGCGAGAGTTGCGGCTTGCAGGCCAGTGGGTGCCCCGTGGGCAGGGCGACGTCGAGAGGTTCGTGCAACAGCGTGGTGGCGACCACGGTCCGCGGCCACGGCGGCGCATGATCGAGACGATGCGCGAGCACGAGGTCGTAGTCACGGGTCAAAGCCGGGAAGCGTTGCTGGGTGACGTCTTCATCGCCAAAAGCCACGCGCGGGCCGCCTGGGCCGGTGAGACTCCGCAGCAGCATTGGCCAGAACACCGAGGCCGCGCTGTGGAAGGCGGCCACCGCTACTTCGCCGTCCGGTTGTTCCACGAAGTCGGTGACGGCGCGGCGCGCCCAGGCCAGTGCGCTCTCGACCCCGATGGCTGCCGCTGCCAAGGCCTGCCCGGCGTCCGTCAACGACACTCGCCGGCCGGTGCGTTCGGTCAGCGGCACGGGAATCGAACGCTGGAGCAGTCGCAGCTGCTGCGAGATCGCGGACGGCGTCACGCGGAGCGCCTCCGCGACTGCGGTGACACTCCCCAGTTCACCCAGCTCCCGCAGGATCCGCAACTGCCTCTCGTCCACCGCGACAGTGTAGGGCCGCTACATGTTCGTTGAAGAGTTTGGTCATTTTCTTCAACGACCTGGTGATGCAGCGTGATCACATGTTCGTCACCCGCCGCGCCGATCTCGTCCTGCTTCTGGTCGCACTCGTCTGGGGCTCCAGCTACCTGTCGGCCAAGACGGCCACCGCCGTGCTGCCGGTGCTGGCGGTGCTGTTCGCCCGGTACGCTCTCTCCGCTCTCGCGTGCGGCGCGTTGATCGGGCTTCGACGACGGCCGCGACGCTGGACGCGTGACGAGGTCCGCAGCGGATCCGTCCTCGGAATCACCCAGGCAGTCGTTCTGGCGGTGGAGACCTACGGGGTCGCGCACACCAGCGCCGCCAATGCCGGCCTGATCATCAGCCTGACCATCGTGCTCACTCCCCTGCTCGACCGTCGTGGGGGCCGCCGCCTGCCTCCGACGTTCTTCGTCGCAGCGGGTCTGTGCGTCCTGGCCGTCGGGCTGCTCACCTCGAGCACCGGACTGCACGCACCCCGTCTCGGCGACGCACTGATGCTCGCGGCCGCCGTCATACGAGCCGGCCACGTCGCACTCGTCGGCCGGCTCACCGTGGGACGCCCCGTCGACCCGTTGCACCTCACGACCATCCAGACCGTCGTCGGCACCGCGCTGTTCCTGCCGCTCGCGATCCCCCACCTGCCCGAGCTCGCCCACAGCAGCGCCACGACCTGGTACCAGCTGCTCTACCTGGCCTTGTTCTGCAGCGTGTTCGCGTTCCTGGCCCAGACGTGGGCCGTGCAGGGCACCTCCGCCAGCCGGGCCAGCCTGCTGCTGGGCACCGAACCGATCTGGGCGGTCGCCATCGGGATCAGCCTCGGCGGCGAGCGACTCACCGTGTGGACAACGCTCGGCGCTGCCTTGATGATCGCCGGAACCTACTGGGGGCAGTCCGTCGAACGTGCCCACCGCACGTCGGTGTCAAAGTCGAGCAGCGTCATCGTGTCCCGCTCGGGACAGAACTCCTAGCCCTGCCGACGCGAGCCCGACTCCGGCGACGAGCACGGCGACCGGGTTCCACCACCGGCTGGACATGACCTGATCGATGCCGACGCGATTCGACGCGGTGTTCGACGGTTCGCGTGAGAAAAAATAGACGGAATTACTGCCCAAGAGGCCGAGTGACCAGCTATTTCTCTTTTATCAGCACGGTTAAACTCTCATTCGACAATCAGCCGGATGATTGACACCTCGGTACATTGGGAGCGCTCCCATATCCCTGTCCCAGGAGTCATCATGCGAAGGACCATCCGTGCCGTCGCCGCCGCCGGCCTGCTGGCCGCGAGCACGTTCGTCGCGACGGCGAGTCCGGCTCACGCCGACGTGACCATCTGCGACCAGTACGGGTCGACCACCATCCAGGGCCGCTACGTGGTCCAGAACAACCGGTGGGGCACCTCGGCGCAGCAGTGCATCAACGTCACGTCATCGGGCTTCCAGATCACCAGCCAGCAGGGTTCGTCCCCGACCAACGGGGCGCCGGTGTCGTACCCGTCGGCGTTCCTCGGTTGCCACTACACCAACTGCTCCCCCGGCTCCACCCTGCCGATGCAGGTCAGCCGGATCCGCAGTGCCACGTCGTCGATCAACTACCGGTACGCCGGCGGCACCTACAACGCCTCGTACGACATCTGGCTCGACCCCACACCGAAGACCAACGGCGTGAACCAGATGGAGATCATGATCTGGTTCAACCGCCAGGGCTCGATCCAGCCCATCGGCAGCGCGGTCGGCACGGCGAACGTCGGCGGGCGCAGCTGGCAGGTGTGGCGCGGCAGCAACGGTTCCAACAACGTCATCTCCTACGTCGCGCCGTCACCGATCAACTCGTGGTCGTTCAGCGTGCTCGACTTCATCAACGACGTGCGCAACCGCGGTGCGATCACGAACTCCTGGTACCTGACCAGCATCCAGGCCGGATTCGAGCCCTGGAACGGCGGTGTCGGCCTCGCGGTCGACAACTTCTCGGCCTCGGTCAGCGGCTGAGCCGCATCAACAAAGGCCGGTCGACACTCGAAGGCACCTATCAGGTGCGAGTGTCGACCGGCCTTTGTTGGAGCGGGTCTGCGTGCCGCTCCAAAGATCAGCAGGTGACCTTGACGGTCGCGCTCGCCTGGAACGACACGTGCACGTGGTCCATGTGGTTGGCCGTGGGGCTGCCACGGTCCTCCATCGGCGTGTAGCCGCTGCCGTCGTTGTAGCGCTGGCGCCAGATCACGTAGGTCACGCCGAACGCCTTGCGGTTGGCCAGCACGTAGTCGGCCAGGGCGTTGCCGGTGGCGGTGTCGACCATGAAGTCGAGCGCCAGGCCCGTGGGGTGGTCGCCGGAGCCTCCTCGGCCGGCGGCGCCGCCGATGTCCTCGACACCGAACTTGCCCGCGATGTGGTGGCCCACCTGCGCCACGTGCGGCTTGACGCCGTCCAGGGTGGTCGGACAGGGCGGCGGCGGTGGGGGCGGCGGCGGGGGCGGTGGGGGCGCCGGAGGCAGCGTGGTGGTCGTGGTCACCGGGGGCGCCGTGGTGGTCGCCGGGGGCTGCGAGGACGGCGGCGTGGTGCTGGTCGGCGTGTCTTGGCTGGAGGAGGTCGAGGCGGCGGCCAGCTGGGCGGCCGCTCCGGTCGGATCGACCTGCTGGTCGGAAGTGCGGACCACCCAGAAGGTCGCTACGAGGCCCACCGTGAGGGTGGCGGCGACTGCGATCGGGAGCTTCCGGTTGGGTGTCTCAGGTTGCGTTCTATGTCGGCCCGGCATTCGGGAACACCTTGCGTTGGGGACAGGGCATGCTCACACGGGGCGCCACATTACGAAATGAACACGAGAACGTCACAGCCGAGTGTTCATGGTCACATCTCTGCTGGTGAGCGCGTCGCTACAGCTAGTGACAGCCCTGAGGTCGTGGGAGGTCACCGCTCCCTGCGGCGCCTGAGGCCAACCAGGACGGATCTTCGAACGGTCGGGCCGACTTGTCGGTGTTCGAGGCTAAAGTCCGGTGCATGACGCGGTACGTCGACGAGGATCTGCACGGTGCGGAGTTCCGCGAGTGCGATCTGACCGGGGCACGCCTGATCGGCGTCGTCATGCAGGACGCCGTGATCGACGGGCTGGTCACCAACCTCGTGGTGAACGGTGTCGAGGTCACCGAGTACGTCGAGGCGGAGCTCGACCGGCGTCATCCGGTGCGGGTGCTGATCCGCTCCGACGACCCCGCCGATCTGCGCGAGGCATCGCGTCGGCTCCATGCCGGCTGGGCCGCCACGATCGAGCGGATCCGCCGCACGCCCGGCATCGAGCGCCGCAGCGTGAACGACGAGTGGTCGGCGGTGCAGACGTTGCGCCACCTGGTCTTCGTCCACGACTCGTGGTTCCGCCGTTGCTGCCTGGGCTCGACGGAGCTGTTCACGCCGATGGGCATCGGGCCGACCGTCGAGCCCTACCGCGAAGCGCACGGCCTCGACCTCTCGCTCGATCCGTCCCTCGACGAGATCGCGAGCGTGCGTGCCGCACAGACCGCCGAACTCGAGGCCTGGCTCGACGAGGTCACCGCTGCGCGGCTCGCGGCGCGGGCGCCGGTGCCCGACGACGACGTCTGGCCGCCGTACGCCCGAGGCCGCTCGGTGCGGCAGTGCCTCCGCACGGTGCTCAACGAGACCTTCGAGCACCACCGCTTCTGCGTCCGCGACCTCGGCCTGATCGAGGCGCGGGACGCCGAGTAGGACCGGCTGCGGACTCAGCACCCGCGCTGTCGCGGTGACCTAGACGGGCGGGCGCAACTGCCCGAGCAACGTGAGCGCGGCCTCCGCGGCCGAACCAGGTTGCGCCGTCACGACGGTCAGCGTCTGGTCCGGGGCGTGCGGGAGGCGGAGCGTCTGCTGCTTCACCAGGAGCTCCCCCGCGACGGGGTGGTGCATCTGGTGCGCGGTGCTGTCGCAGGCGCGCACTCGGTGGTCGGCCCACATAGTCGCGAACTCGGGGCTGCGGGTCGCCAGTTCACCTATGAGGGCGCTCAGTTCCCGGTCTTCCGGGTACCTGCCGGCGGTGAGGCGGAGGTTGCCTACCACCGCACGGGCCTTGGCCGCCCAGTTCCGGTAGAGGGCGCGGGTGTGCGCGTCGAGGAAGACCAGCTTGGTCATGTTGGGACGGTCCGCGGGGCGTTGAGGGCTGGACTGGTCGAGGTGGCCCGCGAAGAAGGCGTGGCCCAGGGGGTTCCAGGCCAGCACGTCGCCGCGCCTGCCCAGCAGGATCGCCGGTTGGGCCAGCGTGGCGACGAGTTCGGCGGTGTCGGGCCAGACGCGTTCGGGTGGTGGCTTGGGCGCGGTCCGGTGGCGTCGCGGCTGGGCCAGTTCGCGCAGGTGGGAATGTTCGTCGGGGTTCAGCTGCAACGCTCGGGCGAGTGCGGCCACGACCTCCTGCGACGCGTGCAGCGCCTGTCCTTGTTCCAGCCGGACGTAGTAGGAGGCGCTGACGCCCGCCAGACCGGCGACCTCCTCGCGACGCAGACCGGGGACCCGTCGCCGTTCGCCGTAGGTCGAGAGGCCGACCTGGTCCGGTCGCAGGCGCGCCCGGCAGGCTTGGAGGTACTCGGCGAGCTGTCCCTGTCCGCTCATCCGGTCAGTATGCGCATGCCGGTCACGCCGAGCCTGACCACGCGAGTGGTAGGCAAAGGCGGGTCTGGTTGCCCACGGCCGGGGTTCGCAGCATCGACGGCATGGACACGATCGAACTGGGTGACGTCTCCGTCACCCGCGTGTGGGAGTACTACGGCTCGGTGGAGATGACGCCCGAGGTGTTCTTCCCGGAGAGCTCACGGCAGGTCTGGGAGGACGTGGCGCCGGAGTTCCTCGATCCCGCCACCGGGAACGTGCGTGCCGCCGTCCAGACGTGGCTGTTGCGCAGCGAGGGCAGGACGATCCTGGTCGACACCGGGGTCGGCAACCACAAGGAGCGCCCCTACGCCCCGGTGTGGAGCCACCTCACCACGGACTTCCTCGGCAACCTCGCCCGCGCCGACGTCCGCCCCGAGGACGTGGACGTCGTCGTCAACACCCATCTGCACATCGACCACGTCGGCTGGAACACCCGCCTCGAGGACCGCGCCTGGGTGCCGACCTTCCCCAACGCCACCTACCTCATGCCGAAGGACGACTTCGACTTCTGGAACCCCGCGAACAACAGGACCGCCGTGCTCGGCCGCGGCAACCAGAACGTCTTCGAGGACAGCGTCGCCCCCGTGCACCAGGCCGGTCTGACGCGGCTGTGGGAGCACGGCCACCAGATCGACGCTAACCTGCGCCTGGAACCGGCACCCGGCCACACTCCGGGCTCCAGCGTCCTGACCCTCGCCTCCGGCACCGACCGCGCGGTGTTCGTGGGCGACATGGTGCACGCCCCGGTGCAGGTCCTCGAACCGGACGCGAACAGCTGCTTCTGCGAGAACCCCGCCGAGGCCCGTGCCACCCGGCGCAGGATCCTGGGCGAGGCCGCGGACACCGGCACGCTGGTGTTCCCGGCGCACTTCCCAGGCGGGGGCGCCGTGGAGGTCGCGCGCGACGCGGGCAGGTTCGCCATCAAGGACTGGGCGTCCTTCTCCCCCTACGAGCAGAGGTGAGGCCGATGGAGGTCGTCACCACCCGGGGTGCGGTGCGCGGGCTGAGCCGGGACGGGATCGCCGCCTTCCTCAACATCCCCTACGCCGCCGCACCCTCCGGTGCCGGCCGGTTCGCGCCGCCCGCGGAGCACGAGCCGTGGCGGGACGTGCGCGATGCCACCGAGTTCGGTCCCACCGCCCCGCAGGCGCCGCGCCGGCTCGGCAGCATGGACCTGCGCGCCTACTTCGGCGAAGGCCGGCACCGCGGCGAGGAGTACCTCACCGTCAACGTCTGGACACCGGATCCCGCCGCCACCGGCCTGCCCGTCATGGTGTTCGTGCACGGTGGCGGCTTCGTCGCGGGCTCCGGACGCGCGGAGCTGTACGACGGCTCGGCGTTCGCCCGTGACGGCGTCGTGCTCGTCACCGTGAACTACCGCCTCGGTGTCGCCGGGTTCCTCGACGTTCCCGGCGCACCGGCCAACCGCGGCCTGCTCGACGTGGTCGCGGCCCTGCGCTGGGTGCGGGAGAACATCAGCGGGTTCGGCGGCGACCCCGGCACCGTCACGGTGTTCGGCCAGTCCGCCGGCGCGACCGTCGTCGGCGGGCTGCTGGCCACGCCCGGGGCCGCCGGTCTGTTCCGGCGCGCGATCGTCCAGAGTGGAAGCGGTCTGGGCGCCTTCTCCCCCGAGCAGGCGTCCCTCGTCACCCGCGCCGCCGCCGATTTCCTCGGCATCGAGGCGAGCGCCGAGGCCTTCGCGGGAATCTCCGACGAGCGTCTCGTGGAGACGGCGTCCAAGCTCGCGGGCATTGACCTGCGCACGGCGACGCACACCGATCCGCTGGTAGGGCTGAGCCCGTTCAGCCTGGTCCTCGACGCACAACCGGCGGACGCCACCGTCGCCGAGGTCGATCTGCTCATCGGAGCGAACACGGAGGAGGGCAACCTCTACCTGGTCCCGTTCGGCAACTACGACAGCTCGACCAGCGCGGACGTGGACGCCGTCGCGGCCAGGGCGCACCCCGACCCCCTGCGGCTGGTCAAGACCTACCGCGAACAGCGGCCAGCGGCCACCGACGGGGAGATCCGGTCCGCCGTCCTGGGTGACGCCCTGTTCGGCGCGGGCACATGGGCGCTCACCGACGCGTACGCCCGTCACTCCAGGGCTTTCGCCTACGAGTTCGCCTGGCGGTCACCCGCGCTCGACGGCGCGCTCGGCGCCACGCACGCGGTCGAGCTTCCGTTCGTGTTCGGGCGCGCCGACCTCCCGTCGCTGCGCGGGCCGAACAGGCTGCTCGGCGACGGCGAAGTGCCGTCGTCCCTCGTCACGCGGGTCCACGACAGCTGGGTCCGCTTCGCCCGCACCGGAGATCCCGGCTGGCCGCGCTACACCCGGGACCGGCGCACCACCATGCGGTTCGACCTGGACAACGGCACGGTCGACGACCCGCGCGGAGCGGAGCGCCAGGCGTGGGAGCGGCCCCTGCCGAGCTGACGGCTGTGACGCGAGCGCCTCGAAGACGATCAGTCCTTCGAGCTGATGGCGCACCGCGCCCGATCAGGAGGGTCCCGGCTGACGCCCGAACGCTCTTTGGGCCGATTCGGGGCCCGGCCGAGTCGTTGCCGTGATCACGGCAACGCAGGCTGGCCTCATGCGAGCTGGGGTGTTCCTGCGCTGGGTGGCGCATCCGCTGACCGTCGGGGCCACCGCGGTCCTGCTGCTCAACGACCACGTGTTCAAACAGGCCTGGCCGGGCCTCGTCACCGGCAAGCTCAGTGACGTCGCCGGGCTGGTGGTGGCGCCGGCGGTGCTGGGGCTGTTGTCCGGTCTGTTCCGCGCCGGCCGGATCGGCGCCGCGGTGGCGACGCTGCTGACGGGAGCCGGGTTCACGTGGGTCAAGCTGACCGGCACGGGAGCCGAGGTCGCGTCGGCGGCGTGGGCTGTCGTCAACGGGCCCTCGGTCGTTCTGGCCGACCCGAGCGACCTGATCGCGCTGCCCGCGCTGGGCCTCGCCTGGTGGGCCTGGCGGCGGTCGGCGGCGGCTCCGCCACTGCCGGACCGCCCGGCTCACCGGTTGCGGGTGGTGCTCGCGATGCCGTTCGCGGTGCTGGCGATCGCCGCGACTTCCCCGCCCTCCACGAGGATTCCGGCGGTGGACTCCGTGGAGGTCGTGGACGGGCAGGTGGTCATCGAGGTGGATGAGCGGTTGTACGGTTCCGGCTCCGGTGTCGGCGACTGGACGCCGCTGCCGGACACGCCGCCCGGACAGTTGCTGGAGCGTCAGCAGGCCGAAGCCTGCGTGTCTGATGACACCGCACACTGCTATCGGGTGCACGGTGGCGGTCACGTCGACCAGGAAGGATGGCCGCCGCGCGGCGGCCGGCTGCTCGGCGTCGACGAGACGACCGACGCCGGCCGGACCTGGCACACCGCCTGGGAGGTGCCGGCCGCCCGGTGGCCGTTCGTCCAGCGCCAGCACCCGTTCCCCGGCGGAATCCGCCGCGTGTCCAAACTGGCCAGTGTGGACGTCCAGGTCCGTGCCGTCCCGAGTGGACACGAAGTGATCGTGGCCAACGGCGTCGAAGGGCTCGCGGTTCGCGGCGCCGACGGCGCGTGGCGACGCGTGCCGGTGGTCATCGCGGCGACCGGGCTCGAGCTCCGTCCCGCGCCGCTCACCGCGTTCGGCCGGGTGATCGGAGACGACGTGAAGGAAGCCGGAACGATCACCCTGCTCGCCCTGCTGATCGGGATGTCGGTCGCGGTCTGCCGGACCCGCGCCCGGCTTGGACACGTGCTCATCGTGGTGCTGCCACTCGTCTTCCTTCTCGTGGCGGTCGTCCCGATCACCGGCGCGGTGGTGTTCTTCATGTCCAACCACGGGATGTCGACCGTTCCCGCACTGGTGTTCGCGCTGTGTCTCATCGGCGTCGGCATCGGTCTCACGATGGCGCAGGGAGCGGTGCGCCGGTCACGTGCGGCGGTCGTGAACGCCGCCGCCGTGCTGACCGGTCTGGCGTTCCTCGGACCCTCTCTCGGCTGGACCCTGGGCTTTCCTCCCGAACGCGGGTCCATCGGCCAACTCGGCCTGATCCTCGCGGCAGGAGGCATGGTCCTGGTCGTCGCGGCCGGCTGGTGGGCCGGCCGCTACCCGGCGGACACCGACGACCTGGTCGCCGACGCGCCTTGGCCGCCTGTTCCCGGCTCAGCCGGGTGAGTGCAGGCACAATCACATCACCGGTCCGGTGAAGCATTGGGGCCGAATCCAATTGAACCTTTTACCTCGTTGACGACCCGTTTGCCAGCGGTAACACTGCCTTGGCGGCGACACGGACCCCCGCACTGCCAGGCGAAATGCCGAAGACGTGGCCTCGGTGAAGGTCGACGTGGGCTGCCTGTGCCACAGCCACGTCCGACCCTCAGCGAGGCGGGATCGCCATTGCCCAGCTCAGCAACGTTCATGATCAGTCCAGGGTTCGTGCGCCGCTCCTGGTGGCGCTCCAGCCAGACCGCGAGGCTCGCGGTAGCCGGCTTGGGCGTCGTGACCACGGTCGCCACCACGGGAGCGATCGCCTTCAACGGTGTCGCGGTGCCGGGGATGCGCGCGGGCTCCGGCCTGGAAGCGAACCTGCGCAGAGGCGACTCCGTCGAGGTGACGGTCCACGCGGTGTCCGAAGTGGACTCTTTCGAGGGCGCGGAGCCGGGCACCGGTCTCCTCGTCCGCGCCCGCGTCACCGGGGTGCGCCGGGTCGGCGACTGCTGGCAGGCGGAGTCCCGCGCCGCCGCCCGGAACCTGTTGCTCGGCAAGGAGGTGCGGCTGGTCATCAGGAGGGACGACAGTTCCGGCGGTGATCAGATCATGGTCGACGTCCTGCTGCCGAACGGCGACGACTACGCCCGGACCGTCGTGCGCGACGGCGCGGCGTCCGCGGATCCGTCGACCCGCGAGGACCTCGCGCCGGTCGAGTCCGACGCTCGCCACGACCGCCGTGGCGTGTGGGCGACCAGCTGTGCTCCCGCCGGAACCGAGGTGACGGCGACCAGCGCACCTCCGACGGCCGCGCAGACCACGACCGTCACCGCGACGACCGTTCCGGCACCGGCGGAGTCTCCCCCGCCGCGGCCGTCCTCGGCGGCACGGTCCTCCACGCCACCTGACGATCTGTGGGTGGGCATCCTCAGAGGCAGGCGGTGCACGTCCGAAGGTGAGCGGCGAACGTCCATCACCGGCGGGGAAATGGTGTGCGCCCACAACGACAAGGGCGAACTGAGGTGGCGGCGTGAGTGATGAGGATCGTGTCGATCTGTTCGGCGGGCCGGTCCACGTCGTCGAGCCGGCACCTCGCCCGGAGGACGGCAGGCCGCCGCGTGGCCTGACGGCGCAGGGCTGGATTCGCACGACCGGCTGGCTTCAGATCGGCGACCGGCCGGTGAGTTCCGCCTTCGTCGCCGCGGCGGCCGGTTTCCTGTGGGCGCCGATCGTGGCGGTCACGCTGATGGCCGAGTTCCCGGTCGCGGCCGGGGTTCTGGTCGTCACCACTCCCGCGGTGGCCGGTGTGGCGTGGTGGTTCTTCACCACCTGCGTGAAGCCCGCGTCCTCGGCACGGAACACCGGCCAGAAGCACGCGAGCGATCTGCACGCAGGGGACGTCGTCCGGCTGTGCGGCTCGATCGGACCGGTCGGCAGGGTGACCGCGGTGGCGCACGGCGACGTCGTCCGAGTGGACTTCCACGGCGGAGGACGGCAGTCCTGGGCCGCCTCGCGCGTTGTGCACGTCGCGGAGTTGCTCAGTTGACGCACAGGGCATCGCCAGTGGCGCGTGTTGAGGCACGACCGGCAACGATCACGATGCCGCCGTGCCCCGCGAGCCTCCTGCTCACGGGGCCGGGAAGGCGTCAGCCCGCGGCGCGGAAGATGAGGTCCGCGACCGCGTTCGGACGCGAGACCGCCACGGCGTGCGAGGCTCGCTCGACGGTCGCAGTCGTGCGTGAGCCGGCCCGGTCGGCCATGAACTTCTGCGCCTGCAACGGAATGTTCTTGTCGGCACCGGCCAGCAGGAACCACGAGGGGATGCTCGCCCAGGCGGGTGCGCCGGACGCCTCGTTCAGGGCGACGTCGCGGATCGGGCGCTGGGTGCTGGCCATGAGGGCGGCCTGTCGCGCCGGGACGTCGGCCGCGAACTGCTGCCGGAAGAGCGAGGGCTTGATGAACAGGTCCTGCGAGCCGTCGGGCAACGGGACCGGTGCCAGCGTCTCACCCAGTGTGCTGCCGGGGTACTTCCCGGCGAGCTGTGCCGCGGCTTCTCCCTCGGCGGGGGCGAAGGCGGCGACGTACACCAGTGCCTTCACCTTCGGCGAACGCGCCTTCACGTTGGTGATGACGGCACCGCCGTAGGAGTGGCCGACGAGCACCACCGGTCCGTCGATGGCGGCGAGACGCGTGTCGAGCGCCTCGGCGTCGGAGCGGACTCCGCGCAGGGGGTTGGCCACGGCGACGGCGGTGAAGCCCTTGCGCTGCAAGCGCTCGATGACGGGGTTCCAGCTCGCGCCGTCAGCGAAGGCGCCGTGGACGAGGACGATCGTGGGCTTCTGCCCCGTTGCCGGGTGGGCGGCCACCGCGTTCGACATGCCGAACAGGGCGAGCCCGGCGGCAGCGATGAGCACGGCCAGCAGAGCGGTGACGCGGTTCTTGAGTCTGTGCATGTCCGGTTCTCAGTCTGTGAGGAAGGCGAGCAGGGCGGCGTTGACCTCGGCCGCGTGGGTGAGCAGCAGGCCGTGCGGAGCGCCGTCGATCTCCACGTAGCGCGCGTCGGGCAGGCGGCGGCGGAACTCGCGGGCGGTGGCGTCGATCGGCAGGATGCGGTCGGCGGTGCCGTGCAGGATCAGCGACGGCACGTCGATGCGCTCCACGTCGGCCCGGAAGTCCGTCAGCCACGCCGGGACGCACGCGTACGCCGCCACGGGCGCCGAGGCGATCGCGGTGGCCCAGTTCGCCCGCAGCGCGGCGTCGCTGAGACGGGAGCCGAGCGTCTCGTCGGTGTTGAAGAAGTCGACGAAGAAGTTCTCGTACCAGGCGTAGCGGTCGGCCTCGGCCTGCTCGGCGATGCCGTCGAACACCGACTGCGGCACGCCGGTGGGGTTGTCCTCCGTCTGCAGCAGGAACGGCTGGAGCGCGCCGAGGAAGGCCGCCTTCGCCACCCGCTGGGAGCCGTAGGTGCCGAGGTAGCGAGCGACCTCACCCGAGCCCATCGAGAAGCCGACGAGGACGACGTCGTTCAGGTCGAGCCGGGTGAGGACCTTGTCCAGGTCACCGGCGAAGGTGTCGTAGTCGTAGCCCGTCATGGTCTTGCTCGACCGGCCGAAGCCCCGGCGGTCGTAGGTGATGACCCGGTAGCCGGCCTTGACCAGCGCGTCGGTCTGCTTCTCCCAAGACTGCCCGTCCAGCGGGTAGCCGTGGATCAGGACGACCGGCTGGCCGGAGCCGTGGTCCTCGTAGTACAGCTCGACGTCGGTCGAGCCCTCGGTGCCGACGGTGATGGTTCCCATGGTGCCTTCCCGCCCGTCCGCCGTGTGCGGACAGGGCATGGCACGAACCTAGGGAGCGAGCAGGGCCGGCCGCGTCCGTCGGACTACGTCTTCGGCGTACGTCATCGTGCCGCGCAGCACCGCGGCGAGCTCGCCGCGCGACGTCACGCCCAGCTTGGGGAACATCCGCTGGAGGTGCGTGCTCACCGTCCGGGGCGAGACGTACAGCCGCTCACCGATCTCCCGGTTGGTGAGCCCCTGCGCGGCGAGCTGGGCGACGTGCAGCTCGGTCGACGTGAGCCGGTCGACGGCGACCGGGTCCTGGCGGGGCGAGGACGTACCCGCCGCGCGCAGCTCCTGACGCGCCCGCTCCGCCCACGCTGACGCACCGAGCGCGTCGAACACCTCGCGCGCGGCCTGCAGGACGACTCGGGAGCCCGCGGGCCGCCGGTGCCGCCGCAGCCACGCACCCAGCGCGAGGTGCACCCGCGCCCGCTCGAACGGCCAGTCGACGGGGACGGCGTCGAGGGCCTCCCGGTAGAGCTGCTCGGCGGTGTCCGGCGGACTGAGCAGGGCACGGCCGAGGCGCACCCCGCAGAGCAGGGCGGGCGAGGGGGTCCCCTCCGCGAGTGGCGTCAGCTCCCGCAGGACGTCCCGCGCCGCTTCGGTGGACTCGCTGCGCACGGCCGCCTCGACCAGTTCGGCGACCCCGTAGAACCGCAGCCAGGGGTGGAAGGCGGGATCGGCCGGCTCGAAGACGCGCTGCAGGTGCCCGAAGGCGTCGCCGTAGCGCCCCTCGCAGAGGGCTGCCTGTCCGCGGGCCATCTGCACGATGGCGAGCGCCGGGCGCGCGCCGACGGGCAGCGCGGTGCGCTCCGCCTCCGCTGCCCACGCCTCCGCCTGCGGATCGCCGCAGACGGCGGCGACCTGGGCGCGAATGGCGTGCACCATCGCGTGCACGAGGGACTGGCCGGTCTCGCGGGCCAGCTCGGCGGCCTCCTCTGCGGCGAGGAGGGCAGCACGCACGTCACCGAGCCGTGCGGCGCTGCCCGCCTGCACGCACAGTGCCCTCGCCAGCATCGACAGCCGGCCCTGGGCCCGCAGGGCGTCCAGCGACCGCGCCGTCAGCCGGTTCGCCAGTGCGGGAGCACCCACCGTCACCGCGGCGGCGCCCAGGAGCTGGTCCCCCTCGGGGTTCTCCGACGACCGCTGCAGCTGATCGGTCAGGGCCTCCAGGACGGCTCGTCCGCGTTCGACCGGTGCGCAGTACGCCCGCAGGGCCACCAGGTCGGCGTCGTCCGCGTCCACGGGCATCCGCTCGGTGGCGGCGGCGACCCGGCGGCGGGCGGCCGGTCCCGGTTCTCCCCAGAAGCAGTGCAGGACCGCGCCCCACAGCATGCGCAGTCCCAGCAAGGGCTCACCACCGGCGGCGATCCCGACGGCCAGCTCCGCCAGTTCGGCGGTCGCGGTGCCCTGGCCCTGCGCCGCCCCCTCGACCAGGGCGATGCCGACCCAGGCCGCCCGGCCCTGGTCCCGGACCGACAGGTCCAGCGAGCGCGCCTGATCCAGCAGGTGTGCCGCCGCGTCGCACTGGCCCGACTCCAGGGCGTGCTCGGCCGCGCGCAGCAGCCGGTCCGCGCGAGCGGAGGGGTCGGCGGTCAGCTCGGCCGCTCGCCGCAGCGCTGCCGCGGCCGCGGCGACACCGCCCCGCCGCAGGGCCCTGCCCGCCGTGGAGTCGAGGTCCCGCGCCGCTTGCTCGTCGGAACCGGCGGTGGCGGCAGCGCGGTGCCACGCCTGCCGGTCGGGCTGCCCCTGGAGCTCGCGGGCGAGAGCGGCGTGCGCGGCCTGTCGTTCCGCGGCCGTCGCGGCGTGGTGCATCGCCGAGCGGACGAGCGGGTGCCGGAAGACCATCCCCCACGGCTCCAGCAGACCGGCGTCGACCGCGGGCCCGAGTGCGGCGGCGTCGACCGCCGTGCCGAGCATCCCGGTAGCGGCGGCGAGGCACTCGTCCATCGTCCCGTCACCGTTGAGAGCCGCGAGGAGCAGGACGGCGCGGGTGTCGGCCGGAAGCCGGGAGACCCGTGCCGTGAAGGTCCGCTCCAGCCGCTCGGTCAACGGCAGCGGGCCCGGCGTGAGCGCGTACGCCCCGCCGACCGACCGCAGCGCGACCGGCAGCTCGGTCAACGCCAGCGGGTTCCCCGCCGCCTCCACCAGCAGCCGCCGCCGGACCTGCTGGCCCAGACCGGGGGCCACCGCGTCCAGCAGCTCACCCGACACCTCGTCCGTCAGCGGGTCCAGGTGCAGCACGGACAGCCCGGCGCCGCCGAGCCGGTCGTCGAGGGAGCGGGTGACGGCGACCAGTGCGAGGGGGTCGGACTCGATCCGCCGCGCGACGAACCCGAGCACGTCGAGGCTGGCCCGGTCCATCCAGTGGGCGTCCTCGACGACCACCAGCAGCGGTGCCTTCACCGCCGCGTCCGACAGCAGCGTCAGCGCGGCCAGGCCGACGAGGTAGAGGTCGGGCACGGCCTCGTCGACGAGACCGACGGCCGCGCGCAGCGCCGCACGTTGCGGTGCGGGCAAGTCGTCGATGCCCTCCCGCAGCTGGTGGACCAGCTGGTGCAGGCCGGCGCAGGGCACGTCCTCCTCGGACTCCACCCCCACCGCCGTGATCACCCGCGTCCCGCGGTCAGCCGCGCGCGCCGCCGCCTCGGCGACCAGCGCCGACTTGCCGATTCCGGGTGAGCCGAGGACGACCACCGCGCCGCCCGACCCCGAGGCGGCCTGCCCGACCAGGGCGGCCAGTGCACGGCGCTCCGTCTCGCGCCCCAGCAGCGCCCGTCGTTGCATTCCGTGCTCGCTTCCGTGTCACTCCCCGCTGCGGCGACCGGAAAGCGGGGGTTACAGCTCGTCCGCGAGTATTTGAGCACCAACTTGAACAATCAAGGGACTTGTTGCTCACCGAGGTGGTGCGCTTCACAGCCGCGCTTCGAACTCACCGCGCTCACCCACGGGACCGAGGTGCAGCCCCCTCTACCTGGAACCGGGAAGCCTGCGGTATCGGCGAGGCCGGCGAACGCAACCAACTTCGTTGCCATGAACCAAGAAGCGAACCTCTCCCCCACCCGCAGCCGGACCCTGCTCGCGGTGGTGCTGGCCGGCAGCCTCGTGGCCAACGCCGCCGCTCAAGCCTTCGGGCTGAGCCTCTACGTCAGTGCCGCTTTCGGACTGATCGCCATCGCCAGCGGTGTCGCGCTCTTCTCGGCCTACCGCAAGAACCGCGCGGACTCCCGGAACTGAAGCGGCCGGCGAACGGCACGGCATGGTGCCGTGGACAGCGAAACGGGCGGGATGGGAGACCCGATCCCGCCCGTTCCACCGATGATCACTCGGTCAGTCGTCCTCCGCCTCGGTCAGGTTCGTGACCGTCGCGTCGGCGTCGCCACCGTGGCCACCGTGGCCGGTGTCGCCGCCGTTGGTGGAGCTGTGGTTGGTGGCGTCGCCGGAGTCTCCCGTCGACGTGGTGCCGGAGTGGCCGGAACCGGTGCCGGCCAGACAGTTCGAGTAGACGCACATCACCCAGGCGTCGTTGTCGCCGGTGTCACCGGAATCGCCGGAGTGGCCGGTGTTCCCGGACAGCGCGGTGTTGGCGCTGACGGCGTGGCCGCCGTTGCCGGAAGATGCGCCGTTGCCGGCCGTCGCGGTCGCCGTGGCGTCGGTGTCGCTGTGGACGTCGTCGCCCTCGGTCTCAGTCGCGTTCTCCGTTGTGGCGACGGCATCTCCGCCGTTGCCGCCGTTGCCGGTGTCGCCACCGTTCGTGCTGCTGTGGTTGGCGGCGTCGCCGGAGTCCCCGGTCGACGTGGAACCGGAGTGGCCCGAGCCCGTGCCGGTCGTGCACGTGGCGTGGACGCACATCACCCAGGCGTCGTTGTCACCGGTGTCACCGGAATCGCCGGAGTGATCGGTGTTGCCGGACGTGACGGCGGTGTTGTGGCTGAAGGCGTTGCCGCCGTTGCCGGAGGGCGCGCCGTGGCCGGCCGTGGCGGATGCCGTGGCCTCGGTGTCACTGTGGACGCTGTGGTCGTTCTCGTCTTCGTCTTCGTCTGATTCGGTTTCGGTGGCGTTCACTGCCGTGGCGCCGGCGTTGCCGCCGTTGCCCCCGTGGCCGGAGTTACCACCGTTGGTGGTGCTGTGGTTGGTGGCGTCGCCGGAGTCTCCCGTGGACGTGGAGCCGGAGTGGCCGGAGCCGGTGCCGGTCACGCACGTGGCGTAGACGCACATCACGTGGGCGTCGTTGTCGCCCGTGTCACCGGAATCGCCGGAGTGACCGGTGCTCCCGGACACCGCGGTGTTGGCGCTGACCGCGTGGCCGCCGTGCCCGGAGTGCCCGCCGTGCCCGGCGATGGCGGACGCGGCGGCGTGGTGTCCGAACACATCACCGGACATCAGGTGTCCCGCACCGCTTGTGCGGAACGGGTGGAACGCGCTGATGTCGGCACTGGCGGTCGAACCGCCGGCCAGAACCAGACCACTGGCCGCGACTACGGCCAAGAGGCCTGTTTTGACGTTCTTGCGCATGGCCTTCCTTTCATGCGAGGCGTCTCCTGGTGCGGCCGTGCGGTTCGTCCACGGCCCGGAGCACGTCAGCGTCCGTTCCGCAGGCCCCGCCTGCCGCCGCGCCGGTGTTCCGTGCAGAAATCCCTCCGCTCTCGAACGGATCACCGTGGTTGCGCCGTTTGGAGTAGCCGCGTCGTCGTGGCGGAAACCTGCCGGACATCTGCCAGCTGAATGGGCGACAACCGGTACGTCTGCGCCGATGGTGACCACCACCTGACAGGGGAGGTCCACCTCGGACAGGGGATGCGTGATCGGATGACCGGTTACCGACGGGCACCGGCGCGCTTCAGCCGCACGACGAGCCGCGGACGGTGAGCACCGTCGACTCAGGACATTCCGGCGGGACGAGCTCGCAGGAGCGGTGACCGACGCGCCGGGTGATCACAGCGGCGTACACCCGCGTGGGTGAACCGCGGTGGGTTCGATTGGCGAATGGGTGCACCGCCACGGCCTGACGGCTCGGGAAGCGGGCACGAACATCCGCTGACCCCAAGACGATCACGCCACCTGCGCCGATGGGCGGGCTGTCGCGGACTTCTCCCCCGCGCGACGAGGCTGGTCGCGGACGGGAGACCACTGCGCACCTGTCCGGACGTTGTTGAAGTAAGGTCGTTTGGTTCGTCGAGGTGCGCTTGAAAAGCCAGGTGTCCCCTCACACCTCAGTTTCCGCCCCTGTCGTGGAGGCAGTAGGAATGAGTGGCACTACGGCCAAGGCCGACCGTTCCGCAGGTCAGACCGAAGCGCGAAGAGCGGTCGACATGCCGGAGCTGCGGCAGTTGCTCGCCGGGCTCACCGCGGTGCGCGACGGCGACTTCGGCATCCGCCTGCCCGACGACTCCGACGGCCTGCTCGGCGAGATCGCGACGGTCTTCAACGGCATGGTGGACCAGCTGTCGCTGTTCACCTCCGAGGTCACCCGCGTGGCCCGCGAGGTCGGCACCGACGGGCGGCTCGGGGGCCAGGCCGAGGTGCCGGGTGTGTCGGGCACGTGGAAGGACCTCACCGACTCGGTGAACGCCATGGCCGGCAACCTCACGAGCCAGGTGCGCGACATCGCCCAGGTCGCCACCGCGGTCGCGCGGGGCGACCTGAGCCAGAAGATCGACGTCGACGCCCGCGGCGAGATCCTCGAGCTGAAGAACACCGTGAACACGATGGTGGACCAGCTCTCCAGCTTCGCCGACGAGGTCACGCGAGTCGCGCGTGAGGTGGGTAGCGAGGGCAGGCTCGGCGGGCAGGCCGAGGTTCCCGGTGTCGGTGGTGTGTGGCTGGACCTCACGAACTCCGTGAACTTCATGGCGGGCAACCTGACCGACCAGGTCCGCAACATCGCGCAGGTGACGACGGCGGTCGCGCGGGGCGACCTGAGCCAGAAGATCACGGTCACCGCGCGGGGCGAGATCCTCGAACTCAAGAGCACCATCAACACGATGGTCGACCAGCTCAGCTCCTTCGCCGACGAGGTCACCCGCGTCTCCCGCGAGGTCGGCACCGAGGGCGCGCTGGGCGGGCAGGCCGACGTCAAGGGCGTCTCCGGCACCTGGCGCGACCTCACCGACTCGGTGAACTTCATGGCGGGCAACCTGACCGCCCAGGTGCGGTCCATCGCCCAGGTCGCCACCGCGGTCGCCAGGGGCGACCTGAGCCAGAAGATCAACGTCAACGCCCGCGGCGAGATCCTCGAGCTGAAGAACACGATCAACACGATGGTCGACCAGCTCTCCTCGTTCGCCGACGAGGTCACCCGCGTCTCCCGCGAGGTCGGCACGGACGGCCGTCTCGGCGGCCAGGCGGACGTCAAGGGCGTGTCCGGCACGTGGAAGGACCTCACCGAGTCCGTCAACGTCATGGCGGACAACCTCACCGCGCAGGTGCGCTCCATCGCCCAGGTGACGACGGCGGTGGCACGAGGCGACCTGAGCCAGAAGATCCGCGTCGACGCCCGCGGCGAGATCCTGGAGCTCAAGGAGACCATCAACACGATGGTCGACCAGCTGTCCGGCTTCGCCGACGAGGTCACCCGCGTCTCCCGCGAGGTCGGCACCGAGGGCAACCTGGGCGGCCAGGCGACCGTGCGCGGTGTCTCCGGCACGTGGAAGCACCTGACGGACAACGTGAACGTCATGGCGTCCAACCTGACCAACCAGGTGCGGTCCATCGCCCAGGTCGCCACCGCGGTCGCCAGGGGCGACCTCAGCCAGAAGATCACCGTCGAGGCCAAGGGCGAGGTCGCCGCGCTGGCGGGCGTCATCAACACGATGGTCGACACGCTGTCCGCGTTCGCCGACGAGGTCACCCGCGTGGCCCGCGAGGTCGGCACCGAGGGCATGCTCGGCGGTCAGGCACGCGTGCCGAACGTGGCGGGCACGTGGAAGGACCTCACCGACAACGTCAACTTCATGGCGAACAACCTGACCAACCAGGTGCGCAACATCGCCCAGGTCACCACCGCCGTCGCGCAGGGCGACCTGACCAAGAAGATCGACGTCGACGCCCGCGGCGAGATCCTCGAGCTGAAGACGACGATCAACACGATGGTCGACCAGCTGTCGAGCTTCGCGGCCGAGGTGACCCGCGTGGCCCGGGAGGTGGGCAGCGAGGGCCGGCTGGGCGGCCAGGCCGAGGTCGAGGGCGTCTCCGGCACGTGGAAGCGGCTCACCGAGAACGTCAACGAGCTCGCCGGGAACCTGACCCGGCAGGTGCGGGCGATCGCCGAGGTGACGAGCGCGGTCGCCGAGGGCGACCTGACCCGGTCGATCACCGTCGAGGCCTCCGGTGAGGTCGCCGAGCTCAAGGACAACATCAACTCGATGGTGGGCTCGCTGCGCGACTCCACCAAGGCCAACCAGGACCAGGACTGGCTCAAGTCCAACCTGGCGCGCATCTCCGGGCTCATGCAGGGCCGCCGTGACCTCGCCGTGGTCGCGGAACTGATCATGGACGAGCTGACCCCGCTGGTGTCCGCGCAGTTCGGCGCCTTCTACCTGGCCGACGACATCGACGACCACCAGGAGCTGCGCCTGATCAGCTCCTACGGGCACCCCGACGACGCCTCACGGCCGACGCGGTTCGAGTTCGGCCAGTCGCTCGTGGGTCAGGCCGCCCGCAGCCGCCGCACCATCGCCGTGGACGACATGCCCGCGGACTACGTCGCGATCTCGTCCGGACTCGGGCGGACGGCACCGGTGAACCTGGTCGTGCTGCCGATCGTGGTGGAGGACCAGGTGCTCGGCGTGATCGAGCTGGCGTCGGTGCACCACTTCACCGACATCCACCGCGACTTCCTCGAGCAGTTGATGGAGACCGTCGGCGTCAACGTCAACACCATCATCGCCAACGCCCGCACCGACGAGCTCCTCGCCGAGTCCCAGCGACTCGCCGGGGAGCTGCAGTCGCGCTCGGGCGAACTCCAGGTGCGCCAGGAGGAACTGCAGCGCTCCAACGCGGAGCTGGAGGAGAAGGCGGCACTGCTCGCGACGCAGAACCGCGACATCGAGGCGAAGAACCTGGAGATCGAGCAGGCGCGCCAGGAACTGGAGACCAGGGCGCGGGAGCTCTCGCTGGCGTCGAAGTACAAGTCGGAGTTCCTGGCCAACATGAGCCACGAGCTGCGCACGCCGCTCAACAGCCTGCTCATCCTCGCCCAGCTGCTCGCCCAGAACCCGAGCCGCAACCTCACGCCCAAGCAGGTCGAGTACGCGGGCATCATCCACTCGGCCGGCTCGGACCTGCTCCAGCTGATCAACGACATCCTCGACCTGTCCAAGATCGAGGCCGGCAAGATGGACATCACCCCCGAACGCGTCTCGCTGCGGCAGCTGCGGGACTACGTCGAGGTGACCTTCCGGCCGCTCACCTCCCAGAAGGGGCTGAGCTTCCAGCTCACCACCGCGCCCGGCACCCCGCCGGAGCTGATCACCGACGACACCCGCCTGCAGCAGGTGCTGCGCAACCTGCTGTCCAACGCGGTGAAGTTCACCGAGACCGGTGGCGTCGAGCTGCGCATCGAACTCGCCGACCCCGAGCAGCTGCCGGCCGCGGTGCGCGAGCACGGCCCGGCGATCATGTTCCGGGTCAGCGACACCGGCATCGGCATCGCCGAGCACCAGCTCGAATCGATCTTCGGCGCCTTCCAGCAGGCCGACGGCACCACCAGCCGCAAGTACGGCGGCACCGGCCTCGGCCTGTCGATCAGCCGGGAGATCGCCTACCTGCTCGGTGGCCTGATCACCGCGGAGAGCACTCTCGGCAAGGGCAGCACGTTCACGCTCTACCTGCCGGTGCGCCGCGAGGACTTCCCCGAGAACGCGCAGGACCTTCCCGAACAGGAGGCGTCGGCGCTGCCGGCGGCGGTGGCTCCGACCGTCACCAACGTCCACAAGCGCAGGCTGCTGGTGATCGAGGAGAAGTCGCACGGCCTGCTCGCACTGGTCGCGCAGAGCGCGGTGACCGATCTGTCCGCGAGCGATGATCCGCGTGGCCCGGTCGACGTGGTCACCGCGGTCGGGCAGGAGGAGGCGGCGGCGGCGCTGGCGACCGAGCCGTGCCACTGCGTGGTCCTGGAGCTCGACATGCCCGACGGGGCCGCGTTGCGGTTCCTGGACGCTCTCGACGGCGACGCGGCGACGAGCACGGTTCCGGTGCTCGCACACCACAACCGCAGGCTCGCCGCCGAGTACGAGCAGCGGCTGCACGAGCGCAGCAGCTCCCGGCCGCTGGAGATCCTGTCCAGTTTGGACGAACTGCGCGAGCGGATCGCGTTGCACCTCAACGCCAAGGGCCCGCAGGACGTGCTTCCGCTGGTGCGGCCGGAACAGCCGGGACAGCCGGTGGTCCACGAGGCGAACGGCCAGCTCGCCGGCCGCACCGTGCTGATCGTCGACGACGACGCCCGCAACCTGTTCGCGCTCAGCAGCATCCTGGAGCTGCACGGCGTGCGCGTGCTGCACGCGGAGAACGGCAGGGAGGGCATCGAGGCCCTGGTCGCCAATCCGGAGATCGACCTGATCCTGATGGACGTGATGATGCCGGAGATGGACGGCTACGCCGCCACCACGGCCATTCGCGCCATGCCGGACCACGGGCAACTGCCGATCATCGCGGTGACCGCCAAGGCGATGCCCGGCGACCGGGACAAGAGCATCGCGTCCGGTGCCAACGACTACGTCACCAAGCCGGTGGACGCCGACGAGCTCATCTCCTGCGTACGTCACTGGATGCGTCAGCGGTGACGGCCGACGGAACGGGCGTCGATCGGCTCGCGGGCCTGGTCGAACGCCTGCAGCGCGAGCTCGAGGAGAGCCGGGAGGCAGCGGACGGCCGGGCGCTCGTCGAGCTCGCGAAGGGCATGCTCGTCGAACGGCTGCGCTGCGGCCCGGCCCAGGCCGCGGAGCAGCTCGCCCTGCTCGCCGACCGCGCCGGCACCACCCAGCTCGAACTGGCCGTCGACATCATCAACGAGGCGTCCGGCGACGACTTCGTCGCACGGGTGCCGGCGACGGCGGACCCGGGCAACCGAGCCGCGATCCGCTTGCGGACGGCGGAGAGCGGTGCGCTGCAGGCGGACGACACCCAGGCCGTCGCTCAGTCGCTGTTCGCGCACGCGCTCTCCCCGCTGGGAGCGGTCGCGGTGGCGATCTGGTCGGCGGGCGCGGACTCCTCGCTCACCCTGGTCGGCCAGGCGGGATTCGCCGCGGGCGAGGCTCAGCGCTGGCGCTACGTGCCGCCCGGCGTCGCGACACCCGCACGGAGGGCGCTCCTCGACCGCGACGCGGTGTGGATCGCCGATCTCGAGGACTCCGGTCTGCCGTCCATCGGCGCGGATCTGCCCGGTCGCGTGGCGGTCCCCGCGGGCACCGGGGGCCGGATCACCGGTGTGCTGGAGATCTGCTGGCCCGACGTCCTCGAACCGCAGCCGCTGAGCGTGCACAAGCAGGTGGAGGCGCTGGCCGAGCTGTGCGCCGCCACGCTCGACTTCACCGCACCGCAGGGTCAGGTCGAGCACGTCACGACCGCGCCGGCCGAACTCGCGGACCTCGCCGACGGGCTGCTCGACCCCGCGCTCGTGCTGGGCCCGGAGATCTCCGCCGACGGCACGCTCGCCGACTTCCGGGTGCACCACGTGAACAACCGGTTCGTCGACCTCGCGGGCAGGCCGCGAGCCGCGGTGGCGGGAAGGCTGCTGCTGGAGGCGTACCCGCTGGCCGCCGCGGAAGGCGACCTGTTCGACAAGATCGAGCGCGTGCACGCGACCGGGGAACCGTTCCGGGCCGAGCGCATGACGCTGGCGGCGCTGGTGGACGAACTGCCGCTCGAGGTCACGGCCAGTGTGAGCGTCACCCGGCACGGCGTCCTCGTGCTGGTCGTGTGGCGGGTCCAGGACGAGGCCGCCCGGCTCGCCAACCTCCTGCAGCACGCCCAGCGCCTCGGCCGCATCGGCGGGTTCGAGGAAGAGCCCCAGCACGGCAAGGTCATCTGGAACAGCCAGCTGTACGCGCTCTACGGCCTCCCGCTGACCGCCGATCCCGTGCCGCTGGGCGACATCACCGAGCACGCCCACCCGGACGATCTGCCGTCCCTCAACGGTTTCCTCCGCAACGTCCAGCACCTGCACCGGCCCGCGTCGGCGGCCTTCCGGCTGCACCGCGCCGACGGCGTCACCCGGCACGTCCGCGTGATCGCCGAACCCGTGCTCGACTCGCACGGCGCGCTGCTCGCGATCCGCGGCGCCTACCAGGACGTGTCGGCGCAGCACTGGACCGAGGTGGCGCTGTCCGCGGCCCAGGACCAGCTCGCCATCACCGCTCAGGAGGTCGAGGAGCACAACAGGCTCACGCTGCGGCTCCAGCAGGTGATCATGCCGCCGACCCATCCCACCATCGACGCGTTCGGGTTGCGCGTCGCCGTGCGCTACCGGCCCGCTGCCCAGGAGGAACTGGTGGGCGGCGACTGGTACGACGCCGTCGTGCTGCCGAACAAGCAGATCCTGGTCTCGGTCGGCGACATCACCGGCCACGGCATCAAGGGCGCGACCGGGATGGTGGCGCTGCGCAACGCCCTGCGTGGTCTCGCCGCCACCGGCGCGGGACCCGGTCAGCTGCTCAAGTGGCTGAACCTGGTGGCGCACCACCTCACCGACCACATCATCGCCACCGCGCTCTGCGGCGTGTACGACCCGCACACCCGCGTGCTGCGCTGGGCGCGGGCCGGCCACCTGCCACCGGTGCTGATCAGGAACCAGCGTGGCGAGCTCCTGCCCATGCTGCCCGGCCTGCTGCTCGGCGCGCTGGCGGAGGTGTCCTATCAGGAGGGTGAGGTGCAGCTCGAACCCGGCGACACCTTGCTGCTCTACACCGACGGTCTGGTCGAGCGCAGGGACGTGCCGCTGGACGAGTGCCTGGAGCGCCTGTGCGTCGCGGTCTCGGGTCCTCCGCGTGATCTGGAGACGTTGCTCGACGAGTTGCTCGCGACCAGCGACTCGAACACCGACGACGACACCTGCGTCGTCGGCATCCAGTTGCTCTGAAGCCCTTTCAGGTCAGCTCTGGCAGCGACAGCGGTACTGCCGTCCGGCACCGAGCCGGTCGATCACGTCATGCGTGATCACCTGCTCGGCGCCGGACGGCGTCACGCGGTCGAAGCGGTCGCCGCCGCCGGGATCAGCGCTCGGTGTCCGCACGAACAGCTCGATCTCGCAGTCCGGGTGCTCGGCTCGCAGCCGTGCGGCGACAGCGTCGGCGGTGTCGACGCCGTCCTCCGGTGATTCGGCGGCGACGACGGCCACGAGGTGCGTGTCGTCCTCACGCCAGACGTGCAGGGCACGTGGTCCGCACCGAGGAGAGTCCGAGAACGTCCACTGCGGCTCGTCGCGGATCAGCGTCGCTCGCGGCTTGCCCGGCAGGACAAGGGTTCCGCTCGTGCCCCGAGCGCAACGCAGCCGCGCGAGCTGACGCAGCAGAGCGTGGCGGACGGGCTCCACGTCGGCGACGAGTTCGGCCAGCTCGTCCAGTCCGGGAGCGTGCGGGTGGTCGAGGCGCCACCGCGTCAGCTGACGCACCATCTGCGCGTGCCCGGCACCGACGTCGTGGTACTCGTCCTCGAGCTGATCGCACCACGAGCTGTCCGCCTGAGCCGGTGTCATCCCGGCCAGCTCGCGGGCCAGAGCGCGGGCCTCGCTCAGCTCGGCGCGCAATCCTGCCAGCGCGACAGGGAGCATCTCGATGCCCAGTTCCGAAGGCTCCTGGCCGCCCGCCCGTTCACTTCCCACTCACCGCACGATACGAATGTCCTGTCGACACGGACGAACGACACCCGCTTGACAGCGCAAGTTCGTCAATCCGGGCGACAAGACGTGCCCTGGGCTGCTTGACGAGCGAGTGGTCAGCAGGAGACCGACGCGAACACGGTCTTGCCGCCGCCGGCCCGTCGCCGGGTGCCCCACGCCTTCGCCAGGTTGTCGACGACCACGATCCCCCGTCCTCGGTTGTCGTTCGGCAGGCGGGAACGGCCGTACACCGGTTCCGTGGCCGAGTCGTCGTCCACCTCGATCGTCACCGCACAGGGCGTCCGGCTGCGCAGGACGCGCAGCCGGCCGACGCCGGGCGTGTGGTCCAGGACGTTGCTCACCAGCTCGGTCATCACGAGCAGGACGTCGTAGAGGTGGTTCTCCCCCAGGCCGTGCAGAGCCGCGGTGAGGTCACGGCGGATCGCCGACACCGCGACGCCCGGACGCACCGGCAGGTCCAGCACCAGCAGCTCGGGCGAGGTCATGAGCACGTCCAGGTCATCACAGCACGGTTTGATGGACCCGCCGGCGGCCGGCAAGACGGTCATACACCCAGGATAACGGCATTCGGATCGTTTCCGGACCTCCGGCTTGCGGCACTCAGCGGCGGCGCCGGCGGCTGAGCAGCAGGACGGCGACTCCACCGGTGGTGAGCAGGGAAGCCAGGAGAACCGCTGTGCCGAGGCCGCCGACGCCGGTGGAGGCCAGACCGCCGCGGAGGGGCGCGGGGGCGGTGGTGGTGATGATCGGCGGCGTGCCGGGCGGCTTGGTGGTCGTCGTGGGCGGAGTCGCGCACGACCGGCCGGCCGTGGGGTCGACATCGCCCACCGCGATGGTGAAGACGTCGCTGTCCGAGGCGGTGCGGCCGTCGGCGAGAGTCGCTGTGACGTCCACGGTGACGCGGTAGGTCCCCTCGGCGCTGAAGGCCCAGTTGGCGTGGGCGTGGGTGCCCAGCGGAACGGTGATGACGTCCGGGAGGCCGTCTGCCGAGTCGGCCAGGACGGTCGGGGTGAGGCCGGTGAGGAACACGGCCACGCGGCCCGGACCGTCCACGGCGGACATCCGAACGCTGACGTCGCCCGAGATGTCCCGCGGGCTCAGGGACTCGGTGTTCCACCCCGCCCAGACGACGCCGGGGATCTGGGTCTGCGGGATGAGCCACACAGGTGCGCCGGGTGAGCCGAGGAAGCCGTAGGCCGGGTCGTTCGGCACGGTGTTGCGGGCCGCGGGAACGAGGTGCAGCACCACGTCGGAAGGATCGCGCCACACCGCCGCGTCCGCCCCTGCGGTGCCGTCCTTGACCTCGGTGCGCAACGCGCCTTCGCGCAGACGTGGGGCGATGAGGTCGACATGGCCGTCGTTCAGCACGACGCAGGACGCCGGGGGGACGGTGGTCGTTCCCGAGGCGGTCGTCGTGGCGGCCGTGGTCGTCGTGGTCGTGGCCGTCGTAGTTGTGGTCGTGGCCGTCGTAGTTGTGGTCGGCGCAGTTGTGGTGGTCGTGGTTGTCGTCGTGGTCGTGGTGGTGGTCGGCACGCCTGGCTGGACCGTGCGGGGATCGACGTCGCCCACGGCGATCGTGTAGGTCGTGGTGTCGCGCAGAGGCGCACCCGCGGGTGTCGTGGCTTCGACCGCGAACGTGAGCCGGTAGACGCCCTGCGCCGAGAACGTCCAGTTCGCGTGGGCGTGCGTGCCGAGCGACAACGGGTGGTGTTGCGGCAGGGGCTGGGCGGTGTCGAAGACCCGGGGCAGCGGCTCGCCGAACGGGCCGGACTGGAACACCGTCAGCGTGCCCGGTGCCGGGGCGTCCCGCTGGTCACCGGAGATCGAGTCCAACGTCCAGCGCACGGAGTTCGGATCCACCTGCGCCGAGGTCAGGGACTCGGTGTTCCAGCCCGCCCAGACGACGTTGGGGTCCTGCACCTCGGGGATGAGCCAGAGGTCGCTGCCCGCGGGGCCGAGGAAGGCGTACTCGGGCAGGTCGGGCACCTGGATGCGGGACTCGGGTTTGACGTGGGTGACGACCTGCTCGGGATCGTGCCACGTCGGCGGCGTGGTGTTGCCGTCCTTGTAACGCACGTCCAGGACGCCCTCGGTCACGACCGGTGCGAGCAGGTCGACGTGACCCTGGTCGACGACGGTCGCGGTGTCCTGGGCGAAGGCCGTGGCGAGTGACAGCGAGGTGAGCGCGGCCACCGTCACGGTGGCGAGCGCGGCCCAGCCGCGGTGCGAGGTGCTCACGAGGTCTTCTCCTGGACGCGGCGACGGGTGATGACGAGCACGGCCACACCCGAGGCGAGCAGAGCGAGGCCGAGGGCGGTGACGGCGGACAGGCCGGCGGGGCCGGTCGACGCGAGAGCGGTGGCGGGCTTGCGGTCGGCGGTGCCCGGCTGCACGGGCGAGGGCGTGCCGTCGCCGATCGTGAAGGTGTAGGTCTCGGTGTCGGTCAGCGGTCCGCCGGTACCGGGGGCGGTGGCGGTGAACGTGAGGCGGTAGCGGCCGGGTTCGGCGAACACCCAGTTGGCGTGGGCGTGCGTGCCCAACGGCACGGACTGCGCGTCCGGCAGACCGTCGGTGCTGTTGAAGAGGACCGACGGCTCGCCGAACGAGCCGGTGGTGAACAAGCCGAACGCACCGGGGCCGTCGACGGCGGTCAGCGACCACGTCACCGGCCCGGACACGTCGGCCGGGCGCAGTTCCTCGGTGGACCAGCCCGCCCACAGGAGGTCGGCTCGCTGCGTCTGCGGCAGCAGGAAGACCTGTTTGCCCGCCGCGCCGAGGAACGCGAGTTCCGGGCTCGACGGCAGTGCGGTCCGGGCAGCGGAGGTGACCTTCAGCTCCACGTCGGCCGGCTCGCGCCACGTCGTGGTGCCGGCGACCGTGCCGTCCTTGACCTGGATGTGCAGTCCGTCCGGCAGCAACCGGGGAGCGACGGCGTCGACGTGTCCCCTGTCGATGACGACGCGGCCGGTGGCCGTCGGTGGTTGTTGCACGACAGCGCGGATCTGCGGGCTCGGCGCGACGACCTCCGGCCGGGGAGCCGGCGGAAGGACCTGCGGGAGGACCTGCGGCGCCACCTCGGGGCGAGCCGCCTCGGCGACCGACAGGGCGTAGACGCTCTCGACGGCCAGCGGCCGGCCGTCGAGAGCGTGCGCGGTGGCTTCGAGGCGGAGCTCGTGCCCGCCCGGTCCCGGCGGATCGACCTGGAGCGTTCCGGTGGACGCGACGGGAACCGCGACGGGCTCCCCCGCCGGTGCCCCGCTGTCCACAACGGACGCTCGCAGGGTGACCCTGTCGCCGAAGACGGTGCCGGGTTCGATGGAACTGGTGTCCCAGGTCAGCTCGACGGGCGCGGCCGGATCCGCCGCCTCCACCCGCTGCTGTGCGGCGTCGATCTCGAGACGATCTCCGGCCACGTCCAGGACGGCGTCCGCAACGGGGCCGACGGGGCCGACGGGGTCGGCGGGTTCGGCGAGCGCGGCGGGCGCACTCGCCAGCAGTGCTGCGACAACGGCGAAGAGCCCTGCCGTGACACGTGTGGACGCAGGCACGTGCATGTGTTGTTGAACCTCCAGGCACCAACGCCGGCGGATCGGCGATGCGGCTCGACCGTAATACAAACGACAATCGTTTCCAATAGTCCATTCGGCCCTGTTGCAAACGATTTTCATTAGCAAGACTGCGACGGGTGCCGCGGCCCGCTCGGGCCGCACCACCGCACGATTGGAGTCCACGTCCGTGCGCACCACTGCACACATCGCCCTGCTTTTCGCGGCAGCGACCGGGTTGACCACCCTCACCGCCGCTCCCGCCACCGCCGAAACGATCACCACGATCGACAGCGGTCACGTCGACGTCTTCGGCGTCGCCTTCGAGGACGGCGCCTTCCACCTGCACGTCCACGACGGAGCCGCCGAGGCCGAGTACGAGCCCTCGGAGGTGCTGCTGGTCGCGAAGTCCGCCGCCAAGACCTCCGTGCCCGCCGACCCCGCGTACTCGTTCCTCGGCAAGACCGGCGCGCCGGTCTGGGTACTGCCCCAGGTGCAGGACCCGAACCTGCTGTGGCCCGGCATCGCCACTGAGGAGATCGAGCCCGGGATCTTCACCGAGGGAACGCTGAAGCTGAAGGTCGAGTGCGTCCACGGCCCCGGCGACTTCAGCATCTTCACCACCGACGCCGTGGGTGCGCCCACCGTCCTGGTGGACAGCGGTGACGGCCTGCCCGACCGGATCGAACTCGCCGCCGGAGAGCACCAGCACGCCAACTGGGCGTTCGAGGCCGCCGGCACCTACACGGTGACCGTGCGCGCCGCGGGCGTCCTCGCCGCGACCGGGCAGAAGGTCGTTTCCGAGTCCGCCACCTACCGTCTCAAGGTGAACCGATGATCCGCCGCCTCGCCGCCGCCGCACTGGCCGCCGGACTCGCCCTGGTCGCCACTGGCACCGCACATGCCGCGGTGACCCTCTCCTCCGGCCACGCCGACGCCATCGACGTCGACTGGACCGGCAGCGCCCTCACGCTCGACGTCCGCGACGACACCGTCGTCCCCGGCGCGGACCGCGACCCGTCCACCGTGACGCTGAACGCCGTGCCGGCGAGCCGCACGACGGTGCCGTCGAACTCCTCCTACGCGTTCCTCGGCTCCCCCGGCTCACCGGTGTGGATCCTGCCGCAGAGCCAGGCGAGCGGCGTGCTGTGGGCGGGCTTCAGCACCGAGGGCGTGCCGGCGGGAGTGCTGCAGGGCAACACGCTCACCGTGAAGCTGGTGTCCGTCACCGGCCCCGCGGGCTTCAGCGTCTTCACCACGGGCTCGTTCGGAACGCCGACCGTGTGGTTCGACAGCGGCAACGGCCTGCCCGACAGCCGCGCGTTCGCCGTGAACACCCACGCCCACGCCAACTGGGCGTTCGAAGCGGCCGGCACCTACACCGCGGTCTTCGAGGTCACGGCGACCCGGGCCACCGGCGGCGCGGTCACCACGGGCCAGAAGACCTACACCTTCACCGTTCAACCGTGATCCGCGCGGAGGCCGGGCAGTGCGCCCCGGCCTCCGCGTCTCGCGACTTGATGATTATGATTATCGTTGTTGACTACTTCGGGATTGGCGTGACGACGTGCTCCTTGGCTTGCGCCGACGCCTGCTGTTCGGGTTGATCGTCATGGTGGGAGCTTCGGGCTGCACCGCTCCTGCGTCGCTGAGCGACCGCGACGGCCGGTTGCAGGTGGTCGCCACGACCGGCCTGCTGCGGGATCTCGTGCGCAACGTGGGCGGGTCGAGGGTCAACGTCACCTCGCTCGTACCGGACGGAGCCGACCCGCACTCCTACGAACCGAGCCTGCGTGACGTCCGGAACGTGGTGTACGCGGACGTGGCGTTCAGCAACTACGTGATGCTGGAGGAGCACTCCGTCATCAGGGCCCTGGACGCCAACCTCCGCCCGGAGGCGGCGAACGTCTCGCTGGCCGAGGACGCCGTCAAGTACGCCGCCGAGATCATCCCGCTGGTCGAGGACGTCACGCTGGACACCGTGTGGCTCGGACTGCGGGCCAGGGGCGACGGGAAGGCTCACGGCGCGAACCGCGCGTCGGAGGTCCTGCTGAGCATGACCGCCGCCAGCGGCCCCGGGAACGTCTACGGCTACCTCACCGGGTCGTTCGGCGACGCCGACGTCTACTTCGACTCCAGCGACGGCTTCGACCCCGGCGACGGCTACGGCGACGACACCGCGACCCTGCCCGCCGATGCCCACACCCACATGTCCTGGGCGTTCACCCGGCCCGGCGTCTACGAGGTGACCCTGTCCGCGCGCCTGCGGGTGGACCAGAAGTCACGACCGGTCCCGCTCGGCGAGTCGACGTTCACCTTCGCGGTCGGTGTACAGCCCCCGGACCGGCCTGTGCTGGTGGACCGCGGGCATGCCGACCTCACCGTCGACCTGGACCGCGAGCAGGTCTACGCGCTCTTCGACCCGCAGGGAGGCGGGGAGAAGGCGCAGCAGGTCGTGCCCGCGTCCGATGCCGTCGTCGTGGTGCCGGGCAAGGCGCTCAGCGAGATCCCCGCCGGGTTCGGGTTCCTCGGCCGGCCCGGTGAGCGGGTCTACCAGCTCGCCCAGGCCGTGCTCGGCAAGCACGTGCACGGCGAGATCGATCCGCACCTGTGGCAGAACGTGCGCAACGCCATGGCCTACACCCAGGTCATCCGCGACACGCTGATCGAGAAGGACCCCGAGGGCGCGCGGGAGTACCGCCGCAACACCGAGGCCTACCTCGCCGAACTCGACGCACTCGACCGATATGTGCGCGCGCAGATCGACGAGATCCCCGCGGCGCGCCGTCATCTGATCACGACGCACGACGCGTTCGGCTACCTCGCCCAGGCGTACGGCATGAGCGTCGCCGGATTTGTCACGCCCAACCCCGCCACCGAGCCCTCCCTGGCCGACCGCCGCAAGCTCACCGAGACGATCCGCACCCTCGCGGTGCCCGCGGTGTTCCTCGAACCCAACCTGGCCGCCCGTTCGTCGACGCTCACCCAGGTCGCCGGTGAGCAGGGGATCCGGGTCTGCCCGATCTACGGCGACACCTTCGACGGCGAGGTCACGACCTACGTCCGGATGATGCGGTTCAACGCCGACTCGCTGCGCGACTGCCTGCGCTGATGAAAGAGGAGTACATGAGACGGTCCCTGCCGAGCGCCCTGCTGGTCGTGGCGGCGCTGCTGGCGCCCGCCGCGGCCCTGGCGCAACCACCCGGCGACGGGCAGGACCAGACCATCGCGCCCGACCAGCGGATCGCCGCAGACGAGGCCGTGCTGGCGCGCGGCCACGTGGACGTCGGCCCCCGGTTCGTCGACGGCGCGTGGAAGCTGATGGCGCACGACGACACCGGCGATCCGTCCGTGTGGCGGGACCTGGACCGCACCGCGTTCCAGGTCTCGGACAAGGCACTGCTCACGGTGCCGGACAACCCCGCGTACGCCTTCATCGGCAAGCCCGGCTCGAAGGTGCACGTGCTGCCGCAGGTGCAGAACCCCGAGGTGGCCTGGGTCGGCTGGAACACCCAGGACCCCGAGGTGATGGAGGTCGTCGACCGCGGGGTCACCCTGACCCTCACCGGCGTCGACGGTCCCGGCGAGCTGTTCGTCTACCTGCAGGCCGGCAACTTCGGCGCCGCCGACGTGCTCTGGGACTCCACCAAGGCCGAACGCCAGGACATCTGGGTCGACACCAACACGCACACGCACGCCAACTGGGTCTTCACCACTCCTGGCGTCTACCTCGTCCAGGTGGAGGCGCACGCCAAGCTGGTGGACGGCAAGGAGGCCCGCACCACCGCGACGCTGCGCTTCGCCGTCGGGGACGCGACCGACACCAAAGCGGCACTGGCTGCCGCACCGAGAACAACCGCGAGCGCAACACCTTCCGCAGCGGCGTCCGAAAAGGACAGTGCCGGGAACGGCGGTGGTTCGGGACCGCCCTGGGGTGTCATCGCGCTGATCGCGGCCGTCGCCGTGCTGGGCGCGCTCGTCGTCGTGGTGATCGTGCGCGGCCGCGCGGCGAAGCGGCAGGGGACGTCCGGGTGAACGCGTTGCGGGTGAACGGGCTGGCCGTGGACCTGGGCGGACGCCGGGTGCTCACCGACGTCGGCCTCACCGTCGACCGAGGCGAACTGGTCGGGCTGGTCGGGCCGAACGGCGCGGGCAAGACCACGTTGCTGCGCAGCCTCATGGGCCTCCTGAAACCCAAGGCGGGCCAGGTGGAGGTGGACGGGGAGCCGGTGCGCCGCGCGGGCACCGGCCTGGGTTACGTGCCTCAGCGGCACGAGTTCGCCTGGGACTTCCCGCTCTCGGTGGAGGGCGTGGTGATGACCGGCCGCACCGGAAGGCTCGGCCTGTTCCGCAGGCCGCGCGCAGCGGACTGGCGTGCGGTGGTCGAGGCGCTCGACCGGGTGCGCATGGCCGATCTCAGGACCCGCCCGGTCGGTGAACTGTCCGGTGGGCAGCGTCAGCGCGTGCTGCTGGCCAGGGCGTTGGCGCTCCAGCCGTCGGCGCTACTGCTCGACGAGCCCTTCACGGGCCTGGACATGCCGACGCAGGAACTGCTCTCGGACCTGCTGCTGTCATTGGCCAGGGACTCCCACGCCGTCCTGACCACCACCCACGACCTGCCGGGCGCGCTCTACACGTGCGACCGGCTCATCCTGCTCAACCGCACGGTCGTCGCCGCGGGATCGCCAGATCAGCTGCGCGACGAGAAGCCGTGGATGGACACCTTCGGCGTCAGCGAGGGCAGCCCGTTGCTCAAGATCCTCAAGGCGGTCTGAATGTCCCCCGTCGACTTCCTCCGCGACCTGGTCAACCCCGACCTCGCGTTCCTGCCCAAGGCACTGCTGGTCGCGGTCATGTCCTCGATCGTCTGCGGTGTCGTGGGCTGTTACGTCGTTCTGCGGGGAATGGCGTTCATCGGCGACGCGGTCGCACACGCGGTGTTCCCCGGACTGGCCATCGCGTTCGCGGTGTCGGGCAACCTGATCCTCGGCGGCACCATCGCCGGCGTGGCGACCGCGGTGCTGGTCGCAGTGTTCTCGCAGAACCGGCGGCTTCGCGAGGACTCGGTCATCGGGATCTTCTTCGTGGCCGCGTTCGCGCTGGGCATCGTGGTGATCTCCAGGGCGCCGGGCTACGCGGGGTCGCTGCAGCAGTTCCTGTTCGGCTCCATCACCGGCATCCCCGACGAGGACCTGTACACGGTCGCGGTGACCGGCGTCCTCGTGCTGGGCGCGGTGTTCCTGCTGCACAAGGAGTTCGTCGCGGTCACCATCGACCGGGAGATGGCACGGGCGACGGGCCTGCGGGTGTTCTGGCTCGACATCGTGCTCTACGTGCTGGTCACTCTCGCGGTGGTGATCTCGGTGCAGACGATCGGCAACATCCTGGTGCTCGCGCTCCTGGTGACACCGGCGGCGACCGCACGTCTGCTCACCGACCGGCTCGCGGTGATGATGCTGCTCGCGCCCGTGATCGGCGGCTTGTGCGCACTGGTCGGTCTGTACGTGTCGTGGTCGTGGGACTTCCCGACCGGCGGAACGATCGTCCTCGTTCTCACCGCGGTGTTCCTCGCGGCCTGGGTGCTGGCGCCCAAGCACGGTCTGCTCGCCCCAGGGCGCCGAGCCGAGAGCTCGGCAGACGCCGTGTGACGGTGTTGTCGAGCCGCATGAGCCAGGCGAGGCGTGCTCTACTTCATATGAGTGGTCATGGGGGCCGAGCACGGAGGTGGAAGTGAGCAAGCGGTGGATCCAGGCCACGGCTGTCGTCATCGCCGTCGCACTCACCCTGAGCGCGCTGTACTACCTGGTCGCCAGCCTTTGACCGTGCTCTCCTCGCCTGGTGCCCATGTGGATGGTCCTGGCCGTGAGCAGCGCTACGTCGTCACGGTGGCCCAGCCACACCGGTGAGGTGCGGTCGAGCAAGCTGTTCCACGCGACGCGATCGTCCTGAGCCAGGTACGCCCGGGCTCGTCCGACGCGTGCGGCGAGCTCCGCCAGCACCACCTCCCGCACCGCCCCGGTGAGCGGCGCGGGCAGGTCCAGCAGCGCGCTGCGACCGGTGACCTGCTCGAGTCCGGCGGACCGCAACAGGCCCGGCCATCCGCGTGCCGCGCGCACGACCGCGGGCCTGCTCTCGAACCACGCCGTGAACCACTCGTTGTGCGCGGCGTCGAGCCGGGCCTCGAGCCCAGGCCTGCCCACGCCGACGTCCCAGGGCAGGCAACGCGCGGGCAGGCCGCCCTCCCCCAGTGCGAGCAGACCGCCGGGAGCGAGCAGCCCGGCCAGCCCGGACACCGCGTCCTGCCAGGACAACGCGTGGTGCACGCACGCCCCGGACCAGATCAGCGACACGGGTTCCGGCAGCGGCACTGGACCGTCGTCGAGGTCGTGGAGCACCGTGCGCACGCGGTCGCCCAGCCCTGCCCGTTCAGCGCGCTCGCGCACCAGGGCGAGCATCGCCTCGTCGTTGTCCACGGCGTAGACCCGTCCCGCGCGTTCGGCCAGCCGCAGCGTGCCGGTGCCCGATCCGGGTCCGACGTCGGCCACCACGCCGGCGACCGGCAACGCGTCCAGCAGTGCCAGCTCGGCCTGGGCGAACACCGCTTCCGCCGCGGCGGGGTCCGCGGTCGACGGGCCGGTCATCAGGCGTGCTCGTGCAGGTCGGCGAGGTCCCACTCCGGCAGCGGGTCCTCCAGCTCGCGCCAGTGCACCGGACCGGCCTCGAACTCCTCGTCGGTCAGCAGCGCCGGTTCCAGGCGGCGGCGCGGTTCGTCGAGGTCGAGGCCTACGCCGATGAAGACCAGTTCCTGGCGGCCCTGCGGGGTGTCCAGCAGCTGCCCCGGTTCCAGGGTGAGGTTCGGGCCTGCCTGCGACCACACCGCGAGAACCTCGGGACGGCTGGCGATGTGGCAGAAACCCTTGCTGCGCAACACACCGTCCCAGTCGGCCAGCGCCGCCATCAGCCGTGCGGGGTGGAACGGCCGCGACGCGCGGAACGCGACCGAGCGGATGCCGTACTCCTCGGTCTCCGGGACGTGGCCGGTGCCCGCCAGTTCCTGGGCCCAGCCGGGAGCCTGCGCGGCGGTGATCGGGTCGTAGCGACCGGTGTCGAGCACCTCGGCCAGGTCGACGACGCCGTGCCGCGTGTGCAGCAGGCGGGCGGTGGGGTTCATCCTGCGCAGCACGGCGTCGAGCGTCGCGAGCTGTTCCGCGGTCACGAGGTCGGTCTTGTTGACCACCAGCAGGTCCGCGAACTCGACCTGGTCGACCAGCAGGTCCGAGATGGTGCGCTCGTCGGACTCCGCGGCGGCGAGGTCGCGCTCGGCCAGGTGGTCACCCGTGGTCAGTTCGCGCAGGAAACCCGCCGCGTCCACCAGCGTCACCATCGTGTCCAGCCGCGCGAGGTCGGACAGGCTCGTGCCGTCGGAGAAGGTCCAGTCGAAGGTCGCGGCCACCGGCATCGGCTCCGAGATGCCGGTGGACTCGATGAGGATCGTGTCGAACCGGCCCGAGCGCGCCAGCTCGCCGACGCTGTCGAGCAGGTCCTCGCGCAACGTGCAGCAGATGCAGCCGTTGGTCAGCTCGACCAGCCGCTCCTGCGTGCGGTCGAGGGTCCCCTGGCCCGCCACCAGCGCGGCGTCGATGTTGATCTCGCTCATGTCGTTGACGATCACCGCCACGCGCCGTCCTTCCCGGTTGGCGAGCACGTGGTTGAGCAACGTCGTCTTGCCCGAGCCGAGGAAGCCGGACAGCACGGTGACCGGGGTGCGCCTGAACATGTGCACATGATAATCATATTCATGGCTGGCGTGACCCGTTCCGGCCTCCCGATCACCCCTCCCGAGTGGAAGGCACGCACATGCCCCGTCACAGCCTCGCTTCCCGCCGAGCCGTCCCGTTCCTCGTCATCGCCGCGGCGATGACGGCGTGTTCCGCTCCTCCGGCGGACGTTGGTGCGACCACCCCCGGTGGCTCCAGACCTTCGATCGACCGCGCGGCGGCACCGCTGGAGCCGTCGCTGACCGTCACCGATCCCCAGGGCCGGACGCTTGCTCTCCCGAAGCGGCCCGAGCGGATCGTCTGCCTGAACGGGCTGTGCGACGACATCGTGACCACGCTGGGCCTCACGCCGGTCGGCACGAGCAACCCGGCACTGATCAAGCACCCGGCACTGCTCGGCGAGCAGGCGGGCGCCGCTGTGGCGGTGGTGCCGGGCACGTTCGGCAGCGAGGACGTCGAGGCCGTCGCGGCGATGCGGCCGGACCTCGTGATCGGGCTGCCCGGTGTGCACGACCCGCTGAAGGAGGCGATCGAGCGCTTCGCTCCACTGTGGACGGCCGATCCGGTGACCTGGGAGCAGTCCGTCGGTTTCCTGCGTGCCCTGGGTTCGCTCACAGGCCGGGTGGAGCAGGCCCGCGGCGCCGAGGAGCAGTTCCGCGGCAAGCTCGCCGACGCCGTGGAACGCACCCGTGCCAGTGGACAGAGCAGCAAGAAGGTTCTGCTGATGTACGGCAGCATGGACGCCATCGGAGTGGACACGACCGCGTCCCTCAAGGGTGATCTGCTCTCCCGGTTGTTCGACTACCCGTTCCCCGGCAAGGGCGGCGACATCGCGACCGCGAGCAACTACAGCGTCGAGGAACTGCTCGCCCGGCAGCCCGACGTCGTGTTCGTCTACTCCCTGTTGTTCTCCGCGAAGGACCGGACGCTCAGTGCGCAACTGGCGGACAACGCGGTGTGGCAGCAGATCCCGGCGGTGAAGCAGCAGCGGGTGCACGAGATGCACGCGAAGCTCTGGGGATCCGGCCGCGGTACCCGCAGCCTGACCGCGATCATCGACGAGGCGCTGGAGAAGGTTCCCGCGTGACGGCACGCGTGGCGACAGCCTCCGCGTTCGCACTGGTGATCGCAACCGCGGCGCTGATGCTGGGCCAGCCGTTCGTCGGCGTGAACCGGCTGCTGCCCGCGTTGTCCGCGGCGGACGGTCTGGAGCACGTCATCGTCACGCAGGTGCGGGCGCCACGGCTGATGCTCGGCATCATCGCGGGAGCGTGCCTCGGCGCTGCAGGCATGCTGTTGCAGGAGGCATTGCGCAACCCGCTGGCCGTACCGGAACTGCTGGGGGTGTCCAGCGGCGCCGGTGCGGCGGTCGGCATCTGCGTGGCGCTCGGGATCGCCGTGCCGGGCGCGCCGGTGGTACCCGCGCTCCTCGGCGCGGCGGTGGGCGGGGGCGTGACGCTGCTCGCCGTCCGAGGTGCAGCCGGCCCTTCCGCGGTGCTGCTGATCGGCGCGGCGGTGAGTGCCGCGTGCCAGGCGCTCATGATCGCTGCTGGTGCCCTCGTCGACTCCCGCGAGCAGGGCGTGCTGGTGCGTTACCTGCTCGGCTCGCTCACCGGAACCTCCTGGCAGGCCGTGGGTCCGGCCGCGGCGGGGATGGTGGTGGCGCTGGTCGCCGCGGTGGCGGTCCTGCCCGCGGTGAACCTCCTGCGGCTGGGTGACGACACGGCGTCGGCGCTCGGGCTGCGTGCCGGCGCGGCGCGGATGATCGTGCTGGCGGTGGCGTCGCTGCTCGTGGCGGTCGTGGCCGGGCCGTGCGGTCCCATCGCCTGGGTCGGGTTCTTCGCGGTCCGCATCGCCCACGCCTGGCGGCCGAACAGCGGCGCCGTGCAGCGGCTGGCGTGGTCCGCGGCGCTCGGTGCGCTCGTGGTGGTCGTCGCGGACGTGGCCGCTCGTACGGTGTTGTACCCGGTGGAGCTCCCGGTCGGCGGCCTGACCGCGCTCGTCGCCGTCGTGGTCGGTACAGGCCTGCTGCTGCGCGGCGATCGCACAGCGCGGAGTTCGCCGTGACTCGCTGGAGGAGGTCGGCTCTGCTTCTGCTCGTGCCCGCGGTCGCGGTGTGTGCGTTGGCGCAGCTCGCGATCGGCTCGTCGTTGTCTCCGATGGACACCGCCATCGCGTTGTTCGGCACCGGACACGAGCACTCCGTGATCGTCGAACTGCGGGTACCGCGAGTGCTGGTCGCGTTGTGCGCCGGTGCGTGCCTGGGCGTGGCGGGGACCCTGTTGCAGTGCGTGCTGCGCAATCCCCTGGCAGCACCGGAGATCACCGGGGTCGGGTCCGGCGCGGTGCTGGGTGCGGTCGGCGCCTCCGCGGCGGGCGGCATCGCGGCCACCGCCCCGTTCATGGCTGCCGCCGCGCTCGTCGGCGGCGTGGTGGGCGGCGGTGTGCTGTGGGTGCTCGCGGCGCGGTTCGGCGGGGACGCGATGCGGCTCGCCGTCGTGGGAGTGGTCGTGTCGGCCGTGCTGGCCGGGCTGACCCTGGTCCTGCTCACCGCCCGGCCGCAGCTGGCGGGCGCGGTGACGCGGTGGCTGCTCGGTTCACTGGCCGGCCGCACGTGGGAGCATCTCGCGCCGCTGTGGCCGGTGCTCGCCGTGGTGCTCGTGGCCTCGGTCGCGATCGCCGGAGCGCTCGACGTGCTGGCGGTGGACGACGACCACGCACTGGCCGTGGGATTGGCCGTCACCCCCTGGCGGAACGCGGCGCTCGCGCTGGCGGCACTCGCCACCTCCGCGGCGGTGGCAGCGGTGGGCGCCACCGCGTTCATCGGCCTGCTCGCGCCCCACGCCGCCCGCAGGCTGACCGGTGCGACGCACCGCCATCTGGTTCCGGCGTCCGCACTGACCGGAGCGGGAGCATTGGCGCTGGCGGACGCCGTCGCCCAGCTCGTCACCTCCGCCGCAGGGCGGGCGGAAGCAGGTCTTCCCGCGGGCGCTGTCACCGCGCTTGCCGGTGCGGTGGTGCTGATCGCCCTGGCGCGCCGCGGTTCGACGTCGATCACCGGAGGGACCACGTGAGCGAACTGCGCGCAGAAGGCGTGTGGGCGGGATTCGGGAGCAAGGTCGTCCTGCGGGACGTGGACGTCGCCGCGCGCCGCGGCGAGTGGCTCACGCTGCTCGGCTGCAACGGCAGTGGCAAGACGACGATGCTGCGCGTCCTGGCCGGTCTGCACGAACCCGATCAAGGCGCCGTGCTCGTCGCCGGTGAACCGCTCGCCCGCCTGAACCGCCGCGCGGTGGCACGACGCATCGCCCTGCTCCCCCAGACGATGCCGCCTCTGAGCGGCCTGACCGTGCGTCAGCTGGTGCGCCAGGGGCGTTACGCCACAAGAGGTCCGCTCGGGATGCTGACCGAGGCGGACGACGACGAGGTGCGTGCGGCGCTGCGCGACACCGGGACACAGGAGTGGGCGGACATCCCGGTGGACCAGCTCTCCGGCGGCCAGCGACAGCGCGTACGGCTGGCTCTCGCGCTGGCACAGGACGCACCGGTGCTGCTGCTCGACGAGCCGACCACCTACCTGGACGTCCGGCACCAGCTGGAGGTCCTCGACCTCGTCCGCCGGCTCCAGCACGAACGATCACTCACCGTCGTCGCGGTACTGCACGATCTCACCCAGGCCGTCCGCTACTCGGATCGCGTCGTGGCGCTGCGGCACGGCCGCGTGCACGCCGAGGGCGCCCCGCGGGACGTCGTGGACACCGCACTGCTCCGCGACGTCTACGGCGTACGCGGCCGCGTGTGGCACGACGAGGTCAGCGGCCTCGTCTGCACGTTCGACGGAGTGTCCGAGATGGACTGAACGTCAGACCGCGCGTCGCAGCACAGGGGTCACCCACGCCAGCACCACACCGGACAGCAGGATCAGCACGCCGGCACCGAGGCCTGCGCGCGGGTCACCGGCCGCCACGGACACCGTTCCCGCCAAGGCCGCACCGACGGGCTGCCCGACGCCCCAGGCCAGCATCCTGGCCGTGGTGTTCACCCGGGACTGCAACTCCTCCGGACACACCTGCTGCCGGTAGGTGATCCCGTTGAGGACCACTGTGGCGTGGGCGGCACCCCAGTACACCGCCGCCGCGCACACCAGCAGCCAATGCCCGCTCACCAACACGAAAACGCCGCCGAGCAGGGAAAGCGGCAAGGCGGTCAACGCGAGCCGCGCGCCACCCCAGCGCGCGGTCAGCCGCGGCACCAACCGGGACGCGACGATCGCTCCGGCACCCCAGCAGCTGAACAACGCGGCGAGCCGGACGTCACCACGCGGCGCGACCCCCAGCACTCGATCAGCGAACGGCACCAGCACCGCCACCCAGGCACCGCCGGCAACCGAGTGCGTGGCGCCGACGAGGGTCAAGGTGCGGATGATCGGCTCACGCCACAGGAACCGCAGCCCTTCGCGCACGTCGGCGACAAGGTCACCGGCACCCCGCACGGGACGTGGATCGGCCATGCTGCTGACAATGCTGCGCAGCAGCAACGCCGAACCCACAGCGGTCAGCGCGTTCACCGCCAGCAGTCCCGCCGGTGCGACGACGGCGATCACCAGACCCGTCAGACCGGGAACCACGAGTTCCACCGCCGTGGTGCGTCCGAAGAGAGTCGAGTAGGCGGCCGTCAACCGGTCCTTGCCCACCAGCGCCGGCAGTGCGCCGAAGTTCGCGGCGTCGAAGAACACGAACGCCGTCTGCGTCGCGAACGCCACCGCCACGACGTGCGGCGCGGACAACACACCCGCCCACCACGCGAGCGGAACGCTGAGCAGGACCGCGGCGACACCGAGGTCGAGCGCCACCATCATCACCCGGCGATCCACCCGGTCCGCCAGCGCACCGGCGAGCAGTCCGAACACCAGGTACGGCAACGCCTCCGCCACCGCGACCGCCGACGTCCACCCCGCCGATCCGGTCAGCTGGTAGACCAGCACCGGCAAGGACACAGCCGACACGACCGCTCCCGCGACCGACAACACGCGCGCCAGCAGGTAACGACTGAAATCACGCTCGGACGTGTGCAGTGCTCCGGTGCTCGTCACGCCAACAGCATATGACTATCATGTTCATCTTGGTGCGATCAGGCGGTGGTCTCGACGTCGTCGGTGACACCGATGCCGAGGTGTTCGATGTGGTAGACGGCCTCGTCGAGCAGCATCGCGACGTGGTTGTCGTACAGGCTGTAGACGATGCTGCGGCCCTGGCGCGTACCGGTCACGAGGCTGAGCGCCCGCAACAACCGCAGCTGGTGCGACACCGCGGACTGCTCCATCTCCACGGCCTCGGCGAGCTCGCCGACCGAGCAGGCGCCGTGGCGCAACCGGGTCAGGATGCGCAGGCGGCTCGGCGTCGCGAGCGCCTGGAGGGTGGCCGCCACCGTCGCCGCCGACTCGGCGTCCAACTGCGCCGGCGGTGTGGTCCTGCCCTCGACTCCGTGACCCATGGCAGTATCCTACTCAGTGAACACATGAAGAGGTCTTCAGATGTTCCTGTATGGTGTCTGGCGTGACTTCGACGTTCCTCATCGACAGCCCGCACCGGACACCAGCGATCAAGCGCTCCCCGTTCGCGATCACCGAGGTCCGCTGGGCGATCGCGGCCACCGCCCTGTTCCTGCTCGGTGTCGGCGCGAAGTTCGCCGGCACGGCGCCGTGGGCGTGGTGGACTCTGCTGCTCGCCTGTTACGTCGCCGGCGGCTGGGAACCCGCGCTGGCCGGGCTGAAGGCGCTGCGCGAGCGGACTCTCGACGTCGACCTGCTGATGATCGTCGCGGCGATCGGTGCCGCGTCCATCGGGCAGGTCGTCGACGGCGGCTTGCTGATCGTCATCTTCGCGACGTCCGGGGCGCTCGAAGCCGTGCTCACCCAGCGCACCGCCGACTCGGTGCGCGGACTGCTCGATCTGGCACCACAGCGTGCGTGCCTGCTCCTGCCGGACGGTCGTGAGCGGGAGGTGGACGCGGAGACGCTGCGGATCGGCGACGAGATCCTCGTGCGGCCCGGCGAGCGGATCGGCGCGGACGGCGAGGTCGCCGACGGGAGCAGCGAGGTCGACGAGGCCTCCATCACCGGCGAGCCGCTGCCGGTGCCGAAGCACCGCGGGAACGAGGTCTTCGCGGGCTCGCTCAACGGCACCGGTGTGCTGCGGATGCGGGTCAGCCGGGAGCCGAAGGACTCCGTGATCGCCAGGATCGTGGTGATGGTCGAGCAGGCCTCGGCCACGAAGGCGAAGACGCAGCTGTTCATCGAGAAAGTCGAACAGCGCTACTCGGTCGGCGTGGTGGCGGCGACGCTGGCGTTGTTCTCGGTGCCTCTGCTGTTCGGCGCGGCGTTCGAGCCCACACTGCTGCGAGCGATGACGTTCATGATCGTGGCCTCCCCCTGTGCGCTGGTGCTCGCCACGATGCCTCCGTTGCTGGCGGCGATCGCGAACGCGGGCAAGCGCGGCGTGCTGGTGAAGTCCGCGGTCGCGATGGAACAGCTCGGCACGGTGGACGCGGTCGCGTTCGACAAGACCGGCACGCTCACCGAAGGCACGCCCCAGGTCGTCGGCATCATCACCGAGCAGGACGAGGACGAGGTGCTGACGCTGGCCGCGGCGGCCGAGCAGTTCAGCGAGCACCCGATCGGACGGGCCGTCGTGGCCGAGGCACAGCGACGACAGCTTCGGCTTCCGGCCGCCGGCGACTTCCACGCCACGCCGGGCGTGGGAGTGACCGCGCGGGTCTCCGGTCGATCGGTGGTCGTGCGACGGCACGACTCGCAGCACAACACGGCGGTCGAGGTCGTCGTGGACGACCGTCAGGTCGCGATCATCGAGCTCGCCGACCAGATCCGGCCGTCGAGCCACAACGCGGTGCGCGAACTGGCCGTCCTCACCGGACGGGGCCCGATCTTGCTGACGGGCGACAACCACGCCGCGGCACACCGGGTCGCGGCCGCCGTCGGCATCACCGAGGTCCGTGCGGGGTTGCTGCCCCAGGACAAGGTGCGGGCCGTTCGGGAGATGAGCGGCAACGTGCTGTTCGTCGGAGACGGCGTGAACGACGCACCCGCTCTCGCGACCGCACACGCGGGTATGGCGATGGGACGCAAGGGTTCCGCGCTCACCGTGGACACCGCCGACGCCGTGGTGGTCGGCGACGACCTGACCGTAGTCCCGGCGGTGGTGGCACTGGCCCGCCGCGCCCGGAGGGTGGTGATCGTCAACCTCGCGATCGCCGGGACGTTCATCGTGGTGCTGTCGGCGTGGGACCTGTTCGGAACGCTGCCCCTGCCCCTCGGCGTCGCGGGTCACGAAGGATCCACGGTCCTCGTGGCGCTCAACGGGATGCGACTGTTGTCCTCCGGCCGACGGCGCCGCCCGTGAGCACCGGGCCGGCGTGACTCCCGGTGCGTCCACCGGCCGATGCCCGGATCCGCCGGTGGACGCACTGACCGGGATTACTCGGTGAACATGGTGAACGAACGCATCTGGTCGAAGCGCCGCGCGACGAGATCACCGGAGCTGATCAGGAAGCATCCGTAGTAGAACTCGCTCTGCGTGGGGAACTGGGCCAGCGGCACCCATTCCCGGGCCAGCCGGTACGCCTCCTCGCGCCGCAGGCGGAATCGCTCCTCCCTCGACATGCCGGGATCAGCCGCTTGCCGGGTCCTGAGGTTGTCGAACGCCATCTGCGTCCACGGGCCGTCCTGGCCGCCGATCTCCCGGCAGTACCCGCCGAGGCGAAGCGCGCTGTGGCGCTTCTGATCAGGCCAGAGCTCGTCGACGAGCGCGCACAACTGATCGATGTGCTTCAGCTCGTCGAACAACCGCTTCACGGTGTCCGCCTCGAACTCGACGTCGCGCTCCTCGATCCAGTCCGGGAGCACCGGCCGCACCCACGCGGCGAGCCGGCGCTCGGGCGCGAGGAACGGGATGTTCTCGTGGAAGAACGTCCTGGTGTCGTGGCCGGGCGGCGGTGACGCCACCTCCGTCTCCGTGCCCGCCGGGACGTGGAGAACGCGCGAGAACGAGGTGGTGGGATGTTCCTCCATGTCTTCCTCGTGGTGCAGGAAGAACAGCAGCGAACCGTCCGCCGGCAGGTCAAGTCCCTCTGCTCGCGGAAGAGCCGCGCAGTCGACCGAGCCGATGAACGGCAACGGGGACTCGCCGCCCGGCCACGTCACGCCCACCGGTAACCGGGGAAGCCCTCCGAGCTGCCCGGCGACGTCGTCCCCGGCAGCGCTCGGACCCGCCCAGATCGCGAACCGGAGCTGGTCGGCGAACTTGCCGGCCTCGTCCTGCGGAATGCCCCGATCGAGTGCCACGCTGCGGAACTGCTCATGACGATCCATGGCGCAGCATGATCGCAGACCGGTGGAAGCGCTCCCTCGCAACGGCCGTCCGGGCTAACGCCTCAACCCCGCCTCGGCGGTGAGCAACGGCCAGGAAAATCCTGCACAATTCTCTCGGCAGCTCGACACCGCACCGATCAAGCCATGATCGGCCGGAATTCTGACCCCACCCTCGACCAGCTACCCTGTACAGCCGATCGAAAACGCCGCACTCACTTCGATGAAACGACACCGCAGGTCAGGCGCCATGCAGATGATCCTCGAGAAAAGTGGCGCGGATTTTCTTCACCCGCGAAATCGACCGCGCATGCCAGCGGCACATGTAGTGTGGAGACAAAAGAGCCGCTCTCACCGGCGGCCTCCTCGATCCCTTCCACAATGGCCTGATTCTCCATGTCGGACCGTTTACTCGAACAGGACACACGTGGACCAGCTCAGCCTCGGAGTCATCGGGCAGACCCACAAGGAGAACGAACGGCGGCTTCCCCTGCACCCGCTGCACCTGGACCGGATCCACGCGGACCTCCGCGACCAGATCTACCTCGAACACGGCTACGGAGAACGCTTCGGCGTCTCCGACGAGCAACTCGCGTCCTCGGTCGCCGGGCTGCGCTCGCGCGAGGAGCTCATCGCGGAGTGCGATGTCGTCCTGCTGCTCAAGCCGCTGGCCGACGACATCGCCCAGCTGCGCGAAGGTCAGGTGCTGTGGGGCTGGCCGCACTGCGTCCAGGACGAGAAGATCACGCAGCTGGCCGTGGAACGGCGGCTGACCCTCATCGCCTTCGAGGCGATGAACCACTGGACCTCCGACGGTTCGTTCAGCCTGCACGTCTTCCACAAGAACAACGAGCTCGCCGGTTACTGCTCGGTGCTGCACGCGCTGCAACTCTCCGGCTCGACCGGTGACTACGGGCGGCGGCTGCGCGCCGTCGTGATCGGCTTCGGCGCGACCGCGCGAGGCGCCGTGACGGCGCTCAACGCGCACGGCGTGCACGACGTCACCGTCCTCACCAACCGCGGTGTCACCGCCGTCAGCGCGCCGATCCACTCCGCGCGGATCGTCCACTTCGACCACGACGCCACCGATCCGGAGCGCAGCCACGCCTTCACCGACGACGGCCGCGTGCCGCTGGCCGGGTTCCTCGCGGAACACGACATCATCGTCAACTGCGTGCTCCAGGACACCGACGCACCGCTGACGTTCCTCACCAACGCCGACCTGTCCACCGTGGCACCGGGAACACTGGTGGTGGACGTCTCCTGCGATGCGGGCATGGGCTTCGAATGGGCACGCCCCACCACGTTCACCGAGCCGGACTTCCTGGTGGGCGACCACGTGCGCTACTACGGCGTGGACCACAGCCCGTCCTACCTGTGGAACTCGGCGACCTGGGAGATCAGCGAAGCGCTGCTCCCCCACCTGCGTCCGGTGCTCACCGGCACCTGGGACTCCAGCGACATCCTCCGGCGCGCCGTCGAGATCCGCGACGGAACCATCCTCAACCCCCGCATCCTCTCGTTCCAGCACCGATCACCGGAATACCCGCACGCCCGTTTTTGAGCACGGATCCGGCGACGGCAGGGCAACACTCCACAAAGGACAAGTGAGCAGATGAGCGAACTGCCAGAGGACACCGCGGTGATCACCGACCGGCTGCACCTCGCCACCGGCTTCCTCTCGAACGAACGCGGCTGGGTCGTGGAACGTCTGGCCGCACTCGGCTCGCGCCTGCGCTCGTTCCGCGACGACCAGGTCGACCTCGAGATCAGCGTGAAGGACCGTCGCGGCGTCGAGCAACGAGTCACCCTGGAGTGCTGGATCAACCGCACTCCCCGCCTGCACCTCGTCGCCACCTCGTCCGAGCCGGACCTGCCGTCCGCGCTCAACGAGGTCCGCAACGAGCTGATCCGGCAGGTCGACGAGGCAAAGACGCGGACCGAACCGCGCCACAACCGCGCGCTGAGATCCGTCCCCACGCTGACCGAGGGCCGCGGAACGATGTGACAGCGCCGCGACAGGGCGTTCGCCCAGGTCAGCCAGAGTTGAGGGTCGGGCGCGAGGGCGAGGCGGAGTCCGTGTCGGCGCCGTTGTCCGCCTGGCGTTCGGTGCGGCCGATTCCGTGCCAGTCCAGGCAGAGCACGGTGGCGTCGTCCTGGAGATGATCGTGGTAGGCGCGCCTCACCGCCCTGGTCGCCGCCCGCACCACCTCCCTGGGGTGCAGCGCTTCGGTGTTGCGGAGCAGCGCGGGGAGGTCGACGGCTTCGGCGTCGCGTTCGAACATGCCGTCGGTGAGCAGCATCAGCCGGTCGCCGGGGCGCAGGGTGAGCCGTTGCACCCGGTAGGGATGCGGTTGCACGCCGAAGAGCAGGTCGACCTTCAGGTCCAGCTCCTCCACCACGCCGTCGCGCAGCAGCAGTGGTACCGGGTGGCCCGCGTTGACCAGTTCCACTGCTCCGTCGCGCAGGTCCACCCGCACCAGCAGCCCCGTCGCCAGTGATCCCGGGCGGTGGTCCAGCAGGGCGTTGTTGGCCTGCTGTGCCTGCTCCGCCAGGCCGTCGCCCGCGCGGCGGGCCCTGCGCAGCGCGCCGACCAGCAGGGTCGCCGTCATCGCCGAGCCGACGTCGTGGCCGACGGCGTCGGTCATCGACAGGTGCAGGACGTCGCGGTCCAGGGCGTAGTCGTAGGTGTCGCCGCCGATGTCGTGGGCCGGAACGAGGGCACCGGCCACGGTGAACTGGGCGGCCTCGCAGCAGGACGCCGAGGGCAGCAGCTGGTGCTGGATCTCCGCCGCCAGGCTCATCGTCGTCGTGCGCCTGCCGGAGTGGTAGAGATCGGTGAAGCGGCGGTCGGTCACTATCACGTAGGCCAGTGCGTGCGCGGCCTCGCCCAGCTGCGCCAGCACCTCCTCGTCGAGCGAGGGCACCGTCACCTCCAGCACCCCGACGCAGTCGCCGCGGTTGGTCACCGGGAGCACCACACGCACCCCGTCGCCGTCCTGCCCCTGCCACGGCCGCTGGGTGCGCAACACCTCCTCGTAGACGCTGTCGCGCAGGTCGACGCTCTCGCCGCCACCCCTGCCGGGCTCCCACGTGCTCGACGCCAGCCGCACCAGCCGCTCATCACCGACGTCGATCAACAGGAACGACACGTCGACGGCCTCGAACCGCTTCGCCAGATCCCGCGCGACGACCTCGACCGACTCCACCGGCGGCGCGCTCTCGGCCGCCGCGAGCACATCACCCGGTCGCAACACAGCGGCATCCACGGCAACCTCCGAGCAGTTGGGATCACCCTAACCGCACACCGCACGGGTTGGGACACAACGAGGCATCAACCCCGATGGGCTCCGGCTGCTCGCCGGCCTGGAGACCTGGCCCGCCATGCAGCGACGACACACCGCGCACCACCCGGCTGACCGTCCACAAAGGCCGCTCGCCACCTCGCACGAAACGGTGAACCGGAGCTCAGAGGCGGCGCGCCGATCGCCAGGCCGTCGAGTACGTGCCGCCGTCGTCGAGCAGGGAGGTACCGCCCACATCGCCCATGGTCGGACCGTTGATGCGTTCCCTGCTGGAGATGAAGCGGTGTTTGCCGCGGTCGTCGATACCGAGGTAGATGCCGACGTGGTCGAGCGTTTCGGGATCGTCCTCCAGCTCGAAGAACACCAGGTCCCCCGGCTGCAGCGCGGCGTAGTTCGTGGCGCGGCGCAGCTTGTTGGGAACGAGTTGGACACCGGGACCGAACTCGGAGATCGCGAAGGCGCGGCGCGGCAGGCCGGGCCCTGCCGTGTTCGTGTTGAGCAGTGGCATGCCGAGGCGGTAGCCGAACACCAGCCGGACGTAGCCCGAGCAGTCGACGGCGCCGTAGCGACCGCGGTCGGGTGCGCCGGCGGGGCCGTCCAGGAACTTCCAGGGGACGCCGAGGTAGTCGTAGAAGTCCGACTGCTCCTGCCTGCCCGCGCCGGACGCCTTCACCGGACCGAACGACGCGTCACCCCGGAACCGCACACCCGATGCGTCCTTTTCGGACGGCGCGTCGACCGTGTACTGGGTGGCGATCTCCAGGACGTCGGGCGTGGTGTCCTGGCGGGCGGCGCGGAACCACTCGGCGAACCAGTCCGTCTTCTCCGCTCCCGCGGTCCACGGTTGCGGCAACAGCCGCACCCACGCCGTGGTGCTGACCTTCGCCGCCGTCGCCTTCGGCTCGCTGAACGACCGCAGCGAGCCGTGGACCACAGCGGTCCGCGCGTCGTCGGTGAACGTGGCGGCGACGGCGCCCGCACGATCGCGCACCACCGTTCTCCCGGGACTGTTGACGCGTTCGAAGGTCAGCTCCGGTGCGGTCCCCGCGTCCGGTGCGGTCCCCGCCGTGACCTGCTCCCCGGTCGGCGGTGCGGCGACGGTGGACTGCTTCTCCGGCCAGAACACGACGACGCCGGCGACCAGCACGACGACGGCGACTCCTGCCCCGGCCAGCACACCCTTGCGATTCATCGGCACCTCCATCACACCGTGGGAATCAGACCGATCAGGACACCGCTTGCCAGCACGCCGTAGCCCGCGGCGCTGACGACGCCGGTCGCGATCATCGTGACCAGCGGAGGCTGCCGCACGAGCTGGTAGGCGATGAGACCGGGCACCACGAAGCCGAGCGTCTGATGCGCGAACAGCAGCGGGTAGTCGCTCTGGATGAGCAGGAACAAGGTCGACTGCAGCAGCACGCCGGTGAGCACGACAGCGGCGAACAGGCGCTTGCCGTAGAGGATGACGAAGCGCTGCAGCAGTTTCACCGCGCCGAAGGTCACTCCGCTCATGACGACGACCAGCAGCGCGCGCCGGTAGTCCTCGACGAGCGTCAGCGCCAGCCATCCCGGCGTGATCATGCCGCCCGGTGACAGGTTGGTCGTCAGGTAGCAGGCCAGCGAGAACACCAGGCCGATGGCGAGGCCGAGCGTCGCCACCTCGGGCGGGAGAAGCGAACCGTCAGTCATGGGTGTGTCCTGGTCTGGGCGCCGGACGACGCTCGGGCAGAGGCCGCTGCGGCCGCTGGGGCCTGTGAGGCCGGTGCGGGTGGTCGAAGAGCTGTCCGCGGATGGGCGCGTGCGGACTGACCGGAGGCGGTGCGGGCCGCCTGCGTGGCGGCGGCGGTGGTGGCGGTGGTGGCGGCGGTGGTGGCGGTGGTGGTGGCGGTGGCGCGGCAGGGACGACCGTCCGCGGAGCCGGCACGCGCGGCTGCGGCCGTTGCTCATCGGGTTCGGGTTCGTCGAGCTCGTCGACGGCGTGCAGCAGCACCTCTCCCTGCCCGTGGATGTTGCCGATGGCGATGAGCGAGACGGTGTCGTCCACCTCGGCGAGGATCGAGTCGAGCAGGTCGCCGGCGGCGCGCGCACCGCCGAGGTCGCTCACCCGGTCCTGCCACTCGTCGGCGATGCTGAGCCGTGCGCTGCGGGTCGGTTCTCCGATCAGCACGACGCGGTCCGGGTCGATCCTCTCGACCAGCTCGCCCATCTGCCGGTTGCGCTCGACGCGGTCCGGACGGCAGTTGATGACCACGTGCAGGGGCCGGGCGATCGAGCCCTGCTCCAGCAGGCGCTCGATGTTCATCAGGGTCGACTCGGGGTCGTTGGCCGCGAAGACGTTGGCGAGCTTGATCAGCTTCCCGTCCCGCGTCCTGGTCTGCACCGACAGCACGCCGGGGTCCGGCGGCGCCGCCCACATGCCCGCCAGAGCCAGCCGCCGGTTCACGCCGAGCAGCTCGGCGACCGCCAGCGCGATCGCGACGTTCTCCTTGAACGTCACCCAGGAGAACCCGGCCATCTCCTCGTCGGTGACCGACTCGGGGTCGACGGCGATCAGCTCGCAGTTCCGCTTCGCCGCCTCCTGTTCGAGGATCGCCAGCCGGTCGCGTTCGGCGGTCACGCACACACCACCCACCGGCATGGACCGGCTCAGCGAACGCGCGACGTCGTCCAGCGTCGGGCCCATCTCGGCGAGGTGGTCCTCCCGCACGTTGCACAGCACACCGATCGTGGACCGGATCAGCTTGCTCTGGTTGATCTCCTGCAGGTCCGGCATCACGGCCATGCACTCGATCACCAGCGCGTCGGAGCGATAGGCGGCGGCGCGGCGCACGATGCCGATCTGCTCGACGACGTTCGCGATGCCCCACTTGCGGTAGACCGGCTCCTCGCTGCCGTCCGGGTGGATGAACCTGGCGGCCGTGCCGGTCGTCTTCGCCGTCGTCACCAGGCCGCCGCCGCGCAACGCCCCCGCGCACAGCCTGGTGATCGAGCTCTTGCCGCGGATGCCGTTGACCAGCACCCGGTGCTCGATCCTGGCGAGCTGGCCGAGGTGAGCGCGCTGCTCGAGGATTCCCGCGATCAGCAGTCCGGTGGTGAGCACCACGAACACCACGTACAGGTACGTCACCGGCGTCTGCCTGCTCTGGCGGGAGCGCGCTTGCGCGGTGCCGGGACCGGCTCCATCAGCATCGTCGGCTCGGTCGCGGAGCCGCTGGGGCGGCGGACGTCGCCCAGCCGGTCCGGGCCGTCCACGACGGCCTGCCTGCAGATCTCCAGGCAGCTCGCGATCGTGCCGATCTCGTCGTGGCGCTGCGGGTAGATCACCGACTTCAGGTCGCCCGCGACGAGGTTGTCGGCGGCGCGCGCGACCCTGCGCAGCGGTCCCAGAACGGTGAACAGGATCCAGCCGTAGCCGAAGAGGGTAACCAGGGCGGCGACCAGCGCGAGCAGGTGGGCGTAGCGGCGCGTCTGGTTCTCGGGCAGCGCGAGCTCGCGGGCCGGCTTTTCGGTGGTGACCGTCCAGCCGAGCCGCCCGACCGAGCCGCCCAGCACCGCGGCCGAGGCCACGACCGCCGGCTCCTCGGAACCCTGGTGGACCTCGGCCACAGCGCTGCCGTTCTTCGCCAGCCCCGCGTTGCGCCGCAGGCTCTCCGCGGTGACCTCTTCGAAGGCGACGAAGCCGTCGGTGGCAATGATGGTGCGGAAACCGGGGTCGACGACCCTGGCGTGGCCGGGCACCTGGCTCAGCAGCACCCGCAGGTGGTCGAGGTCGTACTCGCCGATCAGCGTCGTCTCTTCGAGCGGTACCTCGGCGAAGATCACCGGCACGCGGCCGGACTGGTTCTGCTGGCGCACGCCGGAGTCGCGCGCCGGAGGCTGGGCGGTGCGCAACGGCGGGCGCCCGATCACCTCACCGGTGACCGAGCCCTCGCGGTCCACCAGGTACAGACTGCGGTACCGGGTCTGGCTGACCAGCAGCTCCGGCAACGACGCCCGCAGGGGCTCGTCCGTGCCCTTGATGTCCGCGGCTTCCTTGGCGCCGGCGGCGAGCGTCTCGAGATCCGCCAGGCCGTCGTTGACACTGCGGCGCAGCGCCTCCGTCGCCTTGCCGGTCTGCACGCGCATGCTCGCCACCAAGGCGCCCGGGATCTCCACCTGCGGGGTGCGGAACGCGACGAGCATCCCGGCCGACCAGCCGAACATGGACAGCGCGACCGCGAAGCACACGATCCGCGCGCTGGTCCCAGGGGTCTTCCGCTCGCGCTCCGCGTCGTCGTTCAGCTGGTCCTGGCACGCCTTGCCAGCCGCGACGATCCGCGCCACCTCGGTGGTCCCGCTGGCACGGATCCTGGTGTCGAGCCGCCCCGCGGCGAGGCGCAGCAGGTCGGCCCGCACCGAGACCACCGGCTTGGTCATGTACCGGCGCACCAGGACGAACCCGAGCAGCGCCAGAACGGCCAGCGCGGCAGCGGGGACGACACCCGAGCCGGCGGGATCGGTGCCGACCAGAGGGCCGTCCGAAACGGCGACGACCGCGAGGTCGAGGCCTGCGGGGCTGGCCGACGGCATCACCCGTGCGTAGGTCAGAGTGGGCTGCACCTGCTCACCGGCGGTGCCGAGGACGAAGCCCGGCTCGCCCGACGCGGCCTTGCCCGCGCTCGCGATCAAGGCCTCCGCACTCGCGTCGCGGCCCTGCGCCAGCGGACCGCTCGCAGCCACCACCTTGCCGGACAGGGTCACCAGCAGCAGCGACTGCCGCAGAACCTGATCGGGGTCGGCGTCGGACAGGCGGATCGCCGTCGTCGCGGCGAGCAACTGGCCCCCCGGCAACGGAGACACCGCGATGAGCACGACCTCACCGTTGGCCGCGACGGTCGACGCGACGGTGGGGACGCTGACGTCACCCGGCACCGCCTGGATCGGCACGGCCTCACCGCGAGTGGCGACCAGCGTGCGGGACTTCGCGGCGAGCACCGAGACCCCGCGCCACTTCTTGTTGCGCATCAACGCGTCGAGCATCTGCTCGGTGCCGGACGTGCGAGGCGCGGCGACGGTGCGCAGATCGCTCAGGCTCTGGCTCGCCGTCGCGCCGATCGCCCGCGCGGTACCGGCCGCGATCTGCTGTTGCGACTCGACGAACGCCCGCGGCACCTCGCGGCCGTCCCGCGAGTCCAGCAGCACGACCGTCGCCGCGGCGATGCCGAGGAAGAACACGAGCAGTGCGACCGGCAACGGCAGGACGGCGAACCCGGACTCAGGAAGCTGAGCAGCCAGTCGCTTCGCCCGTCTGTCACTGTGCGCAGCGGCCTCGTCACTGCTCGCGGAAGTTTTGTGGCGCGCCACCGAATCGGTCCGTCCTCACATCACAGGCACGCCCCCGCACGCGGCCCCCAGGTCCTGGAATCTCGTAGATTGTGCACTATTGCCCGATGTAACTGTCACTCATACGTGCGCAACTGGGGATCAGATGAGTGAAGTGGACTACACTGAGTGACTCAATCCGACTCAAGGCCCCACTACTGGTGGATTTTGCTGGCGGTGGCCGTCGTCCTCGCCGGAGCCGTAGTCGTCGCGATGCCGAAATCTCGGCAGGAGCCCTCGTTCCAGCTCCCCGCGTCCTCCGTGCGGGAGCGGGTCGAGCAGTACGCGGCGGCGCTGCGGGAGGACGCCGCGTATCGGCCTCCCAGCGACGATGAGCGCCGGACGTTCGTCGAGGCGATCACCACGCTGAGCGCGGGGCGGCCGGATGACGTGCCGGTGGCCGCCGGTCCGTTGCGGGAACTCGGCATGAGCGTCGAACAGGGCACCGACGACCAGACCGGCCGCGGCTACGTGATCGTCGCGAGCGAACCGAACGTGAAACGCGGCTGGGGTCTCTACATGATTGATCTCACGCGGCCGGCACGGCTGGCGCTGCAGGTACCGCACCCGGCGAACGACCTGCACACCGGCGAGATCGGGCTGGAACTGTTCCGGAAGGTCCCCGGAAGCGTGCTGGCCGTCTCCGGCACGCACCGCGCGGTCGCGAACGGTGCGGGTGACGCCGCGCACCGCGTCGACTCGATGTTCCACGTACTCGCCGTCGAGCACTCAGAGCGAGGTCTGCCGCAGGTGCAGTTGCACGGATTCGGTGACGACAGCCTGTCGTCCGCGGACGCGGTGATCTCACCCGGCGCCGGTGCGGCCGAGTCGGCCCACCGGCGCATCGCGGACGGCCTGGACCGCTCGCTGCGGGTCTGCCGAGCGTGGGCGCGCGACTGCGGTGAGCTCGAAGGCAGGCGCAACAAGCAGGGCGGCGTGGCCGCCGAGCACGGGGTGACGTTCGTGCACCTGGAAGCGAGCAGGACCGTCCGGGACGATCCCGCGACCTGGCAGAAGATCGTCACCGTCACCGCGGACGCCCTCGCCGACGCCTGACAGCCGGTCCGGACTTGATTTCAAAATCAATGGGCTAGGTTTTGAGACACCGGTAGACGGTGGCGCGCGAGACACCGATCTCCTCGGCTATCTCCGGCACCGGACGACCTGCCGCGTACATCTGACGCGCCTGCCTGGCCTGCGGTTCGGTCAACGCCGGGGGCCGGCCACCGTTCCGCCCTCGTGGACGCCCGCGAGGGCGTGGACTTTCGGCTGTTGCCGCAGGCACGGGACCGGAAGGCTTCAGCAGGGCCCTCGCACCGTCGAGGATGAGGCTTTTGATCCGCTCGGGGGGCACGTCGAGGAAGAGCACGACCGGATCACCCAGCCCCGCGACCACCTGCGCCGCCCGCACCCGCCCCTCCAGGCTGCGCCGCGGCCCGCAGACCAGGTCGTTGGCGAGGGCGATGGCCGCGCGGAACCGATCCGCCACCGGCGCCTGCACCAGCAGCGTCATGTCCCTGACCAGCATCAACAGCGTTTCCCGATGACGCAGGTAGACATCGACGTAGCCCTCGATGGCACGCCAGCGCACCGCTTCGGGATCACCGGCCGCCTCGGCGTCGCCGAGCGCGCCCTCCAGCTCGTCCAGCAGCGGCAGCGTCAGATGGCGAAGGAGTTCGTCCTTCGACGCGAAGTGGTAGTAGAGCGCCGCTTTGGTGATGCCGACCTGATCCGCGATGGCCTGCATCGAGGTGGCGCGATAGCCGCGTTCGGCGAACAGCGCGCGTGCGGCCACCAGGACGCGTTCCGGTGTAGCGCTCATCCGGCTCCTCGGAAAATCGGCGACATCCACTTACCGATGGTCAGTTTCGTGCCTAGGATGCTGACCACAGGTCAGTCTGCTGGGGAGCGGAGCCATGAACAAGCGGATCAAGGTCACTTTCGAGTCCTGCGGCACCACCTGCGCGGGATACCTCTACCTGCCGGCCGCACCGGCCGGCAGGCTGCCCTGCGTCGTGCTGTGCCACGGGTTCAGCGGCACGATGGACCGGCTGTTCCCGCACGCCGAGCGGTTCGCCGCCGAAGGGATGGCCGCGCTCGTGTTCGACTACCGCGGCTTCGGGGAGAGCGCCGGCGAGCCGCGGCAGCTCGTCGACGTCGAAGGCCAGCAGGAGGACCTGCGGTCGGCGATCGCGTTCGCGCGCCAGCACGACCAGGTCGACAGCGGCGCCGTCGTGCTGTGGGGCAACTCGCTCGGGGGTGCGCACGTCATCTCCGTCGCCGCGGGTGACGCCGGCATCGTCGCGGTCGTGGCGCAGATCCCGTTCAACGGGTTTCCCAAGCGCGTCGAGGGACGGTCGACGTGGCAGACCCTCCGGCTGATGGGGGCCATCGGCTGGGACGCGCTGCGTGGCAAGGCCGGCCTGCGGCCGTACTACATCCCCGTGGTCGGCCGGCCGGGCGAGCTCGCGGTCGCGGCCACGGCCGAGGCAGAGCAGCACATCCAGGCGCTCACCAGTGGTGAGGCGGTTTCCCCGTGGCGCAACAGCGTCGCGCCACGGGCGTTGCTCGGCATGATGCGCTACCACCCGGACGAGGCGGCTGCCCGGCTGACCATGCCGCTGCTGGTCTGCGTCGCGGCCGACGACCGCGAGACACCCGCCGAGACGACCCGCGAGCTCGCCGAGCGTGCCCCGCGCGGCGAGTTGCGCAGCTATCCGGGCTCCCACTTCACCTTCTACACCGACCCGGCCGCGCGCGAGCGCGCCCTCACCGACCAGGCCGGCTTCTTCCGGCGCTGCCTGCGGCTCCGAGAAGACTGAAGCCACCTCGGGTGATCTGGATCATCCGGCGCACCTGTCACGCCGGACCGTGCCGCCTCGTCCAGTTCTGCGCAGCACTCCCGGAACCGAGGAAGATCATGGTCGCAGTTGACGAGACGTCGCCCGGACGACCCACCCGCCGCCGGCACCGGCCGCGGTGGCCGGCGGGCATGATCGCGGTGATGACGGCCGCGCTGTTGTTCATCGCGTACGTGGCAACCGTCCGCTGTGGACGGATACCGTTCGCCGTACCTGAGCCGAGTCCAGTCCCTGTACGCCGACACACCTCTGGCGCGCTTCCACTACACCAGAACCGGACAGGGCTCGCCGGTGGTGCTGATCGCGGGCGGAGTCCAGTGGCAGCACTCCTACCGCGACACCATCCCGGCCCTGGCCGAGACGCACACGGTCTACGCCGTCGATCTGCCGAGCCAGGGCTACACGGAGGTGGCGGAGGACTTCTCGTACGAGATTCCCGCCATGGCGGATGCCATCGGCGCGTTCCTGGACGCCGTGGGTCTGCGGAAGGCGTCACTGGTCGGGCACTCGTGGGGCGGTGCGTGGAGTCTGTCCTTTGCGGAGCGTCACCCCGAACGGGTCGACAAGCTCGTGCTGATGGACTCCCCCGGCCTCGACAGGAAACCGGCGGCGCAGACCGCCGTCTTCGACGTGCCGGTGGTGGGTGAGGCCGCGGTGAAGCTGATGCGGCGCGCGGACTTCAAGACGAGCCTGCGGTCGGCGTTCACCCATCAGGAACGGGTGACGGCGGAGGTGGTCGACGAGACGTGGGCCTGGCTGTCCGAACCAGAACGGCGCAGCGCCTTCGTCGAGCTCGTCCGCAGCCAGGACTACGGCCCCCTCGACCGAGGACTGGAGCGGATCACCGCCGCCACGCTCGTGATCTGGGGACAGGACGACCGGTGGCTGCCCGCCTCCTACGCCCACGAGTACGGCCGGCGCATCCCCGGTGCGGAGGTGAAGATCGTTCCGGGTGCTGGACACAACGTGCACGAGGACGATCCGGCCCGGGTGAACCCGCTGCTCGTCGACTTCCTCACCGGCTGACCCCAGGTCACCGGTGCGCGGCCGAGCCGAGATCGGACGATCTGCCGTCGGCCGGCGTCCCGGCGTGCCCACGGGTCGCCGCACGCCGGTCAGCGACAGCGCACGCCTACTCCCCTTGCTCGCCGGTCAGGTACCGCTGGATCGTCGGGCCGAGCCACGCCACGACCGCGGCCCGGTCCAGCGCGACGACCGGCGGCAGGCACAGCACGTACCTGGTCAGCGCGAATCCCAGTGCCTGCGTGGCGACCAGCCCGGCTCGCACCGGCGCCTCGGCCCGGTCCTCGACCAGCACCGCGACCACAGTCCCGAGCTGGGCCGCGAAGAGCTGGCGCATGCGCTCGGCCGCGGCCTGGTTGGTGACCGCCGCCCGCAGCAGCGCCATGAGGGTGTCGTCGTGCTCCCAGCGGTCGACGAGGTGGGCGGTCAGCCTGGCCCCGACCTCCTCGCGCGGCACCCCGGTCAGGTCCGGCAGCCGCAGGTCGAACTCCGCGGCGGCGGCGAACAGCTTCTCCTTGTTGCCGTAGTAGCGCATGACCATCGACGGGTCGATGCGCGCGTCGGCGGCGATCGCCCGGATGGTGGCGCGCTCATAACCGTCCGCCGCGAAGCGTTCCCGCGCGGCTGTGAGGATCGCCGCCCTGGTCGCGTCGGAGCGCCGCGCCTTGGTGGTTTCCGTGCTGCCCGTCATGCCAACAACTGTAGGCCAACAGCTGTTGACATGTCGAGCCGAGCTGCTCTACCGTTTTGCCAACGACCGTTGGCAAACAGCTGTTGACCAGAAGGAGACGGACATGTCCGAGGTGATCGTGGTCGGTGCCGGCCCGACCGGACTGCTGCTGGCGGGCGACCTGGCCGAGGCCGGTGTCGCGGTGACGGTGCTGGAGAAGCGGAACGGCGAGGTGTCGAACCTGTCGCGGGCCTTCGCCGTGCACGCCCGGACGCTGGAGCTGCTCGACGCCCGTGGACTGGTCGAGGAACTGGACCGCACCGGGGCCGGGCGCGTCACCGACATCCGGCTGTTCGACCGGGTGCACGTCGACCTCGGCACCCTGCCGAGCCGGTTCCCGTACATGCTGGTGACCCCGCAGTACAACGTGGAGCGGGCACTGCTGGCGCGGGCGCTCAAGGCCGGGGTGGAGATCGTGTACGACGCGGCGGTGACCGCGGTGCGCCAGGACGCCACCGGCGCCGAGGTCGACACGACCGGGGGCACGTACCGCGCCGGTTACGTGGTCGGCACCGACGGTTTCCACAGCGCGGTCCGCCAGGCGCTCGGCCAGCCGTTCCCCGGGAAGTCGGTCCTGAAGTCGATCATGCTGGCGGACGTGCGGCTGCGCGAGACGCCGCCGGACACGTTGACCGTCAACGGTTCCGGCTCGGAGTTCACGTTCATCGCCCCGTTCGGTGACGGCTGGTGGCGGGTCTTCGCGTGGGACCGGCGCACCGACGTCACCGACGACACCCCGCTGGAGCTGGACGAGGTCCGCGCGATCACCAGGCGGGCGCTGGGCACCGACTTCGGCATGCACGACGCCCGCTGGCTGTCCCGCTTCCACAGCGACGAACGGCAGGCGCCGCACTACCGCGTGGGCCGCGTGTTCCTGGCGGGCGACGCCGCACACGTCCACTCCCCCGCCGGCGGCATGGGCATGAACACGGGGCTGCAGGACGCGGCGAACCTGAGCTGGAAGCTCGCGGCGGTGCTCCACGGCGCCCCGGACGCACTGCTCGACACCTACCAGGCGGAACGGCACCCGGTCGGCGAGGAGGTCCTGCGGATCAGCGGCACGATGATCCGGCTGGCGATGGCGCGGTCCCGCTTCGCGCGTGCGCTGCGCGGCCTGGTCGGCGGCACCGCACTGCGCGTCCCGGCGATCCACCGCAGGCTCACGGGCAGGCTGTCCGCACTGGGTTTCCGCTACCGCGCTCCCGGCGGCGAGCACCGGCTGACCGGCACCCGGATGCCCGACGTGGCCCTCGCCGACGGCACCCGGCTGTACGAGGCTCTGCGCGGCGGCCGTTTCGTGGTGGTGGGCGCGGGCGACGTCACCGGCTGGGAAGACCGCGTGCTGGTCGCGGCCCCCGCCGAACCGGGCACCGACACGGTTCTCGTCCGCCCCGACGGCTACGTGGCGAAGGTCTTCACCGGCACCCCGGACGCGGCCGCGCTGCGCGACGCGCTCGCGGCACTGGCGGGCAAGGCGGTCGCCGTCTAGGCGCGGCTCGACTCAGTTGTTTGCAGGCGCGGGGCGCCGCCAGGGCCGACGGTTCTGAGTTCATTCAGCACAGCGACTGGAACGGCGGCGATCTGGAGCGTCACGGCGCGTGATCCAGGACGGGTGAAGTAGAGGCGGGCGGGCTCGGCGCAAGGCCGAGCCGCCCGCTTCTACGCGTTTCACAGCATCCAGAATTCTCGAAATATCGACATTCGTACGGTCCGTGACGGCCTGTGACGATACGTATCCGAAACATTTTCCAGAAATACACCCCATTTCCGGACGGTTTTCGAGACGGTTCAGTCCAAACCCACCCGTTCGAGTGGTTGACCTCCCGCAACCTACGACAGAGCGTCACTGATGACCGCATGAAGGCGTCTTTTCGGGGACACTCGAAGGACGTGCTCCATTTGGCGGTCCCACGGTGTGATGATGATTTGGCAGCGTACGAACCGCTGAACGGACTAACCGGCTGAATGCGGCGTCCTGACACAAAACTTGCGACGAAATTGCTCTGGGGGTCGACTTGTACTGCGAGGGAACATGCACGAAGTCCAGCTCCAGCCATTGTTGGAAAGACACGCCAGACGCCATCTGATTCCGGGCGCCCAACTCGCCGTGCACCGCGACGGAATTACCCGCGCGGTCGAGTTCGGCGTCCAGCACACGGGTGGGCCGCCGATGACTCGGGCCGCGCGCGTGCCCGTGGGGTCGGTCAGCAAGACCTTCACCGCGGCGCTGGCGATGATCCTCGTGTCGGACGGGGATCTTGATCTCGATGAGCCGCTCGCCGAGTACCTGCCCGCTGCCGCGAGCCTGAGCGAACGGCTCACCGTTCGTCACCTGTTGAGCCACACCGGTGGTCTGCCGTCCGATTCGGACGAGGTCACGGCGTCGACGTTGAGCAAGCACGTGGCCGAGTGCCTGCGCCGCGCCGACCCGTTGCACGAGCCCGGTGACGGGTTCTCCTACTCGAACATCGGGTACAGCGCCGCCGGGCACCTGATCGAGGTCGTCACCGGTATGAGCTGGTGGGAGGCCATGTCGTCGGTGTTGCTGCGGCCTCTGGGCGTGGAGGCGCACTTCGTGGTGGCGCCGGACGGACAGAACGACTCGGTGCCGGGGCACGCGGTCAATCCCGAACGGCACCGGGTGGTGCCGGTGCACCAGTCGCTCACTCTCGTGGACGCGCCCGCCGGCGCCGTCGCAGCCAGTGCGATCGACCTGGTGCGGCTCGGCCGGATGCTCGCCGGCGAGGGGCCGACGCTCGTGGAGGACGCCCAGCTGCGTGAGATGCGGACCCCCGTGGACGGTGCGGAGCCGTTCGGGATGGCCGACGCCTGGGGACTCGGCGTGGCGCTGTTCGAGGGCGGGTGGTTCGGGCACGACGGCACGGGCGACGGCACGTCCTGCCACCTCCGCGTGCATCCGGAAAGCGGTGCCGTGGTCGCGCTCACGACCAATGGCAGCACCGGATTCGCGATGTGGCACGAATTGGCGCGCGCGCTCGGTGTCGGTGACTACGACGGTCTTCGTGAGCTGGGAGAACGGGTGGCGGCGACGCCGCCGGGCTGCGTGGGACGTTTCTACAACGGCGACACGGAGTATTCAGTGTTGCCGGGTGAGAATGCGCCGCTGCGACTCGTCGTGGACGGCGAGCCCTTCGCCGAGTTGACGCTCTACGACGGACTGCGGTTCCGAATGCGCGACGTCGACACCGGTGACACTTCGCAAGCCGGACGTTTTCTGCGCGGTTCCCCCGGCCGCGACATCGGCTGGCTGCAGGTGGGCGGCAGGCTCGCCCGCCGCGTCGCCTGATCATTTCCTCACCCTTCCGACTGATCCTCCGGAAAGGCCCCTCCCCGTCATGTTTCTCACGGCACTGTTCCGCGCCAGAGTGGCGTCGTCCCCGCACGCACCCGCGGTCATCGCGCCGTCGGGCACGCTCACGTACGCGGAGCTGGACGCCCGCGCCAACCGGCTGGCGTGGTGGTTGCGCGAGCGAGGGGCCGGTCCCGAACGGATCGTGGCGCTGCGGATGCCGAGGTCGGCCGACATCGTGGTGGCGCAGCTCGCCGTGCTGAAGGCAGGTGCCGCCTACCTGCCCGTCGATCCCGCCTATCCCGCCGAGCGGATCGACTTCATGCTGCGCGACGCGGCGCCGCTGCTCACCCTCGAGTCCGCGGTGGACACGAGCGGGATGCCGGACGGCGATCCGGGGGTCGAGGTCGACCCGGCGCACCCGGCGTACGTGATCTACACGTCCGGTTCGACCGGGCGACCGAAGGGCGTGGTCGTCACGCACGCCGGGCTGGCGACCTTCGCGAGCGCCGAGATCGAGCACTTCCAGGTGCGGCCGGGCGACCGGGTGCTGCAGTTCTCCTCCCCCAGCTTCGACGCCTCGGTGCTGGAGCTGTGCATGGCGCTGCCGTCCGGCGCTGCGCTGGTCGTGCCGCCGGAGGGCCCGCTGCTGGGCGAGCAGCTCGCGGAGGTGCTGCGGGACAACAGGATCACGCACGCGCTGATCCCGCCCGTGGCCATGGCGACCGTGCCGGAGGTCCCGCTGCCCGACTTCCGCACGCTGATCGTCGGCGGTGACGCGTGCACGCCCGAACTGGTCGAGCGCTGGGCGGCCGGCCGCCGGATGATCAACGCCTACGGGCCGACCGAGTCCACGGTCGTGTCGACGTGGAGCGAGCCGCTGAGCTCCGGTGGCAGCCCGCCGATCGGCACGCCGATCCCCGGCACCGTCGCCCACGTGCTGGACGACGACCTGCGGCCGGCGGACGAGGGCGAGCTGTACGTCACCGGCTCGGGTCTCGCCCGCGGTTACCTCGACCGGCCGGGCCTCACCGCGCAACGGTTCGTCGCCAACCCCTTCGGGCCGGGACGCCTGTACCGCACCGGTGACGTCGTGCGGTGGCGCGACGGCGTGCTCGAGTTCGTCGGGCGTGCCGACCACCAGGTGAAGATCCGCGGGTTCCGCATCGAGCCCGGTGAGATCGAGGCGGTGCTGCGCGATCATCCCGGTGTGCGCGAAGCGGTCGTCGTCGCGCGCTCCGACCAGGGGCTCAAGCGACTCGTCGCCTACGTCACCGGCGAGGCCGACCGGGCCGAACTGCGGGCGCTGGTGGCCTCCAGGCTGCCCGAACACATGGTGCCGTCGGCGTTCGTCGTCCTGGACGCGTTCCCCCTGAGCCCCAACGGCAAGCTCGACCGGTCGGCGTTGCCCGAGCCGTCGGGCCACACGGAGACGGCCACGGCACCGCGCACCCCCGCCGAGCACCGGGTCGCGCAGGTCTGGGCCGAGGTGCTCGGGCTCGGCGCGGTCGGCCCCGAGGACGACTTCTTCCAGCTCGGCGGCGACTCGGTGCTGGCCATGCGGACGCTGGCGTTGCTGGGCGGCGGACTGCCGTTGCGCGCGCTCTTCGAGCACCGCACGGTCGCGGCGCTGGCCGCGGTGCTGCCGGACGACAGACCCGCCGAGATCCAGCCCACCCACACCGGGCAACCGGTGCCGCTGTCCCGCACGCAGAAACGGCTCCAGGGCGCGGAAGGCCCGGACAGCAACACCGCCGTAGGCGTGCGGTTGACCGGCTCGCTCGACCTCACCCGGCTGCAGCACGCACTGGACCTGCTGGTCGCCCGGCACGACGCGCTGCGCACCACCGTCCACGGTGACGTCCAGGTGATCAGCCCGCACGGCACGGTGCGGCTGGAAATCGCCGACGATCTGGAGGCCGAGCTGGCGAAGCCGTTCGACCTGCGCACCGGACCGCTGACGCGGGCGCTGCTCACCCGCGACCAGGTGCTCGTGCTGTGCCAGCACCACATCATCACCGACGGCCGCTCGGTCACCGTGCTGCTCGACGAGCTGGCCAGGCTCTACTCCGGCGAACAGCTGCCGCGGCCGCGCCTGCAGTACCCGGACTTCGCGCTGTGGCAACAGCAACAGCCGGTGCCCAGCGTGGACTACTGGCGGCACAAGCTCGACGGCCTCGAACCGCTCGACCTGCGCACCGACCGGGTGCGACCACCACTGCGCTCGACGGCGGGCGCGGTGCTGCGGCGCCGGCTGGGAGCCGCGCTCGTGCAGCGGCTGACCACGCTGGGCCGAGCGCACGACGCGACGCTGTTCATGACGCTCACCGCACTGGTGAAGGTGATCATGGCCCGTCACAGCGGTCAGCGCGACATCGCGGTCGGCACGGTGAACGCCGGACGCGACCGCGCGGAGCTGGACGGCGTCACGGGCTTCTTCGTCAACACGCTGGTGCTGCGCACGTGGCTCGACCCCGAGCAGCCGTTCACCGCATACCTGGACCAGGTGCGCGACACGGTGCTGGAGGCGTTCGCCCACGACGACGTGCCGTTCGACCAGCTCGTGGACCAGCTGCGGCCCGACCGCGACCCGAGCCGGACGCCGCTGGTGCAGGCCGTCGTCGCGCTCCAGCAGCCACTGCTCACGCGCACCGCTTTCGGTGACCTGGCAGCCGAGGAGGTCGAGCTGCCGCGGCCGGCCGCAAGGTTCGACCTCGTCACCGAGTTCTGGCCACGCGGCGACGACCTCACGCTGACGCTGGAGTACAACACCGATCTGTTCGACGCGAGCACGATCGAGCGCATGGCCGACGACCTCGTCGCGCTGTGCGAGGCCGTCACCGCGAACCCGGACCGCGATCTCGTCGAGTTCGCGGGCGAGGCGGAGGACGCGGCACGCGTGCGCGGGTTCCGCGTCGACCCGGCGGTGGTCGAGGAGGTCCTGCGCCGGACGGTCGACGACGCGCACGTGGTGGTGCACGACGGACGGCTCGTCGGCTACGTCACGCGGGCGAATCCCGCGGAGCTCAAGGGTGTCCTGAGCCAGGTGCTGCCGGACTACCTCATCCCGTCGGCGTGGGTGGTGCTCGACGAGATCGACCGCGCGAACCTGCCGGAACCACCGGCACCGCGGGTCGAGCGCGCCCGGTTCGTCGCGCCGCGCACGCCGGTCGAGGCCGTGCTCGCCTCGGTGTTCGCGGAGGTGCTGGGCGTCGGCCAGGTCGGGGTGCGCGACGGCTTCCTGGAGCTGGGCGGTGACTCGATCCTCGCGATCAGCGTCGTCACCAAGGCACGGGCCGCCGGTCTGCACCTGAGCGCGCGTGACGTCTTCCAGCACCAGACGATCGCTGAGCTGGCTCCTCGCGTGCGGTCCGCCGGCCGGACGAGCGCCGAGCAGGGCACGGTCACCGGGGACGTGCCGCTCACGCCGATCCAGCGCTGGTTCTTCGAGCACCACGACGGACTGAGCCGGTTCCACCAGTCCGTCGTGCTCGACTTCGCCGAGGACGTCGACGCCGAACGGCTCGCCAGGGCCGTCAGCACGGTGGTGGCGCACCACGACGCCCTGCGGACGCGGTACGCGTTCGACGACGGCTGGCGCCAGCGCATCGAGCCGTCCGGGCACTCGCAGCTGGAGACCGAGATCGTGGCACCGCGCCGGGTCAGGTTGTCCGCGCACCACCTCGTCGTGGACGGCATCTCGTGGCGGATCATCGCCGAGGACCTGCGCGCCGCCTACCGCGGTGAACCGCTTCCGCCGAAGACGACCTCGTTGCGCGAGTGGGCACACCGGCTCGTCGGCCACGCCCAGGCGGGTGGATTCGACGACGAACGATCGCATTGGGAGCAGCTCACCGGTGGCAGCTCCAAGACGGGCACCACCGCTTCCCAGCGCGGTGTCACGGTTCGACTGTCCGAACAGGACACTCGGCGCGTCCTGCGCGAGGTGCCGCCCGTGTACCGCACCCAGGTCAACGACGTCCTGCTGGCCGCGCTCGGGTGCGTGCTGAGCGGCTGGACCGGTTCCCCGCGGGTGCTCGTCGCACTGGAGGGCCACGGCCGCGAGGAGCTGTTCGACGGCGTCGACCTGTCCCGCACGGTCGGCTGGTTCACCTCGATGTTCCCGGTCGCCCTCGACGTGCCGGAAGCGGGCTGGGGCGAGACTTTGAAGGCGGTCAAGGAACAGCTGCGGTCGGTCCCCCGGCGGGGCATCGGTTACGGAGCGCTGCGGTATCTCACCGCCGACGGCCTGCCGGACGTCACGCCGGAGGTCGGGTTCAACCACCTCGGCCGGTTCGACGACGACCAGCGCGGCATGGACCTCGACGCCGGCCCGGACGCACCGCGCCCGCACGCCATCGACGTGGTCAGCCGCGTCGAGGGCGACCAGCTCGAGGTGACCTGGTTCTACAGCACCGACCTGCACGACGAGGCCACGATCACGCGGCTGGCGGACGAGATGCTGGTGGCGTTGCGGGACATCGCGCACCACTGCGCGCAGCCGGACGCCGGTGGCCGCACACCGTCGGACTTCCCGCTCGCCCGGCTGGACCAGGCCGCCTGCGACCGGATCGCGCCGCCGCACGTCGAGGACGTCTACCCGCTCACGCCGATGCAGGCGGGCATGGTGTTCCACTCCCTCGACGGCGTGTACGTGCAGCAGACCAGTTTCGTCGTGACCGCGGACCCGGACGAGCTCGCGGCCGCGTGGCAACGGGTCGTGGACCGCACACCGGTGTTGCGCAGCAGCGTGGTCTGGGAGGGCGTGCCGGAACCGGTGCAGGTCGTGCACGCGCAGGCACCGGTGCCCATCCGCCACCTGGACTGGACTCAGGGGGATCGCGAGGAACTGCTGCGGGCGTTGCTGGAGTCCGACCGGGCTGAAGGCATGGACCTCGCGACCGCGCCGTTGATGCGGCTGACGCTGGCCCGCCTGCCGGAGGGCGAGGTGCAGGTGCTGTGGACGTTCCACCACGTGCTGCTCGACGGCTGGAGCGTCTTCCAGGTGCTGACCGACGTGCTCGGCGAACCGGCGGAACGACCGCCGTTCCGCGACTACGTCGAGTGGCTGCACCACCAGGACGACGAGCCGGCCGAGCGGCACTGGCGCGAGGTGCTCGGCGACTTCACCGAGCCGACGCCGCTGCCGTTCGACCGCACGCCGTCCGGGCAGCACGGCTCCAGCACCACGGCGAACCTGCGGATCTCGTTGTCCGCCGGGGAGTCCGCCGCGTTGTACGCGTTCGCCCGCGAGCAGCGGCTGACGCCGGGGACGGTCGTGCAGGGCGCGTGGGCCGTGCTGCTCGCCCGTTACGGCGGACGGGACGACGTGTGCTTCGGCGCCACCGTGTCCGGCAGGCCCGCCGATCTGCCCGGCGTCGACGACATCACCGGGATCTTCATCAACACCCTGCCGGTGCGCGTGACCGTGGACGACCGGTCACCCGTCGCGGCCTGGCTGCGCGGGCTGCAGGAGGCGCAGGTCGAGGCACGGCGGTTCGAGCACGTGCCGCTGACCGACCTGCGCGCCTGGAGCGGCGTCGAGGGCGGGGTGAACCTGTTCGACAGCGTGCTGGTGTTCGAGAACTACCCGGCGCAGGGACTGCCGCTGCGCGACCTGCGAGCCGTGGAGACGACGAACTTCCCGCTCAGCGCCACGGTCTACCCGGACACCGAGCTGACCGTGCTGCTCGGGTACGACCCCGCGGCGTTCGACGAGACCACGGCGCGCAGGCTCGGCGACCACCTGCGCGTGCTGCTCACCGGCATCGCCGAGGACGCCGACCGGCAGGTCGGTGCGCTGCCGCTGCTCACGCCGGAGGAACGGCACCGGGTGCTGGCCGAGTGGAACGACACCGCGCACGAGGTGCCGGACCGCACCCTGCTGGACCTGCTGGCTCCCCACGGCGAAGAGGCCGTGCGGTTCGAGGGCGAGGCGATCACCGGCGCGGAGCTGGAACGGCGGGCGAACCGCCTGGCGCACCGGCTGATCGCCGAGGGCGCCGGTCCGGAACGGGTGGTCGCCGTGTCGCTGCCGCGGTCGATCGACCTGGTCGTGACGCTGCTGGCCGTGCTCAAGGCGGGTGCGGCCTACCTGCCGATCGACGCCGGACTGCCCGCCGAACGCGTCGCGTTCATGATCGAGGACGCCGGCCCGGTGCTGGTGATCGACTCACCGCTCGACGCCTCCGATCACCCGCCCACAGCCCCTGAGATCGTCCTGACACCGGACCACCCGGCCTACGTGATCTACACGTCCGGCTCGACGGGCAGGCCCAAGGCCGTGGTCGTGCCCCACCGGGGCGTCGTCAACCGTCTGTTGTGGACACAGCACGAGTACGGGCTCACCCCGGACGACCGGGTGCTGCAGAAGACGCCCGCGAGCTTCGACGTCTCGGTCTGGGAGTTCTTCTGGCCGCTGATCGCCGGCGCCACGCTGGTCGTGGCCAAGCCGGAGGGCCACCGCGATCCGGCGTACCTGGCCGACCTCGTGCAGCGCGAGTCGATCACGACCGTGCACTTCGTGCCGTCGATGCTGCGAGCGTTCCTGCGCGAGCCCGCCGCCAAGGGCTGCACGGGGTTGCGGCGGGTGCTGTGCAGCGGCGAGGCGCTGCCGCCGGACCTGGTGCGGGCCTGGTACGAGGCGGTCGACGTGCCGCTGCACAACCTGTACGGGCCGACCGAGGCGTCCGTGGACGTCACGAGCTGGGAGACCTGTCCTGGCGCGGACGTCGTGCCGATCGGCAGGCCGGTGTGGAACACCGCCCTGCGCGTGCTCGACGCCGAACTGCGGCCGGTGCCGCCGGGTGTGCCGGGTGAGCTGTACCTGGCGGGCGTCCAGCTGGCCCGCGGTTACCTGAACCGGCCGGGACTCACGGCCGGGAGGTTCGTCGCCGATCCGTTCGGCCCGGCGGGGACGCGCATGTACCGCACCGGTGACCTCGCCCGGTGGCGGACAGACGGCGCGGTGGAGTACTTGGGACGCACCGATCACCAGGTGAAGATCCGCGGGCTGCGCGTGGAGCTCGGCGAGATCGAGGCCGTGCTGGGCGATGCCGTCGTGGTCGTGCGGGACGATCGGCTGGTCGCCTACGTCAGGACGCCGGACGTGGACGCGTTGCGCAGGGCCGCGGAGGCCGCGCTGCCGGACTACATGGTGCCGTCCGCGATCGTGCGGCTCGACGAGTTCCCGTTGAGTCCCAACGGCAAGATCGACCGGCGCGCCTTACCCGATCCCGAGTGGACACCGGCCGAGCACGTCCCGCCGCGCACGCCGGCCGAGGAGGCCGTCGCCTCGATCTGGGCCCAGGTGCTCGGTGTCGGCCGGGTCGGTGCCGAGGACGACTTCTTCGCGCTCGGTGGTGACTCCATCCGCGGCATGCACGTCACCTCGCTGCTGCGCGACGCGTTCGGTGTCGAACTGAGCCCCCGCGACGTGCTGTCCGCCCGCACCGTCGCCGCCCTTGCCGACCTCGTCGAGGAACTGATCCTGCGCGAGCTCGAGCACACCGCCTCCCTCAACGAACTCTGAGGAACCACGAGCACATGACCACCTCCAAGCAGGACCGCGCCTCCGCCCTGCCCGCACACCTGCGGGACCAGCTGCGCAAACGTCTCGCGGGTGCCGTGCCCGCCACCCCGGTGATCCCGGCGGTGCCGCGCACGGGACCGTTGCCCACCTCTCCCGCCCAGCACCGGCTGTGGCTGCTCGACCGGCTGCGTCCGGGCGGCAACGACCACAACTCCGGGCGTGCGCTGCGGTTCCGCGGCCCGCTCGACGTGCCGAAGCTCGTGCGGTGCGTGCAGGAACTGGTGCGGCGGCACGAGGCGTTGCGCACGACCTTCACCGAACGCGACGGCGCCGCCGTGCAGGTCGTCCATCCGGCCCGGGACATCGACGTGCCCGTTGTCGGCGAGTGCGACCTGACGGCGGAGTTCGCGCGGCCGTACGACCTGGAGCGCGGGCCGTTGTTCCGCGCGCTGATCGTCCGGTTCGGGCCGCAGGACCACGTGCTGCTGCTCGGCGCGCACCACATCGTCACCGACGGGTGGTCGCTCGGGGTTCTCACCGACGAGCTGGCTGCCCTGTACCGCGGTGAGCGGTTGCCGGAGCCCTCGATCCAGTACGCGGACTTCGCGGCATGGCACCGGGAGCAGCGCTGGGACGACGCGCTGGGACGGTGGAAGGACCGGCTCGCCGGTCTGTCGCCGCTGGAGCTGCCCACCGACCGGCCGCGTCCGGCCGAACGCTCCGGTGCCGGCGCGGCACACCGGTTCGTGGTGCCGGCCGCGATCACCGGCGGGCTGGACCGGATCGCGCGAGAGCACGACAGCACGTTGTTCGGCACGCTGATGGCGGCCTGCCAGGTGTTGTTCGCCCGCTACAGCGGCCAGTCCGACGTGGTGCTCGGCACGGTCACCTCGGGCCGCACCCGCCCGGAGCTCAACCGGGTCGTCGGGTTCTTCGTCAACACCGCGGTCGTCCGGTCCGTTGTGGACGGACGGTTCACCGACCTGCTGCGGCAGGACCACGCGCTGCACGACGAGGTGCCGTTCGAGAAGCTCGTGGACGCGGTCGGCACGAGCCGGGACGCGAGCCGCAACCCGTTGTTCGACGTGATGGTGTTGCTGCAGAACACCGAGCGGGGCCTGCCGGCGTTCCCCGGGCTGACCGTCGAGGACGTGCCCGTCGAGCGGTGGGCGGCGGACTTCGACCTGACCGTGGAGTTCACGCCACGCGGTGACGAGCTGGAGTGCGTGCTGGAGTACAGCACCGACCTGTTCGACGCGGCGACGGTGCAACGGCTCGGCGAGCACCTGCTCGTGCTGCTCGGCGGTGTGGCCGACGACCCGTCGCGGCCGGTGCACGCATTGCCTCTCGTCACGAGGGGCGAGCTGGACCGGATGCGGGAGTGGAACTCCACCGCTCTCGACGCGCCCGCAACGACGTTCACCGCGATCTTCGAGGAACAGGTCCGGCGCACACCGCAGGCCACGGCACTGGTCTGCGGCGCCGACACGCTGACGTACGCCGAACTCGACGCGCGGGCGAACCGCCTGGCGCACTGGCTGATCGGTGAGGGCGTGCGGCCCGAGCAGGTGGTCGGGGTCTCGTTGCCCCGCACGGCGGACGCGATCGTGGCGCTGCTGGCGGTGCTGAAGTCCGGTGCGGTGTACCTGCCGATCGATCCCGGCCTGCCGCGTGACCGTCAGGAACACCTGCGCGCCGACGCCGGTGCCGTGCGGGTGCTCGACGCGCTCCCGGACACCGGCGATCTGCCGGCAGCCGGCCCGGCTGTGCCGATCGTGCCGTCCCAGGCCGCCTACGTCATCTACACCTCCGGATCGACCGGCACGCCGAAGGGCGTCGTGGTCGAACACCGCAACCTGGTGAACCTGCTGCACAGCCACGTCGCCGATTTCGCGGGCGGCGAGCGGATGCGGGCCGCGCTCAGCGCGGTGTTCTCGTTCGACACGTCGTGGGAGGGCCCGGTGCTGATGGCAGCCGGGCACGAGCTGCACCTGCTGGGTGACGACGTGCGGCTCGACGCGGACGCCCTGGTCTCCTACGTCGGCCGGCACCGGATCGACTTCCTCGACCTGACGCCGTCCTACCTGCAGCAGCTCATCCCGGCCGGGCTGCTCGACCACCACCCGCGCGTGCTGATGCTCGGCGGTGAGGCGCTGGGCGAACGGCTCTGGCGCGAGCTGGCCGGCACCAACGCCCACAACTTCTACGGCCCCACCGAGTGCACGGTCGACGCGGTGTCGTGCAGGGTCGAGGGCGACCGGCCGGTGATCGGCAGGCCGCTGAGCAACCTGCAGGCGCACGTGCTCGACGCCGACCTGCGTCCCGTGCCGGTCGGGGTGGCCGGCGAGCTGTACCTGGCCGGGGCTCAGGTCGCACGCGGCTATCTGGGACAGCCGGGACTGACCGCGTCGCGGTTCCTCGCGAACCCGTTCGCGGCCAAGGAGGATTCCGGGGCCCGGATGTACCGCACGGGCGACCGGGTGCGGTGGACGGCCGAGGGGCAGCTCGACTACCTGGGCCGGGTCGACGACCAGGTGAAGATCCGCGGTTTCCGCATCGAGCCCGGTGAGGTCGAGGCCGCCCTCCTGCGGCACCCGGACGTCACCGACGCGGTGGTGGTGGCGCGGGACGACCGGCTCGTCGGCTACGTCGTCGGCACGCGCGCCGATCTGCGGCCGTGGCTGAAGAACAGCCTGCCCGACTACATGGTGCCGGCCGCGTTCGTCACGCTCGATCGGGTGCCGTTGACGAGCAACGGCAAGGTGGATCGCAAGGCGCTGCCCGCGCCGGTGCTGGCGCGCGAGGAGTTCCAGGCGCCGCGCACGCCGGCCGAGGAGACGCTGGCGGGCATCTGGTCCGAGGTGCTGGGTGTCGAGCGCGTCGGCGTGGACGACAACTTCTTCGGGCTCGGCGGTGACTCGATCCTCGCCATCCAGCTGGTGTCCCGTGCCCGCCGGAGCGGGCTCCAGCTCTCGTCGCGCGACGTCTTCCGCCACCAGACCGTGGCGGAGCTGGCACTCGCGGCGGCACCCGCGGTCGAGGCGGAGTTCGCGCACGTCGAGGGTCCCGCGCCGCTCACGCCCATCCAGCGGTGGTTCTTCGAGCACGACGGCGACACCGGCTACGCGATGTCGGTCGCCGTCGACGTGCCGTCCGATGTGAACGTTCAGCACGCCTTGGACGCTGTGGTGGCGCAGCACGAGGCGCTGCGCCTGCGGTTCGTCGGCGGGCGGATGGAGCTCGGTGCGCGACGGCCGGTGCTGGAGGTCGCGGACTCCTTCGAGCACCGCGACTTCGACCTGGCGAACGGGCCGTTGCTGCGCGCGGTGCTGGTCGGGCCGCGGCTCTACCTGTCCGCGCACCACCTGATCATCGATGGCGTGTCGTGGCGGATCCTGCTGGAGGACCTCGAAAAGGCGTGGCGCGGTGAGCCGCTCGACCCGCCGACGATGCCGTTCACGCAGTGGGCGCACCACCTCACGCGCCAGGACTTCCGCGACGCGCTGCCGCACTGGCGCCGTCAGCCGACCGGTGGTGTGGCGACGGGAGAACGCCACAGCTTCACCGTGAGTCTCGACGCGGAGACGACCGCGGCGCTGCTGCACGACGTGCCCGGCGTCTACCACACGCAGATCAACGACGTGCTGCTCGCCGCGCTCGGTCGCCGGGAGCTCACGCTGGAGGGTCACGGCCGCGACGTGCTCGACGCCGACGTGTCCCGCACCGTCGGCTGGTTCACCACGCAGTTCCCGGTGTCGCTCGACCTCCCCGGCGGGGACTGGGGTGCCGTCCTCAAGTCGGTCAAGGAACAGCTGCGGGCCATCCCGCACAAGGGCCTGTCGTACGAGGCGTTGCGGTACCTCACCCCGGACAGCGGCCTGAGCGGTGAGCTGCCGGACCTGTGCTTCAACTACCACGGTCATTGGGAAGGCGGCCACGAGGTCCCCGGACCCGACCTCGCCCGGCACCCGGTCGAGGTCAACGGCGTGGTGGCCGACGGCTGCCTGCGGTTCACCTGGTCGTACGCCGGGGAGAGCCCGCGGGCCGAGGCCGAGCGGATGCTGGTGTCGTTGAGGGAGATCGTCGAGCACTGCCGGACGAGCCCCGGCGGCCACACGCCCTCGGACTTCCCGCTGGCCCGCCTCACCCAGGAGCAGGTCGACGCGCTGCCCGCCGACGTCGAGGACGTCTACCCGCTCACGCCGCTGCAGGCCGGCATGCTGTTCCACCACCTGCTCGACCCGGCCGCGTACGTCGACCGGCTGGAGCTGGTGCTCGACGGCGTCGACGATCCGGAGGCGCTGCGCGCCGCCTGGCGCCGGGTGATCGCCCGCACGCCGGTCCTGCGCACGAGCATCGTCTGGGAGGGCGTGGACGAGCCGGTGCAGGTGGTGCACCGGGAAGCGTCCCCGTTGCTGCGCATCGACATCATCCCGTCGGGCGGTTCCCGCGTGCGGCTGGTGTGGGAGTCGCACCACGTGCTGCTGGACGGCTGGAGCACCGCGCAGGTGTTCGCCGAGGTCGTCGCGGAGTACCGCGGCGAACCCGTGTTCGCCCGCCGGCCGTTCCGCGACTACCTGCGGTGGCTGGCCGAGCAGGACACGTCGGCCGCGCAGCGGTACTGGGCCGAGGTGCTGGACGGCGCCGAGCCCACTCCCCTGCCCTACGACCGCAAACCCGCCGAGGCCCATCAGGCCGAGTCGACCGAGTCGATCCGCGTCTCGCTGTCCACTGAGGACTCCGAGGCGTTGCGCACGGGTGTGCGAGAGCACGGCATCACGGTCAACACGGTGGTGCAGGGCGCGTGGGCGGTGCTGCTGGCCCGGCACAGCGGCACTCGCGACGTCGTCTTCGGCACGACCGTGTCCGGACGGCCCGCCGAGCTGCCCGGCGTCGAGTCGATGATCGGCATGTTCATCAACACCGTGCCCACGCGGGTGGCCGTCGACGACGACCAGCCGGCCGCGTCCTGGCTGCGGGACCTGCAGCAGGCGCAGAGCGAGGCGCGAACGTTCGAGCACGTCTCGCTGGCGCGGCTCGGCGGCGGGCTGTTCGACAGCGTCGTGGTGTTCGAGAACTACCCGTTCGACCGCGAGTCCACGGCCGCGCCGCGCGTCGTGGAGGTCACCGCGACCGACACGACGAATCTGCCGATCACGCTCACGGCGCACCTCGGTGACCGGCTGAGCTTCGACCTTGCCTACGACCCGCGCCTGTTCAACGCCGCCACCGCGCAGCGGTTGAGCGAACGGTTGCACGTCCTGCTCAGCGGCATCGCCACCGACCCCCGCCGCCCGGTGGGCGCGCTCCCGTGGACGGTGCCGGGCGAGCTCGACCTGGCAGCGTGGACCGAGCTGGAGACGTCCGGCGAGCTCTACCACGAGGTCTTCGCGCGGCAGGCCGCCGCGACACCGGACGCGGTGGCGGTGTGGCCGCACACGTTCGCCGAGGTCGACGCCGCCGCGAACCGGTTGGCGCACCGGCTGATCGCCGACGGCGCCGGTCCGGAACGACTCGTGGGTCTGGCGTTGCCGCGGCAGGAGATGGTCGTCGCGTTGCTCGCCGTCATGAAGGCCGGCGCGGCTTACCTGCCGATCGACCGCGACCTCCCGCCCGGCCGCCGGGACTTCCTGCTCGCCGACGCGAAGCCCGTGCTGGTGCTGGACGAACTGCCGGACACCAGCGCGTTTCCCTCGCACGCCCTGGACGTCGAGGTGCTGCCGGCCCACCCCGCGTACGTGATCTACACGTCCGGGTCGACCGGCACGCCGAAGGGGGTGGTGATCGAGCACGCCCAGCTCGCGAACCTCTACGCCGACCACCGGGCGACGCTCATCCCTGACGCACCACTGCGGTTCGCGCTCACCGCGGCGTTCTCGTTCGACACGTCGTGGGAGGGCCTGCTGTTCCTCGCCGCCGGGCACGAGCTGCACGTCATCGGCGAGGACCTGCGGCTCGACCCTCCCGCGCTGGTGCGGTACGTGCGGGAGCACGGCATCGGCGTGATGGACGTGACGCCGACCTACGCGCGTCAGCTCCTCCCCGCCGGCCTGCTCGACGCCGGGCTGCGGACGCTGATGCTCGGTGGCGAGGCCGTGGACGAGTCGCTGTGGCAGGAGGTGCGCGAGATCGGCCTCAACTACTACGGGCCGACCGAGTTCGCCGTCGACGCCACCTACTGCGCGCTCGCCGACCACGACCGGCCGGTGATCGGCGGGCCTGGGCACAACGTGCGGGCGTACGTGCTGGACGACGGCCTGCGGCCGGTGCCGGTGGGTGTGCCCGGTGAGCTCTTCCTGGCGGGTGCGCAGGTGGCTCGCGGTTATCTCGGCCGCGCCGGGCTGACTGCCGAGCGGTTCATGGCGAACCCGTTCGAGCCAGGCACGCGGATGTACGCCACCGGCGACCGCGTCCGGTGGCTCTCCGGCGGTGTGCTCGACTACCTCGGCCGCACCGACGACCAGGTCAAGATCCGCGGCATTCGCATCGAGCCGGGCGAGATCGTCGCCGCGCTGCTGGACGTGCCGGGGGTGCGGCAGGCCGCCGTGGTGGCGGTGGACGACCGCCTCGTCGCCTACCTCGTCGGCACGCCGGAGGTCGAGGTCCGGGAGGCGCTGGGCCGCATGCTGCCCGCGCACCTGGTGCCCGCGGCGTTCGTGGAGCTGGCCGACCTGCCGATGACGTCCAGCGGGAAGCTGGACCGCAGGGCGTTGCCCGCCCCCGAGTTCGCCTCCGCGGAGTTCGTGGCACCGCGCACCGACGCCGAACGCCTGGTCGCGGCCGCGTGGGCCGAGGTGCTGGGCGTGGAACGGGTGGGCGCGCAGGACGACTTCTTCGCGCTGGGCGGCGACTCGATCCTCAGCATCCGGGTCGTCGCGCGGCTGCGGGCGGCGTTCGGGGTGCAGGTGTCGCCGCGGGTGCTGTTCCAGCACTCCACCGTGGCGCAACTGGCGGAAGCGTTGCGGGAGGGTGACTCCACGACGATCCCGGTGGCGTCGCGGGTGGAGGTTCCGCAGTCCTTCGCCCAGGGACGGCTGTGGTTCCTGGACCAGTTCGAGAGCGGCGGCACGGAGTACATCACGCCGACCGCGCTGCGGCTGCGCGGTCCGCTGGACGTGCCGAAGCTGAGCGAGGCGCTGACGGCGCTGGTGGCGCGGCACGAGTCGCTGCGCACGACGTTCACCGACGGCTTGCAGATCATCGGCGAGCCGTACGAAGTGCGGCTGCGCCCCGACCACGGCGCCCTCGACGCGATCCTGCTGGAGGAGACGACCGCGCCGTTCGACCTGAGCACCGGACCGTTGCTGCGCACGCGGCTCGTCCGGCTCGGTGCCGACGAGCACGTGCTGGTGCTGACGTTGCACCACATCATCACCGACGGCTGGTCGACCGCGGTCCTCACCGACGAGCTGGCCGCGCTGTACGAGGGCCGGGAGCTGCCGGCACTGCCCGTGCAGTACGCGGACTTCGCGGTGTGGCAGCGCGGTCTCGACCTCGACGCGCAGCTGCGGTACTGGAAGGAGCAGCTCGCCGGGGTGGCGCCGCTGGAGCTGCCGACCGATCGGCCCCGGCCCGCCGTGCGCACGACGTCCGGTGCGATGCACGAGTTCGAGCTGCCGGTCGCGGGCCTGCGCGACGGTGACACCACGTTGTTCACGACGCTCGTGGCGGCCTGCCAGCTGCTGTTCAGCCGGTACTCGGGGCAGTCCGACGTCGCGGTCGGCACGGTGACGTCCGGGCGCGAGCGGGCCGAGCTGGAGAACGTGGTCGGCTTCTTCGTGAACACCCTCGTACTGCGCTCCACAGTGGACGGCAGGCCGTTCGGGGAGTTCCTGTCCCAGGTGCGGCAGACGGTGCTGGACGCGTTCGAGCACCAGGACGTGCCGTTCGAACGGGTCGTGGACGCCGTGGGGCCGGACCGCGACCCCAGCCGCAACCCGCTGTTCGACGTGATGGTGCTGCTGCAGAACACCGCGGACGAGGTGCCGGCGATCGCCGGTCTCGCCGTCGAGGAGGTGCCGCTGCCGGTCGTCACGTCGACGTGCGACCTGACGTTCGAGTTCCAGCAACGCGGTGACGTGCTGCTCGGCGCGGTCGAGTACAACCCGGACCTCTTCGACGCACCGACGATCGAGCGGATGGCCCGGCATCTTGTGACGCTGCTCGGCGAGATCGCGGCGGGCCGGGAGCCGTCCCTGACCGACCACGGCACGCTGCAGGCGGGTCCCGCACTGGAGGTCTCCGACCCGCCGTTCCCGCACCTCTTCCAGAGGCAGGCCCTGCTCACGCCGGACGCCACCGCGCTGGTCGCCGTCGAATCCTTCACGTTCGCCGAGCTCAACGAACGGGCGAACCGCCTGGCGCACCGGCTGATCTCGCTGGGCGCGGGCCCGGAACGCCTGGTGGCGCTGCGGTTGCCGCGCTCGGCGGACTTCGTGGTGGCGGTCCTCGCCGTGCTCAAGTCGGGCGCCGCCTACCTGCCGGTGGATCGTGAACTGCCCGCCGAACGCGTCGAACTGCTGCTGCGCGACGCACAGCCCGTGGTCGTGCTGGACGAGATCGGTGATCTGAACGCTTTCCCCGGCACGGACCCCGCCGTGTCGATCGACCCGGCGAGCACCGCGTACGTGATCTACACGTCCGGGTCGACCGGCACGCCGAAGGGTGTGGCGGTCGAGCACCGCAACCTCACCAACCTGGTGGCACACCACCGGGAGCTGTTCGGCTCGCGCGTTCTCCGGGTCGCGCACACCGCCCTGTTCTCGTTCGACACGGCGCTGGAAGGTCTCGCGCTGCTGGCGTGCGGTCACGAGCTGCACCTGGTCCCCGACGACGTGCGTCTCGACGCGGTGGCACTCGTGGAACACGTGCGGTCGCAGGGCATCGACGTGCTGGACGCGACGCCGGCGCACATGCGGGCACTCATCGCCTCCGGTCTGCTGGAGCGGGCGCCGGAGATCATCACGATCGGCGGCGAGGCGGTGCCACCGGATCTGTGGGACCAGCTCGCTGACGTGCGGGCGTACAACTTCTACGGCCCCACCGAGTGCACGGTCGACGCGACCTCGTGCCGCATCGCCGGGCCGCGGCCGGTGATCGGCGGGCCGCTCGCGAACCAGCGGGCGTACGTGCTGGACGGCGACCTGCGGCCGGTGCCGGTGGGCGTGCCTGGAGAGCTGTACGTGGCGGGCGCACAGGTCGCGCGCGGGTATCTCGGCCGTCCCGGGCTGACCGCGGAACGCTTTCTCGCCGACCCGTTCGCGTCCGAGAACGACTTCGGGGCCCGGATGTACCGGACGGGCGACCGGGTGCGGTGGACGGACGACGGGCAGCTGGAGTTCCTCGGCCGGGCCGACGACCAGCTCAAGATCCGCGGTTTCCGGGTCGAACCCGGCGAGGTCGAAGCCGTGCTGCTGCGTCACCCGGACGTCTCGGCGGCGGTCGTCGTCGGCCGGGACACGCGACTGGTGGCCTACGTGGTGGGCACGGCCGGACAACCCACATACAACAGCGGTATGCGGGCCGTCCGGCCGCACCGCCAGGAACCACCTCAGGCGCGACTCTCATCGAACGGGACCTCGATACCGGCCCTGAACGACTGGGCGCGGAGGTTCCTGCCCGCGCACCTGGTGCCGTCGGCGTTCGTCGGGCTGGAGTCGTTGCCGCTCACGCCGAGCGGCAAGGTCGACCGCCGTGCGCTGCCCGAACCGCACTTCGCGTCGCGCGAGTTCGTCGCGCCGCGCACCGAGCGGGAAGTCCTCTTGGCCCGGACCTGGGCCGAGGTGCTGGGGGTTGAAACCGTCGGGGCCGAGGACAACTTCTTCGCGCTCGGCGGCGACTCGATCCTCAGCATGCAGGTGGTGGCCCGAGCCCGTGCGCACGGTCTGATGATCTCGTCGAAGGACGTCTTCGTCCATCAGACCGTCGCCGCGCTCGCCGCCGCCGCGCAGGAGGCGCCGGCCCCGGTGAGCCACGACCTGGTCACCGGGCCGGCGCCGCTCACCCCGATCCAGCACTGGTTCTTCGACAAGGTCGGCCGCGACGACTACACGATGTCGATGCGCCTCGAGCTCGCGCCCGGCACCGACGTCGACGCGCTCGCCCGCGCCGTCCGGGTGGTCGCCGAGCACCACGAGGCGTTGCGGCTGCGGTTCGCCGACGGCGGGCAGGAGGCCACGGCACCCCTGCCGCAGTTCGAGTCCACTGTGGATGGATTCGACCTCGCGCGTGGACCGTTGTTCCGCGCCACGCTGGTGGACGGCACGTTGCTGCTCGTCGCGCACCACCTGGTGATCGACGCGGTGTCCTGGCGGATCCTGCTCGAAGACCTGGAGACCGCCTATCGCGGTGATCCCCTGCCGCCGGCCACGCTGCCGTTCACCCAGTGGGCGCACCAGCTGAACCGCCGCGCTCCCGAGTTCGCCGACGCTCTGCCGTACTGGCGGTCGATTCCGCTCGGGACGGCGACCGTGCCCGCCGAGCGGCACCACTTCACCGTGGAACTGGACGAGGAGACCACCGCGGCGTTGCTGCGCGACGTTCCCGGTGTCTACCGCACCAGGATCAACGACGTGCTGCTCAGCGCCCTCGGCAAGGCCGTCTCGCCGGTGTTCGCGTTGGAGGGTCACGGCCGTGACGACAGCGTGTCCCGCACGGTCGGCTGGCTCACCAGCCAGTTCCCGGTGTCGCTCGCACTCCCGGACGGCGACTGGGGTGTCGTGCTCAAGTCCGTCAAGGAGCAGCTGCGGGCCATTCCGCACGACGGACTGTCGTACGAGGTGCTGCGCTACCTCACGCCGGACAGCGGCCTGACCGGTGACCTGCCGGAGGTGTGCTTCAACTACCTCGGCCAGTGGGACGACGGCGAGAGCGACGGGGTGTTCCGCGGTCGCCTGGACACCGGCATCCCGGAGATTCCGACGCACCTGGTGGAGATCACCGCCGCGGTCGACGGCGGCAGGCTCGTGCTGGACTGGGACCACGGACTGCCCGAGGCCGAGGCTCGTCGCCAGGCGGACGACATGCTGCGGGCGTTGCGGGAGATCGTCGAACACTGCCGCACCAGCCCCGGCGGGCGCACTCCGTCCGACTTCCCGCTCGTCCGGCTGACCCAGGAGCAGGTCGACGCGCTCGGCGACGTCGAGGACGCCTACCCGTTGACGCCGTTGCAGTCGGGCATGGTGTTCCACAGCATCGACGACGCCGACGTGTACGTCGACCGGCTGGAACTGCTGCTCGACGTCGACCTCGACCGTTTCCGCGATGCCTGGCAACGGGTGATCGCGCGTACGCCGGCGTTGCGCGCGGACGTCGTCTGGCAGGGCGTCGACGAGCCGGTGCAGGTCGTGCGGCGCGAGCAGTCGCCCTTGCTGCGCCTGGACTTCTCCCAGGACGGCGACCGGGTGCGGCTCGTCTGGTCCACGCACCACGTGCTGCTGGACGGCTGGAGCACGGCACAGGTGTTCTCGGACGTGATCGCCGAGTACCGGGGCGAGCAGCCGGTCGCCCGCAGGCCGTTCCGCGATCACCTCCGCTGGTTGTCCGGACAGGACAGCGCGGCCGCCGAGGGGTACTGGCGCCGGGTGCTGGACGGGTTCACCACACCGACGCCGCTGCCGTACGACCGCAGGCCCCAGGGGCCGGCCGAGTCCAGCGCCGTGCTGGGGCTCGACCTGCCGCTGGCCGACCTGCGCGAGCACGGGCTCACGGTCAACACCGTGGTGCAGGGCGCGTGGGCGTTGCTGCTGGCGCGGTTGAGCGGGGAACGGGACGTGGTGTTCGGCACCACGGTGTCCGGCCGTCCCGCTGAGCTGCCCGGTTCCGACTCGATGATCGGCATGTTCATCAACACCGTGCCGTCGCGGGTGGTCGTCGACCTCGACCGCCCGGTGGTGGAGTGGTTGCGCGATCTGCAAGCCGCACAGAGCGAAGCGCGCGCGTACGACCACGTTTCCCTGGCACGACTGGGCGGCGAACTGTTCCACAGCCTGCTCGCGTTCGAGAACTACCCGGTCGGCGCGGACGACGAGCTGCGGGTCGACGTGGTGGAGAGTCGTGACACCACGACGCTGCCACTGGCCGTGCGAGCCCATGCCGACGACGGTGCGTTGCACTTCGAGTTCACCTACGACCCGCGCCTGTTCGACGCGTCCACGATCACGTCGCTGGCCGGCCGGATGGCGTTGATGCTGCGGGAGTTCGTCGCACGGCCGGACCAGTCGCTCGCGGACGTGCGGTGGACGACGCCCGAAGAGGACCACCGCGTCCTGGTCGAGTGGAACGGCACCGCCACGGGACGGCCCACCACCACCCTGCCCGGGCTGTTCGAGACCCAGGTCTCCCGCACACCGGATCGTGTCGCGGTCGGCGATCTCACCTACGCCGAGCTCAACGCCCGCGCGAACCGGTTGGCACACCGGCTGATCGCGGACGGAGCCGGGCCCGAGCGGTACGTCGGGTTGCGGCTGCCGCGCGGCACCGACCTGGTGGTGGCGATCCTCGGTGTGCTCAAGTCCGGCGCGGCCTACCTGCCGATCGACCTCAGCTACCCGGAGGAGCGCGTCGCGCGGATGGTCTCCGACACCGCGCCGGTGACGGTGCTCGAGTCGCTGCCGGACCTGAGCGGCTTCCCGGACACCGACCCGGTCACCGCACTCGGGGCGGACAACCCGGCGTACGTGATCTACACGTCCGGATCCACGGGCGTGCCGAAGGGTGTGGTCGTGCCGCACGCGAACGTGGTGCGGCTGTTCGAGCAGACCTCGGACTGGTTCTCGTTCGACGAGAACGACGTGTGGACGTTGTTCCACTCGTTCGCGTTCGACTTCTCGGTGTGGGAGCTGTGGGGTCCGCTGCTCCACGGCGGCCGGCTGGTCGTGGTGCCGCACGAGGTGTCGCGTTCACCGCGGGCGTTCCTGCAGCTGCTGCACGACGAGCAGGTCACGGTGCTCAACCAGACCCCGTCGGCCTTCTACCAGCTGATGGCCGAGGAGCAGGTGCCGCTGGCACTGCGGTACGTGATCTTCGGTGGCGAGGCGCTCGACCTGTCGCGGCTCTCGGCCTGGTACACGCACCACGATGCACGGCTCGTGAACATGTACGGCATCACCGAGACGACCGTGCACGTCTCCTACCTGGCACTCGACCCCGCGCTGGCGGAGTCCGCGCCGGGCAGCCTGATCGGCACCGGGATCCCGGACCTGCGGATCTACCTGCTGGACGAGCACCTGCGGCCGGTTCCGCCGGGCGTGGTCGGCGAGATGTACGTGGCCGGCGAAGGGCTGGCGCGCGGCTACCTCGACCGGCCGGGTCTCACCGCGTCGCGATTCGTCGCGGACCCGTTCGGCAGTGATGTCTCTTCCGGGGCACGCATGTACCGCACCGGTGACCTGGCGCGGTGGCGTGCGGACGGGAACCTGGAGTACCTGGGCCGGGCGGACCAGCAGGTGAAGGTCCGGGGCTTCCGGATCGAGCTGGGCGAGATCGAGGCCGTGCTGCACCCGGCCGTCGACCAGGTCGCCGTCATCGCGAAGGACCAGCGGCTCATCGCCTACGTCGTGGGTGACACCCCGGTCGACGAGTTGCGCGCCCGAGCCGCGGCGGTGTTGCCGGAGCACATGGTGCCGTCGGCGTTCGTCCGGCTGGATCGCCTGCCGCTCAACAACAACGGCAAGCTGGACGTGCGAGCGCTCCCCGAGCCCGGCCGTGAGTCCGCCACGACGCAGGAGTTCGTGCCGCCGCGCACGGACGCCGAACGCGCGATCGCCGGCATCTGGGCCGACGTGCTCGGAGTCGACCGGGTCGGTGTGACGGACCGGTTCGTCGAACTGGGCGGTGACTCGATCAGCAGCATCCGGGTGATCTCGCGGTTGCGGGCGGAGTTCGGCGCCGACCTGACCCCGCGTGACCTGTTCGGCCATCCGACCGTGGAAGGCCTCGCGGAGCTCCTGCCGGGACGCGGCATGACCACCATTCCGGTGGTGTCGCGGGAGGGCGAGCTGGAGCTGTCGTTCGCGCAGCAGCGGTTGTGGTTCCTCGACCAGCTCACGCCCGGCGGCACGGAGTACGTGACGCCGCTGGCGGTCCGGTTGACCGGCGAGCTCGACGTCGCGGCACTCTCCGCGGCGATGTCCGCGCTGGTGGCCAGGCACGAGTCGCTGCGCACGACGTTCCACGAGGTCGACGGCCGGGCCGTGCAGGTGGTGCACCCGCCTGCGCCGGTGCAGATCCCGGTGGCCATCGGTGACGTCGAGGCGATCCTGGCGCGGGAGGCGACCACGCCGTTCGACCTCACGACCGGCCCGCTGCTGCGGCCGTTGCTGATCCGGGTGTCGGCGCGCGAGCACGTGCTGGCGCTGACGATGCACCACATCGTCACGGACGGCTGGTCCAGCGGGCTGATCATGGAGGAGCTGAGCGCGCTCTACGCCGGTCAGCCGCTGCCGCCGCTGCCCGTGCAGTACGCGGACTTCGCCGCCTGGCAACGATCCCTGCCGCTCGACGAACAGCTCGGCTACTGGCGCACGCAGCTGGCCGGCGTGCCCGCGCTGGAGCTGCCGACAGACCGCCCGCGCCCGCCCACGCACACCACGAACGGTGCGACGGTGGAGATCGCGCTGCCCGCCGGCGGCCTGCGCGAGCTCGCTCGCGGCCAGGACACGACGCTGTTCACGGCACTCGTCGCCGCGTGCACGCTGTTGCTGCGGCGCTGGACCGGGCAGGACGACATCGCGGTCGGCACGGTGTCGTCCGGGCGCGAGCACCCGGAGCTGGAACGGCTCGTCGGCTTCTTCGTCAACACGGTGACGCTGCGGTCCACAGTGGATGAATCGGCGAGCTTCCGCGAGTTGCTCGGCGCGGTGCACGGGACGGTCCGGGAGGCGTTCGCGCACCAGGACGTGCCGTTCGAACGGGTCGTGGACGCGGTGCAGCCCGACCGCGACCCGAGCCGCACGCCGTTGTTCCAGGTGCTGGTGGCGTTGCAGAACGCGCCGAGCCGGGCCGGTTCGCTGCCCGGACTGGTGGGTGAGGACGTCGACCTGCCGGTGCACACGGCGTCGTTCGACGTGGCGTTCGAGTTCACCGAGGCCGGCGACGAACTGCACGGCGCCATCACCTACAACACCGACCTGTTCGACCGCGCCACGGTCGAGCTGCTGGCACGGCACCTGCACGTGCTCGTGGACGGCGCCGTCGCGGCACCGGAGCTCCCGATGGCCGGGCTGCCGATGCTCACCCAGGCCGAGCTGGACCAGCTGGAGGCGTGGAACGAGGCCTCCCAGGAGATCACGCGGGAGGTCACGCCCTGCTCGTTCGCCCAGCTCGTCGAACGGCAGGTCGCCCGCACGCCGGACGCTCCCGCGCTGATCCACGCCGAGGGCGAGATCAGCTTCGCCGAGCTCGACGCGAGGGCGAACCGGCTCGCGAGGCTGTTGGTCGAGCGCGGCGCGGGCCCGGAGCGGATCGTCGCGGTGCAGCTGCCGCGATCGGTGGACATCATCGTCACCGAGCTGGCGGTGCTGAAGACCGGTGCGGCGTTCCTGCCCATCGACCCGGACTACCCGGCCGAGCGCGTCGAGTTCATGCTGCGCGACGCCGATCCGGTCGTCGTGGTGGACGGTCCGCTGGACGCGAGCGGGTACGACGCGTCGCACCTCGGCGTGCCGGTCGACCTGGCGCAGCCCGCGTACGTGATCTACACGTCCGGTTCGACGGGACGGCCGAAGGGCGTGGTGGTCACGCACGCCGGGCTCGCGTCGTTCTCCGCAGCCGAGATCGAGCACTTCGAGGTCCGGCCCGGTGACCGGGTGCTAGAGTTCTCCTCCCCCAGCTTCGACGCGTCGGTGCTGGAGCTGTGCATGTCGTTGCCGGCCGGTGCCGCGCTCGTCGTGCCGCCCGAAGGGCCGCTGTTGGGTGAGCAGCTCGCGGAGGTGCTGCGGGACAACAAGGTCACGCACGCACTGATCCCGCCGGTGGCGATGGCGACCGTGCCGGACGTGCCCCGGGAGGACGGGTTGCTGCCCGACTTCCGCACCCTGGTCGTCGGCGGTGACGCCTGCACCGCGGAGCTCGTGGCCCGCTGGGCACCTGGCCGCCGCATGATCAACGCTTACGGGCCGACCGAGTCCACCGTGGTCACGTCGTGGAGCGGGCCGTTGACACCGGGCGGTGTGCCGCCGATCGGCAGGCCGTTGCCCGGGACTCGGGTCCACGTGCTCGACTCCTTGCTGCGGCCGGTTCCCGTCGGCGTGCCGGGTGAGCTGTACGTCAGCGGTCCTCAGCTGGCCCGCGGGTACCTCGGCCGGCCGGGGCTGACGGCGGAACGGTTCCTCGCGAATCCCTTCGGGCCTGGGCGGATGTACCGCACGGGTGACGTCGTCCGGTGGAACCGCGACGGTGAGCTGGAGTTCGTGGGGCGCGCCGACGACCAGGTGAAGATCCGCGGCTTCCGCGTCGAGCTGGGTGAGGTCGAGTCGGCGTTGCTCAGGCACCCGTCCGTGCGGGAGGCCGTGGTGGTGGCGCAGGACTTCGGCGGCCACAAGCGGCTGGTGGCCTACGTCGTCGGTGTCACGGACGACCTGCGCGAGTTCCTGGCGCAGACGCTGCCGGACTACCTCGTGCCGTCCGCGTTCGTCGCGATCGACGAGGTTCCGATGAGCCCGAACGGCAAGGTCGACCGCAAGGCGTTGCCGGTACCGGAGTTCACCGCCACCACCACGCACGTCGCACCTCGTAACGACGTGGAGCGCGCCCTGTGCTCGTTGTGGGCGGACGTCCTCGCCGTGCCGGAAGTCGGCGTGGAGGACAACTTCTTCGCTCTCGGCGGCGACTCGATCCTGAGCATCCAGGTCGTGGCCCGCGGCCGCCGCGCCGGTCTGCACTTCACCGCCAAGGACCTGTTCACCCACCAGACGATCGCCGGGCTCGCGCCGCACGTCACGGCGGAGACCGACACCGGCGACCGCGCGGAGGTCGTCGGCGACGTGCCGCTGCTGCCGATCCAGCGGTGGTTCTTCGCGGGTGACCGGACTGCTCCGCACCACTTCAACCAGTCGCACCTGGTGGAGCTGACGTCGGACGTGGACGTCGCCGCGCTCCGGCGGGCGCTGAAGGCGTTGGTGCGCCACCACGACGCGTTGCGGATGCGGTTCACGTCCGGCGAGTCCGGCTGGCAGCAGCACAATCCGCCGTTCGAACCGGCCGACGTGCTGTCCGAGCACCCGCTCGACGACCTCGAGCGGGTGGCCGACGAACTGCACGCGGGCTTCGACCTGGCGCGTGGACCGCTGCTGCGGGCGGCTCTCTTCGGGTCGCGGCGGTTGTTCCTGGTGGCGCACCACCTCGTGGTGGACGGCGTGTCGTGGCGCATCCTGCTCGACGACCTCGACACCGCCTACCACCAGGCGCTGCGGGACGAGCCGATCGATCTCGGCCGCAAGTCCACCTCCGTGCGCGACTGGGCGGTGCGGCTGGAGTCCTTCGTGGACTCGGGCGCGCTCGACCACGAGATCGAACACTGGCGGTCGATCACCGCCCAGCCGCTCGGCGCTGCGGAGCTCGACGCTTGTGGGCAGGAGGCGGCCTCGTCGTTCGAACTGAACGCCGAGGACACGGACGCGTTGCTGCGCGGCGCCCCCACCGCCTATCGCACCGGCATCAACGACGTTCTGCTCGCGGCACTGGCCTGGGCGCTCGCACGGTGGACCGGCACGCCGGCGGTGACGATCGACCTGGAGGGGCACGGCCGCGAGGACGTGCTCGACGACGTCGACCTGTCCCGGACGGTCGGCTGGTTCACCACGATGTTCCCGGTGCGGCTGGAGGTCACCGGCTCCTCCTGGCGCGACCGGGTGAAGTCCGCGCGCAAGCAACTGCGCCGCGTGCCGGGCAACGGTTTCGGCTACGGCGCGCTGCGCTGGGCGGACCGCGTGCCGGGTGTCGAGGCGCCGGTCTCGTTCAACTACCTCGGTCAGTTCGACGCGCGGGCCGAGGACGAGTCGTTGTTCGGCGAGGTGCTGTCCGCGGTGGGCCGCGACCACGTCGACCAGGACCCGCACGTGGTGCAGGTGGTCGGCGAGGTGGCGGACGGGCGGATGACGTTCGGTGTCGTGCACCGCGTCCCCGTCGCCGGACTGGTCGACGACTTCGCCGCGGCGTTGCGCGCCATCGCCGCCGACTGCCGGGAGACGCGATGACCCCGTTGTCGCGCAACCGCGACTACCGGTTGCTGTGGGGCAGCCAGGCCGTGTCCGAGGTGGGCTTCAACGCCTCCCTCATAGCCTTCCCGCTGGTCGTGCTGATGGTCACCGGCTCGGCGGCGGCATCGGGCCTGGTGCTCGCCGTGGACGCGGTGGCCCAGCTCGTCGTCGGGCTGCCCGGCGGCGTGCTGGCCGACCGCTGGGACCGCCGGCGGGTCATGCTCTGGTCCGAGGCGGGGCAGGCGGTCGCCGTGGCCAGCCTCGCGGTGGCGTTGTGGCAGGGTGCCGCGACCCTGCCGCACATGGTGGCCGTGGCCGCGGTGCTGGGCGCCTGCCGGGCGCTCTTCGAACCCGCCGAGGACGCCAGCCTGCCGCGGATCGTGCCGGAGTCGCAGCTCGCCACCGCCGTGTCGCTCAACGCCGCGCGGTCGTCCGTCGGGCAGATGGCGGGCACCGCGCTGGGCGGCTTCCTCGTGGCGGCCGGCCGCTGGGTGCCGTTCGCGGTCGACGCCCTGACGCACGCGCTGGCGTTCGTGGGCCTGCTCTTCCTGCGGGTACCGCCTTCGCCGCCGGCCGAGCGCCGGCCCTTCGCCCGCGAACTGCTCGACGGCCTGAAGTGGGTGCTGGGCAGGCCGGAGATGCGCGTGACGGCGTGGTGCGCGATGACGCTCAACATGTTCTTCAGCGCGTACTACCTGGTGATCATCGTGCTGGCGCAGTCCCGTGGCGTGCCGTTGGGCGAGATCGGCGTGATGGCCGCGATGCTCGGCGTCGGCGGTGTGGTGGGAGCGTTGATCGCCCCGCGCCTGAGCGCGAAGCTGTCGCCGCACCAGGCGATCGCCGGCGTGTTCTGGGCGCTGACCCTCCTGGCGCCGCTGGCCGTGTTCATCTCCAACGGCTACCTGATGGGCGCGCTGTTCGCCGGCATGGCACTGCTCGCACCCACCGCCAACACGGTGATCACCACCTACCAGCTGCTGCGCACACCCGACTCGTTGCGCGGCCGGCTGAGCGGCGTCATGAACGTCGCCGTCGGCACGGCCGCCGCCCTGGGCCCCGCGCTGGGCGGCGTGCTGGCCGAGCTGCTTCCCGGATCAGGCGCGGTGCTGCTGTGCGCGAGCGGCATCGCGGTCATCACGGTGCTGGTCACCGTGCATCCCGTTCTCCGCGCATATCCACGAAAGGACGTCATGGCATGAGGGACGACATCGAGTACCAGGTCCTGCTCAACGACGAGGAGCAGTACTCGCTCTGGCCCGCGACACACGAGGTGCCGGCGGGATGGCGTCCGGACGGGTTCCGCGGCACCAAAGAGGAGTGCTCCGCCCACGTGGACGAGGTGTGGACCGACATGAGGCCGCGCAGCCTGCGGGAGCGCATGGCCGCGGAATGACCGGCGGGCCGCCCGGCCACCGCGGCCGGGCGGCCTAGCCCTGCGCGTCGACGACGTGCGCCAGCAGACCAGGACCCGCCTCGGGCAGAACGTCGTGCGCCGTCATCGGTTCTCCGCAGCAGTCGCACGCCAGCGTGACCCGTGCTTCGCCGGTGCACTCGCGATGCCGGTAGTGCACCGGCGGTCCGTCCGGCGCCATGTAGGCGTCGCCCCAGTCCTTGATGGCCATCAGGATCGGGTAGAGGTCGTGCCCCTTGCGGCTGAGCCGGTACTCGCCGCGGTCGGCGTCGACGGCCTGCTGCCGCACCAGGATCCCGTGCTCCACCAGCCGGCCGAGCCGGTCCTGCAGGCGACTGCGCGGAATCCCCAGGTTGCTCTGGAACGCGTTGAACCGCCGCACGCCCGCGAACGCCTCCTTCAGGATCAGCAACGTCCACCTGTCCCCCAGCACCACCAGCGGGCGGGTGATCGAGCAGGGCAGGTCGGCGAGCTGTTCGTACCGCATTCGCCGACCCTACCGAAGATGGTCTCTTTTCGAGACCGAGCCGTGCTAGCTTTCGGTCTCGAAAAGAGACCGCTTTGGAGGTTCCCGTGAGCGCGGCCCCTGACCTGCACGAGGCGTTGCAGCGGTTGCTCGCCGAGAGGTGGACCTGCCGCCAGTTCCTGCCCGACCCGGTCCCGAGGGACACCATCGAGCAGGTGCTCGCCCTCGCCCAGCGCACCCCGTCCTGGTGCAACACCCAGCCGTGGCACGTGACCGTCACCGAAGGCGCCGCAACGGAGAGGCTGCGCAAGCAGCTGCTCGACCACCTGCAGAACAACCCGGGCCAGCCGGACTTCCCCTTCCCCACGCAGTACACGGGCGTCTACCGGGAACGCCGCCGGGAGTGCGGCAAGCAGCTCTACACCAGCCTCGGCATCGAACGCGGTGACCACGAGGGCACCGTCCGACAGATGCTGCGCAACTTCGAGCTCTTCGACGCACCCCACGTCGCGATCATCACCACCGAGGCCGACCTCGGCGTCTACGGCGCGATCGACTGCGGTCTCTACCTCAACTCGTTCCTGCTCGCAGTCCAGAGCCTCGGCCTCGCCGCAGCACCGCAGGCCGCGCTCGCGGGGTACTCCGGCTTCCTGCGCGGCCACTTCGGGCTTCCGGACACCAGGCGCGTCGTCGCCGGAGTCTCGTTCGGCTACCCCGACACGGCGCATCCGGCCAACGGTTTCCGCACCACTCGCGCGACCCCCGACACCGCCGTGACGTGGCACTCCACGTAACACGTCTCAGGGCGCGATACTCCTGCCATGACGGGTGAAGCAGGCGCGGTCGTGACCGGGGCCGGACGCGGCGTGGGCAAGCTGGTCGCGCGGATGCTGGTCGAACGCGGCTACACGGTGCTGGTCACCGACGTCGACGAAGCCACCGCGACCGCGACGGCCGCCGAGATCGGCGCGACCGCGCGGGTGCTCGACGTGCGGGACGACGCGGCCGTGGAAGCGGCACGCGACGACATCGTCGCCCGTGCGGGCCGGCTCGACGTCTGGGTCAACAACGCGGGCGTTCTGGTGACCGGCCCGGCGTGGGAGCAGGACGCCGCCACCCGCAGGCTGATGGTCGAGGTCAACGCCCTCGGCACCATCAACGGAACGGTCGCCGCGATCCAGGCCATGCGCGGCCACGGCGGCGGGCACGTCGTGAACATCGTGTCCCTCGCGGGCATCACGGCCGTCATGGGCGAAGCGGTGTACGCCGCCTCCAAACACGCGGCCATCGGCTTCAGCCTCAGCACCCTCGCCGATCTGCGGCACGCGGGCGTCCAGGACATCGACATCTCGTGCGTCTGCCCGGACGGCATCTGGACGCCGATGCTCCACGACAAACTCGACGATCCGGCGGCCGCGCTGTCGTTCTCCGGCACGCTGCTGCAGCCCGCCGACATCGCCGCGGCCGTCGCCGCCGTGCTCGACAAACCGAAGCCGGTCACCACCGTCCCGAGGTGGCGTGGGGCTTTGGCCCGGCTCGCCGACACGTTCCCGCGGTTCGGGTTGCGCGCGATTCCTTTCATGGTGGCGCAGGGCCGCCGGACCCAGCGCAAGCTCGTGGCACGCGACCGGCAAGCCTGATCTCCTGGACGTGACTCACAGTTCGGAACTGGTCCACGTAGCTGCCAGCGCGAGCAACCGTTCAGCGAAGCCGTCGACGTCGCACCGTTCCGGGTCGAGCCCGAAATGGTCCTCGACCTCGGTCCACAGGTATTCCGACAGCGATGCGCGAGTGGCGCCGCCGGTGAGTCTGTCCCAGAGCGGGGCGAGCAGGCAGTCGTACTCGTCGTCGACGACGTCGGCGACTCCGATCGGATCCCACTCGTTGAGCAGGTGACGCAGGCCGGCTTGGCGGGAACCGTGCACCTCGGGGTTGTCGATCATTCAGAACGCCGTGACGTGGCGCCACCGGTGAGGAAGTGGTGGGACGATGCTACCCGCGCGCCGATGAACAGCGCGGATTCAAGCGAAGCTGTCAGCGTGCGTCCGTCCACTCGAGAACTGGAGCGCTCCGCCATGAAGTACACCGTCTCGTTGGAGATCGCCCTGCCGCGCGAGAGGGTGGCCCAGCTGCTCGCCGACCCGGAACAGATGCCGAAGTGGCTGCGGGGCCTGGTGCTGCACGAGCCGCTGAGCGGGGTGCACGGCCACGTCGGCACCAGGTCGCGAGTGGTGATGCAGACGGGGCAGCAGGAGTTCGAGGGCACCGAGACCATCACTCGCCGGGAACCGGTGGACCTGCACGAGATCCCGAGCGACAGCGTTGTCCTCTTCGAACGCGAGATCGCCGGCAAGGGTATGTGGAGCGTCGCGCGCGAACGCCTGACCGAGGCCGGTCCGGAGACGACGCTCTGGGTGAGCGAGAACGAGTACCGGTTCAGCGGCTTGATGATGCGTCTGGTGGGGCTTCTGATGCCCGGCGCCTTCCGCAAGCAGTCGCTGCAGCACATGCAGGACTTCAAGGCGTTCGCCGAGCACGGGAAGGACGTCCGCGAAGCGAACGGCTGAAACCGCTGCGTCACCGCTGACGCAAGACCAGAGGGGTACCGATCGGCGGTCGGTACCCCTCCAAGCCGATGACGCCGCGGCGACCTCCGGGACCACGACCCGGCTTTCAGCCGCCGAGGCGTTCGTCCGCGGACCGCCGCAGCTCGTCGAGGTGCACCAGGCTGTTCAGCACCGCCTCCGTGTCACCGACGAAGTCGATGAGGCACGCGACCTCGTCGACGCCGATCTCGGCGAGCGCGTCCAACGTCCGCAGCCCGTCCTGCACCGTGCCGAAGAGCCCGCCGGTGTCGAAGTAGCGGTCGAACGAGCGCGCGACCAGGAAGTCGACGTCCTCCGGGTCCATGTCCTCGGGGTTCACGCCCGGCATCAGGTCTCCGGAGGCGCGGGCGATCAGGCTGATCGAGCTGCGCAGGTAGTCGCTGAACGGCTTGCGCACGATCTCGCGCACCTCGTCGCGGTCGGTGCCGAGGAACGTGTGCAGCATCAGCGACACCTGCCCGTTGCCGGCGACGCCGTGCGAGCCCGCCTGGAACGCCTCCCGGTACAGGGTGATCTTCTTCGCCAGGTCGTCGAGGTCCTGGCCGAGCAGGTGGGTCAGCACGCCGGCACCGAGTTCACCGGCCTGCCGGAACGTCTCCGGCGTGCCCGCACTGGTCAGCCACACCGGCAGTTCCGGCTGCACGGGGGCGGGGAAGATCCCCACCTGCTTCTTCTCGCCGGCGCCGTCCACGACGTCGATCTTCTTGCCGCGCCACAGCTCGCGCACCGTCTGCATGGTCTCGACGAGGACCTCCTTGCGGCGCGGGTAGTTCTCCGGCCGCAACGCGAAGTCCACGGCGTGCCAGCCGGAGGCGAACGACAGGCCGACGCGGCCGCGGGAGAGGTTGTCCACGACGGACCACTCCTCGGCGATCCGCAGCGGGTGGTGCAGCGGGCCGACGACACTGCCCGCCCTGACCGCCACCCGCTCCGTCACGGCGGCCACCGCGGCGCCCGTGACCGCCGGGTTCGGGTACTGCCCGCCGAACTGGTGGAAGTGCCGCTCCGGCGTCCACACCGCCGTGAAGCCGTGCGTGTCGGCGAACCGGGCACCTTCGATCAGCAGCCGGTACCGGTCGCCGGAGCCGGCGCCGTCGTCGGCGAAGTAGAACAGTCCGAAGTCCATGCCAATCCCCTCGAGAAGAGGGCGGGTGGCCACGAGGGGCCACCCGCGGCCTCGTTAACAGACGACCTTCACCTGGAACACGTCCAGGTCGGTCAGGATGCTGACCTTCACGTTGCGCAGGCGGTCCGACCAGCCGACCGCCGACCACTCCTGCCACAGCGGCACGACCGGCATGTCCTGCACCAGCAGGCGTTCCGCCTCCCGGTACAGCTCCAGCGCCGCCTCCTTGGCCGGGGCGCGGTCCGCGCGGTCCATCGCGGCGTCGAACGCCGGGTTCGAGTAGCCGTAGTCGTTCGAGGACGCGCCTGTCCGGTACAGCGGGGACAGGAAGTTCTCGATCGACGGGTAGTCGGCTCGCCAGTCCGAGCGGTACGCGCCGGTGATCGTCCGGCCCACGACCGCCTGCCGGAACTCGCGGAACGACATCGTCTCCCTGGTCTCGCAGGCGATGCCGAGCGTGGCCGTGATGCTCTGGCACACCGGGCCCATCCACGTGCGCGCGCCGGACTCGATGTTGGTGTGCAGCTGCAGCGGTCCCTGGAAACCGGACTTCGCCAGGAGCTCCCGCGCCTTCACCGGGTTGTACGTGCACAGCTCACCGCACTGCCCCGGCTGGTAGCCCTCCAGGCCCGGGATGGTGAACCCGTCGGCCGGCTTCTGCCCGCCGCCGACGAGCTTGATCAGCTCTGTCCGGTCGATCGCCATCGACACGGCCTTGCGCAGGTCCGGGTTGTCGTAACCGGGCAGGTAGCTCGGGAACGCCAGGTTCTGCATCAGCAGGAAGTTGCGGTCGGTGTACCGGCCGGGAAGGTCCTTCTTGTACTGACCGCTGGTGATCTTCGAGTACGGCATGGCCTCCATGAAGTCCATCTCGCCGCGCACGAGCGCGTCGTAGGCCGTGGAGGTGTCCGGGTACACCGTGTAGAGCAGTTCCTTGACCCGCGGCTTCTCCGCGCCCTTGTAGTCGCGGTACGCGGTGAGCAGCTGGTGCCCGTTGGGCACCGCCTCCTTGAGCTTGTACGGCCCGTTGCCGACCGGCTTCTGCATCCACGCGGCCGGGTCGCGGAAGAACGAGTCCGGCAGCGGGTAGAACGCCCAGTAGCCCACCATCGTCGGGAAGATCGACAGCGGCGCGGACAGCGTCACCTGGAACTCGTGGTCGTTGACGACCCTGAGCCCGGACATCCGCTTCGAGATCGGTTCCCCGGTCGCCGGGTTGAGGTCCCGGTACCCCTCGATCTTGTCCATGAACGTGTTGTTGCGCAGCTTGTTCGGCCCGTACGCCACGTGGTTCCAGGCGTCGACGAAGTTGCGCGCCTTGACCTCGGTACCGTCGTGGAACCGCCACCCGCGGTGGATCCTGATGCGGAACACCCTCGAGTCGGTCGTGGTGATCGACTTCGCCATCGCGTTGTACGGCTCGGCGTCCTCCAGCCGGTACCCGACCAGGCCGGTGAACATCATGCTGATCAGCCGGCCGCCTCCCCACTCGTTGGTGTCACCCGGTAGCAGAGGCCGGAACGGCTCCGTGTTGAACATTCGGATCTGGGTGTTCTGGATTCCCCCGTGTCGTTGCTCCGCCACCGCCGCGGACGGCGTGACGACCGCGGACGCGACCAGCAGTGCACCGGCCAGCGCCAGCAGTTTCCCCCTGCCCCTCATTCACTCCCCCTTGACTCCAACCGCCACGCGCCGCACACCGAAGGTGAGCAGCGCCCCCACCGCGAGAGCCGCGACGGGAAGCAAGTAGGAGAACCGCAACGCGTCGGCGAACCCTTCGCGGAACTCCTGCGGCACCACGTTCTGCAGCAACCCGGCGTCGAGCCCCTCCACCGACAACCGCGCCTGCAGCACCGCCCCCACGGCCGCGCTGCCGAGCAGGCTGCCGCACAACCTCGTGGTGTTGAACAACCCCGACGCCGCTCCGGACACGTCCTGGGCGATGTCCCGCATCGCGATGATCGCCGCGGGCGAACCGCCGACCCCCATGCCGAGCCCGAGCAGGACCAGTCCGGGCACCAGGTGCCACCACACGCCGTCGGCCCGCACCGCGAGCGCGATCCCGGTGATCCCGGCGGCGAACAGCGCGAGTCCGGCCAGCAGCACGGGTTTGCCGCCGTACCGGTCGATCGCGCTGCCCGACTTCGGCGCGACGACCGCGGAGAGCAGCGGGGCCAGCGCCACGGTGAGCCCGGCGTCCCGCGCGCTCATCCCCGCCACCGACTGCAGGTGCAGCAACGTCAGGAACAGCATCGCGCCCAGTCCCAGCGGAAGTGCGGCGACGACCACCGCCATCAGCGCGAAGTTCCGGTCGCGCAGGATCACGAAGGGCAGCAACGGTTCCCGGTCCTGCCGGCCGCGTTCGACGAGCACGAACAGGACGAGCACGAGCACGCCACCGAGCAGCGCGACCGGGATCAGCCCGCCCCACGCGTGCCGCTCCCCCTCGATCAGCCCGTAGGTCAGCAGGAACAGGCCGGTGGTGACCAGCACGGTGCCGAGCAGGTCGAGCCTGCGCCGCCGGCCGCCGTCGTGGCCCGGCAACCAGGCCGCCCCGAGCACGGCCGCGGCGACACCGAGCGGGATGTTGAGGAAGAAGATCCACCGCCAGCCCAGCGAGTCGACCAGCAGGCCGCCCACGGTCGGCCCGATCGCGGCACCGAGACCGCCGACCGCACCCCAGATGCCGAACGCCGCGCCGCGCTTCTCCTCCGGGAACACCCTGGTGAGCAACGACAGCGTCTGCGGCACGAGCAGCGCCGCACCGACGCCCTGCACCACCCGTGCCCAGATCAGCTGGTCCGCTGTCTGCGCTAGGCCGCACACCACGGACGCGGCGGTGAAGAGGCTGACGCCGGACACGAACATCCGGCGCTGCCCGAACAGGTCCCCGAGCCGGCCACCGGTGATCAGCAGCACCGCGAACGCCAGCACGTAGGAGTTGATCACCCACAGCACCGAGTCGAGCGAGGCGTCCAGATCACGCGCGAGGGTGGGGATGGCGACGTTGACGACGGTGGTGTCCAGCAGCGTCATCACCTGGCCGAGGACCAGGGCCACGAGCACCAGCCACGGGTTGCGGCTCACTGCTGCCCCATCTGCTCGACGAGGCTCCGCGGCCGCATGTCCACCCAGTTCTCGTCGACGTGGTCGACGCACGCGGACCTGCTGTCCGGCCCGAAGGTCACCGTCCACCCCTCCGGCACGGCGATGTGCTCGGGCCACAGCGAGTACTGGCCCTCGTCGTTGATCAGCACGAGGTAGGTGCCGTCGGCGTTCTCGAACGGGTTGCTCATCACACTCTCCGTGCGGTTCTGGCGCCGAGGACCTGGGCGATCTCGGCGATGGGTTCGGGCTGGGTCATGGCGCCGTGGGCGCAGTCGAGCGAATGCACGTCGATCAGGCCGGTCACGTGCGGCGCCCACAGGCCGGGCGACGGGCTTCCGGTGGCGGCGAAGAAGAGGACGTCGCCGCGGAACACCCGCGGAGTGGCGGCGTTCATCAGCCGGGCGTTCGTGGCGAACGTCGCGGCCATCGCGTCGACCTGCTCCGGGGTGAACCCGGTGAGCTCGCCGCGGTCTCCGTGGCCCAGCGACGCGAGCATCGCGTCCGGACCCGGATCGTCCGCGCGCACCGGGTAGGCGTCGAGCAACGTCAGCAGTGCCACCTCAGCACCCTGTTCCTGCAGCAGCACCGCCATCTCGTGCGCCACCACACCGCCGAACGACCAGCCGAGCAGGTCGTACGGGCCTTCCGGCTGCACCTCCCGGATGCGGGCGACGTAGTCCGCCGCCATCTCGGCGACCGACCCCGGCGCCTGGGCCGCGGCCGTGAGACTCCTGGCCTGCAACGCGTACACCGGCCGGTCCACGCCGCGCAGCAGTCCGGAGTAGACCCAGCCGATGCCGGCCGCCGGATGCACGCAGAACAACGGTGTCCCGGCGCCGTCCGCCCGCAGCGGCAGCAGCACGTCGAACGAGTCGCGCTCGTCGTCGTGGCCGAGCCGGTGCGCCAAACCCGCGACGGTGGGCTCCTCGAACAACGTCCGGATGCCCAGCCGCACACCGAAGGCGCGCTGGATCCGGCCGAGCAGCCTGGCCGCCAGGATGGAGTGCCCGCCGAGGTCGAAGAACCCGTCGTCGATGCCGACCGCGGGCAGGTCCAGTTCCTCGGCGAAGAGCTCGGCCAGGATCTGTTCGGCCGGGTTGCGCGGCTCCCGCCGCACGCCGGCGGTGAAGTCCGGTGCGGGCAGCGCCTTCCGGTCGAGCTTGCCGTTCGGGGTCAGCGGCAGAGCCGGGACCGGCACGACGAAAGGCACCATGTGCGACGGCAACGTCCGCGCCAGTGCCTCCCGCGACACCTCCACTGTGGACACCACGTAGGCCACGAGACGATCGGAGACGGCGAGCACGGCGGCCTGGGCGACGCCGGGCTGGGCCAGCAGCACGGCCTCGACCTCGCCCGGCTCGATCCGGAAACCGCGGACCTTCACCTGCTGGTCCGACCGGCCGACGAACTCCAGGTTGCCGTCCGGACGCCACCGCACCACGTCACCGGTGCGGTACATGCGCGCCCCAGAAGAAACATCACTGCCGAACGGGTCCGCGACGAACCTCGACGCGGTGAGACCCGGCCGGCCGAGGTACCCGCGCGCCACGCCGTCACCCGCGACGTACAGCTCGCCCGGAACACCGACCGGCACCGGCCGCAGCGCGTCGTCCAGCACGTACACGCGGGTGCCGGGCATCGGCCTGCCCATCGGCGGGTGGTCGGTACCGGCGAGCGGGTCGCTCATCGCCGACACCACCGTGGTCTCGGTGAGCCCGTAGACCTGCATCATCGTGCGGCCGGGCGACCACCGGGCGACGAGGTCCGCGCTGCACGGCTCGCCGCCGACCACGAACCCCCGCAGGCTCGGCAGGTCCCGGCCCGGCGGCACCGACGCGAGCATCGACGCCACCAGGTCGGTGTGCGTGACGGCGTTCTCCTCGACCAGGTTCGCGAGGTCGTCGCCCGCCGGCTGGCGGTCGGGACCCGGCACGACCAGCGCGGCGCCGGCGAGCAGGGTCAGCGCGATGTCGGCGAGCGACACGTCGAAGCTGATCGACACGGCGAGCAGGAACCGGCTGTCCGGTCCCATCGCCAGCCGGTCGACGTGCGTCAGCGCCATCGTGACGATCCCGGCGTGCGTGACCTGCACGCCCTTGGGAGTGCCGGTCGACCCGGAGGTGTAGATGACGTACGCGGTGTTCGCCGGGTCGATCCGCACCTCCGGGTCCGTGCCCGGCTGGTCGCCCTCGACGGCCGCGGTGCTCAGCACGATCGCGGGCCGCGCGTCGGCGAGCATCGACTCGATCCGCTTTACCGGGTAGCCGGGGTCGATCGGCAGGTAGGCGGCACCGGTCTTGAGGACCGCGAGCCACGCCACGATCAGGTCCGCCGACCGCGGCAACCGCAGCGCCACCAGGCGTTCCGGCCCCGCGCCCTGGCCGATCAGCTGGTGCGCCAACCGGTTCGCCCGCTCGTTGAGCTCCGCGTAGGTCACCGAGGTGCCCTCGAAGACCACCGCGACCGCGTCCGGTGTGCGGCGCACCTGCTCCTCGACCAGCTTCGGCAGCACTTGAGCAGGCCCTTCGGCCGCAGTGCCGTTCCACTCCACCAGAAGCCGCGTGCGGTCTTCCGCCGAGAGCAGGTCGATCGACGAGATCGGCTGCTCCGGCGCGTCGGCGACGGTCTCCAGCAGGCGGTGCAGGGCCCCGGTCAGCGCCAGCACGGTCGGCCGGTCGAAGAGGTCGGTGCTGAACGTGACCTCCGCGAGCAGGCCGTCGGGCTGCTCGGCGAAGCTGAGCTCGAGGTCGAACCGCGACGGGTGCACGCCGGGCTCCACCGGCTCCGCCGTCACGTCCGGCAGGTCCAGCGCCGGCGCGGCACCGTCCTGCAGTGCGAGGACGACCTGGAACAGCGGCGGCCGGGAGGCGGTCCGCGCCGGCTTCAGCTCCTCCACCAGCCGTTCGAACGGCACGTCGGCGTGGGCGTACGCGGCCAGGTCGGTCTCCCGGATCCTGGCGAGCAGGCCGGTGAACGTCGGGTCGCCGGAGGTGTCCGCCCGCAGCACGAGCGTGTTCACGAAGAACCCGACCACGTCGTCCAGCGCGGCGTCGGTGCGGGCGGCGACCGGGCTCCCGATCGGCACGTCCGTACCCGCGCCGAACTTCGTGAGCACCGTCGCCAGTGCCGCGTGCAGCACCATGAACAACGTAGTGTCGTGCTGTCGTGCCAACGTCTTCAACCGGTCGCGCAACGAGGCGTCCAGCAGGGTCGACACCAGGTCGCCCCGCCCGCTCGGCACCGCGGGCCGCGGCCGGTCGAACGGCAGCTCCAGTTCGTCGGGCAACCCGGCCAGCGCGTCCCGCCAGTAGCCGAGCTGTCCGTCCACATCGGACGTCTCGCGCTGCCACAGCGTGTAGTCCACGTACTGCACCGGCAACGGTGTGAACTCCGGCGCCCTGCCCTCCGCCCTCGCCCGGTAGGCCAGTTCGAGGTCGCGGATCAGCGGGGCCATCGACGCGCCGTCGAACGCGATGTGGTGCAGCGCGATCAACAGCACCTGCTCGGCGCCGGTGAACAGGGTGGCGCGCACCGGCAGGTCCGTCGTCAGGTCGAAGCCGCGCGCCGCCGCGGAAAGGTCGGGTGGTCCGTCCACGACGGACAACCGCGCGCCGGCGGGCAGCACGACCTGGATCGGCCCCTCGCCGGTCTGCGGGAACACCGTCCGCAACGACTCGTGCCGGGTGACCACGTCGTCGAACGCCGCGACGAGCGCGGCCTGGTCCACGGCGCCGGTCAGCCGCCACGCGACCGCCACGTTGTAGGCCGCGTCGGCGTCGAGCATCTGGTTGAGGATCCACAGCCGGTGCTGGGCGAACGACAGCGGAATCGGATCCGGGCGCGACATCGGCACGAGCGGGTGCGCGGACCGGCCCGCGGTCCGGACGCGCCCGGCCAGCCCGGCCACCGTGGGGTGCTCGAACACCGCGCGCACGGGCAGCTCGACGCGCAGCGCCGTGCGGACCCGGTTCACCAGCCGCGTCGCGAGCAGTGAGTGCCCGCCGAGGTCGAAGAAGTTGTCGTCCACGCCGATGCTGTCGAGCCCGAGCGTGGCGGCGAAGAGACCGGCCAGGATCTCTTCCTGCGGCGTGCGCGGCCCCCGTCCGGAGGTGCCGCGGAACGACGGCGCGGGCAGCGCGGCCCGGTCGAGCTTCCCGTTGGGCGTCAACGGCAGCACGTCCAGCGGCACGATCGCGGCTGGCACCAGGTAGTCCGGCAACGTGCGGGCCAGCTCGCCGCGCAGCGCCGCCGGGTCGGCCGCACCGGTCACGTAGCCCACCAGCACCCGGACACCGGGCGTGTCCTCGCGGACGATCACCGCGGACCCGGTCACGGCGGGCTGGGCGAGCAGCACGGCCTCGATCTCGCCGAGTTCCACCCGGAACCCGCGGATCTTGACCTGCTGGTCCGCGCGGCCGAGGAACTCCAGGTTGCCGTCCGCACGCCACCGCACCAGGTCGCCGGTGCGGTACATGCGCCCGCCGAACGGGCTGGCGACGAACCGTTCCGCCGTCAGCGCCGGCCGGTCCAGGTACCCGCGGGCGAGCCCGTCACCGGACAGGTACAGCTCCCCCGGCACGCCGACGGGAACCGGCCGCAGGTGCGAGTCCAGCACGAGCGTCCTGGTGTTCCACACCGGGCGGCCCATCGGCGGGGTCTCGTCGCCGGACAACGGGTCGCTCATCACCGCGACCACGGTCGACTCCGTCGGCCCGTAGACCTGCATCATCGTGCGGCCCGGCGAGAAGCGTTCCACCAGGTCGGCCGTGCAAGCCTCGCCGCCGACCACGAACCCGCGCAACCTCGGGAAGTCCCGCTCCGGCATCGACGCGAGCATCGCGGCGACCAGGTCGGTGTGCGTGATCGCGTACGTGTCGATCAGGTCCGCGAGCTCGTCGCCCGCGAGCTTCACCTCCGGCGGCGGCACCACGAGGGTGGCGCCGGAGGTCAGCACCATCGCGATGTCCGCGAGCGAGACGTCGAAGCTGACCGACACCGCGAGCAGGAACCGCGAACCCGGTCCGAGGCCGAGCCGCTCGACGTGCACCCCGGCCACCCCGGCGATGCCGGAGTGGGTCACCACGACGCCCTTCGGCGTGCCGGTCGAGCCGGAAGTGTAGATCACGTACGCGGCGCTCGTCAGCGGCACTTCGACGCCGGGATCGGTGGCAGGTCTGCCTTCAGCCTGCACTGAAGTGACTGTGATGACCGGTTTGGCGTCCTCGATCATGAACGCGATGCGCTCCGCCGGGTAGTCCGCGTCGATCGGCACGTAGGCGGCGCCGGTCTTGAGGATCGCGAGCCACGCGACGATCAGGTCCGCCGAGCGCGGCAGGGACAGCGCCACCCGCCGCTCCGGGCCCGCCCCGGCCTCGATCAGCCGATGCGCCAACCGGTTCGCGCGGGCGTCCAGTTCGGCGTAGGTCAGCTCCGTGTCTCCGAAGACCACCGCGACGGCGTCCGGCGTCCTGGCCACCTGTTCGCGCACCAGCACCGGCAGCGGTGCCCGGCGAAGATCACGCGCCGTGGCGTTGAACCCGGTGACGAGCTGCGCGGTCTCGGCGGCCGGCAGGTAGTCGAGCGCGCCGATCCGGACACCGGCGTCCCGCACCGCGGACACGAGCACGCCGTGCAGCCAGGAGGCGATCCGCTCCGCGGTGGACCGGTCGAACAGCTCCGCGCTGTACTCCAGCCCGCCGGTGATGCCGGTGGGTTCCTCCACCAGGTCGAACGCGAGGTCGAACTTCGCGACGTCCGTGTCGCGCACCTCGACCCGGCCGGTGGCCGCACCGAACGTGATCTCCTGCGCCAGCGTGTCCTGGAACGCGAGCAGCACCTGGAACAGCGGGTGCCGCGACAGCGACCTGGCCGGCTGCAGCTGTTCCACCAGCCGTTCGAACGGCAGGTCGGGGTGGGCGTACGCGGCCAGACCCGTCTCCCTGACCTTCGCCAGCAGCTCCGCGAACGTCGGGTCGCCGGAGGTGTCGGTCCGCAGCACCACGGTGTTCACGAAGAACCCGACGACATCGTCGAGCACCTCGTCCGACCGGGCCGCGACCGGGCTGCCGATCGGGATGTCGGTGCCGGCGCCGAGCCTGGTCAGCAGAGTCGCGATCGCGGCCTGTAGCACCATGAACACGGTCACGCCGTGCTCGTCCGCCAAGGCCCGAATCCTGCGGTGCAGCTCGGGTTCGATCGTCAGGTCGACACGGCCGCCGCGGAACTCCGACACGACCGGGCGAGGCCGGTCGACCGGCAGCGGCAGTTCCTCCGGCAACCCGGCCAGCGCACCGGACCAGAAGTCCAGCTGCTGGCGGAACAGCGACTTCGGGTCCGACTCCGACCCGAGCATCTCCCGTTGCCACAGGGCGTAGTCCGCGTACTGCACGGGCAGCGGCGTCCAGTCCGGCGCACGCCCGGCGAGCCGCGCCTCGTAGGCCTGCGCGAGGTCGCGGACCATCGGCGCGGTCGACCGGCCGTCACCCGCGATGTGGTGGTGCAGCAACAGCAGTTCGTGCTCGTCCGGACCGAGTTCGACCAGCCGGCACCGCAACGGCGGCTCGGTCGTGAGGTCGAAGTCCTCCTCGTGACTGCCCGGGCCCAGCAGCTCCGGCGTCCACGACGGCAGGATCTGCTGGCGCGGGCCGGTGTCGCCCTCGGGGAAGACGGTCCGCAGCACCTCGTGCCGGTCCACCAGGTCACCGAGCGCGGCGGTCAGCGCGGCCCGGTCGAGCGGGCCGGTCAGCACCAGGGTGAGCGGGATGTTGTAGATCCCCTTGGCTTCCTCGATCCGGTTGAGCAGCCACATCCGTTGCTGCGCGTACGAGAGCGGGATCTCGTCCGGCCGGGGCCTCGCGACCAGCGGAGGTCGTGCCGCGTCCGCGTTGCCGAGCAGCGCGGCGAGTCCGGCGACGGTCGGCGACTCGAACAGGTGCCGGATCTTGAGCTCCGCGCCGAACACCGCGCGGGCGCGGCTGATGAGCCGGATCGCGGCCAGCGAGTGGCCGCCGAGCCGGAAGAAGTCCTCGTCGACACCGACCGCGGGCACACCGAGCACCTCGGCGAACAGCGAGCAGAGCAGTTCCTCCGCGGGGTTGCGCGCGGTCCGCACGACCCGCGCCTCCGCGGTCCAGTCCGGTTCCGGCAGCGCCTTGCGGTCGAGCTTTCCGTTGGGGGTCAACGGCAGCGCGTCCAGCACCACGATCGCCGACGGCACCATGTACTCGGGCAGCGACGCGGCGGCGTGCTCCCGCAGCCCGGCCGCGGCACCGGTCACGTAGCCGACCAGGCCGTTGTCCCTGACGACGACCACGGCCTGGCGCACGGCCGGATGCGCGGTGAGGACGGCCTCGATCTCACCCAGCTCGATGCGGTGACCGCGCACCTTGACCTGGAAGTCCACCCTGCCCAGGTAGTCGAGCTCGCCGTCGGCGCCCCAGCGCGCGAGGTCACCGGTGCGGTACATCCGGCCCGGCCCGAAGGGGTTGGCGACGAACCTCTCGGCGGTGAGCGACGGCCTGTGGTGGTAGCCCCTGGCCAGCCCGAGCCCGGCGATGTACAGCTCCCCCGGCACACCGGGCGGCACGGGCCGCAGCCCGGCGTCGAGCACGTAGACATCGGTGTTCCAGATCGGCCTGCCGATGGCGGGCGCGCCCGGCCTGCCCGCGAGTGGGTGCGTGGTGGACCAGATCGTGGTCTCGGTCGGCCCGTACATGTTCGTCACACCCGATGCCAGCGCCCGCATCGAGTCCGCGAGCGCGGGCGGCAGCGCCTCGCCACCGACCAGCATCCGCAGGCCGCGCACCCCCTCGGGTTCCGCGGCGACGAGCGCCTGCCACAACGACGGCGTGGCCTGCAGAACGGTGCCGCCGGTGCGCGCGATCAACCGCACGAGCGCGGCCGGGTCGGTGACCGTCTCCTTCTCCGCCACCACGACCGCGGCACCGCTGAGCAACGGCAGGAACATCTCCAGCGCGGCGATGTCGAACGCGATCGTGGTGACCGCGATCCACCGGTCGTGCGCCGCGAGCGGCACGGTCTCGGCCATCGACGCGAGGAAGTTGAGCAGCGTCGCCCTCGGGATGACCACGCCCTTGGGCTTGCCGGTCGAACCGGAGGTGTAGATCACGTACGCGGGACTGTCCTGCGCGACCACGACTTCGGGATTGGTGTCCACATCGGACAGCGGCGGCAGGGCGCGCAACGTCAGCAGCGGCTCGGCGTCGGCGAGCATGTAGTCGACCCGCTCGGCGGGGTAGTCCGGGTCGAGCGGCAGGTAGGCCGCGCCGGACTTCAGCACGCCGAGCAGCGCGACGACGAGATCCGCCGACCGCGGCATCGCCAGCGCGACATAGCGTTCCGGCCCGGCGCCGAGACCGATCAGGTGGTGCGCGAGGCGGTTGGCACGGGCGTTCAGCTCGTCGTAGGTCAGGAGCACGTCGTCGCACAACACGGCGACCACGTCCGGGGTCCGCGCGACCTGGTCCTCGAACAGCTCGACCACCGAGCGGGCAGGCACCTCACGGGCGGTGTCGTTCCACCGCCGCAGCACCAGGTCGCGTTCGGCCGGATCCAGCACGTCGAGCGTTCCGACAGGACGGTCCGGATCGGCGGCGGCCTCGGTCAGCAGCCGGACCACCCTGGCGGCCAGCCGCGAGGCGGTGCCGTGGTCGAAGAGGTCCGCGGCGTACTCGAGCCGTCCGTCGATGCCGGCGGCGTTCTCGGTGAGGTAGCAGAGCAGGTCGAACTTCGCGACGCCCAGCTCGTCCGCCTCGCGGTGGACCTCCAGCCCCGGCAGGTCGAACTCGACCGGTGGCGTGTTCTGCAGCACCAGCATCGTCTGGAACAACGGGTGCCGGGCCAGCGACCGGGTCGGGTTCAGCAGCTCGACCAGCCGCTCGAACGGCACGTCCGCGTTGGCGTAGGCGGTGAGGTTGGTCTGCCGCACCCGTGCGAGCAGCTCGGCGAACGTCGGGTCGCCCGAGGTGTCCGTGCGCAGCACCAGCGTGTTGAGGAAGCAGCCGACCAGGTCGTCGAGCGCGTCGTCGGTGCGTCCCGCGACCGGCGTGCCGATCGGGATGTCGGTGCCCGCGCCGAGCCTCGTGAAGGTCGCGGCGAACGCCGCCTGCAGCACCATGAAGACGCTGACCTGGTGGCGGCGGGCGAGGTCGCGCACCCGCTCGTGCAGCGCCGCGTCGAGGGAGAACTCGACCACTCCGCCGACGTAGCTGGCCGCGGCGGGGCGGGGCCGGTCGGTGGGCAGCGCGAGTTCCTCCGGCAGCCCGGCCAAGGCCTGCCGCCAGTGCTCCACCTGCGCGGCGATCGGGCTCGCCGGGTCGGACTCGGTGCCGAGCACCTCCCGTTGCCACAGCGTGTAGTCCGCGTACTGCACCGGCAGCGGCGCCCAGTCCGGCGCGGTGCCGGTGAGCCGTGCGGCGTAGGCGGCGGACAGGTCGCGACCGAGCGGCGCCAGTGACCACCCGTCGGCCGCGATGTGGTGCAGGACGATCATCAGCACGTGCTCGCGCTCGGACAGGCGCTGCAGATGCGCCCGGATCGGCGGTTCGGTGGTCAGGTCGAAGCCGTGGCGCGCGTCCGGCGGACCGAGGTGCAGCGGCACGTCGGCCGACGGCAGCACCACCTGGTGCGGCAGGCCGTCTCGTTCGACCAGGACCGTGCGCAACGACTCGTGCCGGTCCGTCAGGTCGGTCAGCGCGGCCCGCAGCGCGGGCACGTCCAGCTCACCGGACAGCCGCAGCACCAGCGGCAGGTTGTAGGTGCCGCTCGGGCCCTCCAGCCGGTCGAGGAACCACAACCGCTGCTGGGTGTAGGAGACCGGCAGGTGTTCGGGGCGTTCGGCGACCGTCACCCGTTGCCGGGCACCACCGGCGGTGGCGATCCGTTCCGCGAGCGCGGCGGGCGTCGGCGCGTCGAAGAGGCTGCGGATGCCGACCTCCACGCCGAAGACCGTGCGCAGCCTGCCGATCAGCCTCATGGCGAGCAGTGAATGCCCGCCGAGGTCGAAGAACCGGTCCTGCACACCGACTTCCGGCACGTTCAGGACGTCCGCGAACAGGCCGACCAGCAACTCCTCGGTCGGTGTGCGGGCCGCACGGCTCTCGGTGACCACGGCCTCGGGTGCGGGCAGCGCCTTGCGGTCGACCTTTCCGCTGGGGGTCAACGGAAACGCGGGCAGCACGACGAACGCACCGGGCACCATGTACTCCGGCAACGTCTCGGCGAGGTGCGCCCGCAGGCCGGCGCTGTCGGCCTCGCCGGCGACATAACCGATCAGGCGTTCGTCCTGGACCACGACCAGCGCCTGCCGCACCGCCGGGTGCTGGGCCAGCCGGACCTCGACCTCGCCCAGCTCGATCCGGAAACCGCGCACCTTGACCTGGGTGTCGGTGCGGCCGAGGTAGGTGATGGTGCCGTCGGAGTTCCACCGCGCCAGGTCGCCGGAGCGGTAGATCCGGCCAGGGCCGAACGGGTTGGCGACGAACCGTTCCGCGGTCAGCGCGGGCTGGCCCAGGTAGCCGCGGGCCAGCTGGACGCCGGCGAGGTACAGCTCTCCGGCGACACCGGGCGGTACCGGGTTGAGGTCGCGGTCGAGCACGTAGAGCCGGGTGTTGCGGACCGGCCTGCCGATCGGGACGGCGCTGCCGGAGAAACCCGGTGGCACCTCGAAGTAGCTGACCTCGACCGCGGCCTCGGTCGGCCCGTACAGGTTGTGCAGCGGGACGTCCATTGTGGACTGGAACTGCTCGACCAGGTCACCGGGCAACGCCTCACCGGCCGCCAGCACCCGGCGCAGGCCCGTGCACCCGGCTGCGGACGGCTCCTCCAGGAACGCCCGCAGCATCGACGGCACGAAGTTGACCTCGGTGATCCGTTCCGACCGGATCAGCTCGGCGAGGTAGGCCGGGTCCCGGTGGCCACCGGGACGAGCGAGCACGACGGTCGCGCCGACGATCAACGGCCCGAAGAACTCCGGCACCGACACGTCGAAGCTCGACGGCGTCTTCTGCAACACCCGCTCACCGGCATCGAGACCGTAGTGGTCCTGCGACCACAGCAACCGGTTCACGATCGCGCGGTGGGACACCACCACGCCCTTGGGCCGGCCGGTCGAACCGGACGTGTAGATCACGTACGCGGCGTTGTCCGGCGTCGCGGTGAGCGCGGGTGCGTGCGCCGGGTGACCGGACACGTCCGGAAGCTCATGCAACGCGAGCACCGCACCGGCATCGGTGAGCATGTGGTCGATCCGGTCGCGCGGGTGGTCGTGGTCGATCGGCAGGTAGGCCGCCCCGGCCTTGAGCACCGCGACCAGCGCGACCACCAGCTCCAGCGAGCGGGGCAGCAGCACGGCGACGAACCGCTCGGGGCCGGCGCCGTGCGCCAGCAGGTGGTGCGCGAGCCGATTGGCCCACGCGTCCAGTTCCGCGTAGGTCAGCGAGGTGCCTTCGAACACGACGGCGGTCGCGCCGGGTGTGCGTTCCACCTGCTCGGCCAGCAACTGCGTCAGCGTGGCGGCGGGAACCTCGGCCGCGGTGTCGTTCCACCGCGTCAGCACGCGGTCGCGGTCGGCCGGGTCGAGCTGGTCGACGTGGTGGATCGGCTGGTCCGGGTCGGCGAACGCGGCCAGGACCCGCAGCAGCCGGTCCTCCACCTGTCCTGCCAGCGGCGTGCGGTGGCTGATCCGCAACGTGAGCCGCTCCCCCGGCACCGCGATCAGGCCGAGCGGGTAGTGCACGGGATAGCGCATCTCGGTGCCGACGATCGTGAGGTCGCCGTGCGGCCGCACGTCGTCCGGGTAGTTCTCGAAGACGGTGAGCGTGTCGAAGAGTTCCGTGGTGCCGGTGAGCCGGTGCAGGTCGGCCAGCCCGAGGATGGCGTTCTCGCTCGTTCTCAGCTGCTGCCGGTGCAGGTCCGCGCACAGCTCGGCGACGGTCATGCCGGGCCGGAGGGTGGCGCGCACCGGAATGGTGTTGATGAACAGGCCGACCATCGTCTCGACGCCGGGCAGATCGGCCGGGCGTCCGGACACGGTGGTGCCGAACACGACGTCGTGGCGACCGGTGATCCCGCTGAGCACGAGTGCCCAGGCCGCCTGCACCACGGTGTTCAGCGTGTAGCCGCCGTCGAGCGCGCGCCGGGTCAGCAGGGCGGTGAGGTCCTCGGACAGTTCGACGACGCGTTCGCCGCGCACCTCGGTGCCACCGACCAGCGTCGGCTCGTCGACACCGTCGAGCACGTCGAGCCAGACCCGTTCCGCCGCGGCGCGGTCCTGGGCGCCGAGCCAGTTCAGGTAGTCCTGGTACGGCGGCGGGTCGGTGAGTTCCTCGCCCGCGTAGTGCGCGAGCAGCTCGTCCAGCAGCACCGGTGTGGACCAGCCGTCGAGCAGGATGTGGTGGCAGGTGAGGACGAGCTTGGTGCCGTGCAACAGGAACCGCAGCAAGGGCGGGGCGGCCATGTCGAACGGGCGCCGTTCCTCGGCCCGCAGCTCGTCGAGGTCGCCCTCGGCCACCCGCCACGGCACGTCCACCTCGGCCGGTGCGAACCGGCCGTCGTGCCGGAACCCCCAGCGCAGGTTCGGATGCCGTCGCACCAGCCAGCGGGCGGACTCGCGCAGGCGGTCGGCGTCGATCGTGCCGTCGATCTCGACGGTGAGCTGCGAGACGTACACGTCGACGTCGTCGTGCAGCGCGTGGAACAGCAGGCCCTCGGCCAGCGGCGCCAGCGAGACCCCGGCGTCCGGCAGGGTCTGCTCGACCACCGGGGTGGCGACCGTCGCGAGCGCCCGTACCGTGCGGTGCGTGAAGACCAGCTCGGGAGTGAGCCGGAACCCGGACCGCCGAGCCCGGCTGACCAGCCGGATCGCGCCGATGCTGTCGCCGCCCAGTGCGAAGAAGTCGTCCTCGGTGCCGACCGCCGGCAGACCGAGGATCGCGGCGAACGGCACGAGCAGCGCTTCCTCGGCCGGCGTGCTCGCCGCGGAGCCGGTGACCAGCACGCCGAGGTCCGGTTCCGGCAACGCGGCCCGGTCCAGCTTCCCGGCCGGGGACAACGGGAACTCGTCCAGCGTCACGAACAACGCCGGCACCATGTACTCGGGCAGCGTCACCGCGAGGTGCGCCCGCAGCTCGTCCAGGTCCACGTCACCGACGAGGTAGCCGACCAGGCGTTCGTCGCGGACCAGCACGGCGGCCTGCCGCACCGCGGGGTGGCGTTCCAGGCTCGTCTCGACCTCACCGAGCTCGATCCGGAAGCCGCGCACCTTGACCTGCGTGTCGGTGCGGCCGAGGTAGACCACGGCGCCGTCCTCGCGCACCCTGGCCAGGTCGCCGGTGCGGTACAGGCGGGCACCCGGCGCGCCGTGCGGGTCGGCGACGAACCGCTCGGCGGTCAGCCCCGGCCGGTTCAGGTAACCGCGGGCCAGCTGGTCGCCCGCGAGGTAGAGCTCGCCGGTCTCCGCCGGGTTCAGGTCGGCGTCCAGCACGCGCAGCCGCGTGTTCCACACCGCGTGGCCGATCGGCACGGCGCCGTCGGCGAAACCCGGTGGCACCTCGAAGTAGCTCACCTCGACGGCTGCCTCGGTCGGCCCGTACAGGTTGTGCAGCGGCACGTCCAAAGTGGACTGGAACTGCTCGACCAGGTCACCGGTCAGCGCTTCACCGGCCGCCAGCACCCGGCGCAGGCCCGTGCACCCGGCAGCGGTGGGCTCCTCCAGGAACGCCCGCAGCATCGACGGCACGAAGTTGACCTCGGTGACGCCCTGCTCCTGGATCAACGCCGCGAGGTAGGCCGGATCCCGGTGGCCACCGGGACGAGCGAGCACGAGCGTCGCGCCGACGATCAACGGCCCGAAGAACTCCGGCACCGACACGTCGAAGCTCGACGGCGTCTTCTGCAATACCCGCTCACTCGCGTCCAGCCCGTAGTGGGCCTGCGACCACAGCAACCGGTTAACGATCGCGTGGTGTGGCACCACCACGCCCTTGGGCCGTCCCGTCGAACCGGACGTGTAGATCACGTACGCGGGGTCCCGCGGGTCGATCGGCCGGACCCGGTCGGCGTCGATGACCGGCGCCGGCGAGTAGCCGGACAGCATCGCGGACGTGGCGGAGTCGTCGAGCGCGAGTCCGCTCACCGGCACGGTGCTGTGCGTCAGCACCTGCACCGGCCGCGCGTCCTCGACCATGAAGGCGATCCGGTCGGCGGGGTACTCGGGGTCCACCGGCAGGTACGCCGCTCCCGTCTTCACCACGGCCAGCAGCGCGACCACGAGTTCGACCGAACGGGGCAGCGCCACCGCGACGACCTGGTCCGGACCCGCGCCCTGCTCGAGCAGGAACCGGGCCAATCGGTTGGCCGCCGCGTGCAGCGCGCCGTAGGTGACCCCGGCGCCCTCGAACACCACGGCCGTGGAGTCCGGAGTGGACAGTTCGCTCAAGTCAAGCAGCGCAACAAGGTCACGCTTCGCGCCCACGATCATGAACCCCCACCCCGTTGAAACCCGAGACCGGCGAAGAGCCCCCGCAGCGCCGGTGTGATGAGCTAGCTTGGCCCGGACCGTTTCCAGTCCACCAGTGCCAATGGAGCGTCAAATGGACCGTTTCCAGGACCCGGCCGAGCTCGTCGAGGTGCTCGGCGACTGGGCGTCGGCCCGCGGCCCGCTCTACCGCAAGCTCTCCGGCGCAATGGCCCGGGCCATGCGCGCCGGCGACGTGCCGCACGGCGAAAGACTGCCGTCGGAACGGGATCTGGCCCGGATGCTCCAGGTCAGCCGGGCGACCGTGGTCGCGGCGTACGACGAGCTGCGCGACAGCGGCATGGTCAGCAGCAAACGGGGCAGCGGCACCAGGGTGACGACCGAGCCGGCGAAGCGCCGGGCCGGTGCGGACGGCCGGGTACCCGGCGGCCGGGCGACGTCGATCTTCCAGCGGCTCGTGGACGGACCGGGCGAGGTGATCTCGCTGGCGTTCGCCGTCGAACCCGCCGCGCCCGAGCTCGCGGACGCGCTGCGGGAGCTGGTCGACGAGGACATGACCAGCCTGCTCGGCGACGTCGGCTACCACCCGCGCGGGTTCCCGCCGTTCCGCAACGCGATTGCTGCCTATTACCGGAACCTATGTGTGCCAACGGTCCCCGACCAGGTTCTGGTGACCACCGGCGCGCAGCAGGCGCTCGGCCTCGTGGCGCAGATGTACCTGCGGCCGGGCTCGACGGTGGTCGTGGAGGCGCCGAGCTGGCCCGGTTGCCTGGACGTCTTCCGCGCGGCCGGTGCCAAGATGATCTCGGTGCCGCTGGACGACGAGGGCATCTCCGCCGACGGCCTCACGCGGGCGTTCGCCGAGCACCAGTCGGCACTGCTCTACGTGATGCCGACCTACCACAACCCGACCGGCACCCTGATGTCCGCGTCCCGCCGCCGGCGCGTCGCCGAGATCGCCGCCCGGTTCGAGGTGCCGGTGCTGGAGGACAACGCGTACACGTCGTTCGACGCCACCTCGGCCGGCGAGGGCTCCGGTCCGCTGCCGCCGATCGCGGGCTACGCACCGGACGGCGCCGAGGTCATCACGGTCGGCTCACTCGCCAAGGCGGTGTGGGGCGGGCTGCGGATGGGCTGGCTGCGCGCTCCCGGCGGGATCATCGAACGGCTCGCGCGCTACAAGGTGCTCGCCGACCTCGCGAGTCCCGTGCTGGACCAGGCCCTCGCCGCCAGGATCCTGCCGCGGCTCGACACCATCGCGGCCGGCCGCGCGCGGGTGCTGCAGGCCCGCCTGGACCAGCTGTGCGAGCTGCTCACGGAGGCGCTGCCCGAGTGGAGCTGGCGGGTACCCGACGGCGGGTCCGCGCTGTGGGTCGAGCTGCCGGACACCGATGCGCGGGTCTTCGCCCAGATCGCTCTCCGTCACGGTGTCGAGGTCGTGCCCGGCGCGGCGGCCGACCCCACCGGCGGCCACGACAACTTCCTGAGACTGCCCTTCACCTTCCCCGAGGAGACGTTGACCGTACTCGTTCGCCGACTCCAGCGGGCATGGCTCGAACTACGCCGTCACGGTCCGGAAAACAGCACACTCGGTCCTTCCGTGTAGTCACTCGACTACGGTTTGTAAACGACACCAAAAGCACTCCGTAGTCGCCCGATCACCATCCATGAACCGGCAGTTTCCCCATTTGCATGCACCATTAAAAGCAATCCATTTCTTGGCACGATCCCAGTCCAAGCTCGGCCGAAAAGAGCAGTGGATCGCCACCAATGTCCATATTGCCCCCGCAACATGGACCAACATAAGGTTGCTCGGGCCGCAGAGCGCAGGGAGGCGCTGCTCGGCCAGACCGCCCGCCCGCTAAGAACTTCGGGACAATTCTTTTGTATCCAGCTTCGACGTGCTAACACTTGAACAGTGTCGCCGCAGCCCGAGGGGGGACTCGGTCGCGAACGACCAGTAGTTGAAAATTGGATTGCGTCGGCACGGCAGCCACATTCCCAATCACCGGGGACGGGCCTGGCCAGGCTGCCCGAAAAACCAGGGGTGTAATTTTCTTGCAGTCGATGGCAGACAATTTCGTGAACATCGCGCACGAGCAGCCGGACGCACCGGCACTCGTCTGGCGCGACCGCACCGTCAGTTACCGCGAGCTGTACCTCGGCGCCCGCCGGGCCCAGGCCAGGATCGCGTGCCTGCCGGACGACGGCACACCGCTCGGCCTGCGGGCGCCGAAGAGCCCGGAGTCGGTCGCACTCGTGCTCGGCTGCCTGCTGGCGCAGCGACGGTTCCTGCTTCCCTCGGCGACCCTCGCCGAACAGACTCTCGCCGAGCTGTTCACCGCGAGCGGCTGCACGACGGTTCTGTCCGAAGTGGACGCTCAGTGGCAGGGTCAGGGAGGCGTCAACACGTTCAGGCCCGACCCGGACCGCGTGACGTTCATGCTGACCACGTCCGGCTCGACCGGCAGGCCCAAGGTCGTGCCGCTCACCGAGGGCGCGGTGGACCGGTTCACCGACTGGGCGGCGGCGCACTTCGGGCTCACCGGAGTGGTGCTGAACTACAGCCCGCTGAACTTCGACCTCTGCCTGCTCGACATCTGGGCGACCCTCAAGCACGGCGGCACGGTCGTGCTGGTCGACCCCGCCCGCGGCACCGACGCGGCACATCTCGCCGATCTCCTGCGGGACAACGAGGTCCAGGTCGTGCAGGCCGTGCCGATGCTGTTCGAGCTGCTGGCCGGCGGACCGCCGCAGCCGCACGTCCGCCAGGTGATCATCACCGGCGACACGATCGCGGCGCGCACCCTGGCCCGGTTGCCCGCGCTGTTCCCGAACGCCCGCATCCACAACCTCTACGGCTGCACCGAGACCAACGACAGCCTCGTGCACGAGCTCGACCCGGCCCGGCTGCCCACCGGTCAGATCCCGCTCGGCACACCGCTGCCGGGCGTGGAGATCAGGGTCGTCACCGAGGACGGGCCGCTGCACGGGCAGGGCACCGGCGAGCTGGAGGTGCGGACCCCCTTCCAGACCACCGGCTACCTCGATTCCGCGCTCGACGCGGACCGGTTCACCGCCGACGGCTTCTACCGGACCGGCGACCTCGTCCGGGCCGGCGCCGACGGCGCGCTGACCCTGCTGGGCCGCAACGACTTCCAGGTGAAGATCCGGGGAGTGCGCACCAACGTCCAGGAGGTCGAACGGGTGCTCCAGGAGCACCCCGAGATCACCGAGGCCGCGGTGGTCGCCGTGCCGGACCCGCTCGCCGGGCACCTGCTGCACGCCGAACTGCGCCGGGCACCGTCGTCCGGGCTGAACACCCTGGTGCTGCGCCAGTTCTGCGCCGAACGGCTGGCAGCCACCTCCATCCCGTCCACCATCCGCATCACCGCCGAACCGTTGCCGAGGACGTCGACGGGCAAGCCGGACCGGCAACTGCTCGTCCGCAGGAACACCAAGGGGAACAAGGACATGGACCACACCCGAGAGATCACGAAGTTCATCGTCGAGGAGTTCGTGCCCGACATCTCGGCAGAGGACCTCGCGGCCGACTACGACCTGCTCGCCGGTGGTGTCATCGACAGCCTCGGCCTGCTGAAGGTCATCGCCTGGCTGGAGGACCGCTTCGAGCTCGCGGTGGACGACATCGACCTCGAGCCCGACAGCTTCCGCACGATCGCCGCGATCAACGCGTTCGTCAACCAGGTGAAGCAGCCGGCCGGAGCACAGCGGGCAGCGGACAGATGACCCACGACCTGCTCGACGCGCTGGTCAACCGCCGCCGCCCCGTCGAGCTCCCGATGTGCCGGTCGTTCTGGGACCGGCTGCACGAACGGCGGGTCGACCGCGCGGAGGCGGCCGCGGTGCTCGCCGCGATGTCCACCACCATGCCGGACCCCGCCGCCGTCACCACGGTCGTCGGATCGCTGCACGAACGCAGACCGGCGCACGGCCACGTGTTTCCCGCCGGGGTGAACATCGTCGGCACCGGCGGCGGGCCCCGCACCGCGAACATCTCGACCGCCGCCGCGTTCGTCGCCACCGCGATGGGCGTGCGGGTGGTGAAGACCGGCTCCCGCGCCAGTTCCGGCGGGGTCGGGTCCATCGACCTCCTGGACCGGCTCGGCATCGGCCTCACCCGGTCCTACGAGGAGACCGGCCACCTGCTGGACCGGTTCGGCATCGCGTTCGCCGGCTACTTCGTCTACCCCACCGAACTGACCAGGCTCGCGCGCACCGTGCTGCCGCTCGACCTGCGCACGATCGGGCGCTGGATCAACACGGTCGGGCCGTTCCTGGCCGACCTCCCGGTGTCCGCCCAGCTCACCGGCGTGTCCGACGCGACGCACCTGCCGGCGCTGCGGGCACTGGCGGCGGCACGACCCGAGAAGCGGATCTGGTTGTGCGCCAACGACCTCGGCGCCGACGAGCTGATCAGCTTCACGGCGAACTCGGTGCACGGGGCCCTGGACCTCCAGGTCCAGCCGGTCGGCGACGGCGACCTGGCCCAGCTGGCCGCACCGGCGGAGGACGACGTCGTCGAGCACTTCCTGGACCTGCTGGCCGGCCGGGGCCCGGCGGCCGCGGTGGACACGGTGTGCCTGAACGCCGCCGCGCTCGCCGTGGCCGCGGGACACGCACCCGATCTCCCGGCCGGGTTCCGGACGGCCCGCGCCGCCGTCGCCGACGGCGCCCCGCGGGCGTTGGCCGAACGAATGCGACGAGTGGTGGCTCATGGCTGAGCTCACTTCCGGGTTCTTCGGCCGCGCACCGGGTCTGGCGCTGTTCCTCAACGCGGGCGATCCGCCGCTGCCCGCGCTGCGCGACGTCGTCACGATGCTCGACGAGCACCGGGTGGACTGCCTGGAGCTCGCGGTGCCGTTCCCGAACTCGTTCACCGACGGCCCGACGGTGCGCCGCTCCGCGGATCGCGCCCTCGCCAGGGGCGTGGACCTGCCCGCGGTGCTCGACTTCCTCTCCGGCGTGGTGCCCGGCCTGCGACACACCAAGATCGCGTTGCTGGCGGACTGGAGCCACACCGTCAAGCCCGCGCCCATCGCCGACTTCGTCGCCAGGATCGCGGACTCGGCGGCGGACGCCCTGTTGTTGCACGGCCTCCCGCCCCGGCTGCGCGAGGACTATTACACGGCCGCGGCCCACCGCGGACTGCCGCTGGTCACCACGTGCTACCCGAACTCCCCCGACGACACGCGGCGGCACTCCGCAGCGCACGCGTCGGCCTATCTCTACCTGGTCGCGCACTACGGCCGCAGCGGCGCACGCCCGCCCGGCGGTTTCGCCGCGCTCGCCGATCCGATCAGCCGGCTGCGGACCGAGACGTCCGCGCCGATCGCGGTCGGGTTCGGCGCCCGCACGCGTGCCGACGTCGTCGCCCTGCACACCGCGGGTGCCGACGCCGTCGTGATCGGCAGCGCGACCGTCGAACAGGTCGAGACGGGCGATCCCGTCGAGAACCTCGCGGGCTTCGTCCGCTCACTCGCACTTCCCCTTGTGCCCACCACCAGCGGAAGCACTGAAGACAAGGAGTGGAAATGATCATCCGAAAGATCGACGACGTCCCGTCGGTGGATTGGGGCAACGGGCTGAGCAGGCGGTTCCTGCTGAACTCCGACAACATGGGCTACACCGTGACGGACACGATCGTCCGCGCCGGCACGAAGTCCCGTCTGGAGTACCGCAACCACCTGGAAGCCTGCTACTGCATCGAGGGACGGGGCGAGGTCATCGACCTCGACGGGGTCGCGCATCCGATCGAGCCGGGCACGCTCTACGCGCTCGACCACAACGACCCGCACTTCCTCGTCGCCGCACCGGACACGGATCTCAGGCTGGTGTGCGTCTTCTCCCCCGCGTTGCGCGGGAACGAGCGGCACAGCCTCGATTCCGCCGAGTTCTCCCACTACTGACCGGAGCGGGTTCGTGATCAACTGGAACTCCGACCAGCTCGCGCTGCGGGCCGGCCTCGCGGCGTGGTCCGCGAGGCTCAGCGAGAACCACGTCGAGCGGGACGCCGAAGGCGGCTTCTCGCACGAGAAGTGGGACCTCGTGCGGGAATGCGGCATTCTGCGGCTGCCCTTCGGCGAGCAGTGGGGTGGGCTCGGGCAGGACCTGCTCACCACCATGTACCTGCTGGAGGCACTCGGGCACGGCTGCCGGGACGGCGGACTCAACTTCGCCATCTCCACGCACATGGTCAGCACCGGCATCCCGTTGCAGCGCTTCGGTTCCGCGTTGCTCAAGGACCGCTACCTGCCCGCGGTCTGCGACGGGACGAGGATCGGCGCCCACGCGATCACCGAACCCGGCGGCGGCTCGGACGCTCTCGCCATGAGCACCCGGGCCGTCCGCGACGGCGACGACTTCGTGCTGACGGGCAGCAAGACCTTCGTCAGCAACGGGCCTGTGGCCGACCTCTTCGTGGTGTACGCCCGCACGCACCCCGACGGCGGACCGCTCGGCACGACCGCGTTCCTCGTCGAACGCGGCACGCCGGGGTTCGCCGTCGGCAACCCGATCCCCAAGATGGGGCTGCGGACGGCGCCACTGGCCGAGCTGTACTTCGACGAGTGCCGGATTCCCGCGACCAACGTGGTCGGTCGCGCCGGCGGCGGCTTCCTGGTGCTCGACTTCGTGATGAAGTGGGAGATCCTCTGCTCGTTCGTGATCAACCTCGGTGAGATGGAACACCGGCTGCAACGGTGCGTCGGTTACGCGGGTGAACGCACCGCCTTCGGCTCGCCGATCGGTTCCTACCAGGCCGTCTCGCATCGCGTCGCGGACATGAAGATCGGCGTCGAGACGACCAGGAAGTGGTTGTACGACACGGCGGTCAAGGTCACTCGCGGCGAGAGCGTCACGACCGACATGGCGATCACGAAGCTCATCGCGAGCGAGCAGAACGTCGCGTCCGCCATGGCCGCGGTGCAGATCTTCGGCGGCAACGGCTACATGGCGGAGTACGGCCTGGAGAAGGACCTCCGCAACGCCGTCGCCGGAACGATCTACTCGGGCACCTCCGAGATCCAACGCAACCGCATCGCCGCGATGCTCGGCCTGAAGTAGGAACACCGTGGAGTTCATCGATCACGACTCGGACGAGGTGCGGGCCTTCGTGGCGCGCACGGTGTCCGCCATTCCTGAGTCGACTGCCAATTCACCGATGGCGCAGGCCGTCGCCCTCTACTACGCGGTCCGGGACAAGATCAGGTACGAGGTGTACGGCGCCGACCTGTCCCGCGAGGGCCTGCGCGCGAGCGCGGTGCTGCGGGGCGGATCGGGCATGTGCATCCACAAGTCGATCGTGTACGCCGCCGCGCTGCGGTCGATCGGCGTACCGGCCCGGCTCGTGCTCACCGACGTCCGCAACCACCTGGCCTCGCCACGGCTGCGGGAGCTCGTCGGCGGCGACGTGTTCCGGTTCCACTGCCTCACATCCGTCCACAACGGACAGAAGTGGGTGCGCGCCACCCCTGTGTTCAACAAGATGCTGTGCCGTCTCTACGGCATCACGCCGCTGGACTTCGACGGCACGGCCGACAGCCTCTACCACCCGTTCGACTCGCGTGGCCGTGAGCACATGGAGTTCCTGCACGTGCACGGCGAGTTCGACGACCTGCCCCACGACCTCGTGCTGGACGGCCTGCGCACCGCACACCCGCGGCTGTTCGACGCCGACGACCGGTTCGCCGCGGGATCCCTGCTCGCCGACGCACACACTGGAGACGTGAGATGACCGACCAGATCAAGTACCTGCTCGACGAGAAGGACATCCCGACCACCTGGTACAACCTGGCCGCCGACCTGCCCGGCCTGCCGCCGTTGCTGCATCCGGGAACCGGGGCGCCGATCACCGTCGACGACCTCACCCCGATCATGCCGGCGACGGTGGCCGAGCAGGAGCTGAGCCGCGAGCGGGAGATCGAGATCCCCGAGCCGGTGCGGCAGATCTACGCGCAGTGGCGGCCGGCGCCGTTGTTCCGCGCTCGCCGGCTGGAGCGCGCTTTGGACACGCCCGCGCGGATCTACTACAAGTACGAGGGCGGCAGTCCTGCGGGCAGCCACAAGCCGAACACCGCGATCGCGCAGGCGTTCTACAACCACGAGGCGGGCATCCGCAAGCTCGCCACCGAGACCGGCGCCGGTCAGTGGGGCTCGTCGCTGTCGCTGGCGGGCGCGCTCTTCGACCTGCAGGTGCAGGTCTACATGGTCAAGGTCAGCTTCCACCAGAAGCCCTACCGCCGGCTGCTGATGGAGACCTACGGCGCGCGGTGCGTGGCGTCGCCGAGCACCGAGACCGAGGCCGGCCGGAAGATCCTCGCCGACGACCCGGACTGCGCGGGCAGCCTCGGCATCGCCACGTCCGAGGCGCTCGAGGTCGCCATGAACGACCCCGAGACCAACTACGCGGGCGGCAGCGTGCTCAACCACGTGCTGCTGCACCAGAGCGTGATCGGCCAGGAGGCGCTGGCGCAGTTCAAGCTGGCTGACGACTACCCCGACGTGGTGATCGGCTGCGCGGGCGGCGGCAGCAACCTCGGCGGCCTCACCTTCCCGTTCATCGGTGAGCGGCTGCGGGGCGGCCAGCCTGTGCGCGTGGTGGCGGCCGAGCCCGCGGCGTGCCCGACGCTGACCCGCGGCAAGCTCGCCTACGACTTCGGTGACACCGCGGGCCTGACCCCGTTGCTGCAGATGCACACGCTGGGCCACACGTTCGTGCCGCCGTCGTTCCACGCGGGAGGCCTGCGCTACCACGGCATGGCGCCGCTGGTGAGCGCGGCGCTGGAGGCGGACCTGCTGGAGGCCGTCGCGGTCGAGCAGACGAAGTGCTTCGCCGCGGGCATCCAGTTCGCGCGGACCGAGGGCATCGTGCCCGCGCCGGAGTCGACGCACGCGATCTCGGTCGCGATCTCGGAGGCGTTGCGCTGCAAGGAGGAGGGTCGTTCCGAGGCGATCCTGTTCGGGCTGTCGGGACACGGCCACTTCGACCTGTCCGCCTACGAGGCGCACCTGACCGGCGCGCTGCGGGACGAGGCGTACTCGCAGGCAGGGCTCGACGCGGCCCTCGCCGCGCTGCCCACCGTGCCCGCGCTGGCCGATGCCTGAGCTGAAGGTCTGCGGTGCGACCAGCACGGCGGACCTCGGGTTGCTCGCCGCGGCGGGTGCCGACCTGGTGGGACTGTGGCACGGGGTTCCCGGTGGCCACGCCGACCTCACCCTCGGCAGGCTCACGTCGCTCGCCGCGGCGGCGCACCTGATCACGCCGGTGCTGGTGACGCTGGCCGCGGACGTGCGGGACGTGCTGGCGGTGTCCGGCATCCGGGTCGTGCAGCTGCACGGCTACCAGCCGCCGGGCACCGTGCGGGCGTTGAAGCAGCTCGACGTGCACGTGATCAAGGTGCTGCACGTGAGCGGGTCGTCCTGCCCGGAGCGGCCGTTGATCCGGGCGTACGAACGGGCCGGGGTCGACTCGTTCCTCGTCGACGCGGTCGGTGCGGACGGGCGGATCGGCAGCACCGCCCGGTCGCTCCCGCCCGCGACGGTGCTGGACCTGGTGGACGCGGTGAGCGTGCCGTTCCTGCTGGCCGGCGGGATCACCGCGGCCAACGCGGATGCGTTCGCCGCGGTCGCCGCCCATCCGCTGTTCCGCGGGGTGGACGTGGACACCGGTGCCCGTGACGCCCTCGGGGCGTTCGACGCGGCGAAGGTGTCCGCGCTGCGGCGCAACTGGACGGAACGAGTGGCCGCGTGAGCACAGGACAGGACACATGAGCGCATTTGTGGACGCGATCACCGGAGCACGGGTGCCGGTGATCGCGGAGGTGAAGCTGCGGGACGCGGCCGGCACGGACCTGCTCGGCGGACGTTCGGTGGCCGAGGTCGTCAGCGCCTACCGCGAGGCGGGCGCGGCGTGCGTGTCGGTGGTGACCGGCCGGTGGTTCGGCGGCAACGCCGAGTTGCTGCGCGAGGTGGCGTCGCTCATCGACGTGCCGTTGCTGCAGAAGGACTTCATCACCTCGCAGGCGCAGCTGCACCAGGCCAGGAAGCTGGGCGCGTCCGCTGTCCTGCTCACCGCGGCGCTGCTCCCGGCGACCACGCTCCCCAGGGTGGTCGACCGGGCGCTGGCACTCGGCCTGACCCCGTTCGTCGAGGTGACCGGCGCCGGCGAGCTCCCGGCCGACGCCTCGGAGTGCGTGATCGCGGTGAACAACAAGGACATCAAGGACCGCGAACGCGGCTCAGCCGACCTCGACCGGGGGCTCGGCCTGCTGCCCGCGGTGCTCGCTTCCGGCACGCCCTGCGCGGTCAGCGCTAGCGGCATCGACACGCCCGAGACCGGCGCCCGGCTGGTCGACGCGGGGTTCGCCGCTCTGCTGGTCGGGACCGGGCTGCTGCGGGCGAGCAGTCCGCGCGCCTGGTTCGACCGGTTCTCGCACGCCAGGGCGGCGGCATGAAGGCGCTCTCGCTGCGCGACGCGGTGGGTGAGTCCGTGCTCACCCACGACGTCGCGCTTCCGGCGGACCGGATCGCCGCCGACTTCGCGGCCCGGTACGCGGGTGTGCCCGCGACCTCGCTGAGCCGCGCCGAACCCACCGTGCGCTACACCGCCACCGGCCACCGCATCCCGGTGCTGCTGGGCATGTACGGCAACGAGGACCGGGTGCGTTCGTGGCTGCCCGGTCTGCCCGAACGGTCCACAGTGGACGCGGTGGCCAAACTGACTTCCGGCAGGGTCGCACCCGAACACGTGACCTCGGTCCCGTGTCAGCAGAAGGTCTCGGCGCTGGCGAACCTGCCGGTGCTGCGCGCCACGCCGCGCGACGCCGGACCGTTCCTGACGATGGGCCTGGTGCACGCGGGCGAAGCGCTGTCCGTGCACCGGATGCTCGTGCTCGACGACTCCCGGCTCGCCATCTGGATGGTGCCCGGCCGTCAGCTCCTGGCGTTGTACCAGCAGTCGGAACGGCTGCCGGTGTCGATCAACATCGGTGTTCCCCCGGCCGCGCTGGTGGCCTCGGCGTTGTCGAGTGCCGTGCTTCCGGCCGGTGCGACCAAGCTGGAGATGGCGGGCGCGCTGGCCGGTGCCCCGATCAGGGTCGCCGACGGCGTCACCCAGCCGGTGCGGGTGCTCGCGGACTCGGAGATCGTGCTGGAGGGCTACCTCGACGGCACGCTCGCCGACGAGCCGCCACCGGTGTCGTTGCCCGAGTTCCTCGGCTACGACGGCGAGTCGCGGGCCGGTCTGCCGGTGATCACCGTGACCGCCGTGACCACCCGGCGCGCCCCGGCCTACCAGGCGGTGATCGGGCCCGGCCGCGAGCAGTCGGTGATCCTCGGTCTCGCCGGCGCGCTGTCGGTCGCGCTGTCGGGCACCGACGACGACTGGCGGCTGATCGACGACCTGCACTTCACCCCGGCGGGCGGCGGCATGCTCACGCTCGCCGTCGCGATCCGCAAGACGTCGTCCACTTCGGACGAACGGCTCGCGCACATCGCCCGGCGGATCTTCGGGCAGCACCGGTTCGTCAAGCTGGTCGTGTTCACCGACCCCGACGTGGACCTGCGCAACCCCGAGGACCTGTGGTGGGCCGTGACGACCCGCTCGAACCTCGGCACGGACCGCACGACGTTCGACGGCTTCCGCGCGTTGCCGATGGATCCGTCGCAGGCGGCGGACTGGCGCGGCGGACGCGGTGGCACGACCCGCACGTTCATCGACGCCACCACGCCGTTCGAGCTGTCCGCCACGACCTGCCGGAGCTTCCGTTGAGACTCGTCGTCGGGATCACCGGCGCGACCGGCACGATCATCGGGGTGCGGTTGCTGGAAGCGTTGCGGGAACTGGAGGTCGAGAGCCACCTGGTGCTCAGCCGCTGGGGCCGCGCGACGCTGGAGATGGAAACCGACTTCACGGCCGCCGACGTCCGTGCGCTCGCCTCGGTCTCGTACGGTCCCGGCGACGCGTCCGCGGCGATCGCGAGCGGTTCGTTCCGCACCGACGGCATGATCGTCGTGCCGTGCAGCATGAAGACGCTCGCGGCGGTGCGCACCGGCTACGGCGACGGGCTGATCCCGCGCGCCGCCGACGTGACCCTGAAGGAACGGCGCAAGCTCGTGCTGGTGCCCCGCGAGCTGCCGCTCTCGGAGATCCACCTCGAGAACATGCTGGCGCTGACCAGGATGGGCGCCGTGATCGCGCCGCCCGTGCCCGCGTTCTACACCCGCCCGGCCTCGATCGACGAGATCATCACGCACATCGTCGCGCGGGTGCTCGACCAGTTCGGCCTCGACCTGCCGGGAGTGCCGCGGTGGACCGGCCCGCCGGACTGACGCCGCAACCGTGACGAGGTCAGTCCGACAGCGATGCCTTGATCACTCTGACCTCTCCGGAGGGCAGGGCGACCTGGGCGGACGCGTAGCGCTGGTAGTCGCTGCCGAGGTTGCCGGCGGCCTGGATCACGGTGGCGGACCAGGGGGCGGTGCGCCGGGTGCAGGACGGGTCGCAGAGGTCGCGGGTCTTGTGGTCGTCGGTGCCGTCCGAGACGATGCCGACCCGCACCCACCGCGGCTCCACCCCGTTGCCGGCGGACGGCGTGACCGTCAGCTTGGCACGCTCCTGGTAGTGGTCCCGGTAGGCGCGTTCATGGCGGTGGACGCAGAGCTTGCCGGCGGTGGCCTGGACCGGAATCCACACCGAGGTCCACTCGGAGGTCTGCGGAGCGCAGCCGCCCGGGCAGATCTGGTTCGTGCCGTCCGAGCTCCAGGTGTAGGTGGTCGGCTGCAACGAGTGGCCCTCGGCGGGGGTGACGATGACCCTGGCGCGGTGACCGCTGATCGAACCGGTGTCGGTGACGCGCTTCTGCCCCTGCGCGCAGACCGAACCGGCGATCGCGCCGCCGAGGCCGATGACGGTCGCGCAGTTCTTGTCGAAGGCCTGCCAGGTGGCCGCGGCCTGGGCGGCTGGGACGCCCCCGACGACCGCGGCCGTGACGCCGAGAGCGAGTACGGCCGTTCTGGACTTCCACAAAGGACTTGTCCTTCTGTTCGAGCCGCTGGTCCGGCTGAGGCGGCCCCGAACCATCAGCGCCCCGCGCCGGACGATGTGGGTCGTCCAACCGGTTGACGGCGCCGGAGATCGTGTGCTCGGGCGGAAGCCAGAGCGGACAACGACATCGCGACTACGGCGACGAGCAGCAGCATCACCGCGGGGCTCAGTGCCGCCAACGGCGCGCGTTCGATGTAAGGCAGTGACTCCGCGAGCATCAGGCCCCACTCCGGAGCGGGCGGCTGGGCTCCGAGGCCGAGGAAGCCCAGTGAGGCCAGCGCCAGCGCGATGCCGGGCAGCCGCAGGACGGCGTTGCGCGCGACGGGTCCGGCGACGGCCGGGAGCACGTGGCGCAGCTCGATCCGGGACGGTGACGCGCCCAGCGCACGATGGGCCTTCACGTAGGTGGCCGCGCGAGTTTGTTCCACCAGGGCGGCGGCGTGTGCGGCGAGGGGGGGCCACGAGACCAGTGCGACGGCCAGCGAGGCGCCGAACGTGCCGGGGCCCAGCACCGCGGCCACGAGGATGCCCGCGATCACGGGCGGTACCGCGTTCGCCGCCTCCGCCAGGCCGCGGGCGACGTTCGGCAGGAAGCCGATGGCCAGGGCGAGCACGTACGAACAGGCGCAGACGGCGACGGCCACACCGATCGTCGCCGGTGCGCCGTGGGCGACCCGTGCCAGGACGTCGCGGCCGAGTCCGTCCGTGCCCAGCGGATGTGCCCAGGCCGGTGACGCCAGCCGGGCCGCGGCGTCGATCCGCAGAGGATCCCGCAGCAGACCCCACCCGATCACCACCGCCATCAGCACGGCGGCCCCCAGGGGAATGGCGACGTGCAGTCTGTTCGGCACCCACCGCGTGTGCGGGGGCAACGACAGCGCTGCATCCCTCAGCGCGGGCCCCAGCATGCGTCGCCGGACCACACCGACGACCGCTCCGGCCAGCAGGCCCAGCAGAAGCAGTGCGAGCACGCTTCCCTGCAGCATCGGCACGTCCTGCGCTCGGGCCGCCCCCAGCGCCGAGCGCCCGATGCCGGGCACCGCGAAGACCACCTCCACCGCCACGGCACCGCCGGTCAGACCGACCACCACCAGCCCTGCCTGAGGCAGCAACGGCGGCAAAGCACGCCGGAGCACTCCGCGGACGAGAACCGAGCGGGTGCACCCCCACGACCTCCACACCGCCACCCACGGTTCCTGGAAGACCGCCGGAATCGCGTCGTTGAGCAGCGTGCCCAGCACGGCGCCCCCGGGGATGCCGAGGGCGAGAGCAGGCAGCACGAGGTGAAGTGGACCGTCCCAGCCGTACGGGGGAAACCAGCCCAGCCACACCGACAGGGTCACCAGCAGCACCGCGGCCAGCAGGAACTCGGGCAGCGCGGCCAGTGCGGCGCCCGCACCTCCGGTGGTCGCGGCCGCATCGCCACGGGCGCCTCGCAGCAGGGTCGGCAGGCACAGGGCCGCGGACACCACGAGCACCACGACCAGCGCCGCGCCCATCAGCGTGAGTGAGACGCCGAGACCGGACAGGACGCTCGGCAGCACCTCGGCGCCGTTGATCCACGACCGGCCGAGGTCGCCTCGCAGCAGCCCGGACACCCAGCGCGTGAGCATGCTGACGGGACCGGCGTCGAGGCCGAGCTGCCGGCGGACCGCGTCCAGGGCCTCCCGTGTCGGCTCCTGCTCCGCCGACAGCGCCCGCAGGACCGACAGCGCCGGATCACGCCCGGACAGCCAGGGCAGGAGTCCCACCACGGCGGTGATCAGCGCGAGCGCACCGCACCGGGAAGCCAGGACCCGCAACGACTCCGTCCTCACTTCACGTGCGTGGCGGAGGTGATGAGCGCGCGTTCCCGCGGGTCCTTCACCGAGCCGGCGACCGACGTGGCGTCGCCCTGGATCACGCGCTCGTGCAGCATCGGGATGGCGGCGTCGGTCCGCAGCACGGCCGCCTCGGCTTCGAGGATCGCCGCACGACGCTGGTCGCCGGCTTCGGCGCCCTCGGCCTTGCGCACGGCCTGCTCGACGTTCTCGTCGCACAGCCGCGCGATGTTGAACGAACCGCCGCAGGTGAAGTCCGACTTCAGGTAGGCGACGGGGTCACCGGAGTCGAGGACGGTCGCCCTGGAGAGGATGAACGCGTCGAACTTGCCCGCCAGCATGTCCTGCTCGATGTGGGCGTACTCGCGCACGACCTGGTTCACCTTGAACCCGGCGTCTTGGAGCTGTTGCTGCACAAGAGAAGCGACCTCGGGCAGCTCGGCGCGGTCGGTGAAGGTCGCCAGCGTGATAGTGGCGCCGTTCGCTCGGCCGGCGGTGAGGCGGTCGGTCAGCTCTTTCCTGGCCTGAACCGTCCACGGCAGTGCCGGCCCGAGCAGTCCCTTGGCGACGTCGGCGCGGTTCTCGTAGACGGTGCCGACGATCTGGCCGCGGTCGATCGTCTCCCGGACCGCGGCACGCAGCGCGGGATCCGCGAACGGTCCGGACTTGGTGTTGAGGTACAGCGTGTTGGTGCGCGGCATCGGCACCTCGCTGATGGTCTGCGCGTCGAGCAGCGCGGCCTGCGACACCGGGACCGCCTCGGCGATGTGCGCCTCGCCGCTGCGGATCGCCGCCGCGCGCGCAGTGCCGTCCGGCACGAACGACACGTCGATGCCCGCGGCCTTCGCCTTGTCACCCCAGTAGCCGTCGAAACGGTCGAGGGTGGCGCTGGTGGTGCCGTTGACCCGCACGAGCCGGAACGGCCCGCTGCCGGTGCCCACCGGGGTGGCCTTGCCGTCCGCCGCGTACGCGCTCTCGGCCAGAATGGACAGTTGGGGTGACGACAAGCGCTGCGGCAGCAAGGGATCCGGCGTGCCCGTCGTGACGACGAGTTTGTCACCCTGCACGGCCGCGGTCAGTGCGACGCCGTCGAGGATGCGCGGCTTCGGCACCGCCTTCGCCGACCTGGTGAGGGTGTTCACGGCGACCGCGGCCGTCAGGACGGTGCCGTCGTGGAAGCTCACCCCCGGCCGGACGGTGAACTCCCAGGCGGTGTCCGAGGTGCGCCGCCACTCGGTGGCGAGCCCCGGACGGGCGTCGCCGTTGCCGTCCAGCGTCACCAGCGTCTCGGCGGTGGACCAGCGGGACAGCTTGAACGCGTCGTCGCTGAACGGCGACAGGCCGGACCGCGGCGGCTGCATCATGGCCAGCTTGATCCGGTGCTCTCCGGACGGACCGGCCGTCTGCCCGGCCCCGGTGGCGAAGCACCCGGCGAGGAGGACCGAGACGGCGGACAGTCCGACGGCGGCCAGCGGCGCGCGGAGGTGCATGTGAGCTTCCTGTCGTCATGAGAGCGTGAACAGCGGCGACGCTAGCTCATGACAATCATTTGCATCTAGTTCACGAGTTCCATGTCACGTGGCGCGGCGCCCACTGCCGATCAGGGTGGTGGCGTCGAGCTCGGTCACGCCGTCGTCTCGCAGCGACGCCAGGTAGAGCTCACGCACGGTGTCCCACTTCTCCGCGGGCACCTTCTCCAGCGCGCCGCGGAACCCGGACCCGATGATCACCAGCCAGGCGACCTCGGGAGTCATCGTCAACGCCATCTCGTTGACGGTCACGTCGACGTCGGCCAAGCCGCGTTCCGCCAGCCAGTCCGCGTAGCTGCCTGCCTGGTTGACCTGGTCGACGAGATGCGGCGGACGGGGCGCGGGCGGTGGCGTGCTCGTGGCCTCGGCGATGGCGCGGCCGAGGTGCCGGCCGGCCGCCGCCATGGACTCACCGCGCCAGATGGTGAACACCGCGCGGCCACCGGGACGCGCCCGGCTGATCAGGTGGTCGGTTCCCGCCGTCATGTCCGGGAAGAAGAAGATGCCCAGAGCCGACTGCACCACGTCGTAGCCCTCGGCGGCCCACGTGGTGACGTCCGCCTGGTGCGCGCGCAGCTGCGGCAGATCGGCCGACAGCCGGCGCAGCTGGTCGATCATGGGACCGGACATGTCGACGGCGTCGACGAGACCGTCGTGGCCGACGAGCCGGGCGGACGGGATCGCCGAGGCACCGGCGCCGCAGCAGGCGTCGAGAACGCGCTCCCCCGGCCGCGGATCGGCGATCGCGACCGCCGCCGCGCCGATCGGCTCCCACAGATGCCGCCCCAGCGCGGTGAAATCGGCTGCCGCGGCGTCGAACGCGCCACGGATCTCGGTCTGCCGGTCCTCAGCCATGAACCCCTCGTTTCAATCCTGTGTGGACAGTGCTCGTCGTGCCCAGAAGCATGCGGTCGCCGTCGTCCGACGAGCCGTCACGACGTTAGCCCAGCCGGTCGCACCATCCGGCCCGAGCGCACCGCCTTCCCACCTTCCCCGGAGGGCGGTGTCGAAATGACATCGATAATGATTACCATGTTCCCCAGGTTCGGCCGCACGGCTCGCGACCGAGGAGGAGGACTGGTGGGTCACCTGTTGATGATCGAGAGCTGGGTCGGTGCCATGAGCTCGTTGCTGCCCAGGGCGGTCAACGAGTCAGGGCATCGCTTCACGTTCCTGACCCGCGATCTGCACCACTACCTGCGCGCGGCCCCCTCGCACCCACACCCGTTGCTGGCCGCGAAGAACGTGCTGACGGCGGAGACCAACGACGTGCCCGCGCTGCTCGACCACGTCGAACGGCTGCACGCGGTCCTGCGCTTCGACGGCGTGATCTCCTCCTGCGACTACTACCTCCCGACCGTCGCACGGGTCGCCGCGCACCTCGGCCTGCCCGGCCCCGATCCACTCGCCGTCGAACGCGCCTGCCGCAAGGACCTCACCCGCACCGCCCTGCGCGAGGCGGGTGTGCCCGGTCCGCGCTTCGCTCTGGCCGACGACTGGCCCGCGCTCGCCAAGGCCGCCGCGGAGCTGGGTTATCCGCTCGTGGTCAAGCCGGTCGACCTGTGCGCCGGGATGCACGTGCGCAAGGTGGCCGACGAGTCGGAGCTGCGCGAGGCGTTCGCCGCGATGGAGGCGTTCCCGGTCAACGCCCGCAACCAGCCCAGGGTGCGGACCGTGCTGGTGGAGGAGCTGCTGACCGGGCCCGAGGTGAGCGTGGAGACCGTCACGGTGGACGGGGCCACGCACGTCGTCGGCGTCACCGACAAGAGCATCGCGGGCGACCCGTGGTTCGTGGAGAGCGGGCACATGTTCCCCGCCGACCTGCCCACCGCCGAGGCCGAGGCCGTCGCCGTGGCCGCGATCGAGGCGCTGGGCCTGGACCGCTGTGTCGCGCACACCGAGGTCAAGCTGACCTCCGACGGCCCGAAGCTCGTCGAGGTCAACCCGCGTCCGGCCGGCAACCAGATCACCGAACTGGTCCGCCGCGTCACCGGCATCGACCTGCCCGCCGCGTACGCGCAGCTGGCCGTGGGCGAACGACCGGATCTGAGCCCGGCGGACACCGGTGTGCGCAGCGCCGCGATCTCCTTCGTCCTGCCTCCGCGCTCCGGGCTGGTCGCCGCTGTCCGCGGCACCGAGGCGCTCGGCACCGCGCCCGACGTGGTGGACTGGTCGATCAAGCAGCCCGGCCACCGGGCGGGAGATCCGACCAGCAACAACAGCTACCTCGGCCACGTCGTGGTGACCGATCCGGCCGGCCTCGGCGCACGTGCGCGGGCCGAGCAGCTCGTGAGCGGTCTGTCGGTCGACTACGCCGAGGTGCCCGCGTGACGCTCACCGACCTCGTCGAGCTCGTCCGCGGCGGCGGGCTGGGCTCCGACCCGGCGACGTGCACCGTGTCCGTCGGGTTCACCACCAGACAGGGCGCCCGGCACGCCACCCGCGGGCAGTCGTACCGCAACACCGTGGTCAGTCTCCGCGTGGAGGAGGCGATCGGTTCCTGCGCGGTGGAGGACATCGCCGACGACGAGGTGCACGCCTGCGTCGGGGCGTCGGTCCTCGACCTGCTCGGCCACCCTAACCCGGCCATCCGCACCGCCGCGCTGGACGCCTACCTGGCGCACGTCCGCCCGCACCACCTGTCCGCCACGAAGTCGCTCACCATCGGTCCCGGCAGTTCCCTGGCCAAGTCCATGGCACGGGCGGAGGCCGTCGTGGACCTGCTGGACCCCGCGCCGGGTGACCGGGTGCTGGTCGTCGGCGTGGTCAACTCGCTGCTGCACCACCTGCGAGAGCGAGGCGCGACGTACGTGCCGTGCGATCTCAAGGGCGGCCACACCGAGTGGGACGAGCCGATCGCCACGGACGCGGAGAGCGCGCTCGACGGGTGCGATCTCGTGCTGGCCTCGGGGATGACGGTCGGCAACGGCACGTTCGAACCGCTGCTGCGCCGCGCCGCCGACGCGGGCAAGCCGGTGACGCTGTTCGCGCAGACGGCCAGCGCGATCCTGCCGTGGTTCATCGGAACCGGAGTGCGCGCCGTGTCGGCCGAGCCGTACCCGTTCTTCTGGCTCGACGGCGGCCCCACCACGATCCACCACCACACGGAGCGCCCGTCGTGACGGTCCCCCGCCAGAACCGGCACCTGCTCGACCTTCTCGGACGGAGCCCGGTCGCCCGCATCGACACCCCGCTGCCGCACCGGCACGGCGGGTTCTGGGCCAAGCTCGAATGTCTGAGCGCCGGTGGCATGAAAGCCCGCGGTGCCGTGTCCATGCTGCGTGCCGCTCGGGAACGCGGCGAGTTGCGCCCCGGCGCGGTGGTCGTGGAGTCGACGAGCGGCACGCTGGGTCTCGGCCTCGCGTTCGCCTGTCAGGCCTTCGGCCACCCGGTGGTCCTGGTGGTGGACAGCGAATTGGAGCCGTCGATGCGCGCCCTGTTGCGCGCGCACGGCGCCCGGTTGGAGGTGGTCGACCGGCCACACCCGGTCGGTGGATGGCAGCAGGCACGATTGGACCGGCTCCAAGCCGTGCTGCGCGAGTACCCCGACGTCTACTGGCCCGACCAGTACAACAACCCGGACAACCCCGGCGGCTACGCGGAGCTGGCCAGGGAACTGGTGGAGCAGCTCGACCCCGTCGACGTGCTGGTGTGCAGCGTGGGCACCGGCGGGCACAGCGCGGGCGTCGTCCGCGAACTGCGCCGCTACTGGCCCGGCGTGCGGCTGATCGGTGTGGACGCCGTCGGCTCCACGATCTTCGGCCAGCCCGCGCGGCCCAGGGTGATGCGCGGCCTGGGCAGCAGCATCCACCCCCGCAACGTCGCCTACGCCGAGTTCGACGAGGTCCACTGGCTCGGCCCGGTCGAGGTGGTGGACGCCTGCCGCCGGCTCGCCAGGGACGCGTTCGTCACCGGCGGCTGGAGCAGCGGCGCCGTCGCGCTGGTCGCCGCTTGGGCCGCAAGGGTCGAGCCCGGCGCGGTGGTGGCCACCGTCTTCCCCGACGGCCCCCACCGCTACCTCGGCACGATCTTCGACGACGACTTCTGCCACGCCCGCGACCTGCTCGGCCCCGCCGCCGACCGGCCGGTGGAGATCGGCGACCCGCACCACGTCGAGGCGACGGGCTGGACGCGGTCCCGCTCGGTCGTCGCACCGCAGGCGGCGGTGCTCGCGTGAAGCTCGACTGGGAGGTCTACGGCCTCGACCTGTCCACGCCACTGCGCATCTCCAGGTCGGTCATGGCCCGCCGGGACGCCGTGCGGGTCGTCGTGACGCACGACGGCCTGCAAGGCCACGGCGAAGTGGTGACCAGCGTCTACTACCGGCTCGACGTGGAGGCGATCACGTCGTTGCTGAACCGTCCGCTCCTCGCCGGCGCGGACTCGCCGGAGACCGCGCTCGACGCCCTGCACGCGGACCACACGATCCCAGCGGGAGTGCGGGCGGCGGTCGACGCGGCGTTGCACGACCTGCTCGCCCAGCGCGATGCCGTGCCGGTGCACGCGCTCGTCGGCGTCCCGCGGTGGCACGACGTCCCGACCGCTTACACGATCGGCATCACCACACCGGAAGACGCCGCTACCAGGGCCGCGGCGCTGGCGGGGCGCGGGTTCTCCGTGCTCAAGGTCAAGGCCGGGGCCGATCCGGAACGGGACGTCGCCACGGTGGCCGCGGTCCGCGCCGCCGCACCGGACGCCCGGCTGGTGCTCGACCCCAACGGCGGGTGGAGCCCGGACGAGACGGTGCGGGTGGTGGAGAAGATCACCGCGGCCGGGGTCGCGCTCGACGCGGTGGAACAGCCGATCCCGCCCGGCGACCCGGACGCGCTGGCCTGGGTCCGCGAGCGCTGCCCGGCGCCGCTGGTCGCCGACGAGGACGCCGCCACGGTCGCCGACGTGCGCAAGCTGGCGGGCGCGGTGGACGGCGTCAACGTCAAGCTCGCCAAGTGCGGTGGCCTGCGTCCGGCACTGGAGATCGTCTCGGCCGCCCGTGAGAGCGGGCTGGACGTGATGCTCGGCTGCCTGGTGGCCAGTTCGCTCGGCATCGCGCCCGCGGTCCACCTCGCCGGGCACGCCCGGTGGGTCGACCTGGACGGGCACCTGTTGCTGGCCCACGACCCGTGGTCCGGCATCGGCGGTGAGGACGGTGTCCTGCGGCTGTCCGGGGTACCGGGTCTGGGTGTGGTGCGGCGATGACGGCACCCCTGCGGTCTCCCCAGCCTGCCGGGCCTGGGCGTCGAGCGGTCATGACGGCGCTCCTGTGGTTTCGCCGGCCTGCCGGATCTGGGTGTGGTGCGGCGATGACGGCACCTCTGTGGTCTGCCCGGCCTGCCAAATCTGGGCGTCGAGCGGTGACAACGACACCCCTGCGGGCTCCCCGGCCTGCCAGGCCTGGGCATGGTGCGGCGACCACGACACCCCTGTGGTCTGCCCGGCCTGCCAAGTCTGAACGTGGTGCGGCGACGACGGCCCCGCTGCGGTTGTCCGGCGTGCCAGGGCTGGGCGTGGTGCCGCGATGAGCCGGTTCGCGCTGCCCGTACGGTTGCTGCTGGTCAACCAGTTCGCCGTGAACACCGGCTTCTACCTGCTCATCCCCTATCTCGCCGTGCACCTGGGCGGCCTGGGCATGTCCGCCGCGGTGATCGGCGTCGTGCTCGGTGTGCGGACGCTGAGCCAGCAGGGCCTGTTCCTGGTGGGCGGCACCGCGTCGGACCGGCTGGGACCGCGGACCGTCATCCTCGCCGGCTGCGCGCTGCGCGCGGTGGGGTTCGGGCTGTTCGCGATCGGCGACTCGCTCGCCGTGGTGCTGGCCGCGTCGGTGCTCAGCGGGCTCGCGGGTGCGCTGTTCAACCCGGCGGTGCGGGCGTACATCGCGCTGGAGGCGGGCGATGCGCGGACCGAGGCCTTCGCCCGGTTCAACGTCTACGCCCAGGCGGGCGCGTTGTTCGGGCCGGTGCTCGGCAGTGTGTTGCTGCTGTGGGACTTCCGGATCGCCGCGGTGGTGGCGGCCGGGATCTTCGCGGTGCTGACCATCGCCCAGGCCGTCGTGCTGCCCTCCCGACCGGCCACCCGGCGGGGCGGGACCGTGCTCGGCGACTGGCGCGAGTGCCTGGCGAACCGCCGGTTCGTGGCGTTCACCTGCGTGCTGAGCGCGATGTTCGTCCTGCAGAACCAGCTCTACCTGCTGCTGCCGCTCCAGGCGCAGGAGGCCACCGGATCGGCGGGCGTCGTCGCCGCGCTGTTCCTCGTGTCCACGGTCGCCACACTGCTGTTCCAGGTGCGCATCACCCGCCTGCTGTCGAACCGGGCGCGAGGACCGGCGATCGCGACGGGTCTCGCCGTCATGGGCGCCGGCTTCGCCGCGCCGGCGCTGTGGTCCGGGCTCGTGCCGGTGCTCGTGGCCACGCTCGCGCTGGCCGTCGGCGTGATGATCGCGAACCCCCTCGTCTACGACCTGATCCCCTCGTTCGGCCCGGAAAGCCTGGCGGGCACCCAGTTCGGCGTGTTCTACCTCGGGTCGGGGCTCGCCGCCGCGCTGGGCAACACCGCGATCGGCTGGGTCATCGGATTCGGTGACCGGCTCGCGTCCCTGCTGTGCGTGGCGATCGGACTCATCAGTGCCCTGGGGGTCGCGTGGCTGCACCGCCGCGGCGCGCTCACGCCCCGACAGCCGGAGGTCGCCCGATGAACCTGCTCACCGACAACCCCGAGCTGTACGAGCACCAGTTCCCCGACCCCGGGCACGTCGCGGCCCGGTTCGTGCACGACGTGGTGGCCCGGTTCGGCGGCGGACGGGACCTGCTCGACATCGGCTGCGGCACCGGACGTGACGCGGGCTGGTTGTCCCGCAACGGGTATCGAGTCTCCGGAGTGGACAGTTCGGAGAACATGCTCGCGTACGTGCGCGAGCACCACCCGGCGGTCGACGTGACGGTGGGCGACATGCGCTTCTTCGACCTGGGCCGTCGTTTCGACGTCGTCACCTGCCTGGACAGCGCGATGCTGTACTGCCACACCAACGCCGACCTCGTCGCCTTCCTGGACCGCTGCCGGGCACACCTGTCGCCCGGTGGCCTGTTCGTCGCGGAGATGCGCAACGGCGCGTTCTTCCTCGGCAACACCGAACTCCTCGACGGCGTGCGCACTCGCTCGGTGACGTGGCGAGGCACCGAGTACACGTCGCACACCGAGCTGTGGATCGACCACGCCGAACAGTTGCTGCGCCGCCGGCGCGCCTGGGAATGGGCTGGGCGCAGCGAACCGCTCGTGCAGCGGTCGGCCTGGCGGCTGCTGTTCCCCCAGGAACTGCGCCACCTGCTCGACCTCGCCGGGTTCGACGTCCTCGCCCTGTTCGACTCGCCAGGTCCCCGCACCGACCAGCCCTGGACCGCCGACGCCCCGCTGAGCGGCGCGCTGTCCGGCGACCGCCTCCACGTCGTGGCCCGCCTCCGCCGAAGCGGGTGCCAGTGAAAGGAACCAGCATGTCCCTGAACCGCCGCGGTTTCCTCGGCCTCACCTCCGGTCTGGCGGTCGTCACCCTCGCCGGGTGCGGCAGCAGCGCCACGTCGGCCTCCTCCACCCCGCGCACCGGCGGCAGGCTCCGCGCCGCGTTCGCCGGTGGTGGCGCCAAGGAGGTCCTCGACCCGCACCTGGCCAACCTGTTCGTCGAAGCCGCGCGGTCGAAGGCGATGTTCGACAAGCTCGCGGACCTCGGTGGCGACGTGTCGCCGCAGCCGCGTCTGGCGGAGAAGTGGGAGCCGAACGCCGACCTGACCCGGTGGCGGATCACCTTGCGCAAGGCGGTGTTCCACGACGGCAGACCGGTGCGATCCCAGGACGTGCTGGCCAGCTATGCGCGCATCCTCGACCCGAACCGCGCGTTCCGCGCCAAGTCGAGCCTCGCGCTGATCGACCTGCCGAACAGCCGCGCCGTGGACGACCGCACCGTCGAGTTCGCGCTGAAGCGGCCCTTCGCCGAGTTCCCCAACGCCCTCGCGGCGTTCGGCGCCTACATCGTTCCCGAGGGCGCCGAGGACTTCACCAAGCCGGTCGGATCGGGAGCGTTCAGCTTCGTGTCGTTCGAGCCGGGCAGGTCCGTGCTGCTCAAGCGCAACCCCGAGTACTGGGAGGGCGCGCCGCTGCTGGACGAGCTGGAGTTCGTGATCGCCAACGAGGAGTCGGCGCGCACCAACGCCCTGCTGGGCGGGCAGGTCGAGTACGCCCACGACCTGACCCCGACCACCGCGCGCAGCAACGCTTCCGGTGACCGGATGACGATCCACCGCTCCCCCAACAGCGCCGTGCAGGCGTTCGCCATGAAGGTGGACCGGGCGCCGTTCGACAACCGCGACCTGCGCGAGGCGCTGTTCCTGCTCGCCGACCGGCCGCAGCTGGTCGAGTCGGTGCTCGCGGGCAGCGGCCAGGTCGGCAACGACCTGTTCGGCAAGGGCTACCAGCACTACGCCGACCTCCCGCAGCGGGAGCGCGACCTGGACAAGGCGAAGTTCCTGATCCGCAAGGCGGGCGCCGAGGGCCTGGTGGTCAAGCTCGACACGTCCACCGCCGCGGCCGGCATGGTCGAGGCCGCCACAGTGTTCGCCGACCAGGCCAAGGGATCCGGGCTGACGATCGAGGTCGTGCAGGGCAACAAGGACAGCTACTGGGCCGACACGCTCAAGAACGGTTCGCTGTCGAGCTTCCGCTCCGGTGCCATGCCCATCGAGACGCACATCGCGCAGCGCCTGCTCAGCGGATCGGGCACCAACGTGACCAAGTGGGCCCGGCCGGAGTTCGACGCGCTGTACGAGAAGGCCGTGTCCACTTCGGACCAGTCCGCGCGCACCCAGGCCTACCAGGAGATGCAGCGCGTGCTGCACGCCGAGGGCGGCTACCTGATGTGGGGCTTCGCGGACTGGATCGTGGGCGCCAAGCCGAACGTCGGCGGGATCTCCACCGCGCCGGCCAACACGCTCGACTGGGCCCGGTTCGACAAGGTGTGGCTGGGGTGAGTCTCGCGTCCTACGCGGCCCGCCGGATCGCGCTCGGGCTGATGCAGGTGCTGGCCGTGGTCACCCTCGTGTTCTTCCTGGTCGAGGCTCTGCCAGGAGACGCGGCGGTGGCCCTGGCCGGCGACAACCCGGACCCCGCGCGGATCGCCCAGATCCGCGCGGCCATGGGACTGGACCGGTCCGCACCCGAGCGGTTCGCCGAATGGCTGACCGGGTTGCCCCGGCTGGACTTCGGCGAGTCCCTGGTCTCGGGACGACCGGTCGCCCAGTTCCTGTCCGCAGGAATCGGCCCGACCGTCGTGCTCGCGGTGCTGACGCTGGTGCTGCTGTTGCCGATCTCTGTGCTGGTCGGTGTGCTGGCCGCGCTGCGCGAGGGCAGCCTGCTGGACCGGGCGCTGACGTCGGTCAGCGTGGCGCTGCACTCGATTCCCGAGTTCGCGCTCGCCGTGGTGCTGATCGCGGTGTTCGGCGTGCAGCTGGGATGGTTGCCGCCGACCGCGGTCGGCTCGGACGTGCTCGCCGAACCCGCGGTGCTGGTGCTGCCGTTGGTGGTGCTGCTGGCCCGGCCCATCTGCTCGATCAGCCGCCTGGTGCGCGCTGGCATGGTCGACGCGCTGGCGTCGGACTACGTGCGCCACGCCCGCCGCCTGGGGATCGCCGAGACGAGGATCCGGTTCCGCCACGCCCTGCCGAACGCCCTTTCCCCGGCGGTGCAACAGGTCGCGCGCACGACGGACTGGTTGCTGGGCGGGGTGATCGTCGTCGAGGCCGTGTTCGTGATCCCCGGCCTCGGGACCGTCCTGGTGGACGCCGTGGCCGCACGCGATCTGCCCGTGGTGCAGGGGCTGGCGGTGGTCTTCGCGGTCACCACGGTGGCCGTCAACCTGGTGGCCGACCTGGTGGGCTTCCGCCTGGCCCCGCGCGCCGAGGTGGTCGCGTGAAGCGGGCGGGCATCGGCGGACTGCTGATCGTGGTGCCGTTGGCGCTGGCGCTGCTGGGACCGCTGTTCGTGCCGGAGAACCTGACCCGCAGCGCACCTTTCATGCCACTGGGCCTGCTGGGCACGGACTTCGTGGGACGCGACACCTGGCACCAGGTGCTCGCCGGTGGCCAGACGGTCGTGCTGGTGGCGTTGCTCGCCACCGTCCTGTCCTACCTGGTCGGGGTGCCCTACGGCGTGGTGGCGGCCACCACCCGGCTGCGGCTGGTCGACGAGGTGCTGATGAGGCCTCTGGACGTGCTGCTGGCGGTGCCGTCACTGCTGGTGCTGATCCTCGTGGCCGCCATCACCGGGCAAGGCCTGGTCGTTCTCATCGGGATCGTCACGCTCGTCAACTTCCCCGACGTCGCCCGTCTTTCCCGTGCCACGGCACTGGAGATCGCGGCACGGCCCGCGCTGGAGGCGATGCGCATGCAGGGCGAGTCGTGGTGGCAGACTTCGATCGTCTACACCGGACGATCGATGCTGCGCACGCTCGCCGCCGATCTGGGCGTCCGGCTCACCTCCGCGCTGTACCTGGTGGCGTCGGCCAGTTTCCTCGGCGTCGGCGTGGCGCCCGACGCCGCGGACTGGGCCGTGATGGTGGACCGCAACCGCGGCGGTCTGTTCCTGCAGCCGTGGGCCGTGGTGGTACCCGCGTTGCTGATCATCTCCCTGTCGATCGGGTTGAACCTGGTGTTCGACCGCGCACTGCGGAAGGTTCGGACATGACCCCGGTCGTGCACGTGGAAGACCTGCGCGCCGAGGCGGGCGGGCACGTGCTGCTCGACAGCGTCAGCTTCGCCCTGTCCGCGGGCCGGGTCCTGGCCCTGGTCGGCGCCTCGGGCAGCGGCAAGACGACCACCGGCCTGGCGCTGCTCGGCGAACACTCCCCCGGCGTGTCGGTCAGCGGGCACGTCGAGGTGCGCGGACACGTCGGATTCGTGCCGCAGCAGCCCGCCTCCGCGCTCAACCCGGTGCGCCGGCTGGGTGCCGTGTTCCGCGAGATCGCCGCGCTGCACGACGGCGATCCCGAGGAACTCGTCGGCACGGCACTGCGCCGGGCGCGGGTGCCGGCCGGCCTGCTGCGCCGCTACCCGCACCAGCTGTCCGGCGGCCAGCAGCAACGGGTCGTGCTCGCCCAGGCGCTGGTCGGCAACCCGGCGGTGCTGGTCGCCGACGAACCCACCACCGGGCAGGACGCCCTGACGCGCGCCGAGGTGGTCGACGAACTCGCCGCCGTCGTCGCCCAGGGGGTGGCGCTGGTGTTGCTGACCCACGACGTGGAGGTGGTGCGGGCACTCGCGGACGAGATCGTGGTGCTGCGCGCGGGCCGCGTCGTCGAAGCCGGGCCCGCTGCTGAACTCCTGACGAATCCGCGCGAGGACTACACCCGCGCGCTGCTCGACGCGGCGCCGCAAGTCCTCGCCGACGTTCCCGAGCGGGCGCCCCGCCTGCGGGTCCGCGGCCTGACCGCCCGGTACCGCAACGCCACCGTCCTGCACGACGTGGACCTGGAGGTCGGGGAACGGCTGGCGGTCGTCGGCCGTTCCGGCAGCGGCAAGACCACTCTCGGCCGCTGCCTGGCGGGCCTGCACCAGCAGGCCACCGGCGAGGTGCTGCTGCACGACCGGCCGCTCGCGCGGTCACTGCGCCGCCGGCCCCGAGCCGCGCTGGCCGCCGTGCAGTACGTCTTCCAGGACGCGCGGGGCTCGTTCGACGAACACCGCCCGGTGCTGGACCAGGTCGCCAGGACAGCGGTGCGGCTGCGCGGTGTGCGTCCCGCCGAGGCCCGTGCGTCGGCGCTCGCCGCCTTGGCCCGCGTCGGTCTCTCCGAGGAGACGGTCCTGCGCCTGCCGCGCGGCCTGTCCGGCGGTGAACTCCAGCGGGCGGCCCTCGTGCGCGCCCTGCTCGCCGAACCGGAGGTGCTCGTGTGCGACGAGATCACCTCGGGCCTGGACGCGGTGACCCGCGCCGGGCTGCTCGACCTGCTCGCGAGCGTGCCGTGCGCGCTCGTGCTGATCAGCCACGACCTCGACGTCGTGGCCCGGCTGGCCGACCGGGTAGCCGTGCTCCACGAAGGACGCGTCGTCATCCACGGTCCGGTCGCGACCACTTTGGACGGCGCGAAAGAGAGGATGAAGTGAACGAGCACTACCCCTACGAGGTGCGGTTGGCGACCCACGCCGACCTGCCGGGTGCCCGCAGCGTCATGCTGGACACCTTCTACCGCGAGTTCGGCCACGGCTACCGCCCCCAGTGGCACACCGACGTGATCGACCTGGCGGGGGCCTACCTGGACACGCCCAGGCACGCGCTGTTCGTCGCGGTCAACGGTGACGAGGTCGTCGGCACCACCGCCGTGCGGGCGCAGGGACCGGCCAGTCCGCCGCACCCGGCGTGGATCGCCGAGCGCTACTCCGGCGACCGGACGGCCCAGCTGTTCCGGGTGTACGTCCGGGCGGAGCACCGGCGCCGCGGCCTCGCGCGGGCACTGGTCGACGCCGCGGTCCGGTTCATCGCCGAGACCCCCGGCTACGAGCAGATCTACCTGCACACCGACACCCGCGTGGCCGGCGCGGAAGCGTTCTGGCGCTCGGTCGCGCTCGAGGTCTGCGACGCCCGCGACGGTGACCCGGACCGCCACCAGACCGTGCACTTCGAGATCCCCGTCCCGGTCCTCGCCGGGTCGGCCGAAGCGAGATGACGTGACTCGGTTACGCGAACCCGGGTCGGCGGGAGGCTGAGTCCCGTCGACCTGGGTGCCCTTCAGACCCAGTCCGCGTCGATCCCGCGGGCACGAAGCATTTCCAGCGCCTCCTCGTTGCCGGTGTAGAGCAGCGTCATCGACTTCAGGTTGGGGAAGTGCCGCAGGTCGGCGAACTCGTCGACGTCGAACAGCTCGTCCTCGCCGTCCCAGCCCGGCGCGATCTCGAGGTAGATCTGGTTGCCGCCGTCCATCGCGATCTCGGTGATCTTCTCCGCGAGCTCGGCGGGGACCTCCAGCGCCTCGAAGTACGCCAGAGCCTCCGGCACCGCCTCAACGCTCCACGCGTCGTAGGTGAAGCCCTGTTCGAAGGCGTAGTTGGTCAACCTGAACTTCGGCAAGAGGCCCTGGCCGTACATCAGCTCTTGGACGACGGCGAGTTTGAAGTTGAAGTCGGTGAACGGAATCGGCTGACTCATGCCCGGATCGTATATGAGGGGGTGACACCGCATTCGGAAGTTGTCCCCCTCCATTCAGAAAGAGGATTTGCGCGAAGAACATCACTCATTTCTTCGAGCCGTCAGTTTGGAACACACGACCTCAACGCCGTCAATGGGTTGATCGACCGATACCGGCGAGGGAACGTGTCGGCTATGTTCGGGGCTTTCACGACTGGGGAGGAAGTTTCGTGAGGATCGCGCCCTACCGCGGCGGTACCAGTTGACCCGGCGACCAGAGAACTCCGGGAAGGGCATCACGACCGCCAGCTCCGGCCGGCCGCCGAGCCGGATGGACATCGCCCGGCAGCACGTGGAACAGCAGTTCGGTCCGACGATCGCGAAACGACTCGACACGTTCGAGGACGGGACCTTCTACGTCACCGCGGGCGGGTGGGCGCGACTGCTGTCCTGGTTGGCGGACTTCGTCGTATACCTGTTCTGCGCGTTCGCCGGTTTCATCGCGCTCGTGCTCGCCACAATGGACCGCGAGGTCCCCGGCACCACGGCGGCGCTGATCATGCTCGGGCTGCTGTTCGGCGCGCCGATCCTGTACGGCCTGTTCTTCGGCAACGGCCGGGCGCTCGGCGCGGTGCTCACCGGGACCCGCCTCGTCCGTCTCAAGAACGGCGACAGGATCGGCGTCGGGGCCTGCTGGGCCATGCTCGTGCGCACCGTGCTGTTCCCCCTGCTGATCATCGCTCTCACCGTCGGCGGGTCGACCGTCTCCGGCTCGCTCACCAGGATCAGCATCGACGACGGCGCCACCCGGCGGCTGCGCGCGGCCGGCTTCCTGCGCCTCGACGAGGTCAGGTCTTAAACACCGAGGCGCTGCTGCTCGGCCTGCACCACTCGCTGTTCCACGGACACGGCTGAGTCCAGCGCGTTCGCGTGTGAGTGCTTCGTGTCGCTTTCGCGCGCGTAGTGGTCGAACAGCAGGGTTTTGTGGTCGCGGATCTCCTGCACCCGCGCGTCCACGCTGTCCTTGACGAGCAACCGGTGCACGTGGACCTTGCGGACCTGGCCCATCCGGTGACACCGGGCGATCGCCTGGTCCTCCGTGCTCGGCTTCCACTGCGGCTCGGTGATGATCACCACGGACGCGGCCTGGATGTTGAGGCCCACGCCGCCCGCCTCGATCTGGGCCACCAGCACCGCGTGGTCCTCGCACGCCGTGAACGCGTCCACCAGTTCCTGACGGCCCTGCGCCGACGTCGCGCCGGTCAGGGGACCGAAGACCTCGACGTGGTCCGCGACCGCGTCCAGCACGTCGTGGAAGTACGAGAACACCACGACCTTCCAGCCGTTGTCCCTCGACTCCTCGATGATCTCGAGCAACCGCTCCAGCTTCGCCGAGCCGCCGGGCGTGCCGGGTGCGTAGGCGGCGCGGCGCATCGCCATCAGGTTCCCCTCGCGCACCGCGTCCAGGTACGCGGCCCGGTCCTGCTTGCCGAACTCGACCCAGTCCTCCACCTCCAGCAGCTCCGGCAGCTCCCCCAGCACGTCCTCCTGGTTGCGCCGCAGGTACACCGGCGCGACGACGCGGCGGAAGGCCTTCGCTCCCACCACGGCGTCGACGGACCCCGTGCGGGCCGCGACGCCCGGCTGGAGATGGGCGACCAGGTTGCGGAACTCCTCGACGCGGTTCTCCATCGGGGTACCGGTGAGGAGCACCGCCCGTTCCGCGCGCTGCAGGATCGTGTTGACCGCCTGCGAGCGCTGCGTGTCCGGGTTCTTCACGTAGTGCGCCTCGTCGACCACGACCAGCGCCGGGCGGAACCTCTTCGGCAGCACCAGTTTCGGCAGCGTGCCGAACGTCGTCACGCCGACACCGCCCTGCGCCAGCCACTTGCCGACCGCGTCGTCGCGGCCCGCGCCGTGCAGCCGGTGCGGCACGAGGTCGCTGTGCCGGGCGATCTCGTTGGCCCAGTTGACGACGACGCTCGCCGGGCAGACCACCAGGAACCCGCGACGCCCACCGGCGGCGAGGCTCGCCATCACCGCGATGGCCTCGATCGTCTTGCCCAGTCCCATCTCGTCGCCGATGATGACGCGTTTGCGCGCCAGCGCGAACTTGGCTCCGAACACCTGGTAGCCGCGCAGCGACACCTTCAGCAGGCTGGTGTCCAGTGTGGTCGCGTCGACCTCGTGCTCGATGTCGGACGGGACGAAACCCTTGGCGGCACTGCGATCCGGCACCGCGTCCGCACCGGCCAGGTCGGCGAGGAGCGTGTTGTAGGCGGCCGCGTCGAGCTCGTAGTCGCGCCACAGTGCGCGATGATCCAGGTCCGGCACGCGCAGCTGCTTGCCCACCGCGCGCAACGCCGCCGCGTCCCGGCTGCCCAGCAGGGCCTCGAGCCGGTCGAGCGAGTCGAGGGCGGCCTGCCGGTTCTTCCGCAACGAGAAGAACATCCGCACCCGGCTCCAGGCACGGGACGCGGCGCGCACGTCGGCGTCGACCCTGCCCAGCACGTCCGCGAGCGGCTCGCGCAGCGGAGCGACGAGCTGGTTCGCCCTGCGCAGCTTGGACATCAGCCGCAGCAGCTCGGTCTGGGCGCGGTCAGCGCGGTCCGGGTTCAGCCGGGCGGGCGTCTCGCGCGCGACGCCGTCGACGACGGCGCGGGCGGCCCGCACGATCTGCTCGGCGGACTGCCTGCCGACGCCGGGCACGCCGTCGAGCTGTTCGGGCCGCGCCTCGGCCACGTCGGCGACGGTCCGGTACCCGGCGGCCTTCAGCTGGCTCAGCCGCAGGTTCGCCGACGCGACCCGCAGCTTGTCCACCGGCATGGCGCGGAGCTGGTCGGCCACCAGCGAGTCCCGGACCGCCTGGTACTGCGCGGCGGCGAGCGCGAGCAGCCGGTCCGGTTCCGCGCGCACCCCTGCCGCCTCGGCGCGGAACGCCTCCGCGGCGGCCAGCACCCCGCGAGCATGCCTACCGACCTTCGACGAGTCGTCCACCCAGGTCCTTCCGTCAGGCGGTCCGAGAGTACCGAAACCAGACCTGGCGCCGATGGCCGGAGCACGTGACGCATGGCGTCACCAAACGACCGGACCGGCCTTGTCGAAGAAGCCGCCGGTCGGGCCGTCGGTGCCGATGGTGGCCATCCGGACGATGATGTCCGCGCTCTCCTCGACGGTGCTGGTGCCCTGGTGGCCGTTCAGGTCCGTCGCGGTGTAGCCGGGATCGACGGCGTTGAACCGGATCGACGGGTAGGCCTTGGCGTACTGCGAGGTGATCATCACGAGGGCTGTCTTGGAGGAGTTGTCGTGGCGCGGCCGGTGTGCGGGCGATGGTCGAGGTCGGCGCGGAACACGGCGTCGATGTGCGGAAGTGCTTGCAGGACACCGGCATCTCCCCCGCGATGCTGCACGACAACACGGTGGTGAGCGCCGCACAGGAGCTCGCCGTCGCCGCCAACCTCTCGCGGCGACCGGGGCGCGTCCGGCGTCGGACTCGCGGTCGGCGAGCGGCTTTCGTTGCGCGCCTATGGTGTCTGGGGCTTCGCGATGCTGACCTGCCCGACGGTCCGCGGTGCCGTCGAGTTCGGCATGCGGTACCTGCCGCTCACCTACGCGGTCACCGGCCTGAGCCTGCGGGTGTCCGGCGACGAGGCCTTCCTGATCGTGGACGGCGACGGTTCGTCCGCCGCGCTGAGACCGTTCCTCGTCGAGCGGGAGATCGCGGTGACCGCGGGCATCCTCCGCGCCATCCTCGGCGAGTCGTCACCGACATCGCCGTGCTGGATCTTCCGCTGCCGCGGTCAGATCCGCTCACCCTGACGGTGTGCGGACGCGCGTGCCGCTCGCTGCTGAGCGAACGCTGCTCCCCTGCGTCGCGCAGAACGTGCGGGAGATCATCGCCGAGGGCGTGACCGAGGCCGGCCGGATCGCTGCCCGTCTGCACCTGTCGGCCCGCACGCTGCGCCGCCACCTCGCCGCGGAGGGGACGTCACTGCGCCACCTCGTCGACGAATCCCGGCGCGTACAGGCAATCGAGCTCATGACGCTGCACCGCCTCACCGTCGAGCAGATCTCGCTGCGGCTGGGTTATGCCGACGCCGCCACGTTCATCCGCGCGTTCCGCCGGTGGACGGGCACCACGCCGGGCGCCTATCCCGTGCGCTGATCGCCGGTGTCCGGTCCGAGCGGTTCGAGCCGGGCCGGCACGTGCTTGTGCCACGGTGTGCCGGCCCATTCGTCGCGGTCCTCGGCGGCGGTGAGTTCGTTGGGAGCGACGCCGGTGCGCTCCTGCACGGTGAGCCCGAGACACCTGCTGTCGACCCGCGCCGGTTCGCCCGTGCGGGTCGACAGCCACGCCGCTGTCCGCGCCGGTCAGGCGAAGGCGAGCCCCACGACGGTGCCACCGGCGACGCCGACGACCGAGGCCCGCCCGCTGTCCAGGTCGACCTTCACCAGGAGCGAGCCCCCGAGCAGGGAGAACTCGGGCTGCACGGCAGCCATCGCGCGGTGCCGGCCGTTGGTGGTGGCGATGTCGAAGCCGTTGGTCCTGCCGATGTCGATGCCGAGCTTGCCGACGGTGAACAGCTGTCCGGTGTTCGGGGACACGACCGGCGTCACGCCGGCGACGGTGCCCTGGGTGACGAGCGTGTCCGTGCGGCTGTCGACGTCGTAGAGCGTGGTCGACGTCGCCCCGGCGACGCTGTTCGTGTAGCCGGCGCCCGAGACCTGAGGTGTGCGGCCCGCGGCGCGATCTCCTGGGGCGTAGGCGAGCGGGGTGTCGACGGCCGCCACGGCGCCGGTGTCGGGCACCAGGCGCAGGTTCTGGCCGGTCGTGGTGACCAGGCGGATCCGGTCGACCGCCGGGTTGAAGTCGATCCCCGCCGCGGTCCCCTCGATCGCGGCGGGCGTCCCCACGGCCGTGGCGCGACCGGTGCGCGGGTCGAGGACGTAGAGCTGGCCGGACGCGGCGATCGCGTACAGCGCGCCGGTGGCGGGCCGCACGTCCATGCCGATGAGCCGGTCGCGGGCCTTGAGACCGGTGACGCGGACGCGGTGCTGGGACTGCGACGGCGACGACCAGCTCCTGGTGCTCAGCACTCCGTCCGAGGTGAGCAGGTGGACTCGCGGCTGGTCGGTCGTCGCCGAGGCCGGCGTGGCGGCCAGTGCGGTCATGAGCAGTGCCGCCGCGCCTACGAGTGCGGTCGTGCGAGCGATACGCATGTTCTCTCCCGATGTCTGGTCGTGGAACACAGGTGTGTACGACCGAACCGACCGCCGCGTTGAAATCAGGACGAAACTGGCCCATCCGCTACCCGACCGGTCTCGAATCCCGTGCAGGACCGGCGACGGGGAGCTCATGGCGCACATCGGCACACGACGGAGATCCGGCCTGGGTGGCGACGCGGGCTTCGAGGAGCTCTACTCCCTGCACGCACCAGAGCTGCATCGCTTCGCGCTGCGGCAGCTCGGCGACGACTGCGCGGCGGAAGAGGTCGTGCAGGAGGTGTTCCTGCGGGCGTGGAGGTCGGCGGACGGCTTCAGGCCCGAGCTGGCCACCGTGCGCGTCTGGCTCTTCGCGATCGCCCGCAACGTCGTCATCGACGAGGTCCGGTCACGGCTGCGCGACGACAAGCGGATGGCCGCCGCACGGGCGGCCGCCGCCGAAGCCGGCGAGGTGAGCAAGGACTTCGTCCGCACCACGATCGACGGACGACTGGTGCGGATGGGACTGTCGCGGATCAACGCGGACCAGCGCGCCGCCGTCGTGGAGACCCACCTGCGCGGCCGGTCGTACCGCGATGTGGCAGCGGAACTCGAGGTGCCCCAGGCGACTTTGCGCAGCCGGGTCCACTTCGGACTCAAGGCGTTGCGATCGGTCATGGCCGACATGGGTGTACGAACCGCGGCCTGAGGCAATCCGCTCACCGAACGGCTTCGAAGTAGACGTGTGAAACCGGGAATGACGCGTGCGATCAACCCGCACCTGCTGACCGGTGCCCACGCACTCGGCGCGGTGCCCGACGCCGAGCGAGCCGAGTTCGAAGCGCACCTGGGCAGGTGTCGGAGCTGCGCGGACGAACTGGCCGGACTGAGGCAGACCGCGGCCTGGCTCGGCAACGCCGTCGACCACGTTCATCCGATCGCCCTGCGGTCACGGGTGCTGGACGCGGTCCGGCACGTGCGGCAGGTGCCACCGATCTCGGAGAGCGTGGCGGTTTTCTCCCGGCGTCAAGGTTTCCGGCGCGCCGCGGCGCTCATCTCGGCTGCCTGCGTGGCCGCCGCGGCGGTTGCCGGTGCGCACGGCGCGCTGAGCACCTCGAGGATCGTCCCCGCGGCCGCTTCTCCGCAGACTCACATCGGTGATCTGCTGGCGGCACCGGATCTGCGACTCGTCACCGCGGCAGGTCCGGCGGGTGCTGCGGCGATCTCCCGCAGCCGCGCCGAGATGCTCTTCCTCGCAGACGGTCTGCCCGCGTTGCCGCGTGACCGCGTCTACCAGCTGTGGCTGGTGGACGACCACGGCCCGCGATCGGCGGGAACCGTCCGTCCGGCGGGCGGCGTGACGTCGCTGCTGGTGAGCGAGATCCAGGGGGTGGGCGAAGTCGTGCTGACCGTCGAGCCCTCGCGTGGATCACCGGGCCCGACCGGGGCTCCGGTCCTCACCATCGCCCTTCGCTGAACCGGACGCGATCCGGTTCGGCGGCAGACGTGAAAACTCCGGAAACCGCACGCACAGCGCGGTTCCCGGAGTCGCGGTACTGCTGCCCTGGAGATGTCAGGCGGGCATCAGGACCGAGTCGATGAGGTAGACGGTGGCGTTGGCGGTCTTCACGCCGCCGCAGATCACGTTGGCGTCGTTGACCTTGATCGCGTTGCCCGAACCGGAGACCTTGACGGTGCCGGTCTGGACGGACTTCTGGTCGCCGGCGATCTTGTCCGGGGAGATCTGGCCGGGAACGACGTGGTACGTCAGGATCTTGGTCAGCAGCGCGTCGTCGGTCTTGAGCTTCTCGATCGTCGCGGCGTCGATCTTCGCGAACGCGGAGTCGACCGGCGCGAACACGGTGAACTCAGCGCCGTTGAGCGTCGAGACCAAGTTGACCTTCGGGTTCAGCTTGCCCGACACCGCGCTGACGAGCGTGGTGAGCAACGGGTTGTTGCTGGCGGCGACGGCGACCGGGTCAGCGGCCATGCCCGACACCGAGCCGGAACCGGACGGAACCTGCTTGGCGTAGTCGGCACAGCCCGGACCGACGAGGTCCTTGGCCGGGTCGGCCATCGCGGCCGAGGACTGGGTGGTCGTGGTGGGCGCGGCGGTAGATGTGTTGCCGCTGCTGGCCATGTCACCCGAGCCGCACGCCGCGCCGAACAGGGCGAGCGAGGCGGCGCCGATGGCCAGGACGGTGTTGCGGACGGTCTTGTTCATGGCGGACATCTCCAAGGAGTGAACGGGGAGGTTGCTACTCGTGATTCGCCGCCCCTCGGAGCACGGATGGGTCCGGTTGTCGATTCGTTACCGACGAGGCCGCGGCTCGTGCGTGACCAGGACAGATCGCGCACCGGCAGCCCCCAGTCCACAGGCGACGATCAACTTGGCGCACTCCCCCACACACCAGGCACTTCTGCCGAATGAGCAATCCGAGATGCGATCAGCCGCGAACCACAGGCATCACGCACTTCCGCCAATCCGAGTAGGGCTGCCTCATGTTGACCCTCGCACTGATCGGTCTGATCGGCGGCCTGGTCACCGGCATCTCGCCGTGCATCCTGCCCGTCCTTCCCGTCATCTTCTTCTCCGGCGGCACGCAGAGCGCCCGTGCGGCGTCCGGGTCGGGAGCAGTGGCGCTGGCGACCAAGCCGGCGTCCCGCACCCGGCCCTACCTCGTCATCGCGGGCCTCGTCGTCAGCTTCAGCCTGGTCACGCTGTTCGGGTCGCTGCTGCTCACCATCCTCGACCTGCCGCAGGACGTACTGCGCTGGGCCGGCATCGTCGTGCTCGTCCTGATCGGCATCGGCCTGATCGTGCCGCGCTTCGAGCAGCTGCTGGAAAAGCCGTTCACCTGGATCCCCCAGCGCAACCCGGACGCGAACCGCGGCGGGTTCACACTCGGCCTGGCCCTCGGCGCGGTCTACGTGCCGTGCGCCGGTCCCGTGCTGGCGGCCATCACCGTCGCCGGCTCGACCGGCAGGATCGGCACCGAGACGGTCGTTCTCACACTCACGTTCGCCGTCGGCGCCGCCATTCCGCTGCTGATCTTCGCGCTCGCGGGCCGCCGGGTCGCCGAACGCGTGCGGTCCTTCCGCAAACGTCAGCGCGGCATCCGCATCACCGCGGGCCTCGTGATGATCGCACTCGCGTTCGGCCTGGTGTTCAACCTGCCGCAGCTGCTGCAGCGCGTGGTCCCGGACTACACGAGCTCGTTGCAGGACAAGGTGAACAACTCCGAGCAGGTGCGCAGGGCGCTCAACCTCGGCGGGCTGGTCAACGACCAGAACAGGGATCTCGACAAGTGCTCCGACGGCGCACCCGAGCTGGAGAGCTGCGGCACCGCACCGGACATCACCGGGATCAAGCAGTGGCTCAACACCCCCGACGGCCAGTCGCTGGACCTGAAGTCGTTGCGCGGCAAAGTCGTCATGCTGGACTTCTGGGCGTATTCCTGCATCAACTGCCAGCGCTCGATCCCGCACATCACCGCGTGGGACAAGGCCTACCGCGACGCCGGACTCCAGGTCATCGGCATCCACTCACCCGAGTACGCCTTCGAGAAGGAAGCGGACAACGTCGCGTCCGCCGCGAAGAACTTCGACATCACGTACCCGGTCGCCCTGGACAACAACCTGGACACCTGGACCAACTACCGCAACCGCTACTGGCCCGCCCACTACCTGATCGACGCCCAGGGCACGGTGCGGCACATCAAGTTCGGTGAAGGCGACTACAAGGTCACCGAGAAGCTGATCCGTCAACTTCTCGACGACGCCAAGCCCGGTGTGCGACTGCCTGCCGCCACCGAGCTGACCGACGGCACCCCGGTCGTAGGCGACATCACCCGCGAGACCTACCTGGGCTCGACCAAGCGCGTGAACTTCGCCGGTACGGAGACCTACACCAGCGGCGAGAAGCCGTTCCAGTTCCCCGACAACCAGGGCACCGACAGCTTCGCACTCGCGGGCGCCTGGAAGCTGGACACCCAATCCATCACTCCTGCTGGCGAGTCCGGGCAGATCAAGCTCAACTACCGCGCCAAGGAAGTCCGGATGGTCCTGTCCGGCAAGAAAACCGTCACGATCCAGGACAACGGGCAGACCAGGACCGTCGAGGTCGACGGCACTCCGAACTCCTACCAGCTCGTCGCCACGCCGACGATCCAGGGCGGCTCGCTCACCGCAACCGTCGGACCCGGCGTCCAGGCCTTCTCCTTCACCTTCGGATGATCAGGAACTGCTGCCATGCAACTCACCGACGTGACCACCGACTCCTTCGACGACACCGTTCTCGGCTCCGGCAAGCCCGTGCTGGTCGACTTCTGGGCGCCCTGGTGCGGCCCCTGCAAGCAACTGAGCCCGGTCGTCACCAGCATCGCCGAGGAGCACCACGACACGATCTCGGTGGTGAAGGCCGACATCGACGCCCACCCCGGCATCGCCGTCCGCTATCAGGTGCTCAGCATTCCCACGCTGATCCTGTTCTCCGGCGGACGGCCCGTCGCCACCCTCACCGCACCACGCAAGCGCGCCGACGTCCTCAAGGCGCTCTCCGCCTGGCTGTGACCACATCGGTCCGATCCGGAACAGCCACTGGTTGACCTTCCAGTGGCTGCAAGGTCGACGATTGGTCCATGGACGAAAGCACGGACCTGCTCACCATCGGCCAGCTCGCACGCCGTACGGGCATCTCGGCACGCACCTTGCGCTTCTGGTCGAACGAGGGCGTCATCACGCCGGCCGGCCGCACGGCAAGCGACTACCGGCTCTACGACGCCGCGTGCGTAGCCCGCGTCGAGCTCATCCGGACCCTGCGGGAGCTGGGTCTCGGACTCGACGACGTGCGCCGGGTGCTCGAACGCAAGGCGACGGTCGCCGAGGTCGCCGCGGCGCACGTGGCCGCGATCGACACGCAGATCCGCGCCCTGAAGGTGAGCCGCGCCGTGTTGTCCACCGTGTCGAAACGTCGATCCACCCCCGAGGAGACAGCACTGATGAACCGGTTGGCACGGCTTTCAGCCACCGAACGCGCGCAGATCATCGACGACTTCAAGGCCGACGTGTTCGGTCGCCTCGACATCGCACCGGAACTGCGTGAGCGGGTGCGCGAACTCAGCATCGACCTGCCGGAGGATCCCACGCCCGACCAGGTCGACGCCTGGATCGAGCTGGCAGAACTCGTGCAGGACCCGGACTTCCGCGCCCGGCTGGGACGATTCCTGGAACTGAACACCCCCGCCCCCGGGCAGAAGGCACCACCCGGCGCGAACATCTGGTGGGCCCGGCAGGTGGTGAACGAAGTCGCGCGCGCCAGGGAAGAAGGCATCGCCCCCGACGATCCCGCCGCGGCGGAGCTGATCTCGGCCATGTTCGGCGACGCCGATCCGCGCGCGGTGCTGGTGTCGCTGGAAGCGGGGATCGAGGCGGGCGCGGAACGATATCGCGGGCTTGTCGGCCGGGTGCGGGGGCAGCGAACCGCGCCGGACGCCACTGAAGAACTGCGTTGGCTGGCAACAGCTCTGCGGATGGTCTCGGAAGGACGAACTGCGCGGCGATGAGATTTGGCCCCTTGGGCCGTCACCCCGCACAGCACGACACTGCTGACATGGATGACAAGCGAAGATCAGTGGTGTCCGCTGTTCTCGTCACAGCGGGTCTGGTGCTCTGTCCGACCGGGATCGCGACGGCTCAGCCACCGCAGACGTGCAACGGACAGACAGCGACGCAGATCGGCACGAACGGCAACGACGTGCTGTTCGGCACGAACGGTGCGGACGTGTTCATCACCCACGGCGGCGACGACGTCGTGTTCGGTCTCAACGGGAACGACATCGCCTGCCTGGGAGCGGGCGCCGACGAGTTCTTCGGCGGCAACGGAAACGACTGGGCCGCTGGAGAAGCGGGCGCTGACTCCCTCAACGGCGAAGCGGGCGCCGACACGCTCCTCGGCGGCGAGGGTCCCGGCCGTCTCGACGGCGGCGCCGGAAACGACACGCTCAACGGCGGCGCGGCGGCGGACAACGTCGAAGCCGGCGCGGGCGACGACACCGTCAACGCGGGAGCGGGCGCGGACTCCGTCAGCGGTGGCGACGGTGCCGACACGCTCAACGGGCAGAACGGCGCGGACCGGATGGACGGCGGCAACGGCAACGACCGCCTCAACGGTGGTGCGGGCGTCGACGACCTCGACGGTGGCGCGGGAAACGACATCGTCAACGGCGACGCGGGCAACGACACGCTCACCGATCCGGCCGGTCTGGACGTCGGCGACGGCGGCGCCGGTCCGGCCGACCGCTGCGACTCGCGCTTCGAGTCACTGTCCAACTGCGAGATCATCTTCTGACAGGCGCGCACGAAGCCGAGGGTGCGCCGCGACGGAACGCACCCCCGGCACGGAGCCGCCAGGAAGATCGCGGTCAGTGGCCGAGGCGGTCGAGGCGGTCGAAGTCCTCATCGGACAGATCGACGTCCACCGCGCCGGCGTTGATCGACCACGCCCGTGCTCCGTCGCGCCGACATCATGCCCGTGCTTCGTGGCGGTCAGGGCGGCGACGCGCTCACTGCTGCTCCCGGGCAGGCCGCTCAGGTTGCCCGGTGGGCAGTCCGTCCGGGGGCTCGACGCTCAACGCCTTCGCCACGGGCACGTCCGTCGACGAGTGCAGGACGATCGACAACGCGATGGTGATCGCGACCAGGTCGAACACGTGCTCGCCGGCGGGTATCCCGGCTTGCAGCACGAGGAGCCCGTAGACCACGGACGCGAAACCCTTGGGACCGAACCACGCGGCGACGGACCGTTCCCGTGCGGGCAGCGGTGTGCGCAGCAGCGACAGCATCATCGCCGCCGGGCGCACGAGCAGGATCGCGATGATCGCGACGGCCCAGTCCCCCACGCTCAGGTGCGAGATGCGCTCGGGCGTGATCAGCGCGCCGAAGACGAGCAGAGCGGCGAACTTGGTGATCTCGGAGAGCAGGTCGCCGAAGTGCTCGAAGTGTTCCGCCGCAACGCGGTCCAGCGTCGCGATGGTCGATCCCGCGGCGAACGCGGCGAGGTAGGGGTTGGCGTGCGTGAGGTGGCAGGTCGCGTACAGCATCACCGCGATCGCCAACGGGCCGAGCGCCTGCAGCCGGGGTTCGGCGGTGAAGATCCGCAGCCGCCAGGCCAGCACCACGACCGCGGGGATCACGACGCCCAGAGCGAGCCCGGCGGCCAATTCGATGCCGATGGTGAGGAAGTCGGTGTCCCTGTTCGCCGCGGTGGCCAGGAAGATCAGCACGAACGGCAGGGCCAGACCGTCGTTGAGCCCGGACTCGACGTTGAGCAGGCGCCGCAACCGCATCGGCACGTCGGCGCGGCCGACGATGGCGGAGGCGAACACCGGGTCGGTCGGCGAGAGGATCGCGCCGACCAGGAACGACGTCGTCCAGTCCAGGCCGGTCAGGAAGTGCGTCGGAACGGCGATGCCGACCATGGTCAGCGGCATGGCCAGGCCCAGCGCCCTGCCCGAGAGCCGCCATCCCTGTTTCAGGTCGGCCAGGCCCGCGCGCTGACCGTCGGTGAAGAGGACCGTGAACAGCGCGAGATCAGCCAGAACGGTGACGAACCCGCTGTTGGACGGAATGTCGACGAGCCCGAGACCGCCCTGCCCGATCAGGGCTCCGGCGACCAGGAACATCAACGCCGTCGACAGGATCGTGCGAGCGGCGAGACCGGACAGCGAGACGCTGACCAGCAGGACCAGACCGAATGCGAGCACCAGCGCCATCGACGAACCCCGTCCACGTCAGCCGAGCCCACCACTGTTCGCGATGGGCGTTGCCGACCAGACTTCCCGGCGCTCCGCGGGCAAAGATGCCGCAAAGACCGACTCGAAGCAAACCGACGGGCTCGACAGGAACTGAACATCTGTTCAATACTCTGTACATGCGTTCAGTCTCCGATCTGACGGCGCGGGCCCGAATCCGCGATGCGGCGCTCGCCCGGTTCGGCACCGACGGCATCGCCGGGACCTCGGTCCGTGCGGTGGCCGCGGATGCCGGGGTCTCACCTGCCCTGGTCGTGCACCACTTCGGTTCCAAGGAAGGACTGCGGCAGGCGTGCGACGACTACGTCCTCGACTCCATCCGCAGCGGCGGCGAAGCCGCGACCGAGGCCTTGGGCGAGGTTCTGCACGCGGCGACGCCGGTTCGGCGTTACCTGGCGCGGGCGTTGCTCGATGACACGCCCGCGGCCCGCGCTTTGTTCACCGAGATCGTCGAACGCACCGAGGCGTGGCTCGCGGCAGGCGAGGAGGAAGGCTGGGTGCGCGCTTCAGCGGACGCCAAGGCACGGGCGGTCACCTACGTGTCGTGGTTGCTGGCGCCGCTGGTCCTGGGTGACCAGGTGGGCCGCTTGCTGGGCGGTGACCCCGCCGAGACAGCGACGGCGGTGCGCGGAGCCCGTGCGGGCCTGGAGATGCTGACCCACGGCCTGTTCACCGACGACCGCTGGCTGACGGCGTTCACCGGCGTCGAGGAGAGGACGAGGCCGTGAAGGCACTGCTGGTCGCCCACGGCACACGCGGAGACGTGCAACCGTTGCTGGCGTTGGCGGTGGCGCTCGGGAAAGCGGGTCATGAGGCGTTGCTGGCCGCACCGGAGTCGTTCGCTTCCAGCGTGCTGCAGCAGGACGTCGCATTCGCGCCCCTGGACAACGGCCCCAACAGGTTGCTCGAAGATCCGCTGACGGCGGAGGCGATCGAGGGCGGTTACCGCGGTGTCCGCGGCAAGATCACCGCACTGTCGACCATCAGGCGCATCAAGCCGTTGATGGCCGACGTGCTGCGCGATGTCGGCGCGGTCGCGCGCTCCAGCGGCGCGGACGTCGTGGTGCACACGCCGAGCGTGCCCGCACAGCACGCGGCGGAGATGCTCGGCGTGCCCGCGGTGCTCGCCGCGCTGCAACCCGGCTGGGTGCCGACCTCGGCGTTCCCGTGTCCGATGGTGCCTCTCCCCCGGCTGCCCCGGTTCCTCAACCGGGCGACCTACCTGACCGTGTCGGCGACCCTGCGCGCCTACGCCGGCATCGTCAACACCTGGCGCACCGACGAGCTCGGCCTCTCGCGTGGTCAAGGCCCTCGTCAGGCGCACGTTCTGCAGGCCTTCAGCTCCCTCGTCACGCCGGTCGATCCCGCGTGGCCGGACTCGGTGCGCACCACCGGTTTCTGGTACCTGCCCCGTCCAGCGAACTGGTCACCGGACCCGAACCTGCCGGCGTTCCTGGACGCTGGACCGGCACCGGTCTACCTCGGTTTCGGCAGCATGGCGGGGCGCGATGCCCAGCGCACCGGTGACATCGTCGCCGAAGCGGCGCGGGCAGCCGGAGTGCGCGCGATCGTCGCGACCGGGTGGGGCGGGCTCGCCGCGCGCTCGTCGGACGATCTCCTGGTGATCGACCAGGTGCCGCACGACTGGTTGTTCGGCCGGGTGCGGGCGGTGGTGCACCACGGCGGCGGAGGCACGACCGCGGCAGCACTCGCCGCGGGTGTACCGCAGGTCGTGTGCCCGTTCGTCGCGGACCAGCCGCATTGGGCTCTGCGGATGCATGCCGTCGGTGTCGCACCAGAACCCGTGCCGTACAGGAAACTCGCCGTCGCCACGCTGGCCGAAGCGATCACTCGTGCCGCAGGTGACCCGGCGCTGCGGCAGCGCGCCGGAGAGGTCGGCGAGCAGGTACGAGCCGAGAACGGCGTCGACGCCGCCGTGCACGAGCTGGAGAGGATCCACAACGGACGCGGCTGACCGCGTCAGCAAGCCGTTCCGCACCACCGGCGAGGCGCGGCAGTGCGGACGGATCACTGGTCTGCGACCTTGACACACCGCACGGTGCGCTCGATCTCCGACACGGGCGACGAACGGCCTGACGGCACGACGTAGCGCTCGGTGAACTCAGGTGGGCCCAGCTGTTCGACCTCGGCCCACCCGTAGGACGCGAGGAACCCGGCGACTTCCCCGGGAAGGAGCCCGAACTTCCACATCGGGCGCTTCACGACGAACTCGCGGTAGGCGGCTTCGCCTCCGAACAGCGCGGTGCCGTCGAGGAAGTCCTTGCGCACGAACGTGAACACCAGCTCGCTGCCCGCCGGCGCGTGGGCGAGGAACCCGAACGTCGCCCGCACCGCCTCCTCGGTGAGGTACTGGGTGACCGCTTCCCAGATGAAGAGCGTCCGCACGCCGGCGTGGTAGCCGTGCTCGGTGAGCACCTCGCCGAGGTGCTCACCTTCGAAGTCGATCGGAACGAGGCTGAGGTTCGGCGGCACCTCACCGAAGATCGCGCGCAACCGGGAGCGCTTGCTCTCGACGTTGGCGGGCAGGTCGACCTCGAACACCCGCTTGGCGCGGAGCCGGCAGCCGCGTGTGTCGAACCCGGCGCCGAGGACGACCACCGCCTCGGCATCGGTGGCGGCGAGACGGTCGTCGACGTACCGCTTGCGGCACAACATGCCGGCCCACAGACCCGGGATCTTCTTGTCCGTCGCCGCGACCAGTGCGCTTCGCACCGGCCGCCAGCGAGCCGCGGCCGCGACCAGACGCCCGGAGGCGGGAAGCATGCGTGCCGCCAGGTCGTCCCGAACGATCGGATGAGCGTCGTACTGGTCCGCCGCGGCGATGACCATCGGGCCGATCGCCGTGCTTGCGACTGCCGTGTCCATGGAGGCTCCTGCGTCTGGACGTCGTTGAACGACGCCGACCAGGCTTCCCGGCACACCTGTGAGCACTGTACAGCCAGGCCACCACCGGAATCGGCACACCGCGGCAGCAGGTCTCAGCCGGCCGCTGTTGGCTCAAGCGCGAGACATCTCCCGGCCCTGGCCAAGCCGGTCGAGGCGGTCGAAGTCCTCGTCGGGCAGGTCGACGTCCACTGCGGCGGCGTTCTCCTCCAGGTGACGCAGGGAGGACGTGCCCGGGATGGGCACCATGACCGTCGACCTGCGCAGCAGCCACGCCAGCGCGACCTGCGCCGGAGTGGCCCCGAGCCGGCGGGCCACCTCCGTCACCGGCGAGTCCGGCCGGACGCTCGGCGCGATCGGCAGCCAGGGCAGGAACGCGATGCCGTGCCGTTCGCAGTGCTCCAGCACGTTCTCCGAGCGCCGGTCGCCGAGGTTGTACCGGTTCTGCACGCTCACGATCGGCGTGATCCGCCCCGCTTCGACGATCTGTTCCGCGGAGACCTCGGACAGCCCGACGTGCCGCACCTTTCCCTCGTCCTGCAACTGCCGCAAGGCGCCGATCTGGTCCGCCAGCGCGACCGTCGGGTCGATCCGGTGCAGCTGGAACAGGTCGATGCGCTCGACCCGCAGCCGGCGCAGGCTCAGTTCGGCCTGCTGGCGCAGGTACTCCGGACGACCGAGCGGGATCCACTCGTCGCCGGGGTGGCACTGGCCTGCCTTGGTGGCCAGCACGACGCCGTCGGGGTACGGGTGCAGTGCCTCGGCCAGCAGCTCCTCGTTGCGGCCGAGGTCGTAGGAGTCGGCGGTGTCGATGAAGGTGACGCCGAGTTCGACCGCGCGGCGAGCCAGGGCGTGCGCGGCAGCCGGGTCGTCCGCGGGCAGCCGCATGGCGCCGAAACCCAGCCGGTGGACCGGAAGGTCGCCGCCGAGGACGAGGTGATGACGATCGGGGTGCACGGAGTCTCCTTGCGAATGTCGGTTCCTGCGGCACCGACATTGCCGCCACACCGTTGCTAAGGCAATCGAAACATTCTTGGGACAACCGCGTAGCATCGCTTATGTGTTGAACCTGGAACGCCTGCGGACACTCCACGCGGTGTCCACCACGGGGTCGGTTCGCGGGGCCGCCGAGGCGCTGCACGTGACCACCTCGGCGGTGTCGCAGCAACTGTCCAGGTTGGAGCGCGAGGTCGGCCAGCGCCTGCTCGAGAAGCACGGGCGGGGCATCCGGCTCACCGACGCCGGCGACCTGCTCGCCGCACACGCGGGCAGGCTGCTGCAGCAGGTCGAACAAGTCGAGACCGACCTCGCCGGCCACCGCGGCGCGGTGGCCGGATCACTCACGGTGGCCGCGTTCGCCACGGCCGCCCGCGGTCTGCTGCCGGCGGTGCTGCACACGTTGCGGCAGCGGCACGCGGACCTGTCGGCGCGGCTCGCGGAACTGGAGCCCACCGAGTCGATCGCCCAGCTCCGTCACGGCGACATCGACATCGCGGTGGTGCAGGACTGGCCGGAGGAACCGCTCGCGGTGCCCGACGGGGTCTCGTGCGCCCCGCTGCTGGAAGACGTTCTCGACGTGGCGCTGCCCGCCCACCATCCGTCGGCCGACCGGGCCACCGTCACCCTGGAAGAGCTGCACGACGAGGACTGGGTGGGCTGGCCCAGCGACGAGATCTGCCACGGCTGGCTCGAGAACACCCTGCGCCGCAACGGAATCGAGCGCCGGATCAGGCACACCGCCTCGGAGCACTCCACCCAGCTGGCGGTGGTGGCGGCGGGGCTCGGCGCCGCGATCATTCCCCGGCTCGGGCGCGGCCCGACACCGGCCGGCGTCCGGTTCGTGCCGCTGCTACCGGCACCCCGGCGACGGGTGTTCGCGTTGTGGCGCGACAGCACCACGAACCGCCCCGCATGCCGGGCGGCGCTGCGCGCCCTGCAGGACGCCGCTCAGCAGTGCGACATCGGCGGTGCGGCGGAGCCGGCTAGTTCTGGCAGCCGCAACCCGACGCGGTCTTCGCCTCCACGACGGTGACGCCGGGGTCGGCGGACTGCTCGTCCGAGGTGCAGCAGGCGCTGACACCGCAGCACGACCCTTCGGCCTGAACCGGAGCCGTCGCGCCGGCGGCGAGGGGCTTCACCGCGCGAACGATGGTCCCGTGCATGCCGTCGGCCGCCTCGAACGCCGGCGTGATCTCGATGCCGGTGAACCCGGCGGCTTCGAGGCCCTCGCGGTACTCGGTGAAGGTGAGGGCTCCGGCGATGCAGCTGACGTAGGAGCCGCGTTCGGCCCGCTCGGCGGGCGTGAGGTGGTCGTCGGCCACCACGTCGGAGATGCCGATCCGGCCGCCGGGACGCAGAACGCGGAACGTCTCGGCGAACACGGCGGGCTTGTCGACGGAGAGGTTGATGACGCAGTTGGAGATCACGACGTCGATCGTGTTGCCGGGCAACGGGATGGCCTCGATGTCGCCCTTCAGGAACTCGACGTTGGTGGCGCCCGCCTTCTCGGCGTTGGACATCGCCAACGCGAGCATCTCGTCGGTCATGTCCAGGCCGTAGGCCTTGCCGGTCGCCCCGACTCGGCGCGCGGAGAGCAGGACGTCGATGCCGCCGCCCGAGCCCAGGTCCAGCACCCGCTCGCCCTCGCGGAGCTCGGCGACGGCGATCGGGTTGCCGCAGCCGAGTGAGGCGGCCACGGCCTCCGCGGGCAGTTCGTCCCGCTGGGCCGCGGGGTACAGCGTGGCGCCGAACGTCTCGTCGACCTCCACAGCTCCTGGGCCGCAGCACCCGCCTCCGCCCTGGGTGACGGCGGTCGCGGCGGCCGCGTAGCGGGCACGGACGGTCTCTCGCAGCTCGGTCTGCTCGCTCATGAGACGCGCTCCTCCAGGTTGTATCGAAGTTTTTCGATGCCATGTTTGCACTGGACGCGGAGACGCGTCAATATTGAAGTATGTCGAATCAAGGTGGGGGCTGCTGCGAGCCGCTGTCGGAGGAACCGCTCGCCGAGGAGCAGGCCGCGGAACTGGCGACGGTCTTCAAGGCGCTGGGCGATCCGGTGCGCCTGCGGCTGCTGTCGCTGATCGCGTCACGCCCCAGCGGCGAGGTCTGCGTCTGCGAGCTCACGCCCGCGTTCGACCTCTCGCAGCCGACGATCTCCCATCACCTCAAGCTGTTGCGGCAGGCCGGCCTGGTCGACTCGGAGCGCCGGGGCACGTGGGTCTACTACCGGGTGCGGCCGGAGACCACCGACAGGATGGCCGCCCTGCTGTCCAGCGTCAGCGGAGACCGCGCCGCGGTGTAGGCGAAACCCGCCCGATCGCTCGCTGCCCGTGGTCACGGTCCGCAGGAACGATCGGCTCAGGCGACTGTCAGATCTGACCAGCCCCGCGAGAGCGTGAGACGACCGGCTCGGAGCGCATCGCGCTGCTGAGTCACCCACTGCTCGACCTGATCCGCGGATTCCGCGACGAGCCGGTCCGTGGTGTCGAGCAGGTGGGTGCGCCATCGCTGGTCGTCGGCGGTCCACCCGGTCCAGCGGTGCCAGGCCATGGGAGGCCAGCTGTCGTCGACGACGACGTCAGGCCGGTGCCGGGGATCCCTGGCGTGCTCGCGGTGCCAGGCGGCCCAGCCGAGGAAGGCGTCCACCGCCGGCGCGTCCCACCGGCCGGCGTCGCGCGTGGTGAGCCTGCTGCGCCGGACCTCGTCGGACACGTCGACCAGGCACACCGCGATCCCGTCCATCAACGGGGCACTGGGAGCGGCCAGGACCTCTCCCAGCGGGGATTGGCCGGTCAGCAGGAGGTCGACTCCGCGGTCCTGGTACTTCAGAGCCCGGCGCACCCACATCTCGGTCATGCGCTGACGCCACCGGCGGTCGGCGCCTTCGGGTACGCCGACCTCGTCGAAGTCGTGCACGGCGAGCCGCTCCAGCCGGTCGCTCACGGAGAAGGCGAGCGTGGTCTTGCCTGAACAGCTGGAGCCGGTCAGTGCGAGCAGCATCACGCCAGGGTGGCAGCTCGGAGTGGTGTCCTCGACAGGTTTTCCAGGACGGTCATCGGCCGAGTGAGGCGGCGATCTTCGCCGCGGTGACCTTCGCGGTGGGCCCGACGCCGATCAGGGTCGCGGACGCGGCTCCCGTCCAGCCGCCGTACCCGAGCAGGTGCAGGCGCGGCTCCCCCACCGCCCTCGTGCCGTCCACCGCGACGCGGCCGCGTTCGTCGCGCAGGTGCAGCGGCGCGAGGTGCCCGAGCGCGGGCCGGAATCCGGTGGACCAGATCACGACGCCGGCTTCGGCCAGCAAGCCGGTGTCCATCGGCGTGGCCACGAGCAGCCCGCTGTCCCGAGCCTCCCGGACCGGCGGCACGGCCACGATGTCACCCAGCTCCCCCACCCCACCCGCCCGGCGGCCGGCGATGTCGAAGAGCGCCTTGCCGTCGATCTCGTCGGGCAGGTACCGCGGCGGGCGACGGGTCATCCACGTCAGCGACGTGTGCGAAGCCAGGTCGGCCGCGATCTGCGCGCCGGAGTTCCCTCCGCCGACCACGACGACCTTCCGCCCCGCGAACTCGAGCGGGTCCCGGTAGTCGACGGTGTGCAGCTGGCGGCCCGGCAGCTCCACCAGCGGACGGAACGGCCGCCACCACGTACCGGTAGCGCTGATCACGTGCCGCGCGGTCCAGGTGCCGGCATCGGTGTGCACCAGCAGTCCGTCATCGGCGCGGCCCACCGACGACACCCGGACGGACCGGTGCACGGGAACGTCGTAGCGCTTCTCGTAGGCCGTCAGGTAGTCGACCACGTGCTGCGCGGTCGGACAACCGTCCGAAAAGGACGGCATCGGCCAGCCCGGCAGGGAGCTGTGGCGTGCGACGGAGAACAGGCGCAGCGAGTTCCACCCGTGCGGCCAGGCGCCGCCCGGTGAGACCTGCGCGTCGAGCACCACGTGGTCGATGCCCGCGCGGCGCAGGTAGTAGGCGGCGGCCAGACCCGCCTGGCCGCCGCCGATCACCACGACATCAGACCTCAGCGCGAGCCGCCCAGCGACGACGCAGCCACAGGCTCACGTAGACCAGCCCCACGAGCACGGGCACCTCGATCAGCGGGCCGACCACACCGGCCAGCGCCTGCCCGGAGGTCACGCCGAACACGCCGATCGCGACGGCGATGGCGAGCTCGAAGTTGTTGCCCGCCGCGGTGAACGCCAGCGTCGTCGTGCGCTCGTAGGAGAGCCCGGACGCCTTGCCCAGCGCGTACGAACCAGCCCACATGATCGCGAAGTAGACGAGCAGCGGCAGCGCGATCCGGGCGACGTCCAGCGGGCGGTCGGTGATGGTCTCGCCCTGCAGCGCGAACAGGATGACGATGGTGAACAGCAAGCCGTACAGGGCGATCGGGCCGACGCGAGGAAGATACTTCGACTCGTACCACTCCCGGCCCTTCGACCGCTCCCCCAGCCTGCGGCTGAGGTAGCCGGCGAGCAACGGGATGCCGAGGAAGATCAGCACGGACTTGGCGATCTCCCACGCCGAGAAGTCCACCGACGCGGTGCCCAGGCCCAGCCAGCCCGGCAGCAGGTCGAGGTAGAACCAACCGAGCACACCGAACATGACCACCTGGAACACCGAGTTCAACGCCACCAGCACCGCGGCCGCCTCGCGGTCACCGCACGCGAGGTCGTTCCAGATGATGACCATGGCGATGCACCGGGCGAGCCCGACGATGATCAGGCCGGTGCGGTACTCCGGCAGGTCGGCCAGGAAGATCCACGCCAGCGCGAACATCAGCGCCGGGCCGAGCACCCAGTTCAGCACCAGCGAGAGCACCATCGTCCGCTTGTCGCGGGTGACGGTGTCGAGCTTGTCGTAGCGGACCTTGGCCAGCACCGGGTACATCATCAGCAGCAGGCCGAGGGCGATCGGCAGCGACACCCCGTCGATCTTCACCGCCTCGAGCACGCCCTGCAGGCCGGGCACGAACCGGCCGAGCCCGATGCCCGCCACCATGGCGAGGCCGATCCACGCCGGCAGCCACCGGTCCAGAAAGGACAGCCGGTGCAGGACGTCCTGCTCCGCCGTCGGGGTGGTGGTGCTCAACAGGGCCTCCTGGCATCGGAGTCGGCCCGGTCGGCCAGCTCGTTCAGACTGTCGGCGATCCGACGCAGCGCGTCGGGCCGCAGGCGGTAGTACGTGAAGCGCCCGCACGGCTCGGTGTCGACGAACCCGGCCTCGCGCAGCACCTTCAGGTGGTTCGACACGTTGGCCTGCTTCGCACCGGTCTCCTCGACGAGGTGACACGTGCACAGGGCCTCACCGGCCAGCAGCTCCAGGATCTGGGCGCGCAGCGGGTCGGCGAGAACCTTCACCACATCAGCATCGAGTGACATCAGCCGGGAATGTTACATCAGCCTAGCCTGATGAGACACCGATCGTGCATCATCCAACCAACGAACGCCCGCCACGAGGAGATCGCCGTGACCAAGACCCCCGAAGTGCTGTTCGTCTGCGTGCACAACGCCGGCCGCTCCCAGATGGCCGCGGCGCTGCTGCAGCACTACGGCATGGGCAGGATCGCGGTCCGCTCCGCAGGGTCGGCACCGGCCGAGAAGGTCAACCCGGCCGCCGCCGAGGCGCTCGCCGAGTGGGGCCTGGACATCACCGCCGAGGTGCCGTCGAAGCTCACGACCGAGGACGTCGAGGCGTCCGACGTGGTGATCACGATGGGCTGTGGTGACACGTGCCCGGTGTTCCCGGGCAAGCGCTACCTCGACTGGGAGCTCGAGGACCCGGCGGGCCAGGGCGTCGACTCCGTCCGCCCGATCCGCGACGACATCGACCGCCGGGTGCGCGGCCTGGTCGCCGAACTGCTCGACCAGCGAGCCTGAGACCCTCCGAAGCGACGGTGTGCCGCCTGCCGTGGCGAGGCGGGCGGCACACCGAGGTGGATGGTCAGACGCTGGACGGCTCGCGCTGGGTGTCCGGGGCGGCTGCACGGCTGCCGCGCAACGTCCCGGCCGCGACCAGCGCTCCCACGATCGCGATGCCCGCGGCACCCGTGAACGCGGCGGACACACCGCTGGTCAGAGCGTCCACGTCACCGAGCCGGCCGGCATCGTACGAGGCGGCCAGCGCGGTCATCGCGGCCAGGCCGAGTGCGGACCCGATCTGGTAGCTGGTGTTCACGATGCCCGACGCGAGGCCGCCTTCCTCCGGGCGAGCGCTGGAGATGGCGGTGCCGAGCGAGGGGATGAACGCCAGGGCCATGCCGGTGGCGGCCACGAGCGACGCGGGCAGCACGTCGACCCAGTAGTCGCCGTCCGGTCGCACCAGTGCGAGCCATCCCAGACCGGCGGCGAGCACGACGAGACCGGTGACCACCATGGGCTTGACGCCGAACCGCGCCGTGAGACGAGGTGCGACGACCACCATCAGCACCATGATCGCGGTGGTCATCGGCAGCAGCGCCGAGCCACTGGCGAACGCACCCAGACCGAGCACCTGCTGCAGGTAGAGGTTGAGGAAGAACCACATCGGGATCCACGCGCCGCCGAGCAGCAACTGGGCGATGTTCGCCGCCCCGAGCTGGGGCGTGCGGAAGATGCCGAGCCGCACGAGCGGCGTCTTCCGCTTGGCCTGGACGAGCAGGAACGCACCCAGCAGCACGACGGCCACGATCAAGCCGACGATCGTCTCGGCCGAGGCCCACCCCGCTTCCGGAGCGCGTACGACAGCGTAGACCGCCACCGCCAGGCCGGCCGTCACGGTGATCGCGCCGAGCACGTCGGTGGAGCCGCGTTGAGCGGTGCCCGCGGGCATCAGGGCCGGAACGGCGATCAGGGCGATCACCGCGATCGGCACGTTCACGTAGAAGACCCACGGCCAGCTCAGGTACTCGGTGATCACACCGCCGAGGAAGACACCGGCGGTGCCACCGGCCGGAGCCGCGGCGCCGTAGACGGCGAGCGCCTTGCCGAGCTGCGCCGGTTCGCTGCCGAACAGCATCATCAGCAACGTGAGCGCCGACGGGGCGATCAGGGCGGCACCGGCGCCCTGCACCGCGCGGCCGGCCAGCTCGACCCAGATCTCCCCCGCCGCACCGGCGACCACGGAGCCCGCGAGGAGCACCAGCCAGCCGGCGGCGAACATGCGACGGGCACCGAGCAGATCGGACAGTCTGCCGCCGAGCAGCAGCAGCCCGCCGAACGCGACGACGTAGGCGTTGAAGACCCAGGAGAGGTTCTCCGGGGAGAAGCCGAGATCCGCCTGGATCCTCGGCAGGGCCACCCCGATGATCGAGGTGTCCATGATGACCACGAACTGAGCGGCGGCGATGAGGGCGAGTGCCCACCACCTGCGCCGGTTCACCTGCTCCACACTGGACATTCTGGTACTCCATACCGGTAGGGGGTATCGGCAGGACACACTTGTGCCCCGCCCGCGCGATGCGCTCACCCCGGCACAACGGAAGATCTGGAAGGTGCGTGGCCGCGAGGTCCTCGCGGCCACGGTTCACTCAGTGCTGGTGATGACCGTCGTGGCCACCGTGGTACTGGTGCACCACCGCGTGCCCCTTGCCGCGGGAGATCAGCCAGCGGTTGACCGGGACCGTCACGACGAACGCCACGGCCAGCGCGAAGGCAAGGCTGACCCAGAACAGCCAGCTCGCCAGGCCCGCCTCCATCGCACCGGGCACGAGCAGCATCACGGCGTTGTCGACGATCTCCATGACGGCGATCGACACGGTGTCGGCGGCGAAGGCCACACCGATCGCGGCGCGCAGCGGCAGGCCCGACCTCAGCACCGGGCGGATGGTGAGCGCGTAGCCGAACACGAAGGCCAGCGCGACCGCGAGCGCGATGGTCGACAGGGCGGACCAGCCCAGCGCGGTGCCGATCACCATGCCGAGCACCTCGCCGATCGCACAGCCGGTGAGGCAGTGCAGCGTCGCCGATACGGCCAGTTTGGTCAGACTTTGCTGCGGGCTGCCGTGCTCCATGACTTTCCCCTTCAAGTTCTTATACCCCTAGGGGGTATCCTGGGAAGGAAGTTACTCCCATACCCCCCAGGGGTGTCAACCCCAGATCTAGATGAACCGGGCACCACGGAGACCCGTAAGCGTCGGTGATGGAAGCTACTAGGTACGGTAGTGGCATGACCGGCAGCGCGCAGCGAACCATGGCCCAGTGGGCCCTGCTTTGCCTGCTCGTTCTCGGTGTCATCGGGATGCACCACGTCAACGCGAGCGCAACAGGCACGCACATCGGCATCGCCGCCACCGCAGGCACCCATGGCGACCACCACGAACCGGAGCCCGCACCGGCACACGACATGTCGCACATGTGCATGGCGATCCTGTGCGCCGCGGTGTCACTGCTCCTGCTCGGCTGGCTGCTCCTGCGCCTGAGCCGCCCGTCGGGCGACCCGGCGACTTCCGCTCCCGCCTGGCCCCGTGCGCCCGCAAGGCCTCCCCCACTCGGCGGCCGAGGGGTGCTGACCTCCTTGTGCGTGTTGAGGTTGTGATCGACACCGGTTCCTCGGACGGTCACATTCCCAGCAGAGAAAGTTGCACATGATGAGGAAGTCCCTGATCGGTTTCGGTGTCGCCGGCGTGACCGCGGTCGCGTTCCTGGCGGGCTGCGGAAGCGGCGGTGACATGGCGGGTATGCAGCACAGCTCGACCACCACCGCGCCGTCCGCCGCGGGCCAGCAGGACGGCCACAACGAGCAGGACGTCAAGTTCGCGCAGGACATGATCGGTCACCACCAGCAGGCGCTGGACATGGCGGCCATGGTGCCGTCCAAGAGCACGAATCCGCAGGTCATCGACCTCGGCAAGCGCATCGCCGCGGCGCAGGAACCCGAGATCAAGAAGATGACCGAGTGGCTCACGAAGTGGGGTGCCGCTCCGGCCTCGACGTCGATGCCGGGCATGGATCACGGCTCCGGCCACGGCTCGATGCCGGGCATGATGACGGCCGAGGAGATGGCGAAGCTCAACGGCGCCACCGGTGCGGAGTTCGACCGCATGTGGCTCGACATGATGATCAAGCATCACCAGGGTGCCGTCGAGATGGCCGAGGCGGAGCAGGAGAAGGGTTCCAGCGCCGACGCCAAGAAGCTCGCGCAGCACATCATCGCCGCCCAGCGGGCGGAGATCGCCGAGATGCAGGCACTCCTGAAGTAACGCCGACGCGGTGAACGCCGGGCGGAACGCACACAGCGGTCCGTCCGGCGTTCTTGCTCGCCGAGGCCGGGCACATCCCGCCGAGCACTGAGCGCCACCTCACAGCAGATACCCCTACCCCGTACCGCCGGAGTCCTTGCACACCCATACCCCCCATAGGTATAAAGGTGGCAAGCGCCCGCCGTTCCCCCGGTCATCCACGACCGGCCGCGCGGTGGACCGATCGACAGGAGCGGTAGATGCACGGCTACACCGACAACAAGGAAGACCACCTGCGGCGTCTGCGGCGCATCGAGGGTCAGGTGCGCGGGCTGCAGCGGATGATCGAGAACGACGACTACTGCATCGACGTCCTCACCCAGATCTCCGCCGCGACCAGGGCGTTGCAGTCGGTGTCGCTCAACCTGCTCGACGAGCACCTCAAGCACTGCGTCAGCCAGGCCATCACCGAGGGCGGCACGACCGCGGACGAGAAGATCGCCGAGGCCAGCAACGCCATCGCCCGCCTGGTCCGCTCCTGACTCCGGCGTTTTCGAACCACTTCTGAGGAGCACCCCATGTCCGAGTCCGTCTTCACCGTCAGCGGCATGACCTGCGGGCACTGCGTCAGCTCGGTGACCGAGGAGATCAGCCAGATCGGCGGCGTGCGGAACGTGGCCGTCGAGCTCGACGCCGGCTTGGTCACCGTCACCAGCGACCAGCCCGTCGCCGAGGACGACGTCCGGGCCGCCGTCACCGAGGCCGGCTACACGCTGGTCAGCAGCTGAGGGAGAGCCAGATGAACACCGCCACCAAGGTGGCCGCCTACGCCGGTGTGCTGGCGATCGTCTTCGGCGGCGCATGGGCCGCCGGCGCGGCCGCCGAGCCGTTCGGCGCTCCGTCCACGCCGAACGCCACCGAGCGCGGCGCCGAGCAGCCCGCCCCGGCCCAGGGCGCGGCGGAGGGCAAGCTCCCACCAGGACTTTCCGTCGCGGACAACGGCTACGTGCTCACCCTCGCGCAGAACACCCTGCCCGCCCAGACGCAGCAGACCTTCAGCTTCAGGATCGGAACGAGCAGCGGCGCCACCGTCACCAGGTTCGACGTGGAGCACGAGAAGAAGCTCCACCTGGTGCTGGTGCGCCGGGACGGCTCCGGCTTCCAGCACGTGCATCCGGAGATGTTCGAGGACGGCACCTGGTCGGTCCCGCTCACCCTCCCCGCGGCCGGGAGCTACCGCGTCTTCGCGGACTTCAAGCCGGAGAACGGCGCGAAGACCACGCTCGGCGCCGACATCCAGGTCGGCGGCGCGTACGAGCCGCAGCAGTTCGCCGAGGACTTCCGCGAGTCCGCGGTGGACGGTTACGTCGTCCGGCTGACCGGCGACCTCACCGCGGGCGCCGAGTCCACCGTGACCACCACCGTCACGAAGGACGGCAAGCCCGTGACGGACCTGCAGCCCTACCTGGGCGCCAACGGCCACCTGGTCGCGTTGCGCGCGGCCGATCTCGCCTACCTGCACGTGCATCCGCAGGACGCCCCCGGCGCCGGCCCCGACGTGAAGTTCGCGGTCGAGGTGCCGACGTCCGGCCGGTACCGGCTGTTCCTGGACTTCCAGCACGAGGGCAAGGTCCGCACGGCGAGCTTCACGCTCCACACCAGCGGCTCCGCACCCGCGCCCGCACCGACGACCGCCACGCCCACGCCGACCGACGACCACGGTGGTCACGGTGGCTGAGCACGACACCCTCGAAGAGGAGGCGCGTTCCATGAGCTCACCGGCAAGTGAGATCGAACTGTCCATCGGCGGCATGACCTGCGCCTCCTGCGCCGCCAGGATCGAGCGCAAGCTCAACAAGCTCGACGGCGTCCAGGCGACGGTCAACTACGCCACCGAGAAGGCGCGCGTCAGCTTCCCCGAGTCGCTGACCGCGCAGGACCTGGTCAAGGTCGTCGAGAACACCGGCTACACCGCCGAACTCCCCACTCCCCCGCAGACCGACGTGGCGGTCGCGGAGGAAGACCCCACCAGGCCACTGCGCCGGCGGTTGATCACGTCCGTGGTGCTGAGCGTGCCGGTGATCGCGCTGGCGATGATCCCCGCGCTGCAGTTCACCTACTGGCAGTGGCTCTCGCTCACGCTGGCCGCACCCGTCGTGGTGTGGGCCGCGTGGCCGTTCCACAAGGCCGCGTGGACCAACCTGCGGCACGGTGCCGCCACCATGGACACGCTGATCTCACTCGGCGTGGGTGCGGCGTTCCTGTGGTCGCTGTACGCGCTGTTCTTCGGCACCGCGGGCGTTCCGGGCATGACGCACGGCTTCGACCTGACCGTGCAGCGCATGTCGGGCGCGGGCAACATCTATCTCGAGGTCGCGGCGGGCGTGACGACGTTCATCCTCGCCGGCCGCTACTTCGAGGCGCGGTCCAAGCGCCGCGCCGGTGCCGCGCTGCGCGCCCTGCTCGAACTCGGCGCCAAGGACGTCGCCGTCCTGCGGGACGGCCGCGAGGAGCGCGTCAGCGTCGACCAGCTGCGAGCCGGCGACCGGTTCGTCGTCCGGCCGGGCGAGAAGATCGCCACCGACGGCGTGGTCGAGGAGGGCAGCTCGGCCGTCGACCTCAGCATGATCACCGGCGAGTCCGTGCCGGTCGAGGTCACCACCGGTGACGCCGTGGTCGGTGCCACGGTCAACGCGGGCGGACGGCTGGTCGTGCGGGCCACGAGGGTCGGCACGGACACGCAGCTCGCGCAGATGGCCAAGCTCGTCGAGGACGCGCAGAACGGCAAGGCCGAGGCCCAGCGCCTCGCCGACCGGATCTCCGCGGTGTTCGTCCCGATCGTCATCGCGCTGTCCGTCGGCACGCTGGCGTTCTGGCTGGGCGCGGGGACGGGTGCCTCCGCGGCGTTCACCGCGGCCGTGGCGGTGCTGATCATCGCGTGCCCGTGTGCGCTCGGCCTGGCCACGCCGACGGCGTTGCTGGTCGGCACCGGTCGTGGTGCGCAGCTGGGCATCCTGATCAAGGGTCCCGAGGTGCTGGAGTCCACGCGCCGCGTCGACACGGTCGTGCTCGACAAGACCGGCACGGTCACGAGCGGGCAGATGAGCCTGGTCGAGGTGCACGCGGCGGACGGCGCCGACGAGGAGCAGGTGCTGCGTCTGGCCGGTGCTCTGGAGCACGCGTCCGAGCACCCGATCGCCAGGGCGATCGCCACCGGCGCCGTCGCAAGGATCGGCGAGCTGCCCGAAGTCGAGGGCTTCCAGAACTTGGAAGGACTCGGTGTCCAGGGTGTCGTCGGCGGGCACGCCGTCCTGGTCGGCCGGGCCCGGCTGCTCGAGGAGTGGAGCGTCCGGCTCGGCGAGGACCTCGCGACCGCGAAGAAGGAGGCGGAGGACAAGGGCCGCACCGCCGTGCTGGTGGCCTGGGACGGCGAGGCGCGCGGTCTGCTGGTCGTGGCCGACACGGTCAAGCCCACCTCGGCCGAGGCGATCGCCGGACTGCGCCGGCTCGGCCTCCGGCCGGTGCTGCTGACCGGCGACAACGAGGCCGTGGCCAAGGCCGTGGCCGCCGAGGTCGGCATCGACGAGGTGATCGCCGAGGTCCTGCCGAAGGACAAGGTCGAGGTGGTCAAGCGGCTGCAGGCGGAGGGCCGCGTGGTCGCCATGGTCGGCGACGGCGTGAACGACGCCGCCGCGCTCGCCCAGGCCGACCTCGGACTCGCGATGGGCACCGGCACGGACGTCGCCATCGAGGCCAGCGACCTCACGCTCGTGCGGGGCGACCTGCGCGCGGCGGTCGACGCCATCCGGTTGTCACGACGCACGCTCGGCACCATCAAGGGCAACCTGTTCTGGGCCTTCGCCTACAACGTGGCCGCCCTGCCGCTGGCCGCGCTCGGGCTGCTCAACCCGATGATCGCCGGGGCCGCGATGGCGTTCTCCTCGGTCTTCGTGGTGAGCAACAGCCTGCGGCTGCGCGGGTTCCGCAGCGCGAACAGGCAGACCGTCTGATCCGTGTTCCGGCTCGCACACCCGCGAGCCGGAACACCGTCACGCCGAGAGGCCGGCGAACGGCAGACCCGGAAGTACCTGGAGTTCAGGGACGCCTACGTCCGGCAGGCATACTTCTGGCTCTGCGGAAAGGGTGTGAGGGATGCGCGGGCTCGGTGAGCTGGAGGCGGCGGTGATGGACGTGCTGTGGCACGCCCGGGAGCCGCTCAAGGTGCGCCAGGTGCTGGAACGGCTGGACACCGGCAAACAACTCGCCTACACCACCGTCCTCACGGTGCTCGACAACCTGCACCGCAAGGACTGGGTGACGCGCGAGCTCGAAGGCAACGCCTACCGGTACCAGCCCACGATCACCCGCGCCGAAGCGGCTGCGAACGCCGTGCGGGACGTGCTCGTCGCCTCGGGCGACCCGGAGGCCGCGCTGTTGCACTTCGCCCAGTCCGCGACCGCGGAGGAGTCAGCCGTGCTTCGCCGCGCGTTGCGCAGGAAGTCCTCGGGACGATGACGGTCGCGCTGACGTTGCTGCTCGGGTGCGCCGCGATGGGCTGGCTGGCGCCGCGCGTGCTGGGGCGGATCAGCGATCCCGTGGTGGCGCTGGTCGCGTGGATCGCCTCGGTGGTGGCGGTCGTGATCACCTCGACCGCGGCCGTGGTGCTGCTCGTGCTCCCCGAACACGGCCTCGGCGCTCTCGACACCCTGCACCACTGCTGGGAGTCGGTGTCCCACGGCACCACGCCGACGGTCGAGGTCATCAGCGGTCTCACCGGCGGCACGCTGCTGACCGCTCTGCTCGTCCGGCTGGCGTTCGTCGGGGCTCGCAGCACCCGGCAACGAGCCCGCGCCCGCGAGGAACACCTCGCGGTGCTTCGCCTGGCCGGACGACGGGAGGCCGGTGCGCATCCGACGGTGTGGCTCGACCACGACCGTCCGCTGGCGTTCAGCCTCGCGGGCAGGCCCGGCGTCGTCGTGGCCACCGAGGGACTGCACCGCCACCTGACCCCCAGCCAGGTCGACGCCGTGCTCGACCACGAACGAGCGCACCTCGCCGGCCGCCATCACCTGCTGGTCGCCGCCGCGGACGCCGTAGCCGCCACGCTGCCGGTCCTGCCGCTGTTCAAGCGCGCGGCCACGACGATCCGCGAACTCGTCGAAATGGCCGCCGACCTGGCCTCGGCACGCACCCACGGCGTCGAGACCGTCCGTGCCGCGCTGATGCGGGTGTCGTGCCACGGTGCTCCGAACTCCGCGCTCGCGATGAGCAGGGACGCGCTCGGAACGCGCCTGGACCGCCTGCAACGCCGCCGCCGGATGCCGAACCACACCCGCAGACTGCTGTCCTGCGGGATCGCCGGAGTCACGGCGTTGACGCTGCCCGCCATCACAGCGGCCGCGGCGTTGATCGCCACGATGCTGCTGACCTGTTCGCCGAGCTGATCCTCGCCGGCGGAGCTCAGGACTTCGCGGCCAGCGGGAAGGTCACCCCGGTGAGCCGCTCCGACGCCTCCCACAGCCGCCGCGCCAGCACCGGGTCGCTGGCCGCCGCCGACCGGCCGACCAGCGCGGGATGGCCGTGCAGCTCGAACCGCCCGTCCGGGCCGACGTAGCCGGCGCCCGGCAGGTCCTGGGTCGCCGCGTACAACGACGGCAGCGCGCCCTGTGCTTCGGTCTGCGCGAGGTGACGCCCGACCAGGTGCACGACCTTGACCAGGTGCGGGTTGCGCCCCTTGGTACCCAGGTTGGACGCCGTGTAGCCGGGATGCGCGGCCAGCGCGCGCACGGACGACCCGGCCTCGCGGCAGCGCCGCTCCAGTTCCAGGGTGAACAGCAGGTTCGCCAGCTTCGACCGGCCGTAGGCCTTCACCGGGGTGTAGCCGGAGCGGGCGAAGTCGAGGTCGTCGAGATCGAGCACGCCCGCCTTGTGCGCGCCGGAGGCCACGGTCACCACGCGGTCGGTGATCGAGGGCAGCAGCAGGTTGGTCAGCGCGAAGTGGCCGAGGTGGTTGGTGCCGAACTGCAGCTCGAACCCGTCCGCCGTGCGGCCGTGCGGGGTCATCGCCACCCCGGCGTTGTTGACCAGCACGTCGAGCCCGCCCTGCCAGCCCTCGGCGAACGCGCGCACCGACGCCAGGTTCGCCAGGTCCAGTTCACGGACCTCGGTGGTACCGGGCATGGCGGCCGCTGCCCGCTCACCGGCGGCGACGTCGCGCACCGCGAGCACTGTGCGCGCACCCGCCGCGGCGAAGGCGGTCGCCGTGCCCCGGCCCACCCCGCTGGCCGCGCCGGTCACCACGACGGTGCGGCCGGTCAGGTCGGGAAGGTCGTCGGCGGTCCACTGGCGCTTCGTCATGATCGCCACCTTAGGCGGCCACTGGACGGCCGGTGGTCCGCAGGAAAGCCTGACGCGGTTCTACGCCTGCTCCTGAGCTGAGCACCCGGTGCGGCGCGAGTGGAGGCCCTTCCCCCTCGCGCCCGCGCTCAGGCACCGAGCTCTGCCCAGCCGGCACTGAGCCGCCAGGCCTGGGCACGCGCAGCCGGGTCGTAGGAGACGCTGGGCGACCGCTCTTCCTTGTCCCGCAAGTAGTAGCGACCCGTCACGGTCGAGAGGCCGGGGTCCGTGGCCAGGCGCAGGGCGGCCGCCGCGCCTTCTTCCGGTGTCAGCAGACGACTGTGGATCAAGGACCGGAACGGCTTGAGCACGGCGGGCGTGATGTCGTCGACGATGCTCGTGCTCACGAGCCCGGGATGCACGGCGTTCACCGTCACTCCCTCGTCGTGCCACCGGTCGGCGAAGACGTAGCCGCACATCGTGCTCAGCAACTTGGCCCTCGCGTAGGCGGTGAACGGCGCGAAGCCCTCAGCGGGATTGAGCTCGCGCAGATCGTTGACGCCGACCAGGTCGAGCGGGACAGGCCGTGGCCTGCCGAGCAGCGGCACGGCGCGGGTGTCGGACATGGTCGCCGAGACGACGTTGACGACGCGGCTGGGCGCGGCGACCAGGAGACGGTCGTGCAGCAGGTAGGTGAGCGTGAACCCGGCCAGGTGGTTCACGGCCAGGTGCGCTTCCACGCCGTCGGCGGTCAGCCGCCGGTCGCGGTAGTGCGCCCCGGCGTTGTTGATCAGCAGGTGCAGCCGGTCGTGGCGTCGCGCGAACTCGGCGGCGAGCCGGTGCAGGTCGCGGCGGACGCCCAGGTCGCCGGTGAGCACCTCCACCCGGTCGGCACCGACCTCGCGCCGCAGGGCTTCGCCACGTTCCCGGTCGCGGCTCGTGATGACGACGCGGGCGCCGCCACGGACCAGTTCCGCCGTGATGACCCTGCCCATTCCGCCGGCGCCACCGGTCACCAGCGCGACCTGGCCGCTCAGGTCGGTCTGACCACTGTGGACGTTCATGCGGCAATCCCCGGGGTCTGGCGGACGAACGCCGGTCGCACGGCCTCGCGCACGAGGAAGTCGGCCAGGTCGGCGCGCGAGACCGAGGAGGTCACGGTGATGCGCAGATCGTTGCCCGCGCGGTAGCCGCCGGTCGCCGGGCTGTCCTTCAACGCGGGTGGCCGGACGATCGTCCAGTCCACATCGGACTGGCACATGAGCGCCTCCATCTTCTCCTTGTCCCGCATCTTGTGCTTGACCGACGCCCAGAGCAGCAGCGAGTACAGCGAGCGGTCACGGCTCTCTGCCGCGCCGTGTGCGCTGACGGCCACGAGGCGGCGCACGTTCGTCTCCTCCATCGCGAGCAACGCGGCGCGGATGCCGTCCGAGCAGACCGTGGACGGGCCGCGCTCGTGGGTGCCGAGCGCGCTGATGATCGCGTCGTGGCCCGCGACGACGCGGGCCAGATCGGTCAGCACCGGAAATACCGCCACGGTCAAGCCGGGCGCGGGAGGAATCGCATCGCCGCGGCGCACGACGGCCGTGACGACGTGCCCTGCTCGCAGCGCGACGTCGACCACAGCCCGCCCAGTGCCACCGCTCGCACCCAGGACCAGCAACCGAGAAGTTTTTGAGTCAACTTGTCTCACAAGTCCCACTCTGCTGCCCCGCGTGCTTCTGAGTCAAGTTGTCTCATAAGATGTCGCCATGGCCGACTCCACCGACCCGCGCGTCACCCGCAGCCGCGAGGCGATCCTCTCCGCCGCGCGGGAGCTGCTCCGCGAGGACGGCCCGGCCGCGGTCACCCACCAGAACGTCGCCAAGCGCGCGGGAGTCGGACGCGCGACGGTGTACCGCCATTGGCCACAGCCGAGCATGCTGCTCGACGACACGATGGCCGGCGTCCGGATGCCGTTCTTCCGGGACCCCGTCCCACCCGTCCGCCCGTGGCTGGCGCGGCAGATGCGCGCACTCGCCGACGAACTGGCCCTGCCCGAGGTGCAGGCGGTGACCGCGGCGCTGTTCCACGGAGCACCGGAGGAGCCCGGCGCGACCGCTCGGCGAGAGCAGCTCATCGCCACGATCAGCGGCCAGCTCGGCACAGCCCTGGACTCGGCGACACGGACCGGCGAACTCCAGGCGTCAGCCGACCTCCTGGACGCCCCGGCGATCCTCATCGGTCCCCTGGTCTTCCGGAGCATGTTCGAGCGCCGCCCGGTCACCGACGCGATGATCGATCACCTGCTCGACACGATCGGGACCTGGACGACGCCGGTCAGCTGATGTGCCGCGCCGCAAGTTCGCCGCTGGACGTCGCTCCACCAGTCGCACGCCACCTCATCCGCGTCGTGCTTCAACCGCACGCGGGGCGCTTTCGTGCGGCATGACAGTACGAAAGCGCCCCGCGTGCGGCGCGAGACAGCAGGGAATTCAGCGGCTAGTTTGCGGCGCAGGGCACCAGGGCGGGTCCGACGACCAGGCAGGGTTCAAGCGGACGAACAAGTGCACCGGCCGAGCCCGCGGACGGCGACCCCGTCGGGGCGAGGCGGTTCGACGGAGGCCGGGAATGGCCGCGACGCGGACTCGCGATGAGGGCTACAGGCCGAGATTCCGGCACCGGCATGCGGGTGGGGGCAGGATGTCGCGACCCGAAACCGTTGGCCGGATCCTCAGGGCGTGTCCGGCAAGGTCGAGCGTTCGAGCCGCCTGATCACGGGATCGGCCGCGAGGCCGTCATCCCCCACCCCCGCAACCGCCTGGATCCGCGCTTCGTCAGACACGCCACAGGTGCGGCCGCCCGCCGGAGCGGGCGGCCGCGGACACTCAGCGCGTCGAGTACTCGGCGATCACCGCCTGCACCCGGAGCGGGCTCGTGCCGGGCACGTCCGCGGCGCCCACCGCGATCAACCGGTTCGTGCCGGGCACGGCGGCGATGGCGTTGTAGCTCGTGCCGAACAGGCCTGACGGAGACGGTGCCGGGGTGGTGGTCCACCCGGCCGGGCCGTAGGAGCTGAACGACGCCGCCGGGAAGCGGCCGATGACCCACGGAACGCCGTTCACCACCGCGACTCCAGGAGTGGCCGGGGTGTTCAGCCCGCCGACGGTCTGCCAGGTGGTGCCGTCTCCCCGCACGACCACGTTGGCCGACCCCATGCCGCCGCCGTCGGCCACCGCCCAGATGTCGCGGGAGGACGCGCCGTCCAGCGACTGCACGGTGACCTGTTGCTGGTTCAGTCCTATGTCGACGACCCGCCAGGCCGTGCCGTTCCAGTGGAACAGCAGCGGGCCCGAGAAGCCGTTCCACATGCCGTTCCCGGCCGCCCACACGTCGTCGGGCGCGAACGCCTTGACGGTGTTGATGGTGCAGAAGTTCAGGAATCCGCCACCTGTCACGCATTCGGCGGGCGGCTGGTGTTCCTGCCAGGAGGTTCCCGTCCACTCGTGGAACACCGGGGCGTTGCCGCGGTGACCGACCAGCCAGGCATGTCCGTCCACAACGGACATGTCACGGATCGACAGCGTGCCCGGGGTCGCGCCCGGTGGGTACGGCACCTCGGTCCACGTCCTGCCGTTGTAGCGCCACACCAGCGTGACGTTGCCGTCCTGCGACCGCGGAGCCCCCGTGACCCAGACGTCCTTCGCGGACGACGCCGCGACGCGCTGGAAGTACGCCGGCCCTTCGACGACGGGGAGCGACATCCGGGACCACCGGAAACCGTTCCACCGCAGCATCATCGGGGTGCCGGTCGCGTCCGGCTGATCCGGGTGGTAGCCCTCGAAGCCGACCGCCCAGGCGTTCCTGCCGTCGACGGCGGCGACGTCCCGGAGATTGCTCGTCACCTTGTTCTGCGGGATCGAGGCCAGGCGCCACGCCGTCTCCGGCGCGGCGGCCGCGGCGGGCACGGCGGCGCCGGCGACCATCGCGACCGAGAAGGCCAACGCCAGACATCTGCGAACTCTCATAAGTCCCCCAAGCTCGTGAACCTGAACAGGACTGCGCGCGGCCGATCATTCCTGACGCGCCGCCTCCGGGCAGGGGTCCGCACCACCTTGACCGAGTTGAGCGGTGATCGTGACACAGCCGCCGCGACCAGGTAACCCGAATGGGATTCAGGTATGCCCTTGTGATCTAGCTCACGGACCGGGTAGAACAGAACGCACGGTTACCGGAAATCACGCCTCACGGAACACCCTCCCTGCCAACCGAATACTTGTGAGGACCTGTGCGAACCGCAGTAGTCGCCGCCCTGCTCGGGCTCGGCGCCTTCGCAGTGGCGGCCGGACTGGTGCTGCAGCTGCACGCCTATCCCCTGCTCGCCAAGCTGCAGCACGACATCGACACGGTCTCGGTCTCCGAGGGAGAAGGAGTCACCGCCGTCGTGTACCCGCCCGGCGGAGCACCGGAAGTACGCCACAACCTCCGCCTCACGGCGACGACGCACGTCGAGGGTGATCTCGCCGCGCCAGAGGTCAAGGAGAACGGCGACGTCACCGTGTGGAAGCGGGCGACGATCGTCAAGGAGGACGCCGACAAGCTCGTGCTCAGCGCCGAGGTCCGCAAGATCTGCCTCGACCGCCGCACCGGCGAGGCGGTCGCACCCTGCCTCGGCGAGTTCTACGAGACCGAACAGGGCAAGCGGGTCACCGCCGAAGGGCGGCAGCTACTGCAACCCGGCCTCAACTTCGTGTTCCCGTTCGACACCGAGCAACGTGACCACCGTTGGTACGACACGGTTCTCAATCGCCCGGTCGACATCCACTTCGCCGGAGAGCAGCTGTTGCAGGGACTCGACGTGTACCGGTTCACGCACACGATCCCGCAGACGGAGCTCGACCGGTTCGCGGTACCCGGTTCGCTGGTCGGCAGCCCGGAGCCGTCCGTGGACGTCACCCGGTACTACGGCGTCACCCGCACGTTGCTGGTCGAGCCCACGACCGGTGCGGTGCTCTCGGTCCGGGAGGACATCCGGCAGGAGTTGCGCACCGACACGCAGGACGAGGGCGAGGGAACCCCCGTGTTCGCCGGAGAACTGCGGCTGACGAACGCCTCGGTCACCGAGAACGTGGACCAGGTCAAGCAGAACCTGCCGAAGCTGTTCGTCATCACCGCCCTTCCCACGATCCTGTGGGTGGCCGGCGCGGTGCTGGTCGCGATGGGGCTGGTCCTGCTGCTCGTGTGGCGGCGCGGTCTCATCACCGGGTCGCTGGCGCTGGTGATCGGTGCGTGCCTGGCGGGCGCGATCACCTACGGCGTCGCCAGCGCCAACGACCCGGACGACTCGCTCGACCTCAAGAACGTGGTGTCGTCCTCGAACGTCGACTACGGGCTCCGATGAGCGCCGTGTTCCTCCTCGATGATCCCGGCGACCCGGAGCAGTTCGCCCTCCGCCTCGGGCACCGCGATCAGGGTCACCGGCAACGGGTTCCCGTCGGCGTCCGAACCGGCGGGCACGGACACGGCCGGGTAGCCGCTGACCTTCCAGAGCGGCGAGAACGGAGAGGTGGCGCCGTTGCGCACCAACACCCCGCCGGGCAACGACATCGTCTCGGCCGGCCCGGTGTGTCCCGGCGTCACGAGCACGTCGACACCGGTGAACATGTGGTTCAGCATCACCCGCTCCGCCGCCCGCATCGACCGGCAGATGCCCCGCAGCGGCCAGGGCACGAAGCGACCGAGCACGTCCAGCTCACGAGGACCGGCGGCCAAATGCGGCGCCAGCAGGATCCTGGACTCGCTGGCGAGGTGCGGGTCGTGATCGACGACCTCGTCGACGTGCAACGACAGCAGCGCGGCGACGTCTTCGACGACCCGGCGCATGCGCGGGCGGGTGCGGGTGGTCATCGCGAGGCCGCGCAACGACACACCGATCCTCAGTGGACGGTCCGAGGGCTCGGCCGCCCAGCCGATCGCCCGCACGACGTGCGCCACGTCGGCCACGGTCCTCGCCACCACGCCGCGTCCGCCGGAGGTCTCGAAGCCGACCACGCCCGCACCTCCCGCAGGCACCCCGCCGGCACCGGGAGCGCGGCGGGCCAGCACCGCGAACACCACACCGGTGGCGACGGCGACGGCCGTGCCCGACACCTTGGGATCGAGCGCCGTGGCGGGGATGCCCGTCGTGGGGTTGCGATGGATCTCGGCGCCCGACGTTCTCCCGACCACGACGGCTCCCGCCGCCGTCAGTGCGTCGAAAGCCGAACGTGGCAAGGAGTCCTCGACGGCCACGGGCAGTCCGAGCAGGCCGCCGCTCTCGCCGCCCGCCAACCGCCGATCGGCCTCCTCGGCACTGCGCCGGGCGGTGGCCAAATCGACATCTGTGAAAACGTGCCGCGACGAGTTCAGCCGATGTTCGGCAGTCGCAAGGAGTTCTGCTGCGGTCGTCGCACCGCGGGCGAGCAGCCGGGCCTGCTCGACTGCTCCCGGGTAGCACACAGGGGTTTCTTCCACGTGTCTCTTCCTCCGGCCTCGTCGCCGATGAGTAAGGAGCTGCTTCCTTCAGTCGCTACCCGTTGGAGAGCAGGGGTTCCGCCGAACGGCTCTGCGCAGCGGCGGCCGAGTAGCTTCTTTCTCCACGCGGACCGATCAAGATGACTTGAGTCACCCCGGTCGAGGGGTTGCGCAGAGGTTACTGTCGGGTAGGTTCCACGCCACTGTGACGTCCCTCTCATATGCCGAACACACCCAGAAGGAGGACGAGTGCGACGTGTTGCGAGCCTCGTGCTGGTAGGACTGGGCATCTTCTCGCTGGCGCTCGGAGCAGTCCTGCGCTTCTACGTGTACCCCGAGCTCGCAGTCGTGCCGCTCGACCAGAAGACGGAATCCGTCGCGGAAGGCGCCGCGAAGGTCTTCTACCCCAAGGAACTCGTCGTCAAGGACGCGCGGCTGACGGCCACCCGCAAGGTCGAGAGCAACCTGACCGTGCCGGAGGCCAAGGTCGACGGTGACGTGATGGTGTGGGACCAGGGCCTGGTGGTCACCGACTCGGAGAACCAGCTCGTCTCCGCGCTGAAGCACCGCGTGTGCCTCGACCGGCGGACGAACATGGCTCTCCAGCAGTGCACCCAGCAGTACGTGACCGATGCCGAGGGCGACCCCACCGCCGCCGACAAGGCCGTGCGGCAGGAGGGCCTGAACTACAAGTTCCCCTTCGACACCCAGCCCCAGGACTACGAGTACTTCGACACCACCCTGCGCAAGGCGACGACCGCGCGGTACGAGGGCACCGACGAGGTCGGCGGGCTCGAGGTCTACAAGTTCGTCCAGAAGATCCCGTCGACCAAGTTCCGCGACCAGGAGGTGCCCGGTTCGCTGGTGAACAGCACCGAGGCCTCGGTCAAGGCGGAGCGCCGCTACCAGAACACCCGCACCATGTGGGTCGAGCCGGTCAGCGGCATCATCGTCAAGGGTTCCGAGCAGCAGCGGCAGGCATTGTTCGGACCCGACGGAAAAGAAGGAACGGTGCTTCTCGACGCCACCTTGACCTTCAACGAGAAAACCGTCAAAGAATCGGTTGAACGAGCCTCCGAGGCGCGCGACAAATTGACTCTGATCAGCAGCACCGGACCGATCGTCCTGCTTTCCGTCGGCCTGGTCCTGCTGCTCGCGGGAATTCTTCTCGGAGTGCTCGGACGACGGGCTAGGCACGTCGCCTGAGCACGATCACGAAGTTCCACGAGGCGATCTCCCGGACCCCCGGGACGCGGGTGATCCACTTCGCCCACCACGGGTGGTACCGGGGGAACGTCTCGACCACGTCGGCGACGGTCTGGCGGTGAGCCCACCGCTGGACCGCCCCGACGCTCACCGGGAACAGCGAGGTGCCGAACGAGTTCTTCGGCGGCTTGCCGTTGCGGCGCTCGTAACGGCGTCGCGCGTAGTGGCCGCCGAGGAAGTGCCACGGCGCGGTCTCGTGGCCGCCCCACGGCGAGTACCACGGCGTGTACGACATGAAGACAGTGCCTCCAGGCCTGGTCACACGCACCATCTCGGCCAGCATCAGCCACGGGTCGTCGACGTGCTCCAGGACGTTGGACGAGTAGCAGACGTCCACCGAGCCGTCGCGGAACGGCAGCGCCGTGCCGCTCGCGCGGATCATGCCGGGATCGGGTTCACCGCGGGCGGACAGCTCGCCGACGTCCGGGTCCAGCCCCACGTACCGGGCGCCGGCGCCGCGGAACGCCTCCGCGAAGTAGCCGGGACCACCGCCGACGTCGAGCACGACGGAGCCGCTCAGCGACACGTACGACGACACCTGGGCGACCGAGTCGTCCGCCAGGATCCGGTAGAAGTGGTCCGGGTCGGACTGCTCTTTCAGAAATGCGCGAAAAAGGCGAACAGAACGCCCGAAAGTTGGCTTTCGCAACTTTTCCCGGGCCGCAACTGAACCGATCTCGACCATTGCCATCTCCCGTATTCCGTCTACCATGGCTACCTGGCAGTAACCTAGCATCGGGAGAGGCAGATGTCGCGTAGCCCTGATTACCGGCCGAGCATTCTGCTGGTGAATTGGCGCGACACCAGACACCCCGAGGGCGGCGGTTCCGAACGGTACGTCGAGCGCATCGCCGAGGGCCTCGCCGGACTCGGCTACCGGGTCTCGATCCAGTGCGCCGACCACGACCGCGCGCCGTCCGGCGACTGGGTGGCGGGCGTCCGCTTCCGCAGGCGCGGCAACAAGTTCACGGTCTACCTGTACGCCCTCCTGGCGATCCTGCGCTCCGACGCGGACGTCATCGTGGACGTGCAGAACGGCATGCCCTTCTTCAGCCGCCTGGTGGCGCGCTGCCCCGTCCTGGTGCTGGTGCACCACGTGCACCGCGAGCAGTGGCACAGCGCGCTGGGCCCGTTCCTCGGCCGGATCGGCTGGTGGATCGAGTCGTGGCTCGCGCCGAGGCTGTACCGCAAATGCCGCTACATCACGGTCTCCAACGTGACGCGGGACGAACTGGGCCGGCTCGGTGTCGAGCTGCGCCGCACGGTGGTCGTGCCGAACGGGCTGGACGCGCCTCCCGCCGTCACCGCGCGCCGCACCGACGCCCCCGTCCTCGTCGCGGTGTCCCGGCTGGTCCCGCACAAGCGGCTGGAGCACGCGATCGACCTCGTCGCGCAGCTCCGTCCGAAGTGGCCGGACCTGCGCCTGGAACTCGTCGGCGAGGGCCCGTGGAAGGACGTGCTGCGGCAGCACGCCATCGACCGCGGCGTCCAGGACAGCGTCGTCATCCACGGCTGGGTCGACGAGCAGACCAAGCACGAGATCCTCGCCGGGGCGTGGGTGCACGTGTGCCCGTCGGTCAAGGAGGGCTGGGGCATCGTGATCATGGAGGCCGCCTCCCACGGCGTGCCCACGGTCGCCTACCGCTCGGCGGGCGGCGTGGCCGAGGCGATCGTGGAGCACCGGACGGGTCTGCTCGCCGAGGACTTCGACGACTTCGTCCGGCACACGGAGACGTTGCTGCGGGACCAGCCGCTGCGCAAGGCGATGGGCGCGGCCGGCAGGCAACGTGCCCAGCAGTTCAGCTGGGAGGAAAGCCTCGGCGCGTTCGAAAGCGCCGTGCACAGCGCCCTGCGGCTACCTCCGCGCCTCGCGGCCGGTGAGCACCGCGTCGCACAGCAGGTCGAGTAGCGCCGCGTCGAACTCCTTGCGCCGCAAGCGCAACCGGCGGCGTGGTGACCTCCCCTGTCGTCGCCACGCCGGACGCGACGCCCGACCGGCCGAGCAGACGCGTGCTAACTCAGGCTGATGATGACGCCGGTGTGCCCTTCAGGAACCGGTCCGAAGAAGGAGATCCGTTCCCCCGGCGAATATGTCTCGATGGTCAGCATGGGCAAGTCGGGCTGACCGTAGAAGGAGCAGCTTCGCGCCTTGCCGCAGGGAGGTTGGGGCGGTCGGGTGTATCCCGCGGAGACGGCGGCATCGATCTGCGCCTGGGCGACCTCGTCCTCGAAGCCGGGGCGGAGGGTGACGATCACCAGGCTGACCGGCGAGTTCCCGATCCCGGCCCCGCCGGTGTGCTCCTCCTTGAGCACCACCCCACGCCTTGCGCCGACGCTGTCCGCCACCTCCGAAAGACGCAATCGCCGGGCCTTGACTCTACGACGTTCGCGGAACCACATCATTCGCCGCCGGTCTTCCATCTTCTTGACACCGGACAAGACCTCCACCGTCGTTCGAGAGCGCCGTGCACAGCGCCCTGCCGCTACCTCCGCGCCTCGCGGCCGGCGAGCACCGCATCGCACAGCAGGTCCAGCAGCTCCGCGGCGGCGGCCGCGTCGAAGTCCTTGCGCCGCACGCGCACCGTCGCCGTGGTGACCTCCCCTGTCGTCACCACGCCGAACGCGACGCCCGACCGGCCGCTCGCCGCGGGGAAGAAGCGCAGGGCGCTGACGTTCCCCTTGACGACGCCGAGGTTCGACACGAGGAAGGTGCTGCCGAGCCGGGACGCCAGCAGCCGCATCCCACACTGCGCCAACGGGTTGCGCGCACTCGGGAAGCCCGCCTCCGGCGCGGCCGCCGTCAGCAGCGCGCGCACGTCGTCCTCGGTGGCCCCGGCCGGCAGGCGCAGTCTCAGCAACGCGCTGTCGGCCTCGGGACGCGGATCCGCCCCACCGCGCCAGGAAGCTCCTACGGCGGCGACGACGCGGCCGTGCGCGGCGCCTCGGGCGGCGTTCCACTGCCGCGTCGCGTCCAGGGCGGCGGCGGTGAGCCTGGCGCTGCCGAGCTTCACGGCGGGCAACGCGCGGAACACCAGGTGGTCGCCGGACTCGGTGCCCCGCAACGAGGGCTGGATGCGCGTGGGAGGCGTCCACACGGCTTCGCGCACGCGGTCGAGCGCGTTCAGGAGGTAAGGCCGGTCGGCGCTGCGCAACGCCACCCCGGTCGCGGAGCTGTGCACGGACTCACCGAGCGCGATGCCCAGCAACGCCAGCAGGCCGAGGCCGTCGACCGCACCGTGGTGGGCGGCGATCATCAGCGAGTCATCGGCGAGCGCGACCCGGACCAGCGGGTCGCCCGCGCGGTAGTGACCGTCGGCGAACCCGGTCCGCACACCGTCCCAATCGGACGGACGGAGCACGACCGCGGCCGGACCGAGGTTCGGGAACTCCGCGCAGGCACGGGACATCCGCGCGGCCACCACCGAGGGATCCGGCGCCTCGCGCAGGCTCGCCTCGAGCAGGATGCTCCAGGAGGCCGCCGGGTCCCCGGAGAAGGCCACGGTCACCCGGTCAGCGAGAGCCGTAGTCGAGGACCTCGGGCTCCACGGCCTTCTGGCCTTGCTCGATCCGCTGCTCGACGACCTTGTCGGGGTTGTTCTGCTCGACGACGATCACGCCGACCCCTCCGGCGAGCGCGGCTCCGGCAACGATCGCGACCAGCACCGAAACCAGTTCCACGTCTTACTCCTCATGTCGGGGTGTCGCGAATCTACCGACCGGTAACCGTCTCCACAACAGGCTCGCACCGATCAGTGACCCAGCCGCGACCCACGCGAGCACAACGGGCGCAATTGGTGGGCCGAACGGGTCATCGGGCACTGCTCCAGGTACGCGGTAGAGCGCCAGCTCGGGCCCGTCGTGGACTTTCTCGAGCCGTGCCAGCAGGTTCTCGTCCACCCGCCCCGGCGTCCCGCGTTCGACCAGCACCCAGCCGATGCCGCTCAGGTCACCGCCGCGCAGCCGTGCCGCCCGCGGGTCCTCCCCCGCCACCACCTTCCCGCCGACCGACAACGAGTCGTCCACGACGGTCGTGCCGGGCAGGTAGCGCGGCGCGGGGTCGAGCTGGGTGCGCCGGTCGTTCCAGTCGAACCTGCGGAACGCCGACAGCGGGTACACCGCCACGTCGCCGGGCTGGTCGACGAGCTTCTCCCGCACCGCCGCCCAGTCCGCCGGGTACTGGACCGGTTCGAGGCGTCCGAACCCGCCCCAGGCGAGGTCCGGCAGCAACCCGAGCAGCAGCACGGCCACGAGCAGCCGCGCGCGGAGCCGTTCCACCGCGACCGCGAGCCCGATCGCGAACGGCAGCGCGAGCCACGCCACCCACTTCTGGCCGTCGCGCAGCAACCCGGCACCGGGCACGTGCTCGATCACCGTCCCCAGCAGCGCCACGCCACCCGGCAGCACCGCGAGCAGGGCCAGCACCGCACCGAGCACGCCCAGCCCCGCCAGCGGCCACACGGGCAGGCGTTTCGCAAGTTCCCGCAGACCGAGGACCGCCGCTCCCAGGAGCAGCACCGTGAGCACCGGAAGCACCGGGTTGGCCCGGCTCACCGGAACGACCTCGGCGTTCCAGATCCCGCCGAGCCCCAGCACGCTGAGCACCGGCCCGCCCCAGTTCTCCCCGCGCGCACTGAACGCCTCGACACCGGCCGGGTCGGACAGCCCGTCGTGCAGCACCGAGGGCACCCACCACGGCGCGTTCAGGACGACACCGATCGCCACGACCTGCCACGCCTTGCGCCGTCCGGCGGTGGCCAACGCCGTGCCCAGTGCGAGCACACCGCCCGGCGCGGAGAGCACGGCGGGCAGGCTCGCGAGCACGAGCCGGGTCCACGCGTGCGGTTCGCCGTCGCGCATCTTCAACCCGGCCATCGCGACCCACGGCAGGGCCGCGTAGCCCAGCAGCAGCGTCCAGTGGCCGATGAAGAGCCGTTCGGCGACGTAGGCGTTCCACGAGTACGCCACCGCGGCGACGATCCGCACGCCCGTCCTGTCCGTCGGCACCAGCAGCCCGGCGCCCAGGGCGCCGGCGAAGACGATCGCGAGCAGCGCGAGCTTCTGCACCAGCTGACCGGGGACCACCTGGGTCGCCAGCGCCACCACGGCGTCGACCGGAACCGCCCGCGGCAACGCGTCTCCGAGCCCGAACGCCGCCGCGTTCACCGGTTGCTCCGGGGTGAACACCATGTCGTAGACGAGGACGTAGCCCGGCCACAGCACCGGCGCGAGGGCGGCCAGCGCCAGCATCCCGCACGTGGCGTAGAGCTTCAGTCCGTTCGGCCTCACTTGCTCCCTCTCCGGTCGCGCCGGGGCTACAGTCGCCGAAACTACCGGCCAGTAGTACTCGCGGGTAGTTCCGCGGCAGACCCGGCCACCGGAAGGATCCCGCGTGTCCGCTCCGGCGACGACCACCACCCGCCTGGACGCCCTGCTGATCACGGGCGCGCTGCTCGGCGCCAACGCCGCGAGCTACGTGCTGACCATCGCGGCGGCGCGAGCCCTGGCTCCCGCGATCTTCGGCGAGCTGAGCGCGCTGCTCGCGCTCGTGGTCATCGGTGTGGTGCCGGCGATGAGTCTGCAGACCGTCGCCGTCCTGAGGGTGACGAGTCTCGGCCCGCGCCCCCTGTTCGGACTGGGCCTGAGCGTGAGCGCGGGCATGACCGTGCTGACCCTTGCCCTCGTGCCGCTGCTCGCCCGCCTGCTGCACCTCGACGGCCCGTGGCCGGTCGTGTGGCTGGCGCTGTCCCTGACGCCGCTCACGGTTCTCGGTGTCCTGCACGGGCTTCTGCAGGGGACGCACCGGTTCGGCGCGCTGGCGTTGCTGGTGACGCTCGAAGGGCTCGGCAAGGTCGGCGGCGGGGTGATCGGGCTGTGGATCTCCCCCTCCTCGGTCTCGGTGCTGGCGGGGACGGCCATCGGCTCGTTCCTGGTCGTGCTGACCGGGTGGCGGCTGTGCGGCTCACCCCGCCCGGCACGGCCGGCCGGCGGGTCCGAGGTGATGCACGCGTCCCAGGCCATGCTGGCGCTGGTCCTGCTGGTGAACCTCGACCTCGTGCTCGCCCGGCACCAGCTCGCCGGCCAGGCGGGCGGCTACGCCGTGGGAGCGGTCGTCACGAAGATCGCGTACTGGCTGCCGCAGGCGGTCGGCGTGCTCGTGCTGCCCCGCATGGCCGACGCGGACGATCGCCGCCGGATGCTGCCGAAGGCCCTGGCGGTGTGCGCGGGCCTCGACGTGTTCGTGATCGTGGGTTGCGCCCTGTTCGGGCCGCTGGGCGTGTCGCTGATCGGTGGCGCGAACTACCACGGTGACGCGATTCCGTTGTGGCAGTTCGCTCTCGTCGGTTCGTGCCTCGCGCTGGTGCAGCTGCTGCTGTTCTCCCGGATCGCGAGCGGCGACCGGCGGTCCACCGTCGCGGTGTGGATCGCGGTCGTCGCCGAGGTCGCGCTGATCACCTCGTGGCTCAACGGCTCCGTCGGTCAGGTCGTGACCGGTGCGCTGCTCGCGACGGCGGGACTGGTGATCGCGGGCACCGTCATCGAGGTCCGCGGCACCAGGCAGGCCTGATCACCGCTCGACGGGATCGGGGCGCGGACCGAACGGGCCGAACGCGGCCGCGACCACCGCCGAGACCGCCACCAGCAGAGCGGCCTGGACCAGCGGGACGTAGGCCCACTCCTGACCGTGGCCGAGGATCCGGCCCAGCACCGCGACACCCGATCCCAGTGCGATCCCGCTCATCGCGATCACCTTCGGCGCCGCCGCCCAGAACTCGCGCGCCAGCAGGCACGCGATCACCGCCACGATCGGCAGCATGCCGCCGAGCACGGCCAGCAGCACGAGCATCGCGACCATCAGCCACCGGCTCTGCGACGGTGCCACGAACTCCACCCGCCGCCGCACGGGGACCGCGGCGAGCAGCAGGACCGCCAGCACGCCCAGCGCGCCTGCCAGCAGGCCCGCCCGGTACCGGGCGTCCGGGCCGAACTCCAGCGCGACCACGCCGCCGTCGCCCTCGGGCAGGACGTACGCCTGCCGCCAGCCGTCGACCCGGACCTTCTCCAGCACCTGCCCGTTCAGCGTCGCCGTCCAGCCGTCGTTGACGTTCTCGGACACCACCAGCAGCGCCCGGGCTCCCGGCGCGACGGTGACCTCCCGTTCGGTGGCGTCCCAGGCGCCGATGGTGACTTCTCGGTGCGTGGCACCGGGTTTCGGGAGTTCGACGTGGGTCACGGAGACGTCCTGCACCACGAACGAGTCGGATCGCGTCGTGGTCAGCACGTGGTCGCCGGCCGGCAGCTCCAGCGCGGTCGCCAGGTCGTCGTCGCACAACACCGCCTTCAACGGGCGGTTGGCCACGACGTCGCCGAGCACACCGGACACCGAGCTGTTGATCTTCTTCCCGTCGACGTCGATGACCGGGCCGCGGCCGCACGGCACGGTGAACGGGGTCGTCGCGGGCACCGGCCTCAGCACGCCGTCGAGCGCGGGCACCCGGAGTTCACCGATCTCGGCCGGTCCCACACCGCTCGACTCGCGCACGACGAGTTCGAGCTTCTCGGTGTCCGCCGGTCTGATCGTGACGAGGCCGTCCGCGCCGACGCGCACCACCTCGGTGCCGGCGTCGGTGCGCACCTCCAGCTCGACGGGTGTTCTCGCTCCTTGCGCCCCTTCGAACCTGAACTCCGAGAGGGTGCGCTTTCCCTTCCAGGTCACCGTCAACGTCGGCCGCAGGTCCGTCACGTCCGGCACCCAGGACGTGCCGGGGTCACCGTCCACAGCGGACAGCGGGCTCGCCGCGACGTCGCCCGCGAGCGAGGTCGACCCCGTGATCGTCAGGCCCTCCGGCGTCACCGGGTTCTTCGCGCCGGCGGAGGGCACGACGGTGGCGTTCACCGCGAACTTCCCGTCGGCCGAGGTGCGGAACAGCCGCGTGAGCCCGTTGACCTCCTCGCCGAAGCGAGACAGCGACGAGTCGCACCGCACCGTGCCGTCGGTCCGGTAGCAGGCCGGGCGCGACTGGCTGCCGCGGGTGAACGAGAAACCCGGCTTGGCCGCGTCCTGGTCGCGGGGCACGCGCAGCGCTCGCTGCGCCGTCATGCCCGGCACGCTCAGTTCCTTGATGCCGACGTTGCCGTCCTGCCTGTCGGCGGCGACTCCCAGGACCGTGACGCGCACGCTGCCGGTGAGACCGGCGCGGACGGGGTAGGCGTGCCGGCCGCCGCCGGGCGGGACGTCGTGCTCGCTGTCCCCCGCGTCCGTGGTGAACCTGATCCGCGTGACCGCCCAGCCCACCCGCAGGTCGTCGACCAGGTCGAGCGTCACCTCCCCGACCGAGCGCGGGGTGTCGAGGTCGATCTCCAGCCACTGCCCGACGGGCCCGGTGAAGCTCGACGAGTGCCACGCGGACCCGCCGTCGCCGTCCACCGCCGCGAACGGCGAGTTCGCCGGGTCGATCGCCCCCGCCGCGTCGGCGTACGCGGTCGACGTGGACGCCCGCACGGCCCGGATGCCGCGGTACTCCGCGACGGTCTGGTGCGAGGTGTCCTGGAACGGCGACACGTCCAGCGCGACGCGGCCCTGTCTGGACGCCTCGTCCGCGGACATCGTCTGGCTGAGGTTGTCGGACACCCTGCCGACGTTGCGTTCCTTGCGCCTGAGGCCGTCGGTGACGAGCAGCTGCCCGGCCCGGCCCTCGGCGTCGCCCGCGAGGACGACGGGCTGGTCCGCCTTGACGAGTCCCTGGGACAGCAACGGCAGCAACGACTCCGGTCCCCCGCTCACCGTCGGCACGTCCGCCTCGGCGACCGCGGTGACGACCGGGACCGCCCGCTTCACCTCGAAGACCTCCAGCGCGCTCCCGGTCGCGGTGGCGTCGACCGAGCTGACGAGCCGCTGGTCGCTCATCCGCACCTCGGGCCCGAACTGGGCGACGCGCTCGATGCCGGGTGATCCCTGGAGCGCCTGACGCAGCACGGTGAGCGGCGGCGAGCCCGTCGGTTCACGCACGATGTCGTTGCGCAGCAACAGGAACCGGTATCCTCCGCGCGCGAGGAAGTCCGCCAGCCCGGCCGAGCCGCGCCCGTCCGCGAGCGCGTCGTAGACGGCGTCCATGTACCGGGTGTTGCCCTCGGACCCGAGCGGTACCTGGTTGCGCACCGCCCACGGGGCCTCCGCGAGCGCCTGCATCGGCTCGTCCACGGTCCTGCCCCAGGTGTACTGGCCGAAACCGGTGGCGGGCAACAACAACGTCCTCGCCCGGCCGTCCTGCTCCGCGAGCCATCCCGCCGCCTCGCGCCAGTGGCCCGGCACGTCGGCCCAGCCCTGGCCCGGCCGCAGGGTCAGCAGCCACACGGGTGCCGCGACGACGGCGATCAGCACCAGGGCCACACCGGTGCGGGCCCGCCGCCGCCAGTGCTCGGGAGCGGCCCTCAGGCCGGTCGGCCGGGACAGGTGCAGGCCGTGGACGAACCCGAGGACCAGGCACAACCGCAGCACCGGCTCGAACTTGTGCACGTTGCGCAGGGGCGCGAGCGGCCCGTCCAGGAGTCCGCGCACCACCTCGGCGAGCGGCGAGTCGAGCGATCCGACGTACCCGACGGTCAGCAGCGTCAGCCCCGCCAGCGTGCCCAGCACCAGGAACCGGCGTTCCGGCAGCCCCAGCCGGGCCAGCCCGACGACGCCGATCAGCGCCACCAGCGCGGTACCGGCCATCAGCACCGGGTTGTCGACCAGGAGGAAACCGTTGGGCCACCACGGTTCGCCCTGGAGGACGTAGGCGACCCACTGGTTCGTCCCGCGCAGCACCTGGAACAACGACATGGGCGCGGTGGTGTTCGCCGCCGACTCGATGTAGTCGAGGAACGGCAGGCTGTACCGGCCGAGCAGCAGCAGCGGGAAGATCCACCACAGCGCGACCGCGATGACGCAGCCGGACCACCACAGCACCAGCTTCACGTGCGCGCGGTTCCACGTGCGCGTCAGCAGCCAGATCCCCGGCAGGACCAGCGCCATCACGACCATCGCGCCGTTGACGCCGCCCATCCCCAGCACCGCGAGCGCGGACAGCGCCGCCGCCCGGCGCGGCGACCCGATCCGGTCCGCCAGCACCAGCGGCAGCAGCACCCACGGCAGCATGACGGCGGGCAGCATCTCCGCGGACAGCGGCCCGATCTCGGTCAGCACCCGAGGGGCCAGCGCGTAGGCCAGCGCACCGGCGTACCTCGTCGGCTCCTGGCCGATGCCGAGCGCGCGGGCCAGCCGCAGCACCCCGTAGAACGCGAGGCAGAGCAGGAGCGCGCACCAGAGCCGTTGGGTGATCCACGCGGGTACGCCCAGGATCTGACCGGCCGCGAAGAACGGCCCCATCGGGAAGAAGTAGCCGTACGCCTGGTTCTGCAACTCGCCGGCCGTGGCGGCGGGATTCCACAGGTGCAGCGCTCTGCCCAGGAAGCCGACCGGGTTGACGGCCAGGTCGAGCTTGGTGTCGAACGTGGCCGTTCCGAAGCGTTGCGCGAACGACAGCACCGTGAGTGCGAGGAGCACCCACGTCGTCGGGTTGCGATGTGCGATCTTCAGGCTTCTGATGGCGCAGGAAGTTACCACCGGGTAGTGCTCGGGGGCGACTGTCGCTATCTTGGGCCACCACGACCGTTCTGGGGCCGGTACCAGGCAGGTGGCGATGACTTCTCCGACCACGTTCGAGCAGGCGTGGGAACTGGGCGACCAAGTTCCCGGATGGTTGACAGTTGACCAGGCGACCATGTTGTGGAGAGCCGCCCTGCGGCTCGGTCCCGGCGCGCGGATCGTGGAGATCGGCAGTCACCAGGGCCGATCCACCACCGTGCTGGGCATCGCGGCGCGCTCCGTCGGGGCGACGGTGGTCGCCGTCGACCCGTTCGTCGAGGGCAGGCTGTTCGGCGGCACCCCCACCCGCATCCGGTTCGAGAAGAACCTCGCCCGCGCGGGCCTGACCGACGTCGTGCGGCTCGAAGCCGAGTACAGCACCCGGTTGCGCCGGGAGTGGGACGAGCGCATCGACCTGCTGTACATCGACGGCAAGCACGACTACTGGACCTACACCGACGACATGCTGTGGTCGGAGAACCTCGTTCCCAACGGGGAGATCCTGGTCCACGACGCGTTCTCGTCCATCGGGGTCACCACCGGCATCCTGGTGAAGGTGCTGTGCGGCAACCGATACGTCTACGTGGACCGGGCGGGCTCCCTCGCGCGCTTCCGTTTGACGCAGCCGAGCTGGGCCGATCGCAGGCGGGTGCTCGCCGAGATGCCCTGGTTCTTCCGCAACGTGGGGATCAAGGTCCTGCTCCGCCTGCGGCTGCGGCCGGTCGCGCGGCTGTTCGGCCACGACGGCCCGTACGACCCGTACTGACGCTCTCCGCTACTGAAGGCGGCAGGCGGGCGGCTGGCAGAGCATCGTGCTCAGCGCCTGCGCGAAGATGTCGCTGATGCCGGCGGGATCGGCGGTGGTGAAGGCCCGGCCGCCGGTCGCGTCGGCGATCCTCGTCAGCTCGTCGACGTCGACGTCCGGGCCCATGCCGATCGCGATGACGGGCAACGGCCTGCGCTTGTCCTGCAGCTTGCCCAGTTCGTCCAGCAACTCACGCTGGCTGATCGAGTCGGCGTCCTCGTTGCGGCCGTCGGTCATGATCGCGACGATGTTGATGCGGCCGAGCTCCCAGTTCTTCCGCGCCTCCTTGTACGCGGCCAGCGTGGTGTCGTAGAGGCCCGTGGCCCCGTTCGCGGTCGCCCGGGTCGCCCGGACCGCGGCGACGGCCCGGCCGCTCGCGAGGTGCTCCTTGACGGACGCGAAGGGGATGATCTCCTTGTAGTCCTTGTCGCCGTCCAGCCTGGTGGAGAACTTCCACAGACCGATCTGCGTGCCGGGCTTGAACATGCCCAGGCCGCGTTCGGCCGCGCCGACGGCCAGCGCCATCCGCGTGGTCCCCGTCCTGGGCACGGGCTGGTTCATCGAGCCCGACACGTCCAGGACGCCCAGCACCCGCGCGGTCAGCGTGAGTCCGCTCCAGAGGCGCAACGTCTCGTCCACGAAACCCTGGTCCAGGCCGGCGGCCTTGTCGTCGGGCGCGCGCAGGCCGAACCTGTCGAGGTCGGTGGCGGACCGCAGCCGCGCCAGGAACCTCTCCGCCCCTGCCCGCTGCGCCTCGTTCGCATCGGGCAGCACGACGTAGGGGAAGTCCAGCGGTGGCAACGGGTTCTCCGACGCGACCGCCGTCAGCCGGGTCGCGCCGGGGGTGGAGTTGTGCCGTTCGAGAGCCTGTTCGGACGTGGGGAACACGTCCAGCGGCCGGGCGAACAGATCCTCGGCCCGCTCGGAGTAGTCACCGGACACGGGCCTGATGGCGGCGACCGTCGCCGCCGCGGGGTCCTTCTCCGCCGACGCGAACCCGCGCAGCGCCAGCAACGCCGACAGGCTGGCCGGATCCTTGGCCGGGTCGGCGATGCCCGCGACCGCGGTGGCACCGGGCCCGATCAGTTCCCGCCAGCTCCTGCCCTTCACGGACTCCTTGGCGGCGAGCACGACCGGCGACAGCGCCACGGAGATGCCCGCCTCGGGCACCCGCCACGCACCGGAGTCCCGCGCCTGCCGCAACCACATCGTCGACTCGGGCACCCAGACCGAGGGCGACGCCTGCCCGGCGACGAGCCGCGTCATCGTCTCGCGCGCGGGCTCGGCCTTGACCTCGACGCGGTAGCAGTCGTCGTCGGCCGCGACCACCTTTTCCGCGACCTCGCTCAGGGCCGGTGCGACCGCGGGGGCCGCGGTGACGAGAACCGTCGCCGGATCCGTGCAGCGGGCCGCGTTGAGCCGGTCGAGGACGGCGTCACCACCGATCCAGGCGACGACGGACAACACGAGCAGCACCGAGAGCCCGACGACGGGCGCTGTCACCCGCCGTGGTCTCACCATGGCGGACACCTTAGACAACCGGTCCACGCACCACCAGAACTCGCCGGTTCCGATTCCGGCCTGGTCTGTGTTCCTGGCCCGGGAGGCGGAGAATCGGAGACGCAGACCCCTCGATCGAGCGGAGATGGCGGCCGATGGCAGACGACTGGGTGTTCGGCTTCGGGTCCCGTTCGTTCGAGGACCTGGTCGGCAAGCTGTTCGGCGGGTTCGTGGAGCCGCAGTCCGCGACGCGGCGCACCGACCGCTTCGGCCGTGACCTCACGGCCGCGGCGCGGGACGGCCTGCTCGATCCGGTGATCGGCCGGGAGGACGTGATCGACGAGGTGCTCGAGGTGCTGTCGCGGCGCACCAAGAACAACCCCGTCCTGATCGGCGATCCCGGCGTGGGCAAGACCGCCGTCGTCGAAGGCATCGCGGCACGGATCGCGAGCGGCGACGTACCCGCCACGTTGAGCGGCCGGCGGCTGATCTCGCTGGACCTCGCGGGCATGGTCGCCGGGGCGAAGTACCGCGGCGAGTTCGAGGAACGGCTCGAAGGCGTCATCGCCGAAGTGGCCGCCACGGACCGGATGGTGGTCCTGTTCATCGACGAGCTGCACGTCGTGGTGGGCGCCGGCAGTGCGGAAGGCGCGCCGATGGACGCCGCGACCATGCTCAAGCCCGTGCTCACGACCGGACGGGTGCAGGTCATCGGGGCCACCACGGCCGAGGACTACCGGCGGTACATCGCGAAGGACGCCGCGCTGGAGCGGCGGTTCCAGCCGATCCAGGTCGCCGAGCCGTCGGTGGACGAGGCGATCGCCATCCTCCGCGGACTGCGCAGCCGGTACGAGATGCACCACGGCGTGCGGATCACCGACGAGGCGATCGTGTCCGCCGTGGAGCTGTCGGCCCGCTACGTCACCGATCGGTTCCTGCCGGACAAGGCCGTGGACCTGGTGGACCGCGCGGGTGCGCGCGTCCGGTTGCGGGAGAAGTCCGCGATGCCACCGGATCCGGTGCGGCTGGAGCAGCGGGTGCGGCGGCTGGAGCGGGAGAAGGACGCCGCACAGGGAGAGGACGCGGTGTTCCTCGCCGGCGAGCTCGACCGGGCGGTCGCCGAACTGGAGTCCGCCCGCGCCGCACTGGCCGACGCACCCCAGGTCGCGGCGAACGACGTCGCCGAGGTCGTGTCCCGCAGCACGGGCATCCCGGTCGCCCAGCTCACCGAGGCGGAACGGCACCGGTTGCTGCATTTGGAAGACCACCTGCACCAGCGGATCGTCGGGCAGGACGAGGCGGTGGAGGCGGTCGCCGACGCGGTCCGCCAGGGCCGCGCGGGCCTCAAGCACCCGCACCGGCCCGTCGGCTCGTTCCTGTTCCTCGGCCCCACCGGCGTGGGCAAGACCGAGGTCGCACGAGCGCTGGCCGAAGCGCTGTTCGGCTCGGAGGACCGGCTGATCCGGTTCGACATGAGCGAGTTCTCGCAGCAGCACGCGGTCGCGCGGCTGATCGGCGTGCCACCCGGATACGCGGGCTACGAGGAAGCCGGTCAGCTCACCGGCGCGGTCCGGCGCGCCCCGTACTCGGTCCTGCTGCTGGACGAGATCGAGAAGGCGCACAGCGACGTCTTCAACACCCTGCTGCAGGTCCTCGACGCGGGCAGGCTCACCGACGCCGGGGGACGTACCGCCGACTTCGCCAACACCGTGATCATCATGACCAGCAACATCGGCGCCGACCAGCTCCTCGCCGCGGCCACCTCGGGTGTTCCGGTCGAGCAGTTGAGAGAACCGCTGATGTCGGCGGTCCGCCGCAGTTTCCGCCCGGAGTTCCTCAACCGCCTCGACGAGATCATCCTGTTCCGCGGCCTGAACGCGGGCCAGCTGCGGCAGATCACCTCCCTGCTGCTCGACCGCACCCGCCAACGCCTGCGCGAGCAGAACATCACGCTGGAGGTGGACGAGCAGGCCGTCGACTGGCTCGCCGCCCGCGGTTACGTGCCCGAGTACGGCGCACGACCGTTGCGCCGGACCATCGGCAGGGAGCTCGACCGGCGGCTGTCCCGCGCACTGCTCGCGGGAGAGCTGCGCGGCGGGCAGCACGTCGTCGTGACGGTCACCGACGCGGACCTGACGCTGAGCATCACCCCGGACTGAGCGCGGTGCCTGCGCCGCCGGGGTTTCCATTCGTCCAAGACCGGGGCGCCCGGCGGCTGCCAGGATGCCGCGCATGGCGACGTGGGACGACGTGGTGGAGATGGCATCGCAGCTGCCCGGGACCGAGGTGGCGACCTGGTACCGGACGCCGTCGTTGAAGGTGGCGGGCAAGGGCTTCGCGCGGCTGCGGACCGAAGCCGAGGGCGGGCTCGTGCTGATGTGCGGCCTGGACGAGAAGGCGGCGCTGCTCGCGTCCGGCGATCCGGCCTTCTACACGACACCGCACTACGACGGGCACGGGTCGATCCTCGTCGACCTGGCGAAGGTCGCGCAGGACCAGCTGGGCGAACTGGTCGAGCAGGCGTGGCGGCTCAAGGCCCCCGCGAAGCTCCGCAAGGCGTTCGAACGCGACTGAGACGTTGACGGCCGGTTTGTGCGAGAGCGAATGCTCCCTTGCCGAGAACGCACTTGTCGTCGTATCGGGACGTGCCTAGTTTCGAAGTGACGGCGCTCGTCCTCGACGACGTCACAAGAGCGAGAAGTTCTTGTCGTGCAAGACGTTCATGAGTACACCCATGCCACGGGAGTGCTTTGCCGCGCCTTGATGCTGCTCGCGAGCCCGAACGACCGGTCGGGACAGGTCCCGAGGTCGGTGCCGTCGGCGTGCGACCAGGGGCCGACGATCAAGCTGGTCGAGCTGGCACGCGGAACCCTCGAAGGCTTCGACAGCACCCATCACGCCGCGTCCGGCCCGCTGGTGCGGCTGTCGGGTGGCGAAGCCGAGTGCCGTGTGCACGTGATCGCCTACCACCACGTTCCCGCGGCTCCGGGCGTCGTCGACTTCTGCACGATCTGCCCGTGGGAGGGGTCTCCGGACGTCTACGCGCTCGCCGCCGAACGGATCGCACCCCAGTCCTGACAGCCGCCCAGGAGGAGCACCGATGTTCTACGAGATCCGCACGGAACACGCCCGCGCCGGCTTCGGCGCGGAACTGGCCCGGTACATGGACGACACCGTCATCCCGCTGCACCAGGAGAGGGGGATGACGGTGGTCGGATCCTTCACCGCGATCGACGACGAGGACGGCTTCGTCTGGATCCGGCGCTTCGAGGACGACGCGGACCCCGCACGCGTCCTGGGGTCCGTCCACGGCCATCCCCGGTGCGCGGCCGTGGCCGGCACCGTGTCCGCACTGGTGAGCGGGACCGAGACCACGGTCCGGCTGGAGCCGACCTCTCGATCCGGGCTCCGCTGAGGTCACGTGGCACCGAATGCCACAATGGACGAATGGCACTGGGATACGTACTCGCTGTTTTGGCGACCCTGGCCTCAGGCAGTGGCTCGATCCTGGCGTCCACGGGTGTCCGGCGAGCGGGTGCGTTCGGCGGCTCGTCCCTCGATCTCATCGCACTCCGGCGTCAGTGGCTCTACTTCCTCGGTCTCGGCGTCGACCTGCTGGGATTCGCGGCCGCGGCCGTCGCCCTGCACCGGTTGCCGCTGTTCCTCGTGCAGTCGATGCTCGCGTTCAGCGTCGGCGTGACGGCCACGATCTCCGCCTTCATGGGCACCCGCCTCGGCACACCGGGATGGGGCGCGCTGGGTGTCGGCGCGACCGGCCTGATCCTGCTGAGCGTGTCCGCCGAGCCGGGCCCGGCGCAGGCCCTGCCACCGCAGTGGCGCTGGGTGCTGGTGTGCATGGCGATCCCGGTGGCGGCGATCGCGCTCTACGCCCGGCACCACAACGAGGTCTGGGCGACGGTGGCGCTGGCCTTCGGCGCCGGTGTCTCGTACAGCATCGTCGGCATCTCGGCGCGAGCGCTGGACTTCCCGGACGAGGCTTGGCGGCTCGTCCTGGAACCGGCGGCCTGGGCCATCGCCCTCAACGGTCTCGCCGCGGCGGTGGTGTTCGCGATGGCGCTGCAGAAGGGCGGTCCGACCTCGGTCACCGCGATCATGTTCACCACGAACACGGCGCTGTCGTCGGCCGTCGGCCTGATCTACCTCGACGACCGCGTCCGCGCCGGGTACACGACCGCGGCGGCCGCCGGATTCGTGCTGGCGATCACCGGAGCGATCGCCGTGGCGCACTACGCGGCCGACACCAGGCAGAAGGACCGCCCGAAGACACCGGCCGAAGTGCGGTCGTGAGTCTCCTGGCCTGAGGTTCAGGCCGTCTCGGCGGTGTTCTGCGGTGTGTCGGCCGGCTCGCGGAACAGGCCGGTGTAGGACCGCTGGTCCTCGTCGGGCGACGAGTGAGCTGCGGTGTCCTGGTGGTGCGTGTCCGGGTGGCTGAAAAGCCCGTTTTCTGGCTGCATGATCTCCGAGTTTCTCCGCGTCCTGTGCGTGCTCACGGCGAGTGTGCTGGAGCTGTCGCACGGCGCTAGGGGTCCGGGAAAACTGAGAAATCCAGTCCCGGCTCTCCCTAGGGTACAACCTCGGCCACCGGCGTGCGTCGCGGCTCGCCCTGTCCCTTGTGGACTTCCGGGCGTCCGCGGGGCGCCGGGATCAGATCCAGGGGGTGGTGGCCTGGAGCACCGCCTCGGTCAACGCCTCCGTGCGCAACCGCGTCACCTCGTGGTAGCCGGGATCGGCGACCATGCGGCTGAACGCGGTCCGGTCCGGATAGCGCACGACGATCACCGCGTCCCAGCTCTGCCCGTCCTCGGCCACCAGCGCGGTGGAGCCCGTTCCGGCGTAGAGGATCTCGCCGCCGTAGCGGGGCAGGAACGTCTCGCGCAGGTGACGCGCGTACTCCTGGTAGGACTCGGCACCGCCCTCGGCGAACCGCAGGAGGTTCAGCATCACCACCGGGCCGCCCGGGTCCTCGGCGAGCAGTCGTTTCAGGTCGGCACCACGGGGATCAACGGCCATGGGGCACAGCATGCCTCCCGGCCCCGCCGCCCGCATCGGTCGAACCGCCCGTCCGTGAACTCATCCGGGGCGTGCTGCGGACAACAGGGTGAAGACCCTTCGCCCGAAAGGCCACCATGACAGCAACCGACGCGGAGCTCATCGAGGCGTCGCTGCGCGTGCCGGAGAAGTTCGCCCTCATATTCGACCGGCACGCGCCGCACATCCAGCGCTACCTCGCGCGCCGTCTCGGCGGGCAGGCCGCCGACGACCTGCTGGCCGAAGCGTTCCTCGTGGCGTTCTCCAAGCGGGAGCGCTACGACATCTCCCGGCAGGACGCCCGGCCGTGGCTGTACGGCATCGCCACCAACCTGGTCGGCCAGCACCGCAGGGAGGAGGCGCGGCGCCACCGGATGCCCTCCCCCGGATCCGCCGTGGGCGATCACGCCGACCGGGTGGCCGCGGACGTCACCGCGCAGGCCATGCGGTCGATGCTCACCGGAGCGCTGGCGGCGTTGTCGGCCGAGGACCGGGACGTGCTGCTGCTGGTCGCGTGGGAGCAGCTCAGCTACCTCGAGATCGCCGAGGCGCTCGCGATTCCGGTCGGCACGGTGCGGTCCCGGCTGAACCGCGCCCGCCGCAAGGTCCGGGAGGCGTTGGGAACCGACAACCACACCGAGGTAGAGGAGCTGCTCAACAATGGATGACCTCCAGCTCGTCCGGGAACTGGACGAGACCCCGCTCAAGTCCGCCGATCAGCTGGCGGCCGCACGCGCGCGGCTCGTGGCGGGCATGAAGCCGCCCCGGCACCGCCGCGCCGGGATCATCGCCGTCGCCGCGCTCACCGCGGCGGCGACGGTCACGGCCGTGGCGATGGTGCTGCCGTCCACCTCGACGGACCCGGTCCGCCACGACGCCGCGCCCACCGAGTCCGCGGCCGAGGTGGACACCGCCGTGCAGCTGCTGAACCACGCCGCCGCGGCCGCCCGTTCGAAGCCCGACCAGGCGCCCCGGCCCGACCAGTTCTACTACGTCCGCGACGGCGGCTGGGAGGCCTGGTTCTCCGTCGACGGCACCCGTGACGGCCGGATCATCACCGCCGGGGACGCCGCACCCTCGACCACGCCCGGCTGCGTCGACGGCGTCAGGAAGGTGCTCGACAAGTACGACAAGCCCACGGGCGCGACGGAGAAGTGCACGCCGGTCCGCGCCTACCGCGACGACCTGCCCACCTCGGCGGACGAGATGCTGAGGTGGTTGAAGGGCGACAACAAGGACCGGCCGGTCAACTCGTACGGCAAGGACGTGCTGGGCACGTTCCGCTTCGCATACCTGCCGGGACCGCAGCGGGCCGCGTTGTTCGAGGCGGCGACGCAGGTGCCGGGGCTGACGGTGGTGCAGAAGGTGTCCGCCGGTCGTCCCGGGATCGGGATCAGCTGGCCGGTGCCGGAGGGCTCGGCGCCGTGGGCCGAGCCGGTGGTGATGGTGTTCGACGAGAAGACCTACGAGTACCTCGGCACGAAGAACGAGCCGCAGGACGCGTCGGGGTTCGTCGATCGGGTGGGTGACCGCCTCTAGCTTGCCGTTTTGGGGGGCCCACGGGTGGTGATTTTTAGAAGGGGGGGGGCAAAAAGAAGAGAGGGGGCCCGACCCCCCCCCCCCCCCGCGCCCCCCCCCAAGAACAGGGAGACACCCCCCCCCCCCCCCC
>NZ_JBFBAW010000010.1:0-36832 GCF_040682435.1 Lentzea sp. NPDC051208 | reverse complement strand
CACGCACGGCGACCTCTCGGCGTACAACCTGATGGTGCACGACGGCAGGCTGGTCGTGATCGACAGGTTGTCGCAAAACTAGAGGAGAAGGCTCATGACCACGCTCGACGATCGCGCCGAACTGATCGAACTGATCAGCCACTACGCCGACATCGCGGACTTGAAGGAGTTCACGACCCTGCCCGGCCGGGTCTTCACCGACGCGCTCACGCTGGACTTCGGGTCCGTGACGGGCATGCCGGAGATGACGATCCCGCTGGCGGACTACGTCGAGGTGCTCCGCGCCGCCTTCGCGCCGTTCACGGCGACCCACCACGCCATCACCGGTCACGTCGTCGAGATCGACGGTGACACCGCGAAGATCCACGCCCACGTCCGCGCGGAACACTGGCTGCCGGCCGCCGACCGCTGGCTGGTCGTCGGCTTCTACGACAACGAGGCGGTCCGCACGCCGGACGGCTGGCGCCTCACCCGTGTCAAGCTGACCGCGATCCACCAGGAGAACCAGCCCGAGCTCGCCACCGCCGTGAACTGAGGAGAACCGCACGATGCCGCGGATCCGCGCCGCCACCATCGAGGAACACCACGAGATGGTGTGGGCCGACCTCACCGAGGCCGTGCGGCGGCTGCTGCTCGAACGCGACTACGACTCGATCACCATGGGCCACATCGCGACCGAGGCCGGTCTCGCGCGCAACACTCTCTACAACTACGCCGCCGACAAGAAGACGCTGGTGCTCGAACTCGCCCGCCGGGCGAGCCGTCCGCTGGCCGAGCAGGTGTCCGCGATCGCCGCGCGGTCCCGGCAGCCGGCGGCGGAGAGGCTGCGGGAGATCATCGAGGTGATCCTGGCCGGGTCGACGAACCACGCGATGCGGCTGATGTTCCTCCCGAGCGCCGGCCCGTTGGTCGCCGACCTGCCGGACGGGCACGACAACCCGTTCACCGCGCTCGTCGTCGAGGTGGAGAAGGTCGTGCGGGACGGCATCGCCGGTGGGGAATTCCGCGATGTCGACGACGTGCAGCTCACCGTGGAGCTGCTGTCGGGTGCCATGCGCGCGGGATGCGACCGCATCAGCCGGGATCCGGCCTCCCTCGCCGCCACCGTCCGCGCGGCGCAGCGGATCACGCTGGCGTCGATCGGCATCGACACCGGCATCGACGCCGCGAAGGGCGTCACCACGCACGACAACGGCGTGGTCACGACCGCGAAGGACGGGTGAGCCCCGCAACTCGTTCGTCGAACGCCTCACCACTTTTGTTGGTCGAAACTTTGACGACCGTCACCAAAGTGAATAGCTTCGCACTCCGGGAGGATCGGCAGCCCTACCGGAGGTCGTTGTGATCACGCGCAGGAAACCCCTCATGGCCATCGTCATCGCCGTGCTCGCCCTCGCCGGCGTCGTGCCGGCGACACCGGCGTCCGCCGCGTCGCTGGTGGAGGTGACCGGCTTCGGCGACAACCCCGGCGGCATGCGCATGCACGTCTACGTGCCGGACACCCGCCCGGCCAGGCCCGCGGTCGTCGTCGCCATGCACGGCTGCGGCGGCTCCGGACCCGGCTTCCACTCGAGCAGCGAGTTCAGCTCCCTCGCCGACCGGCACGGGTTCGTCGTCATCTACCCGAGCGCCCAGCAGGAAGCCGGGTTCGGCAAGTGCTTCGACACGTGGTCCGACGCGGCCAAGCGGCGCGGCGGCGGAAGCGATCCGGTGTCGATCGTGTCGATGGTCACCTACGTCCAGCAGCGCTACGGCGGCGACCGGGACCGGGTCTTCGCCACCGGGTCGTCCTCCGGCGGCATGATGACCAACGAGATGCTCGCCCTCTACCCGGACGTCTTCAAGGCGGGCGCGGCGTTCATGGGCGTGCCGTTCCACTGCTTCGCCGACGCCGCCGACTTCCCGCCCCCCAACAGCAGGTGCACCGGGGGCGGCGGCCTGAACCGCACCCCGCAGGAGTGGGGCGACCTCGTCCGGCAGGCCTACCCCGGCTACACCGGCCCGCGTCCGCGAATGCAGCTGTGGCACGGCACCGCGGACACGCTCGTGCCGTACTCGTTGCTGCAGGAGCAGATCGAGCAGTGGACGAACGTGTTCGGCCTGAGCCAGACCCCGACGTCCACCGACACCCCGCGCCCCGGCTGGAACCGCAGCCGCTACTCGGACAAGGTCGAGGCGTACAGCATCCAGGGCGCCGGGCACAGCCTGCCGTCCGCGGGCATGGCCGCCGCGGCCCTCGAGTTCTTCGGCATCACCGGCGGCGGTGACCCGACGCCGGGCACGTGCGGCGTCAAGGTCACCGTCAACGCCTGGAACAACGGGCTGACCGCCGGTCTCTCCATCACGAACACCGGTACCGCGGCGATCAACGGCTGGTCCCTCGCCTTCACCCTGGCCGACGGGCAGAGCATCAGCTTCGGCTGGAACGCCACCTACTCGCCGTCCTCCGGCCAGGTCACCGCCCGCAACGGCCGCCACAACGCGGCGATCCCGCCCGGCGGGTCCGTCGACATCGGCTTCCTGGCGGCCCACAGCGGGAACACGGCTCCCCCGTCCTCGTTCACCCTGAACGGCACGACCTGTGTCACCGGGACGCGTGCTTGAGGCCCTGCTCCGGTGCCTGAAAACCGCCGGTCACCTGCTCGAGCAGTTCGGCCAGCCGCAGCGGAGTGCGGTCCTCGAACATCGGGCCGATGAGCTGCACCCCGACCGGCAGGCCCTCCGGGGACCTGCCCGCGGGGACGGCGGTGGCGGGCAGGCCGGGCATGGTGGCCAGGCCCGCCCAGACGAGCTGGTCGAAGTACGGGTGCTCGACGCCGTCGACGTCGACGCGCCGCTCCAGCGGGTTGGGGCTGCGGTCGTGCGGGAACGCGGGCGTCGGCGTGATCGGGCAGACCACGACGTCGAACTCGGTGAACAGCTGCCGCCAGCCGTGGCGGTGGACCTCGCGGCGGCTGTTCGCCTCGAGCCAGTCGTGGTGGCTGCACTCCATGGCACGCAGCCGCACGGCGTCAAGACTCTGGTCGTCCGCGCTGGTTCGCAGCCGGTCGTGCGATCCGATGGGAAAGCGTACGACGGAGCCCGCGACCAGCAACCGCATGTAGAGCGTCGCGGCTTCGGTCAGATCGGGCAGCAGCGGACTGTGCCGGTCGACCTGGGCGCCGCCCTCGACGAGCGCGGCGGCCACTCGGTTCACGGCTGCCCGCACAGCGGACCCGGTCGGGATGAGCGGATGCTCGTCGAGCACCAGGACCCGGAAGTCGCGGAGCCGCTCGTGGCGGGAGGGCGGCGGAGTCAGGTCGTACGCCTTGCCGTGCGTCAGCGGGTCCGGTCCGGCCATGACGTCGAGCAGGAGCGTGAGGTCGCGGGCGGTGCGCGCCATCGGCCCGACCACGGCGAGGTCCAGGTCGACCGGCAACGCCGGCTCGTTCGGCGCGACCATGCCGCGGCTGGCCGCCAGTCCGAGCGTCGGCTTGTGCGCGTAGACGCCGCAGAAGTGCGCGGGGGTGCGCAGCGAGCCGGCGATGTCGGAGCCGATGGACAGCGCGCCGAACCCGCACGCCAGGGCCGCGGCCGACCCACCGGAGGATCCGCCCGGCGTCCGGCCGTGGTCCCACGGGTTCGTAGTGGTGCCGTAGATCTCGTTGAAGCTCTGGATGTCCTGCAGTCCCAACGGCACGTTGGTCTTGCCCAGCACCACCGCCCCCGCGGCCTTGATTCGTGACACCTGCACCGCGTCCTCGGCCGGCACGAAGTCCCGGTGTCGCGGCATGCCCCAGGTCGTGGGCAGCCCGGCGATGTCGTACGACTCCTTGACCGTCACCGGAACGCCGAGCAGCGGCCGGTCCTCGCCACGCGCGCGTGCCTGGTCGGCGCGGTGTGCGGTGGCCCGCGCCCGGTCGAAGTCCGGCACGCAGATCGCGTTGACCACCTCGTCGTCGCGCTCGATGCGGGCGATCGCTTCCTCGGTCAGTTCCACTGATGTCACCGCGCCGGCGCGCATCGCGGAAACGAGTTCTTCGGCCGCATGAAAGCTCCATCCCATGATTCGGACGCTATTGGCATGCCGAAGAGGGCACGAAATTCCGGATCACAAAAGAGGGAGGGCCTTCACCGACGAAGTCGCGTGCGACACGTCATTCCATTTGACGGAGTGAGCACTCACTCCGCAGTATGGGTGCATGACACCAGCACCCGAGACCCGGCGCAGAGCGCCGAGCATGAGCGCCGAGGACCGGCGCGCCATGATCGTGCACGCGGTGCTGCCGCTCCTGGTGGAGCACGGCGCGAACGTGACGAGCAGCCAGATCGCCCGCGCCGCCGGCATCGGCGAGGGCACCGTCTTCCGCGCGTTCAAGGACAAGGACGAACTCTTCGACGCCTGCACGGCCGAGGCGCTGAAGCCCGATCACGTGCTCGACGCGATCGCCGAGATCCCTGTCGACCAGCCGTTGGAAGACCGGCTCGCCGAAGCCGCCGAAGCGCTCGGTGCGCACCTGGAACGGATGGGCGCGCTGATGGGCGCCCTGCACGCGTCCGGCCGGGTCAAGCACCGCGACCAGCGCCCCGAGGGCCGTAGTCGCTCCTGGAAGGGCGGGCGCCGCGAGTCGATGGCCGCCATCCGAGGGGCGATGGTCGAGCTGTTCACGCCGGAGAAGGATCGGCTGAGGCTGCCGCCCGAGCAGCTCGCCGCCCTCTTCCTGACCCTGTTGTTCGGCGGCCGCCGGCTGGCGCCGGACGTCGGTGCGCCCACCACGCGCCAGATGGTCGACTTCTTCCTCCACGGCGCCGTGGAGGCTGGATGATGCCGGGCGGCGGGGGCGGCATGGAGTTCGTGCTGGCCCGGCGCGGCCGCCGGCGGCGCGCCACGACGGTGCCGGACAGCGGGCTCACCGGACCGGTCGACATCCCCGAACCGAAGCAGGAGGACGGACCGAAGGATCTGCGCTCCCGGCTGAAGCGCGCGAAGACGTCCGTGGCGGGCACCGTCCGCGGCCTGCCGAAGGTCGCGAGGCTGACGTGGCAGGCCAGCCCGGTCCTGACCGTCCTGCTGGTGCTGATCACGGTCCTGTCCGGACTGCTGCCGACCGTGACCGCGTACATCGCGAAGCTGCTGCTGGACTCCGTCGTCGCGGCGATCCAGCACACCGGCACCACGGGTGACATAGCGAAGGTCGCGGTGTTCCAGTTCGGCGTGCTCGCCGCGTCCGCGATCAGCAGCGCGCTGACGTCGATCGCGCAGTCGCTGCTGCAGGAACGCATGACGCTGACCATCCGCCACCAGGTGATGGCGCACGCCAGCGACCTGCACCTCGCGTACTTCGAGGGCTCGACGTCGTACGACATGATGCGTCAGGCCGCGCAGGAGGCGCCGACGCGGCCGCTGTCGATGATGAACTCCGCGCTGGGGCTCCTGCGGACGCTGATCACGTTCACCAGCATGATCGCGCTGCTCGTCTCGATCAGCCCGCTGCTGGCCCTGGTCGCGCTGGTGGCGCCGATCCCGGCGTTCATCTCGCAGTCGAGGTACGGCTCGCGCGCGTTCTGGCTGACCTTCATGATGTCGCCGATCAAGCGGCGGATGGACTACCTGTCCTCTTTGGTCACGACGGACACCTACGCCAAGGAGACGAAGCTGTTCGGGCTCGGCCCGTACTTCGTCGACCGGTTCCGCCGGCTCGGCACGGTCTCCTACGAGCGGCAGCGGAAGCTGACGATCAACCGCAACATCAGCTCGACGTCCTGGGGGCTGTTGAGCACGCTCTCGGGTTCGGCGATCACGTTGTACATCGCGCTGGAAGCGGTCGGCGGACGGCTCACGCTGGGAGACCTGGCGCTGTACACGGCCGCCGCGGCGTCCGTGCAGACGTCGGTCACCGGGCTGTTCACGGCGTTCTCGGGGATGTACGAGAACAACCTCTACCTCGACACGCTGTACCGGTTCCTCGACACCAAGCCGGAGATCACGGCACCGGCATCACCACGGCCGATGCCGTCCACAGTGGAGGGTCACATCGAGTTCGAGTCGGTGACCTTCAGCTATCCGGGAGCCGAGGAGCCGGCGCTGGACGACGTCAGCTTCGAGATCCGGCCCGGCGAGACGGTGGCGGTGGTGGGCCGCAACGGCGCGGGCAAGTCGACGTTGTTCAAGCTGCTCTGCCGTCTCTACGACCCGACCGGCGGCCGCATCCTGCTCGACGGCGTCGACATCCGCGAGTACGACCCCGTGGAGCTGCGCACGCGGATCAGCGCGATGTTCCAGGACTACGTGACGTACCAGGGAACGGCCGCGGAGAACATCGGCCTCGGCGACCTGACGCGGCTCGAAGACCGGCCGCACATCGAGGACTCGGCCCGCCGCGCCGGCGCGGACGAGCGGATCGAACGGCTGCCCCAGGCCTACGACACCCCGCTCGGCCGCTGGTTCGACCAGGGCGTCAGCCTGTCCGGCGGCGAGTGGCAGAAGATCGCGCTGGCCAGGGCTTTCCAGCGGGAGGCGCCGATCCTGGTGCTCGACGAGCCGACGTCGGCGCTGGACGCGCGGGCCGAGCACGACCTGTTCGCGCGACTGCGGGAGCTGTCGGAGGGCCGGACGACGCTGTACATCTCGCACCGGTTCTCGACCGTGCGGCAGGCGGAGCGGATCTTGCTGCTCGAGCACGGCAGGGTCGCCGAGTACGGGACGCACGAGGACCTGATGGCGGCCAAAGCCGGGTATGCCGAGCTGTTCACGCTGCAGGCGCAGGCCTACTTGGACGAAGTGCCCGGCTGAGTGACGTGAGGCGGTCCAGCGCCGGCTTCGCCGAAACGGCCGTCGAGCTCCCCCGGCGCCAGGACCTCGGTGGAGTTGTGCTCACGGACGATTCGCCACCCGTCCGGCGTCCGGCGCCACACGAGCGAGGTCGTGGTCCGGATGTCCGTCACACCGCCGGATGTGACGATCCGGGCCACGAACCTCAGGGTGGACGCGGCCAGGTCGCCACCCGCGACGACGTGCGGTCCGTCGTCGACCGCGTGGTGCGCGGACACCATCTCCCGGAAGGCGGGCTCCCAGATCGAGCCGTAGCCGGCGGCGGTCGTCGCCACCCGGTGTTCGGGGTCGAAGTCGTCGTAGAGGCGAACGTCCGGTGAGCCGAAGTCGTAGAACTCGCCGAAGGCGCGCCGGAAGTCGAAAGGCGCGTCTCCTTCGCGACGGTCCCAGCCGAACACCCACCGGCCGTGCAGATCCGCGATCAGCTGTTCATCGTCCATGATCTCGACGCTAGGACCGCGCGAGGATGTCAGGCAGGGTGCGTCACACCCACCTTCCCGCGTCGAAGGTCACACGACGGTGTTGTCCACGAAGCACCAGCGCCAGGTCTCCCCCGGCTCGAACGAGCGCATGATCGGGTGCGTTTCGTCGGCGAAGTGCTTCGAGGCGTGCTTGGCGGGCGACGAGTCGCAGCAGGCGACCTTGCCGCAACCGAGGCACAGGCGCAGGTGCACCCACCGGCCGCCGTCGGCCAGGCAGTCCTCACACCCCTCCGGCGTCGTGGGGGTGGGCTCGGGCCCCAGCTCGGCGACGTGCGCGCAGGTAGTGGTCACGGCCCGACGGTACCTCGATCGCAGACGCTGGCGAGTCCGGGTGTTTGACTGGGCGCATGACGACTGCCGGTCGCGTCGCGCGGCCTTCGATCCTCACGGTGGACGACGACCCCGCCGTGTCGCGGGCGGTGGCGCGCGACCTGCGCCGGAAGTACGGCGAGCAGTACCGCGTCGTGCGGGCGGAGTCCGGGGCCCAGGCTCTCGAGGCGCTGCACGAGATCAAGCTGCGCGGCGAGGAGGTCGCGGCGTTGCTCGCCGACCACCGGATGCCGCAGATGAACGGCATCGAGTTCCTCGAGCAGGCCATGGACGTGTTCCCCCAGGCGCGCCGGGTGCTGCTCACCGCGTACGCCGACACCGACGCCGCGATCCAGGCGATCAACGTCGTGGACCTCGACCACTACCTGCTCAAGCCGTGGGACCCGCCGGAGCAGAACCTCTACCCGGTGCTCGACGAGCAGCTGCGGGCCTGGGCCGTGAGCGACCGGCAGCCGGCACAGCGGGTGCGGGTGATCGGGCACCGCTGGTCGCCGCGGTCCTACGAGGTGCGTGACTTCCTGGCACGCAACAACGTTCCGTTCCGCTGGCACGCGCTCGACGAGCCGGAGGCACGCTGCCTGCTCACCGCGGCGCACCAGGACGGGACGACTCTGCCGGTCGTGGTCACGGCGCAGGGCAAGGCCCTGGTCGACCCCTCCGACGCGGAGCTCGCCGCCGAGGTGGGCCTGAGCACGGAGCCGTCGGCCGAGTTCTACGACCTGATCGTCGTGGGCGGCGGACCCGCGGGGCTCGGCGCCGCGGTGTACGGGGGGTCGGAGGGGCTGCGGACCGTCCTGGTCGAACGGATCGCGACGGGCGGCCAGGCCGGCACGAGCAGCCGCATCGAGAACTACCTGGGCTTCCCCGACGGCGTGTCCGGCGGCCAGCTGACCGAACAGGCCCGCAGACAGGCGGTCAAGTTCGGGGTCGAGCTGCTCACCACGCGCGACGTCGTCGCTCTGGAACGCCGCGGAGCCGCGCGCGTCGTGCGGTTCGGCGACGGCACCGAACTCGCCGCGCACACCGTCATCCTCGCCACCGGCGTCTCGTACCGGTTGCTCGACGCGCCCGGACTCGGCGAGCTGACCGGGCGCGGCGTGTACTACGGCGCCTCGACCACCGAAGGCCCGAACTGCGCCGGTCAGGACGTCTACGTGGTCGGTGGCGCGAACTCCGCGGGGCAGGCGGCCGTCTACTTCTCCGGGCACGCGCGCAAGGTGGTGATCCTGGTGCGGGGTGACTCGCTGGAGCAGTCGATGTCGCGGTACCTGATCGACCAGCTCTCGGCGATCCCGAACGTGGAGGTGCGCACGCAGACCGAGGTCCGCGGCGGTACCGGTGAGGACCACCTCGAGACGCTCACGTTGCTGCACAACAAGACCGGCGAGACGACGACCGTCGAGGCGAGCCGGTTGTTCGCGTTCATCGGCGCCGCCCCGCGCACCGACTGGCTGGACGGCACGCTGGAAAGGGACGAGCGCGGCTTCCTGCTCGCCGGACCCGACCTCGGCGGCTCACCTCCCGGGTGGGACCTGGAGCGGGCGCCGTACCACCTGGAGACCAACATGCCCGGTGTGTTCGTCGCGGGCGACGTCCGGGCGGAGTCGGTGAAGCGCGTCGCGTCCGCGGTCGGTGAGGGTGCCATGGCGGTCACCTTGGTCCACCGCTACCTGGAGAGGTCGTGATGGAGAGGCTGACCGCGGATGAACTGCGCGAGCTGTTCCTGTTCGAGAAGCTCGACCAGGAACAGCTCGACTGGCTGGCCGCACACGGCCACGTCGAGACCCGCGGCGCGGGCACGGCCGTGCTCACCGAGGGCGAGCCGGCGACGTGCTTCTTCGTGCTGCTCGGAGGAACGGTCGCCCTGTGCCGCAACATCGGCGGCCAGCGCGTCGAGGTGAGCCGCAGCAGCCTGCGCGGCTCGTACTTCGGTGCCACCCAGGCCTACCTGGAGCTCGACCAGCCGACCTACCAGATGACCGTCGAGTCGATCACCGCCACGTCGATGCTGCAGTTCGACGCCGACGAGTTCGGGCCGATGGTCCGCGCGTGGTTCCCGATGGCGATGCACCTGCTGGAGGGCCTGTTCTGGGGCATGCGCAACACCCAGGCGACGGTCGGCCAGCACGAGCGGCTCACCGCGCTCGGCGCACTGTCCGCGGGCCTCACGCACGAGCTCAACAACCCGGCCGCGGCCGCCGTGCGGGCGACCGCGGCGCTGCGCGAGCGGGTCGCGGGAATGCGGCACAAACTCGCCCTTCTCGCACAGGGGGCGATCGACCCGGCCGTGCTGCCGGCCCTGGTCAAGCTCCAGGAGAAGGCGGTCGAACGAGTCGCCAAGGCACCGAAGCTCAGCCCGCTGGAGGCCAGCGACGCCGAGGACGTCGTCGCCGACTGGCTCGACGACCAGGGCATCGGCGGCGGCTGGGACGTCGCGCCCGTCCTGGTCGCGGCCGGGCTGGACGTCGAGTGGCTGGAGGAATCGCTCGCCTCCTGCCCTGCCGCTGTCACCGGATCCACCGTGCACTGGCTCAGGTACACGGTCGAGACCGAGATGCTGATGAACGAGATCGAGGACGCCACCATCCGAGTGTCCACTTTGGTCGGTGCAGCCAAGCAGTACTCGCAGATGGACCGGGCGCCGTTCCAGGTGGTCGACGTGCACGAGTTGCTCGACTCCACCCTGGTCATGTTCGGCGGGAAGCTCACGGGCGTGCAGGTGGTCAAGGACTACGACCGGACGCTCCCCCGCATCTCCGCGTACGCCGGAGAGCTCAACCAGGTGTGGACGAACATGATCGACAACGCGCTGAGCGCGATGGGCGGGCCGGGAACGCTGACGGTGCGGACCTTCTGGCAGGACGAGCACCTCGTCGTGGAGATCGGCGACACCGGCCCCGGCATCCCTGCGGAGGTCAAGAGCCGGATCTTCGAACCGTTCTTCACGACCAAGCCGGTCGGCCAGGGCACCGGACTCGGCCTGGAGATCTCGTGGCGGATCGTGGTCAACAAGCACCACGGCACCATCCGCGTGGAGTCCGCACCGGGTGACACGAGGTTCCAGGTCTTCCTGCCGCTGGAGACGTCAGGACTGTGACGGTCGAACGCCACCGAAGATCCACACCCACCAGGAGAGGCATGCCGATGATTCCCGAAGACCTCGCCGTGTGGCGCAGCCTGCAGGACGCGGGTGCGTCGAACCCCTGGTCGGACGGCCTGCGCCTGCTCGCCGACGACGAGCTGCCGGCGGCGCTGGACACCGGTTACCTGACCGCCGCGGACCTGGCGAACCCCGACATCGTCGCCAACGTCAGGGCGATCGAGGAGACGGCGGCGCTGATCACCTGGGTCGCCGAGGACGAGGACGAGGGCCGGGCGTTCGGTTACTGGCGCGGTCCGGACGACCTCCCGCTCGCCTCGGCACCGGTCGTGGGTCTCGACAACGAGGGCCAGTTCCAGCTCCTGCGGGGCACCACCCTCAGCGAGGCCCTGAGCGACGAGTACGGGCAGTGGGCCGACGAAGGCTATGCCGGCCTGGTCGCGCTGTGCCGGGCCCAGGGCGTGACGATCAGCACCGACGATCCCGACGAACTCCCGGAGCCGGCGGTGTCGCCTGCCCCGGCCGAGCACCACGTCGCCCGCTACCGCGAGTTGCTCGCGAGCAGTGGCACCGGATGAGCGACGAGATCGTGAACGCCACGCCGTAGGTCCTGGCCGTGGTCGAGCAGATGGCGGGCCTGCCGTGGCCCGACGGTGTCGAGTAGCGGTGGATCGTCGAATTCTCGTCGAACGGCGGGCGACGAGAATTCGACGACACCCGCCGGACCTGGTTGTTATCGCTAACTTCCGAGTTGACCCAGCACAGAGCATTGCCAGGACCGGCAGCCTTGCCACATAGTGTTAGCGCTCACTGTCCGAGCCTCCTCTCAATGGCGCTAGGAGCCGGTCCATGCGTTTCCCCCTGCCGCGTGCCGTCCGCTCGTTCCGGAGGCGTGTGCTGATCGCGGTCACGGCCGCGTTCGCCGCCGGAGCGGCTGTCGTCGCCCCCGGTCCGGTGGCATCGGCCGCCGGCCCCGTGCCGCACTACCTGATGACCGCGTTCACGAACAGCAGCGAGTCGAACATGTACGTCTACGACTCGGCGAACGCCACCAGCTTCACCCAGGTCCGGGCCAACGCCTACACGCCACCGTCGGGACTGATCCGCGATCCCAGCGTCCTGCGGCACACCGATGGCTACTACTACCTCGTCTACACGACGAACTGGACGGGCGACACCATCGGCTTCGCCCGCAGCGCGGACTACGTGTCCTGGACGTTCCTGCGCAACGTCCGGGTAGGACTCAACGGGGCCACCGGCAGCACGTGGGCGCCGGAGTGGTTCAAGGACTCCGACGGCAGCGTGCACGTGGTCTTCTCCGCGTCCACGACCGGAACGGCGGGACAGTTCCGGCCGTACCGGATCACCGCGACCAACGCTGACCTCTCGGCGTGGAGCAGCCCGGTGGCGCTCGGCATCCCGGCGAACTTCATCGACAGCTTCCTGGTCAAGATCGGCGGGACGTACCACAACTTCCTCAAGAACGAGACCACGAAGTACATCGAGCACGCCACCGCCACCTCGCTCAACGGGCCGTGGACCTTCGTCGGCACGGGCAACTGGGCGGGCTGGGGCTCCGGGCTCGAAGGGCCCGCGCTCGTGCGGCTGCCCGACGGCCGGTGGCGGATCTACTTCGACCAGTACGGCCAGCGGCGGTACTTCTACGCCGACAGCACGGATCTCACCAGCTTCGGCGCCAAGGCCGAGCTGGCCGGGCTGTCCGGCACCGCGCGGCACTTCACCGTGCTGCGGGAGGACTCCGGCGACGGCACGGCGGTGGCCACGGGCGCCCGGTCGTTGCGCTCGGCCAACCTCCCGGACCGGTACGTCCGCCACCGCGACAACCTCGGCTTCGTCGAGCCGGTGAGCTCGTCCAGCGCCCTGTCTGCGCGCCGGGACGCGACGTTCACCGTCGTGCCAGGCCTGGCGAACGCGGGCTGCTACTCGTTGCGCTCGGTGAACTTCCCCGACCGCTACCTGCGGCACTACGACTTCCGCGTCCGGCTGGACACCAACAGCGGTGACGCGGTGTTCGCCCGTGACGCCACGTTCTGCGGCCGGGCCGGTCTCGCGGGCGGAGGAAGCACGTCGTTCGAGTCCTACTCCCACCCCGGCCGGTACCTGCGCCATTTGAACTACGAGCTGCGCGTCGACTGGCGCACCTCCGGCTCCGCGTTCGCCGGTGACGCCTCCTTCACCGTCGCCGCACCACTGGCCTGAAAGGACAGACGATGAAGACCGTTCTCCTCCGCTTGGCCGTGCTGGTGCTGGCCGCCGTGACCTGCGTGGCCGGAATGCCCGTGCCGCAGGCGGGTGCGGCGCCCGCGGTGCGGTACACCAACCCGATCGCGGAACGGCGTGCCGACCCGCACGTCTTCAAGCACACCGACGGCTTCTACTACTTCACCGCGACCGTCCCGGAGTACGACCGGATCGTCCTGCGCCGCGCGACCACCATCCAGGGACTGGCCTCCGCGCCGGAGACCGTGATCTGGCGCAAGCACTCCAGCGGCGAGATGGCCGCCCACATCTGGGCACCGGAGATCCACTTCATCAACGGGAAGTGGTACGTCTACTTCGCGGCGGGCCGCAGTGACGACGTCTGGCGCATCCGGATGTACGTGCTGGAGACTTCGAGTGCCAACCCGCTGACCGGAGCGTGGACCGAGCGCGGCCGCATCACGACCCCGTGGGACACCTTCGCCCTGGACGCGTCCACGTTCGTGCACAACGGCGTGCGCTACCTGACCTGGGCGCAGCAGGAACCGGGAATCGCCACGAACTCCAACGTCTACCTCGCCCGCATGGGCGCGAACCCGTGGACGATCACCGGCACGGTGACCCGGCTGGTGGTGCCGACGCTCGCGTGGGAGACCCGCGGGTTCAAGGTGGCCGAGGGACCGGCGGTGTTGCAGCGCAACGGAAAGGTCTTCCTGACCTACTCGGCCAGCGCCACCGACGCGAACTACTGCCTCGGCCTGCTGACCGCGTCGGCGTCGGCGAACCTGCTCGACCCGGCGGCGTGGACCAAGAGCGCCAACCCGGTGTTCACCAGCAACGACGCGACCGGTCAGTACGGGCCCGGCCACAACTCGTTCACGGTGTCCGAGGACGGCGCCAGCGACGTCATGGTCTACCACGACCGCAACTACCGCGACATCAGCGGCGACCCGCTCAACGACCCGAACCGCCGCACCCGCGTGCAGAAGGTCTACTACAAGGCCGACGGCTCACCGGACTTCGGCATCCCGGTCGCCGACGGCGCCACGCCGGTCAGGCTCAGGTCCTACGCCGCCACCGACCGCTTCGTGCGGCACTGGGAGTACCGCGCGCGCCTGGAAGCGAACGTGGCGCCGTTGGCCGACTCCCAGTTCAAGCCCGTCACGGGGCTGGCCGGCTCCGGCTCGGTGTCGCTGGAGTCGACCAACTTCCCCGGCTACTACCTGCGGCACCGCAACAACGAGCTGTGGGTCGAGCGGAGCGACGGCAGCACCCTGTTCCGCAACGACGCCAGCTTCACGCAACGGGCGGGCCTCGCGGCCGCCTCGGCGGTGTCGTTCGAGTCGGTGAACTTCCCCGGCCGCCACATCCGCGTCAGCGCGGGACTGCTCTACCTGCAGGCGGTCACCGACGCGCAAGGCCGGGCGGACGCGACGTTCGTCCTGGAGTGACACGGTCTTCCACCGCCGCCGCGACAACTCCGTCCAAGAGATCGAGGTGTCTCATGGCCGCTTCGAGGAAGTACGCACTGGTCAAAACGATCCTGGTGGCGGCGGTGGTCCTGACCACCACCGTCGCGACGGCACCGCACGCGTCGGCCTATCCCCTGCCGGGCCTGGTCACCGGGGACGTCGGCGTGCACGACCCGAGCGCGGTGAAACGCCCCGACGGGAGCTACCTGGTGGCGCACACCGGCAGGGACATAGCGCTCAAGGCCTCGACCGACCGGATCGCGTTCCGCAACGCGGGTTCGGTGTTCCCCGGCGGCACGCCGTGGGCTTCGTCCTACACCAACGGCGACCGCAACCTCTGGGCGCCGGATCTGTCCTATCGCGACGGACGCTACTGGTTGTACTACTCGGCTTCGACGTTCGGCTCGAACCGGTCGGCGATCTTCCTCGCCACCAGTCCCAGCGGAGCGTCCGGCACCTGGACCAACCGAGGGCTGGTCGTCGAGTCGCGGACGTCGGACAACTTCAACGCCATCGACCCGGACCTGGTGGTGGACGACCAGGGCCGCTGGTGGCTGAGCTTCGGCTCGTTCTGGTCGGGCATCAAGATGATCGCGCTCAACCCCGCCACCGGCCTGCGGTCCGACTCGGTGATCCGCTCCGTCGCGGGCAGGAACGGCGGGGCGATCGAGGCGCCGAACATCGTCAAACGCGGGGCCTACTACTACCTCTTCGTCTCGTTCGACTACTGCTGCCGCGGCGCGTCCAGCACGTACCGGGTGATGGCCGGCCGCTCCACCAGCGTCACCGGCCCGTACGTCGCCCGCGACGGCACCGCGATGACGTCCGGCGGCGGCACGGAGGTCCTGGCGGGCCAGGGCAGCGTGCACGGGCCTGGCCACCAGGACGTCCTCGCCGACGTCGACGGAGACCTCCTCGTCTACCACTACTACACCGACAGCGGCGCGTCGCGGCTCGGCATCAACCTGCTGGCCTACGACTCGGCCGGTTGGCCGTTCCTGCGCTAGCGGCGCGACCCGGAACGTCGGCGAGGTAATCCACGCCCAGCAGGGCACCTCGCGGCACCGCCCCCACGCCCCCGTACATCCAGTACGAGGACGTGGGGGCGGCACCACGATGCACCCGTCTGACCGCGAATTCCCCCGGCAACGTTCCGGGCCACACCACTAGGGAGAACACCTTGACCTCGATCACCAGCCGATGGCGCACCACCACCGTCCTGGCCGCCACGGTCACCCTGCTGGGCGGCATCACCGCCGCCGTGCCGACGGTGGCGTCCGCCGCGGTCGTGGACACCAGCGCGTCGTACGCGCTGGTCAACCGCAACAGCGGCAAGGCGTTGGACGTCTACGAGAGGGCCACCGCCGACGGCGCCCGGATCGCGCAGTACGCGCGCAACGACGGTGCCTGGCAGCTGTGGCAGTTCGTCGACTCCGGCGGCGGCTACTACCGGGTGAAGTCCCGGCACAGCGGCAAGGTCCTGGACTTCCCGTCGACCGCGGACCGCGCCGGGCTCGTGCAGACGACGGACGCCGGCCGCACCGGCCAGCAGTTCCGGCTGGCCGACTCGCCCGACGGGCACGTCCGGCTGGTCAACCGTGCCAGCGGCAAGGCCGTCGACGTCCTCGACTTCTCCGCCGCCAACGGCGCGCAGGTGATCCAGTGGCCCGACACCGGTGGCACGAACCAGCAGTGGCAGCTGGTGAAGATCGGCGCACCCGGCAACGTCACCAACCCGATCAAGGCCAGTGGGCCCGACCCGTGGCTGCAGTTCCACAACGGCTACTACTACCTGGCCACCACGACGTGGAACTCCACGATCACCATGCGCCGCTCCCGCACGCTGGCCGGCCTGTCGAGCGCGGCGGACACCGTGGTGTTCTCCCTGTCCGGACGCCCCAACGGGTGCTGCAACATGTGGGCGCCGGAGTTCCACCTGCTGAACGGCCGGTGGTACCTGTACTACGTGGCCGGGCAGAACGTGCCCGACTACAACCCCACCCAGCGCCTGCACGTGCTGGAGAGCGCGGGCACCGACCCGATGGGCCCGTACACGTTCAAGGCGGACCTGGGCAGCACCTGGGAACTCGACCCGAGCATCCTGCAGCACAACGGGAAGCTGTACCTGATGGGCAGCGCGATGGACGGCACCCAGAGCCTGACCATCACCCCGCTGTCCACCCCGTACACCATCAGCGGCGCGCGGCGCACCATCTCGCAGCCCACCCTGGCGTGGGAACGGCAGACCGCGCCGGTCAACGAGGGCGCGGAACCGCTGTACCGCAACGGCCGCACCATGATCGTGTACTCGGCCAGCGCGTGCTGGGGTCCCGACTACAAGCTCGGCCTGCTCACCCTCACCGGGTCCGACCCGCTCAACCGCGCGCACTGGACGAAGTCGCCCAACCCGGTGTTCCAGCGCAACGACGAGCACGGGGTGTTCGGCCCCGGCCACAACGGGTTCTTCAAGTCCCCCGACGGCACCGAGGACTGGATCGTCTACCACGGCAACACGAGCGCCTCGGCCGGCTGCGGCATGGAGCGCTCCGCCCGCGCGCAGAAGTTCACCTGGAACGCCGACGGCACGCCGAACTTCGGCACCCCGGTCCCGCTCGGCGCCCAGCTCCCCGCGCCGTCGGGCGAGCCGGCCGGATGAGGCGACCGTCCTGATCAGACTGTTCCAGGATGTGAATCGACTGCCGCGGAGGCGAATCCGCGGCAGTCGATTCGATGTCGAAACACATGAATTTCCGTGCCCTGTCGCGCTTTCCAGCCCGTGCGCGGCATACTCCGAGCTGCTGGAAAGCGCTTACCAACGCCCCTGCGGCTTCGAAGGGAACTCCATGCTCCTGAGGCGCACGTCCGCCGTCATCGGCATCGCCGCCGCCTTTTCGCTCCTCTCCACAGCGGTCGCGGGATCCGGCGCGGCGGCGACACCCGTCACCGTCCACGTCGCGGGAGACTCCACCGCCTCCACGTACACCTCGGCGCTGGCTCCCCGGGCCGGGTGGGGTCAGGCGCTCCCGGTGTTCTTCGCCGGCGGTGTGGTCACGGCGAACGAAGCGCTGTCCGGAGCCAGTTCGAAGAGCTTCGTGGACCTGGGGCGTCTCGACCGCATCCTGTCCAGGATCAAACGGGGTGACTACCTGCTCATCTCCTTCGGTCACAACGATCAGAAGAAGGAGGACCCGGCCCGCTACACCGAACCGTCGACGACGTACAAGGCCTATCTCTCGCAGTACATCGACAGAAGCCGGGCCAAGGGCGCGAAGCCGGTGCTGGTCACGTCCGTCGAACGGCGCCGTTTCACCAGCACCGGGACCGCCTCCCCCAGCCACGGCGCGTACCCGGCCGCGATGCGCGAGCTCGCGGCGGCCAAGGGCGTCCCCCTGATCGACCTCACCGCGTCCAGCACGGCGTTGTGGAACTGCGCGGGCGTCGAGGGAACGAAGAAGTACTTCCTGCACCTGCCGGCCGGGCCCTGGCCCAATTACCCGGACGGGGTCGAGGACAACACGCACTTCCAGGCCGCCGGAGCGATCGAGGTGGCCCGGCTCGTCGCCACCGCCCTGCGCGACCAGCGCGTCCTGCCGCACACCTCGTTCCGCCGGCTCACCGCCCCGGTCCCGGCGAGCGCGATCGCCTGGCCCGAGGACTGAAGTCCGCATCAGACATCCCCTGCCTGTCTGGAGAACCCCGTGAAGAAACGCGTTCTGGCCGTGGCCGCGCTCGTCGTCCTGCCGCTGCTCACCGCCGCCGGCCCCGCGTCGGCCGGCGAACCCGTGTGCACCCCTGCCGGCACGGCGCCGGCCGGCGCGGCGGCCGTGAAGGTCTGGCTCGCCGGCGACTCGACGATGGCGGATCCGAGGTCCAGCTGCCCGGTGGGCTGGGGCAGCCGGTTCGACCCGCTGTTCACCGGCGACGTCACCGTGGTGAACAGCGCCGTGGCCGGGCGGAGCATCCAGACCTGGCTGTACGAGTCCAACGTGCAGAGCACCAAGGACGCGGCGGGTGAGTGCGTCGTCAGCCCGAGGACGTTCCACCAGCGCTGGCTGACCATGCTGGACCCGGCCGCCGGCATGAAGGCCGGCGACTACCTGATGATCCAGTTCGGCATCAACGACGGCAGCCGGGACTGCCCGCGGCACGTCGGAAGCGCACGGTACAAGGAACTTCTCACGCTGATGGCCAAGGCGGCCAAGGACCGCGGCGTCACGCCGATCTTCCTCACGCCGGTCTCGGCGATCAGGTGCAGCGGCAGCACGGCCGTCGGCACGCGCGGCTTCCTCACCGAGACGGCCGACGCGGGCAGGGCCGCCGGCGCCACCGTCATCGACCTGCACAAGCTGAGCTACACGCTCTACAACACGCTGAGGCTGTGCCCGAACGACGGCGACTACACCAAGGGCCCGGTCGGCGCCTTCTTCTGCAACGACCACACGCACTTCGAGGCTGCCGGAGCCGAGCAGATCGCCCGTGTCGTGGCCAAGGCCCTGCGCGACCAACGCATCCCGCTGTCCGGCTACCTCAGGTAGGACAGCCCGCACCCTCCGCCGCCGCACACACCGAAAAGGAGATTCGCATGCTCTCGACCAGGTGGCGCATCGGCGCGGCCGTGGCGGCGGCGACCGTGCTCGGAGGTCTCGCGCCGGCCACCGCCTCGCCTCAGATCATGGCCTGCGGTGACCGGACGTTCAACGCCGAGGCGGTGCTCAACGGCAGCACGTGGACCTCCCGCAACGGCAGCCGGACCGTCTACACCGGCGCCGACATGCGGTCCGCCGTCCAGGCCGCCATCGACAGCCTCACCGGGGGACGCACCTCGAAGCAGTGGGTTCTGGTGCGCGGCAGCGGGTCGGTCGCCGCGGGCTCGCGGATCTCGTTGCCCAGCTACACCGGCATCGACGTCTGCGGCACGATCAACGTGACCGGCACCGGCTCCGGCGACCAGGCCCCGATCTACTCCAGGGGCACTCGCGACGTCGAGGTGCGCCACCTCAGCGTGACCGGCCGCCCGCTGTACGGGATCTTCCTGCGCAACGTCGACAACGTCGTGCTCGGGCAGATCGACCTGCGGCTGTCCGGTGGTCTCGGCGTGCGCATCGACAACCGCGGCAACACCAGCGTGCGCAGCCGCAACATCAGGATCGACAACGTCTTCGCGTCCGGCGCGAGCAGCCACGCCGTCGAGACCTACGGCGTGGACGGCCTCACGATCGGCACGGTGACCGCTCGCAACGTGGGCGAGTCCGGGCTGCTGCTCAACGACACCATCAACGCCACCGTCGGCACGGTCGACGCGGAGAACGCGGGCGCGGGCACCGGGTACGCGGCGTTCCGCACCGCCAACCGCAACGGCCGCGTCGGCACCGGTTACCCCACGAACATCCGGGTCGGCACGGTTCGCGCCCGTGGCGGCGGCCGGGGTGTGTTCTGCGTGTCCGAGAGCGGCGGGCTCACCATCGACCGGATCGACCTCGCGAACACCGGCGGCAACGCGGTCCTGATCGAGAACTGCACCAACGTGACCCTCGCGGCGCAGAGCGGCACGGTGACCGGCGGCGGAGAGATCCGGCTGGCCGCGCGCTCGGAGTTCCCGAACAACCGCGACATCACCGTCCAGAACCTGACGGTGACCAACTCGTCGGTGCGGGAGAGCCCCTGCGGGACGAACACGACGTTCCGCAACCTCACGTTGAACAACAGCACGTCGAACGTCTGCTCCTGACGGCGATCGGGTGAGTCGTGCCGCCGGACCGGCGGCACGACCACCGGCTCCGGTATTGACAGGGCTCGCATCTGCGCCTGACCATGGAAGCGCTCTCATAACCGGTCTGGACCATTTCCCGGACCGGGGACCCCCGACCGCCCTGAAGCCGGTCGGGGGTCCTGCTGGCGGAGCACCCCTGCACAAGGAGTCAGATGCGCACTCGAACAAAGTGGTTCAGCGCGCTCGCCGCGCTGGCGGCGACCGCGTCGGTGGCTGTCGCGATCACCCCGGCACAGGCGATCGGGCCCGACCTGCTACCGCTCACCATCACGAACAACAGCGGCCGGTCCGAGGGCGTGCACCTGTACGTCCTCGGCACCGACATCCGCAACGGACGTCTCGGGTACGTCAACCAGGCGGGTGCGTTCACGCCGTGGTCGCCGGGCGGCAACCCGCCCACGCCCGCACCGGACGTGTCCATCGCCGGTCCCGGTCCCAATGGCACCGCCACCCTGCGCGTGCCCCGGTTCATCTCGGGCCGCGTCTACATGTCGTTCGGCGAGAAGCTCAAGTTCTTCCTGACCCCCGACGGCCTGGTGCAGCCGGCGCCGTGGGCGTCCGGCGACCCGAACAGCGGCATCCTGTTCGACTGGAGCGAGTTCACCTACAACGACGCCGGCCTGTGGCTCAACAGCTCCCAGGTGGACATGTTCGCGGTACCGCACGCGGTGACCGTGACGGGCGCGAGCGGCGCCACGAAGAAGACCGGCGAGCTGAAGCCCGGCGGGCGGGACGCCGTCATCAACGGCATCCGGAACCAGGCGGGCTGGGGCGGGTCGATCATGTCCCGTCCGGACGGCACGGTGCTGCGCGTGCTCGCGCCGGGCAAGACGGCCGACGTCGGCAACTTCGACCGCAACTACCTGGACTCGTACATCACGCAGGCGTGGAACGCGTACACGACCAAGACGCTGACCGTGCAGCCGTTCGGCGACCGCCCGGACGTGAAGTACTTCGGCCGCACGTCCGGCACCACGATGAACTTCACGAACTCCGCCGGTCAGCAGGTGGCGTCGTTCGCGAAGCCGTCCACGGCGAACGTGTGGGGCTGCGACGGCGCGTTGCACGCACCCAACGACCAGGTGGTCGGCCCGATCGCGCGCACCCTGTGCGCCGCCCTGCACCGCTCCACGCTCGGCCGCATCGACGTGCAGCCCGGCGGCGGTCCCGCGGACTTCTACCAGGGCGCGATCACCAACCACTACTCGCGGCTGGTGCACCAGAACATGGTGGACGGCAAGGCGTACGGGTTCGCGTTCGACGACGTGCAGGCGCAGGAGTCGCTGGTGCACGACGGCGACCCGCGCTCGGCCGGGATCATCCTCACCCCGTTCGGCGGCTCCGCTCCCCCGCCCGCGGCCGGCAGCATCGTCAGCGACTGGCACGGCAAGTGCGTCGACGTGCCGAACTGGAACTTCGCCGACGGGCAGCGCCTGATCGTGTGGAACTGCACGGGCGGCACGAACCAGAAGTTCGAGTTCGTGGGCGGCACGCTGCGCACGGAGAACAACAAGTGCGTGGACGTGGCGTGGGGTTCGACGGCCAACGGCGCGGCCGTGCAGCTCGCGACCTGCTCGGGCAACGCCGCCCAGCAGTTCGTGCTGACCGGAGCGGGTGACCTGGTGAACCCGCAGGCGAACAAGTGCGTGGACATCGCGGAGTGGAACCCGGACAACGACGCGGTCCTGCACATGTGGGACTGCGTCGGCGGCGCCAACCAGAAGTGGCACCGCGGCTGACACACGACGCTCGACCGACGCCGGGGTGCCTGTGCGCCCCGGCGTTCATTCGTTCGTGAATGGACGATTGCGCTCACCCGAAAACGGGCACGCAATGCGCGTGACGACCGACCACCAGGACCTGCCGCACGCCCACCTCAGCCGCGAAGCGCAGGAGCTGTTAGACCCGCACCACCACCGCGCGAGCGTTCATCTCGGCGACAGGCTCGTCGTCGACCCGGAGCAGGTGCTCGCGAACGTCGCGATGGCGATGGAACGCCTGGACCTCGACATCAGCACACCGGTCAGCATCGAGGAGGACGTCGCGACCCTCGAAGAGCTGGTCGCGATGGTGGACCACTTCGGCAAAGGGCCGGCGCTCATCGCGCACGTGCTCAACACGGCGGCACGCGTCATGAACGCCCGCTATCCCGCCGAACTCGTCCGCCACCCCCTGCCGCCCGACTGCGACCTGCGCCGGCTGTTCCACGCGGACGTCGACGAACGCAGCCAGAACGTCGCGCGAGCGGTGTTCAACCAGCGGCTGGCACGGGAGTCGGACGTGCGCGAGACCGAGATCGCGGTGGACCTCGACGAGCTCTCGTCGGAGCAGCGGATCGAGGTGTTCATGGCGGTGTTCTTCCTGTACGGCACGAAGATCGGGGCATTGCAGAACCGGACGGGCATCCGATGAGGTAGCCGTGCCGTGCTCCGGGCTGGTTCCGGCGGACTACCGCGGCACGCCGGCGGTCGACAACGCCGCCGCCAGCACCCCGATCACGCCCAGCACCACGAACACCGCCGGATAGCCGCCGAGCCAGGCCGCCAGGGCGCTGCCCGCCCACGGCGCGATCGCCGCCGTGAGCAGGACCGGCGCGGTGAGCAGGCCGTTGAGCCGTCCGTAGTGGACAGGACCCCACCGGTCGGTGATCGCGGTCGCCTGCACCAGGGTGAAGATCCCGCGCGTGACACCGGCGAGCACCGAACCCGCCATCAGCAGCAGAACGGGACCGGGCACCACCCCCAGCAGAACGGTCACGGCCGCGCTGACCAGGAGGACCAGCACGGTGCGGGTGCGCACCGACGTCCTCGCGGTCAGCCGGCCGTAGCCGAGGCGGCCGAGCACCTGGCCGATCCCGCCCACGCCGAGCGCGACCGCGGCGGCCGAGGTCGTCATGCCGCGCTCGGTCAGCAGCGGCACGAGGTTGATCACGACGGCGTACACGCTGAACGCGGCCAGGCTCATCGCGACCACGAGCACCAGGAACGGTCTGCTGCGTGCCACCGCCGACGGCGTGTGGACGGTTTCGTGCTCGATCATCGGCCACGGTAGGCGCAAGCCCACGAGGTGCAGCGGAATCGTGGTGACAGCGAGGAACCCGGCGAGCACGAGATAGGTGCCGCGCCAGTCCACCAGGTCGTTCAGCACCGCCGTCAGCGGCGCGAACACGGTGCTGGCAAGGCCTGCGACCAGTGTCAGCGCGGTCAGTGCCGAGACGCGGCGAGGCCCGTACCAGCGGGTCAGCGCGGCGAAGGCGGGAGCGTAGAAGATCCCGGCCATCGCCACGCCGGCCAGCAGCCACGCCGCGGTGAACCACAACAACGAATTCGCTGTCGCCAGCGCCACCAGCGCGAGCACGGCGATGACCGAGCCGGTGGTCATGACGGCGCGCGGGCCGTGCCGGTCGAGCAGCCTGCCCACCGGGATGCCCACCAGGCCCGCGACGACCTGGCTCGCGGAGAACCCGGCGGTGATCGCCGCGAGCGACCACCCCGTTCTCGCGCTGATGGTCGGCAGCAGCACCGGGAAGGCGTAGTAGAGCACGCCCCAGCTGATGATCTCGGTGGTGCACAGGACGACCAGCACGCGGCGCAGCCCGGCGTGGGTGCCGGGCCGCGCTGCCGTGTCAGCGTGCACTGGGCGCGAGGCCGATCGACACGTCGGCCGTCTCCGGCGTGCTGCAGCACCCGCCGCCGTTCTTCTGCTCCGCCGGTGCGTCGAACACACCGGCACCACCGCAGACGCCCGTCTCGGGCAGGACGAGCTCGACGCGCCCGGCCGCCTCGTGGTCGCCGGTGATCGCGGCTACGACGGATCGCACCTGCTCGTAGCCCGTCAGCGACAGGAACGTCGGCGCACGGCCGTAGCTCTTCATGCCCACCAGGTAAACACCCGGCTCGGGGTGCCGCAGCTCGGCCTCACCGTGCGGGTAGACCGTGCCGCACGAGTGGACGTTCGGGTCGATCAGCGGCGCGAGCTTCGTCGGCGCCTGCAGCACCGGGTCCAGGTCGAGCCGGACCTCCGACAGCCACGACAGGTCCGGCCGGAACCCGGTCAGCACCACGACCTCGTCGATGCCCTCGACCTGATGACCGTCGAACGACTCCAGCGTGAGGCTGCCGTCCGCGGCGCGATTCACCGACGCGGTGCGGAAACCGGTGACCGTCTCGATGTGCCCGGCCTCGGCCGCCTTCCTGGCCCGCAGGCCGAGCGCGCCGCGTGCGGGCAGCTGGTCGGCTTCACCGCCACCGAAGGCGTTGCCGACCGCGCCGCGCCGCAGCAGCCACACGATCTTCGTTCCGGGCTCCCGCTCGGCCAGATCGGCCAGCGCGACGAGCGCGGTCAGGGCGGAGTGACCGCTGCCCGCGACCGCGATCCGCTTGCCCGCGTAGCGAGCGCGTTCGGTCTCGAGGTCGGGCACGCGGTAGTTGATGCGCGCGGCCGCCGCCTGCTCTCCCAGCGCGGGAAGCCCGTCCCCGCCGAGCGGGTTCGGCGAACCCCACGTGCCGGACGCGTCGACCACCGCACGGGCGGTGATCCGCTCCTCGCCGGCAGCGGTCCGCACGTGCACGGTCAGCGGTTCGTCCTCGCGGCCCGCGTCGACCACCCGGTCCCGGCCGCGGCGCGCGACGCCCACGACCCGCGCACCGAGCCGCACCCGGTCCCCGAGGGCTTCGGCCAGCGGCTCGAGGTAGAGGGCGGCCCACTCCGCACCGGTCGGATACGCGCCACCGTCGGGACGCACCCACCCGGTCGGCGTCAGCAACCGCTCGGCGGCGGGGTCGACCAGCTCGCTCCACCGCGAGAACAGCCGGACGTGGTTCCACTGCGACACCGCGGCACCCGCCCGGTCGCCCGCCTCCAGCACGATCACCCGCTCGCCTCGTTCGGCCAGGTTCGCCGCCGCGGACAAACCCGCAGGCCCGGCACCCACCACGACCACTGGCAACTCGGTCACGACGCACCCCTTGTATCGACAGATTTCAAATCAACAGCGGCGACTGTATCGACCGCGATCGATTGACGCAACCATCGATCTGTGTCGATACTTCACCCATGACGACGACAGCGGCCTCGCCCGCCGTGCTGCCCGCAGGCGACGCCGCGACCTACGCGGAGTGGTTCGCGTGCCTCGCCGAGCCCACCCGCGTGCGCCTGCTGCACGCCGTCGCGACCGCGGGACGCGCGATGACCGTCGGCGAACTGACCGAGTTGCTCGGCACCAGCCAGTCCACGTGCTCCCACCACGTGCGCAAGCTCGCCGAGGTCGGTTTCCTGCGGGTGCACAAGGAAGGCACCGCCACGCAGGTCTCGGTGAACGCGTCCTGCTGCACCGGTCTCCCCCACGCCGCCGACATCGTCATGGGAGTGCTCGCACCTCGCCCCTGCTGCCCGCAGGACCTGCCGCCCGACGTGACCGTCCGCGCCCTGCGCGAGGACGACTGGACCGCCGTCCGCCGCATCTACGCCGAGGGCATCGCCACCGGTGACGCGACGTTCGAAACCGAAGTCCCGCCGCGCAGGACCCTGGACGCCAAGTGGCTGCCCGAGCACCGCTGGATCGCCGAGGTCGACGGCGAGACAGCGGGCTGGGCCGCGGCGACGCCAGTGTCCGCGAGGGACTGCTACACCGGCGTGGCGGAGACGTCCGTGTACGTGGGAGCGGACTTCCGCAGCCGAGGCGTCGGCAAAGCGTTGCTGCACCAGCAGGTCACCGCGGCGGACGGCGCCGGCCTCTGGACGTTGCAGACGTCGGTCTTCCCCGAGAACCGCGCGAGCCTCGCCCTGCACCACTCCGCGGGCTTCCGCACCCTCGGCGTCCGCGAACGCATCGCGCGGCACCACGGCGTGTGGCGCGACACCGTCTTCCTCGAACGCCGCAAGGCCGACTGACACCCGTCTGACCACTCCTCCGTCGCCGTGCTCGGCGACGGCTACTTCGAGGTGCCCATGAACAGCCACGACGCCATCGTCATCGGCGCCGGCCAGTCCGGTCTCGCTTCCGCCCACGCCCTCATCTCGCGAGGCCTGCGCCCGCTCGTCCTGGAGGCAGGCGACGAACCGATCGGGTCCTGGCCGCACTACTACGACAGCCTCACCCTCTTCTCCCCCGCCCGCTACAGCGCCCTGCCCGGTGTGCCGTTCCCCGGTGATCCCGAGCGCTATCCGCACCGCGACGAAGTCGTCGACTACCTCCGCGACTACGCCGCACATCTCGACGCCGACCTCCGCACCGGCCACCGCGTCACAGAAGTGGTGCGCGACAACGAGTTCCGGGTCACGACCGCGGACGGGACGAGCTTCACGGCGCCGATCGTCATCGCCGCCACCGGCGGCTTCGGCAACCCGCACCGGCCCACCGTGCCCGGTCTCGACGAGTTCCCCGGCACCGTGCTGCACGCCGCGCGGTACCGCTCTCCCGGACCGTTCCACGGCCGGCGGGTCGTCGTGGTCGGCGCCGGCAACTCCGCCGTCCAGATCGCCGCGGAACTCTCCGAACACGCCCGCGTCACCCTCGCGACCCGCAAGCCGGTGAGGTTCTCCGCACAACGCCCGTTCGGCCGCGACCTGCACTTCTGGCTCGACCGCACCGGCCTCGGCCACCTCCCGATCGGCCCCTGGCTGCCCGGCGGCTTCACCACCCCGGTTCTCGACACCGGCCGTTACCGCCGGGCGCTCGAAGACCGGCGCCCCGACCGCCGGCAGATGTTCACGGCACTGGAGGGCTCGAAGGTCATCTGGCCCGGCGACCAGCGCGAAGACGTCGACGCGATCGTCCTCGCCACCGGCTACCGCCCCGACCTGCCGTACCTGGACGGACTGGGGACCGAGCACGACCGCGGTGTCTCCCGCCACCACCGCGGACTCGGCTTCGCAGGCCTCGAGTGGCAGCGGAGTCTCTCCTCCGCCACCTTGCGCGGTGTCGGGCGCGACGCCGCGCACGTGGTCGGACGCCTGCTCAGGTGACGGATCGCTGATCAGCCGAGTGCGAGCCGCGGCCGGTCGTCCGGCACGGACGTTACGTTCGCCGCTCCGCCGACGACCTAGGGGTGGAACCCCGGAGAGGAAGGCCGGCTTCATGACTCGGACCGGTGCGGACGTGCGTGGGCTCGGGGACGGGATCTCCCCGGTGGTCGGCGAGGTCGAGGAGATCGCGGCACACGCCGATCCCGTCGTCCGCAACCTGCGGATCACGCACTGCTACCACCGGTTGTCGCGAGTGCTGGCCGCCCGCACCGGCGGGGCCGCGAACTGGTGCACCTTCGCCGTGTGGGCGTCCAAGCAGGTGGGGCAGACGATCCGGCAGGAAGACCTGGCACGCGCGGTGGGACACCTGCTGAAGTCCTCGCCCGAGGTGGCGGCGGGTGTCGACCTGGTGGTGCGCGGTCTGCGCCGGGGTGTTCCCCAGGAGGTGCTGGACCGCGCGCACGGGGTGGTGCGCCAGGCCGTGGTGACGACCGCGCGGCTCGACGACGTCAGTGCCGCCGCGGCACGGGGCAACCTCAAGGTCTTCGAGGAGATCGCCCGCGAGTTCGCCCGCTTCCTCGCGGAGTTCGGCGACGGGGCCACCGACCACGACGAGCGGCGGATCGTGGAGTTCTGCGACGCGCTGCGCCCCGGTGAGCCGCCGGAGGGGCAGCGCTACCTGCGGCAGGCCTTCACCCGGTACCACCGGGCGATGACCACCCAGGACCACAAGCGGCGCGCCGAACTGCTGCTCCTGGCGAACGTCGAGGTCGGTCTGCACGAGCAGACGCGGTTGCAACCGGAGATCACCGCGGCGATGCAGGCGCCGGTGGTCGACCCGCGCGAGCTCGAACGCCGCCTGTTCGACCTGTTCCTGCCGGGCAACCGGGTGGTCAGGTGGCTGCGCCTGGCGCTGCTGACGGTGCTCGGCAGGCGCACCGCCGTGCGCCTCGCCGCGGAACACCTGGCGGACCAGGCACGCGCGGTGGTCCGCGTGGCGGTGACCAGGCACCTGATGTCCCTGGCGCTGCCGGGCGGCGAGCTGCTCGACCTGGCCGACGACCTGCCGGCGACGTTCCCGCCGCTGCTCGCGGAACTGTCCGACCCGGAACTGAGGGCACTGCTGGAGATCGTCGATCCGACACCGGACAGCCTGGCCGGCACGGCCGCGCGGGACTGGGCCGACCTGCCCGACCGGATGCACTACATCGCGGACATGTTCCGCTGCCACGCGCTGCGCGACGACCTGCTCGGCCCGCCGTTCACCGCGGAGCAGGTCGAGGCCCTGCAAGCCGGACGCCGGCCCGGCGGAGCGCTGTGACGACGTGATCGCCTCCGGTGGAAGCCGCGGCGACTACCGGAGGCGCCGGCGCAGCGCCTCCGTGATCTGGCACCCGGCTCCGGGATCGAGCGCGGCGAGGATCAGCGCCTGCACCGGCACGGGCGACGCCGGGCACCGCGGCGGCTACTCCTGGAGATCACCGAGGTGCGAGACGGGAGAACCGGATCGTCGGATTGAGCGCCGCGTCCACGGGAATACCCCGGTTCCACGTTCCATCGTCGGCGAGGTGGCTGTACATGCCGGAAGACCAGTACGCGCAGCAGGATCCCAGGGACCAGTACCCGCGTCCCGGACGGCAGGAAGGGCAGGAGCAGGAGCATCCCGGTTCGGGCCGCGGCATGGACCCGGAACCGGACCACGGCGAGCTGACCTATCGGGGCAGCGGGCGTCTGACCGATCGCAAGGCCGTGATCACCGGTGGCGACTCCGGCATCGGCCGCGCTGTGGCGCTCGCGTTCGCCCGTGAAGGCGCGGACGTGCTGCTGTCCTACCTGGAGGAGGAGCAGGCCGACGCCGAGCGCACCGCCGAACTCGTGAAGGACGCCGGCAGGCAGGCGGTGCTGGTGCCCGGCGACCTGCGCTCCGAGGAGGCCTGCCGGCACGTCGCCGAGCGCGCGGAGCAGGAGTTCGGCCGGATCGACGTCCTGGTCAACAACGCGGCCTACCAGATGGCGCAGGACGACGGCCTGCTCGGCATCACCTCCGACCAGTTCGACCGCGTGCTGAAGACCAACGTGTACGCGATGTTCTGGCTGTGCAAGGCCGCCGTGCCGCTGATGCGCCCCGGCGCCACCATCATCAACACCTCGTCGATCCAGGCGTTCCAGCCCTCCCCCGAGCTCATGGACTACGCCGCCACCAAAGCCGCCATCGTCAACTTCACCAAGGCGCTGTCGGCCGACCTCATCGGCAAGGGCATCAGGGTCAACTCGGTCGCGCCCGGTCCTGTGTGGACTCCGCTGATCCCCGCGACCATGCCCGCCGAGAAGGTCGACAGCTTCGGCGCCCAGACACCCATGGGACGCGCGGCACAGCCGGCCGAGCTCGGACCGGTGTTCGTCTTCTTCGCGTCGCAGGAATCGAGCTACATCACCGGCGAGGTGCTCGGTGTCACCGGCGGGCAACTGCTGACCTGAGGACACCACTTCCACTGCACGACAAGACACCGAGGAGGCGCGATGACGATCGACGAAGACGACCTGCGGCGGTTGCTCGACTCCGGCCTGCCCGACGCCACGCTCGTGCTCGTCGAGGGCAGGACCGAGGTCGTGTCGGCACGGGACCTCGACACCGACGCGTTCCGCGGAGCGCTGCAGGTGACGACGCGCGAGGACCTCCTCGCCCGCTTCGACGGTCCGGACGTCACCGAACCCGAGCTCGAGCGGATCGCCGCGACGCTCGGATCCACTGTGGACAACCTCGGCGGCTGACATGAGCGCGTCCCAGCGAGGCATGCCGTCGGTGGCGGCGTCGAGCACCTGGCACGACGCGGACAACGTCCGGCAACCCTCCGGTGACGTCCACGCCTGGTGGCCCGGCACGAACCAGACGATGTGCGGCACGCCGCTGAGCCGCGCCCGGCTGGACCGCTTCCCGCACGTGCTGTGGGCGGACGCGGTGTGGGTGGAGGGAACCGCCGAACCCGGCGCACCGGTCATGGCCCTGTGCCGCCGATGCGCCGCGGCGGCCCGTCCGCGGCGGACGGGCACGAGCCACGGCCGCCGGTCGGCTCGGCGCCCCTGACCGCCACTCGCTTCGGCCCGCGATCCAGATCAGCGCAGATCGGCACCGCGCCGGATGAGATCCGCGGTCAGCCGCCCCTGGCGGAAGGGAAAGGTGTGCGCGCCCGGCACGGTCGTGGACCGCCCGTCGGGTGCCGCCGCCGCGAGCCGGTCGAGCCACGGCTGAGGCGCGAAGGCGTCGTGTTCACCGCGGGCGAGGAGCACCGGGCACCTCACACCGGTGATGACGTGCTCGGGTTCGTCGCGCTGCGCGGAGCGGACGAACCGCGCCAGGGCCCTCGGGCCTCCGCGCAGGTAGTAGGGCGCCGTCGCCCGGAACAGACCTGGCGGCTCGTGGCGGGAGTTGCGGGTGAAGCCGCGCGCCAGTCCACTGAGGACACGCTGCTCCGGCGGGAAGGTGGTTCCCAGCAGGACCAGTGCGCTCACGCGATCCGGATGCGCCGCGGCGACGTGCAGTGCCGCCTGGGCACCCGTGGAGTGCCCGGCCAGCACGACGGGACCGCCGGCGACCTGTGCCAGCCACGCCGACACCGTCTCCGCGATGGCGGGAATCTCCGGAGGGCAGCCCTGCGGACCCCGGCGGCCGAAGCCGGGCACGTCGAGCAGGAACGTCCTGGCCCAGGCGGCACACTCGCCCACCGTCTCCAGCAGGTAGCCCAGCGCGCCCAGGCCGGGCACGACGGCCACGACCGGGCCCGAGGTGTGCTCCCAGCCCGCCTCCAGGCTCCGCACCTGCCGCCCCGCGGCCTCGTCACACCGCTCACGAAACGGTCTTTGCTGGTCACGCTGCATGGGCACCCCTCCTCGGATACTTCGAGTCCAAGGACGACTACCGCCCACACGGCCAGGGAAAACGTGAGAGTTCCCCTGTTTACCGGCCACCTGCAGGGCAACTCCTGCGCCATGTCCTTGAGCACTCTGGCCCGCGAACACGTCCTGTTCGCGATGCTGGGCATCCCCCGGCTGCTGTGTCACCCCGTCTGGCGCAACCCCGATCCCGGCCAGGGCAACGGGCTCGGCGTCCTGCTCGTCCCCGGCTTCGCCGCCGCCGATCTGAGCCTGCAGCTCACCTCGACCTGGCTGCGCGACCGCGGCTACGAGCCCGCCGGTGCGAACATCGGACTCAACCTCGGCTGCACCACCGAACTGGTCGACCACCTCGAGCAACGGCTCGAGCAGCACGCCGACGCCACCGGTGACCGCGTGCTGCTGCTGGGTCAGAGCCGCGGCGGCGCACTCGCCCGCCTCGCCGCCGTGCGCCGGCCGGACCTGGTCCGCGGCCTGGTCATGCTGGGCAGCCCGGTGGTCGACCCGATGGACGCGCATCCGCACGTGCTGCGGGCGGCGAGGATGCTGGCACGCCTGTCCGCTGTCGGCGTGCCCGGCCTCATGGACGACGACTGCTTCACCGGATCCTGCTTCGAGAACAACACCCGTGCTCTGGCGGAACCGCTGCCACCGGAGGTTCCCGCCCTGTCGGTGTACTCCCGAGCAGACGGCATCGTCCCGTGGCGTCTCAGCCTCGACCCGTCCGCCGAGTGCGTGGAGGTCCGCAGCACCCACACCGGGATGGGCTTCGACCCGGACGTCTACACGGCACTGCAGGAACGGCTCGTCGCCTGGAGCACCGAGACGCGACCGGCTCTGTGCGCCGTCTGACCGCCTAGTCGGCCCGCGGCCACACCAGCACGGCGGATCCCCAGGTGAGACCGCCTCCGAACGCGGTCAGCAGCACCCGTTCCCCGGCGTGGATCTCCTGGCGTGCCACCGCGTCCGCGAGTGCGAGCGGGATGGACGCGGCCCCGGTGTTGCCGACCCTCTCGATGTTGCCGACGATCTTCTCGTCCGGAATGGACAGTCGGCTGCCGACCAGCGAGAGGATTCGCGCGTTGGCCTGGTGTGCGACAACGCGATCGACGTCCGTCGTCGTCCATCCCGCGCTCTTCAGCACGGCCAGCGAGGATTCGGTCATCCGGGTGATGGCGTGCTGGTAGACCTCGCGGCCGCTCATCCGGAAGTGCCGGTCCGGCTCCCCGTACCGGCCCGGCTCCGCCCGGTCCCGCGCGCCGCCGCCCGGCACGGTGATGAGGTCGTGTCCCGTGCCGTCGCTGCCCAGGTCGAACCCGAGGATCTCACCCGGCTCGCCTCGCTCGCCCGCGCGCAGGACCACCGCACCGGCTCCGTCGCCGAACACCACACCGGCGCCGCGGTCGTCCGGGCCGATCAACGTCGAGTAGACGTCGGCCGCGACCAGCAGCACCCGCCGGGCGATCCCCGACGCGATCATCCCGCTCGCCGTGGCCAGCCCGTACACGAAACCCGTGCACACCGCGGAGACGTCGAACGCCGCGACGCCGGCCAGCCCCAGCTTCGCGGCCAGCGCGGGTGCCATCGCCGGAATCGGGTGATCGGGCGTCGACGTCGTCACGAGCACCAGGTCCACGGACCTCGTCGCGCACTTGGCCAGCACGGCTTCGGCCGCGGCCAGCGCGAGGTCACCGGTGGACGTGCCCTCCTCGGCCCAGTGCCGGGTGGCGATCCCGGTCCGCCTGCGCACCCAGGTGTCGTTGGTGTCCCAGTGCTGCGGCAGGTCGTCGTTCGACACCACCCTGGGCGGCACGCAGCCCGCTACGGCTTCCAGGACGGGAATCGGGCGCTCGGCGTGCTCGGTCAACGGGTCGTCTCTTCTCAGCATGTGGATGAACTGAGGCCGAAAGTACCCGAGCCGGACGGGGCGGTGGCACGCCCGGTGCGGTTCATCACGTGGCGACCGGGTGGTTACCGGCCGGTAGCGGATCCGTTGGGACACAAGGAATGCCGATGTGAAAGCGACTCAGGTTCGGCCGTCCACAGCGCGTCCGGTCGCCACCATGCGCCCCTACTCGCCGGTACGAGTCCCTGACGTGCGAACCTGGCTCGGCGGTCACACCTGAGGGCCGGTCCGGGTGAGTGCCAGGCAGCACCGGACGAAGTCGTGACGGCCTCGTCCGCGTCCGGTTGCCACGCCACACCGACGTCGCTGGGGCTGACGCCGGTTACCGGTCGGTACGCCACACCGGGCCGCGCGTAGAAGCGGGCAGTGAACTCCGGGACCAGCGCGATGCCGTCACCGTGGGCGATGCGTTCAGGAACTCGTCGGGTTGCTCCGTGACGGCACCGACGCGCACTTCCCGACCCTCCCTTTCGGACATCGCGAGCCAGTGGTCGCGCCAGACCCCGTGGCCCACCGGCGCGGCGACGACCGGTTCGTCGATCAGCTCGCTGAAGGCGATCTCGTCGCGTCCCGCCAACGGATGCGCGGACGACAAAGCCACGCAACGGGGTTCGTGGAACAACGACCGCACACCGAACGACTCCTGCCCGGGGAACGGGAGGCGCAGCAGCGCGACCGGCACCTCCGCCGTGGCGAGCCCGGCGGTCGGATCCGGCCACGGCGACTGCCGCATGTCGACCCGCCAGCCCTGCCGCCGCTCGCGGAGGGCGGCAACGATGTCCTAAGTCGCCTCGTTCGCCGCGCTGGACAGGAACCCGACTCGCAGCACGAGGGCCGCCGTCCTCGTCTCGGCCACCGCCTCGTCCCAGGCCACGAGCAGCGGCGGCACGCGGGCGGCGAGCGCACGACCCGCGTCGGTCAGCGTCATGCCCGTGCTGGACCTCGTGAACAGCCGCACGCCCAGGTGCGACTCCAGGTGCTTGAGTTGCTTGGTCAGCGCTGGTTGCGACACGAACAGGCGTTGCGCCGCGCGCGTGAGGTTGCCCTCCTCGGCGATGGCGGCGAAGTAGCGCAGCAGCCTCGTGTCCACGTCCATTCCGCAAGGTTATGGCGGCGGGTATTGGACGGGCACGGGATTCCACGCCGACAGTGGGAACACGATCGTCGAACTGGTCACCATCGCACTCAACGCGGGCGCGGCCACCGCGGACTTCGCCGGCGCCGGGTTCGTGCGCGACAACGCGAAGAAGCTCGGCATGTCCCCGCAGTGGATCCTGCCGCTCGGCGTGCTCAAGGCCGCCGGCGCCCTGGGTCTGGCCGCCGGGCTCGCCGGGGTGCCTCACGTCGGTGTCGCCGCGGCGGGCGGGCTGACGTTGTTCTTCGTCGGGGCGGTGGCGCTGCACGTGCAGCGGAAAGTGCTGCGCAACATCGTGTACCCGGCGGTGTTCCTGGGGTTCGCCGCCGCTTCGCTCGTCAGTCAGTGGTGACTTCCAGCCGGTCGGACCGGCGTCGCGGAGCTACTCTGCGCCGATGGAGGACGCTGATCGTGATGCCGGGATCCACCTGGGCGAACTGCTGGCGGCGTTCTCGCTGGCGACGGACCTCGGGCTGGGTCAGCCGATGGAGCACGTCCTCCGGTCGCGGCGACCGCCGCCGGCCTGCCCGCGGTCCGGGGCGATTCGGGCTGACGGCGACCAGCTGGTCGACCTCCGTCCACCTGGGACGGAGGGCGCCGGGGTACGCCGACCCGGTGATGCGCCGCACCGAACCGCTTGACACGATTTCCGGTACGTACTATAAGAAAAGTGTCGGTCAGTGACCTGGTGACAGTTGCCTGGGAGTGATCGAGATGGTCAGCGAAAGCGGTGTTCCGCACTTCCACCCCTGGGGTGGAACGACATTCCACACAGACAGGCGTGTGTTCGCGGACGTTGTCGCCGCCGACCTCGACTGGGTGCGGGCGGAGTTCGACGCGATCGTGGCTGCCAACTTCGCCGATCCGTCCGCCCGGCCGCCCCGTCGGCACCACCCTCGGCCTGCTCGCCGGCATCCTCGCCGCCCGGGACCAGCGGTACCGGCGGTGAGGTCCTCCGTCCGGCTGTCCGGCGACCTCAGCCGGACATCACGCAGAGTCGGCGCGCGGGAGCGTTCTCCTCCGCGCTTCGGGTGAACGGTGGACCACGAACGCATCGCAGGAGGTGATAGCGGGCAGGGTACGACTCGTCCGCTGTGGCTGTTCGCCCCTCGCTCTGCCGGTTCCCGCCTTTGCGCGACGACCGGTCTGCGTCTCGTGACGTGTTCAAGGCGATCGCCACGGCAGCACGCGGAAAGTCCCGGTGCTGCGAGCCGGCCATGTCCTGATCGTGTGTTTCCGACAATCCGAAGTTGAGTCCGATCCCGCCCGCCGCGGCCCCGGTTGCCGCGGCGGGCCTGACCCGTGCGGGAACGACGTCCTGGCGACCGCATCGTGAAAGGGGGACGCTCATGATCAGTCTGGACAAGCCGTGGAACGACGTCGCCGACCAGCTCCGTCCGGCCTGGCCCGATCTCGACGCCGCTGAGGAGAGCGATCTCCGCAGTGTGCCTGACGAGGACCGCATCGCCGAACCGGCTGCCGTGATCGAGGCCGACCCGGCCGACGTCGCCGACCAGCACCACGTCGTACCTCTCGCTGACGACTCCGATCCGTGGCCGTGAATCCACGGACAGGCTGCTCGGCTACCGACTCGTCAGCGAGTCCATCCGGTCGATCAGATCCCGCACGTCCCTGTTGTGGTGGTGCCGGTGTGCTTCGTTGCGCAGGGGGCGCATCCGTTCCAGGGTGCGGGGTGACTTGAGCCGTGCGGCGATGTCGAGTGCCTGCGTGCCGGTCTTGGCGCCCCGATCGGCGTCACCGTCGATGAAGTGGTTGATCGCCAGGGCGGTCAGGCTCAGGGCGCGGCTGCGCGTCCTCGCCTCGCCGTAGCCGGCGACGGCGGCGGTGAGCGGCGGGATGGCGAACGAGGTGTAACTGGTGTCGACTCGCTGAGCGAGTTCGGTGTAGATGACGCCGGTGAGCCCGGACAGGTCGATCCGGTCGTAGAAGGCCAGCCAGGACGGCACCACGGCTGGTGTGGCCTGCTCGAACGCGTCTGCGGCTTGGCCGAGCAGACACAGCGCGCCGTCGGCTTGGCCCAGCGTGGCGTGCGCCCAGGCCTGGTTGGCCAGCAGGAGGGACGTCGCCAACGTCGCGTGGCTGTCCCGAGCGACCCGCTCCCCCCGCTGGAAGTCGGTCAGGGCCTGGGCGGAATCGTTGTGGTGCAGGCGAACCCGGCCGATCCGGTAGTGGATGTTCGCGGTCAGATCGCGGGCGCCGACGGACGTTGCCAGCTCGAGCGCCTGGGTGAAGTGGGCCAGTGCGGCCTTCGCCTGCCCGGTGTCGAAGCAGGTCCACCCGGCGAGGTTGTGCAGATCCGCCACGGCTTTGCACAGGCGCGTCTGCACCGCATCTGGCGCGGTGGCTGCGAACATGCGACGAGCGTTGCTCAGTTCGGCCAGCACGGCCTCACGGCAGGAGCCGCCACCGAACCGGTGGTCCACGGCCCGCAACCGGCGGATCGTCTCGTCCACCCGCCGCACGTCGGACAACCCGACACGGCCCGCGCCAACACCTTCTGCATCCACGGCACACCTCGACCAAGGACGAGCATCGACGGTGGCCGCGCTGTTGGACCTCCTGCCACAGATGGTAAAACGCTCAGATCCGGCGTCAACACATCCGCGGCGGGGTGGAATCTCGCCCCAGCAGGTCTAGACGAGTAAGTCCTAAGTCCGGGCGGTGCCTGAAGACGGACGAAGGGTGTTCAAGATCAGTTTGTGAGGACCGACCTGAACACCCTTCTGAC
>NZ_JBFBAW010000009.1:296483-375676 GCF_040682435.1 Lentzea sp. NPDC051208 | reverse complement strand
CAACTCGACACGCTTTCGTCGAGTTGACACCCCTACTCACATGTGGCCCGCTCTTGGTGCGGCTCGTGATGGGACCCCACCGCCAACGCACCCAGCTACGCAACAGGCAGCCGCCCAAAGCAACAGGCGTGCCATCTACCCGCGCACGGCGCGGGCCCCCTGATCAGATTGCCGGGGTCTGGGGCAGAGCCCCAGGGAAAGCACGCAAGGCGACCAGGCCGCCCGCAAGGCGCCCCCCACAAGAGTCGCGCTCAGCAAAATCAGCCAAGCAAAGTGGCAGCGCTCGGATCGGTGATCAGCGCAACGAAAGTGTGCCGATCCCCCCACCGCCCAGAAACCCAAGCCAACGCCCGCCCAAGCCCTTCAGGCGTGTCAGCGGCATGGGCAACCCCATCAACCATCCACCACTCAACACGCTGCCCGTCGACCTGCAAATCGTCATGCACAACAACCACACCATCAGGCAGCGCAACCTCAAGCAGCTCGCAAGCCATCCGAACAGCCCCAAGATCCCGCCACTCGACAACCTCACCGACGTGATCGGGAGAACCCTCGAACTCCTCAGAAGCCAACGCCAGATCCAAAAGATCGGCAAGCTCCTCAGACCCGTCAGCAAGCAGAACCCGAGAAGCCGGAACAACCCCCAACAACCAGGGATGATCCAGCACCACGACATCCTCAGCCGCAACGACGGCCCCGGACAACACCCGAACCCGTTCAGGCGGCGAGAAATCCCCCTCAGGCAACCCCGCATAGGCCCGCAAAACCACAGCGTCAGCGACTACACGATCGGCATCCCCAAGCCGCTCCAGCACGAACTCGGCATCCTCGTCGTCGAGAATCTCCAACGAAGACCGAACCCCGGCAGCCCGCAAGACATGCTCAGGCAACCCGAAATCCGGCACAACGTCGAACAACCCGTCCAGCAACGAGGCACCAGCCAGCCGGTACGAGCGAGGCGCGGCTCCCCCGAGCGACGCGAAGCGAGCAATCCACCAGCCCGTGTACCCATCAGGCTCGGTCACCGCACGCCAAGTCACCGGATCAGAAGCCAGCAACCGCAACGCCGCGGGCCAGTCGACAACAAGATCCAGGTCCCGGACGCCCACCACCCGACGGGGCTCGTCGACCACGGACGACCACCACGCCGACTCGTCGGCAAGGTCGTGATCCGGCCCAGAAGGCTCGTCGTCGACCACCAACGAGAACCCGTCGACCACCCCGACCGCAACCAAGGCGGCACGCGGATAAGTCTCGACGATCTCCCTGGACAGCAACGGAAAAGCATCAGCCTCGACCACGCCCACAAGGGCAGAATCAGGCAGGAGCAACTCATCAGCCCGATGCCACTCACCATCGGCGTCCGGCAGAGCCAGCGCCCCCAGCCAGGGCTCCTCACCGGCCCGAACCCCGGCGAGATCCACCAGCCGCAACACGGTCTCGACCAGGTCCAGCCCGTCCAGCCCGGCCTCGGCGTCCTCCACCGACCGAGCCACGTTCTCACGCAACGCCGGATCGGCGAGCAACTCGGAAGCGCCGGCCTCGACAGCCCCCAGCCGCACCAGCAACGGATGCACTGCATCCGGATGCACGACCCGCAAGCCGGGCAAAGGCTCATCGGCGATCAGCGTCGTACGCGGCCCGGTAACCACACGCCCATCGGCCAACGGCACAGGCAAAGCCGCCAAGGCCTCACGAACGTCCGGATCAACCTCAGCCAACGGCGAGAAGGCGGCGTAAACGTCACGCCACCAGCCAGGATCACCGGAGACACCGGCCAGAGCCGCAACCACCTCAGCGGTGGTCACCCGCGGCACTTCCAGCGCCGCCAGAGCAGCCGCGTGCACCGGAGCCGACAACTCGGCGTCCAGCAACCCGGGCAACGCGTCCTCGACCAGGTCGACGAGCTCCTCGGACCCGACGTCCAGAACACGAGCGCGCGCAGGTTCGATCCACTCGCCGGAAGCCAGCGGCAGCCAGGCGGAAGCACGCAACGAGCGCAGCACGCCGGCCCGCAGCCGATCATCCACTTCGGACAAGGGGAAGCCCGGCAGCGGCACGAGCGCGGTCCGCTCGATGGCAGGAACGCGAGCAACAAGAGCCGGATAAGCAGCAGCAGCGGCGTCCAGCACCGACCACGCCGCAGGACCGGGCAGGATGCGACGACGCGAAGGCTCGACCGGCAGAGTCGCGATCAACCGGGCGGGCAACGACAACCGCTCGTCGGTCGGGGTCGGCGCGTGCAGCACGTCCTCACCCAGCGCGGCATCCAGCGGGTACGCCCACGACACGGTCCACTGAGGACGGTGCTCGACGCCCTGGACGAGCTCGGCGGGCAGCTCGCCGACGGTCCGCTCGACCAGCCAGCGCGCCGGGCCGACGGTGACCACGCCGTCGTCGGAGACGGAGCGTTCCCACGACTGGGAACCGATCTCGATCCGCCGCAACCCCGGCAGGGCGAGCAGCAGGTCAGGGACCTCGGCAGCGAGGTCGTCCAGCGACAGGTCGACCTTCAGCGGCAGCCGGACCTCGGTCGTGAACCCGTCCGGCACCTCCTCGACGACCGGCCAGACCAGACGCAGCACCGGCACGTCGCCACCACGCTCGGACGCGAGCTCCGGCACCTCGGCCTGGGTGCGCGCCAGCGAGAACTCGACGCCACCGGAAACAGACACCACGCGCGGTGCGTCCGACACGGTCAGCACGGCCGCGAAGCCGACACCGAACTGGCCGACGCCGGACTCCTTCGAGGAAGCCCGCAGAGAGGCCAGAGCAGCCACACCGGCAGCGGTCAGCGGGGCACCGGTGTTGGCGGCACGCAGCTCACCGTCGACCAGGGTGATCCGCAACACACCCGGCGAGGAACCGGCCGCGTCGGCCGCGTTCTGGGCCAGTTCGACGAGCAGCCGGTCCCGGTAGCCACCGAGGCGGAGGTCTTCTTCGGCGTTCGCGTCTTCACGGAAACGGGTGGGCGAACCACGCCATGCGGCGAGGACCGAGGTGCGCAGGGCCTCGGTGCCGAACGGATCGGTCACTCCGAATCTTCCAGAACGTCCAGCTGGGCGTCGTCGTAGACGAGGTCGGCCACGGGCACCATCGGGCTGATGTCGACCTCGACCTGGGAGTGCGCGCCGCAGCCGTACTCGACGTGCACGACGTGGCCGTCCGCGGGCGCGATCTCGTTCGCGCAGACGCCGAACGCCGCGCCGAACGCACCGGCCACGCGGGTGTAGAAGCCGCAGGTGCCGCAGTGCGCGGGGGCGCTTCGGGCCATGTCGGAACGCGGGCCGAAGTCCGAGGACGCCCAGCGGTCGGCAGCCTCCAGGCGGCCCTCGCGGGACAGGACGCGGGTGCGGCCGAGGCCGATCTCCAGCGCCACCTCCTCGATCGCGGGGTCGTCGGACTGCACGTAGGCCTCGACCAGGCGCGGGTCGTTCTCCCGGGGCGGCATGAGATCGCCGACCCCCAGGTCACCGGCGCGGACTCGTTCGCTCCACGGCACCCACTCGGGGGCGACCAGGGCGTCCTGGCCCGGCAGCAGCACGACCTCGCTGATCGAGACGGGGGAACCCTCGCCGGCGTAGGCGACGGTCACCGCCCAGCTCCAGCCGCGGTAGCCGGCGTGCTCGGCTTCGAAGAGGTGCGTGACGGAGTACTCGTCCTCTCCGTGCACCCCGACATGAGCGCCGACGCTCTCCGCACCCGCCTCTTCTTCTGCGGCGGCGCGGGCGAGATCAACGGCGTCGAGGAGCATCTCAGTCGCGGTCACGTCATGAATTGTGCCGCAGGACTTCGCCGGGACGAAAACTCGTGCCACCCTCCGTTGGGTGCGCTCACCCGTCTGGCTGGTCATCGTCGCGGTCTTGGCCGCCTGTTCGACGCCGCAAGAAGCAAAACCGCAGGTAGAAGTCCTGCAGAAGATTCCGCACGACGCAACGGCGTTCACCCAGGGGTTGGAACTCGTCGACGGCGTCCTCTACGAGGGCACCGGTCTGGAGGGCCAGTCGACGATGCGCGCGCTCGATCCGTCGAGCGGTGACGTCCAGAAGAAGGTCGACCTGCCGCCGGACTTCTTCGGCGAGGGCATCACGGTCGTCGGCGACACCATCTGGCAGATCACGTGGCAGAACGGCATCGCGATCGAACGCGACCGCAGGACGCTGAACGAGCTCCGCCGCGTCGAGTACCAGGGCGAGGGCTGGGGCATCTGCGACGACGGCGGGCGGCTCGTGATGAGCGACGGCACCGCCAAGCTGACCTTCCGCGACCCCAGGTCGTTCCAGGAGACCGGGAGCGTGCAGGTCACCCGCGGCGGCAAGCCGCTGACCCAGCTGAACGAGCTGGAGTGCGTCGGCGGCAAGGTCTGGTCGAACGTGTGGAAGACCGACGAGATCGTCCGCATCGACCCGGCCACCGGGCAGGTCACCAACACCTACGACCTCTCCTCGCTCAAGCCCGCCGGTGACGTGGACGTCCTCAACGGCATCGCGCACGTGCCCGGGACCAACGAGTTCCTGGTCACAGGCAAGAACTGGCCGACCATCTTCCGAGTGAGGTTCAACGGGATGGGGCAGGATTGACGGTGTGACCGGCGACCGCGGACGGAGTGACGGACCGACTCCGAAGCGCTACCCGTGGCAGGACGACGAGTACCAGCCACGGCAGCGTCGCGGAACACCGTCCGAGCACGGTTTCCAGCCACCACCGCGGCGTCCCCAGAACACCCGTCCGCTGCCCAACCAGGACCAGCAGACGACGCCGACGCCCAAGCCGCCGCGCAAGCTCACGGTCACGCGCGTCGCGTGGTTCCGCACCAAGCAGCTCTCGCAGCAGGCGGTCGCGGCGTTCCGGCGCGCGGCCCGCGCCGACGGTGCCGGGAAGTCCGGCATGACGTCGGTCACCTACGCGGTGATGATGAACTACGCCGCCGACGCCGCGATGGCCGTCGCGCTGGCGAACACGTTGTTCTTCAGCGCGGCCACCGCGGAGTCCAAGACCAAGGTCGCGCTCTACCTGCTGATCACGGTCGCGCCGTTCGCGGTGATCGCGCCGGTGATCGGCCCGTTGCTCGACAGGGTCCAGCGCGGCCGCAGGCTCGCCCTGGCGGCGTCCTGCGTGCTGCGCGTCGGGCTGGCCGTCGTGATGGCGCTGAACTTCGACAACTGGCTGCTGTACCCGGCGGCGCTGGGCAGCATGGTCCTGTCCAAGTCGTTCACCGTGCTCAAGTCCGCGATCACCCCGCGCGTGCTGCCGCCGGACATCACGCTGTCCAAGACCAACGCCCGCATGACGATCTTCGGCCTCGCGGCGGGCGGGGTGTTCGGCGCGCTCGCCGCGGGTTTCGCGAACGTGTTCGGCTCGCCGGGCGCGCTGTGGTTCACCGCCGCGCTCTGCCTGGTGAACGCGTGGCGGTGCATGAAGATCCCGTCGTGGGTCGAGGTGACCGAGGGCGAGGTCCCGGCGACGCTGACGGCCAAGCCCGCCAGGCAACCCATCTCCCGGCACGTCGCGGTCTCGTTGTGGGGCAACGGTTCCATCCGGATGCTGACGGGGTTCCTGACGCTGTTCGCGGCGTTCGTGGTCCGCGAGCAGACCGAGGGCGACGCGGTCCAGCAGCTGCTCCTGCTCGGTGTGATCGCCGGTGCGGCGGGCGTCGGCAGCTTCCTCGGCAACGCGATCGGCGCGCGCCAGCACTTCGGCAAGCCGGACGAGGTGGTCATCGCCTGCGTCGCGACGGCGCTGGCGGCCACCATCGTCGCCGCCGCGCTGCCGGGCCTGGTCACCGCCGCGATCGTCGGCCTGCTGGGCGCCACGGCGTCGTCGCTGGCCAAGATCAGCCTCGACGCGGTGATCCAGGACGACCTGCCGGAGGAGTCGCGCGCGTCCGCCTTCGGCCGCTCGGAGACGATCCTGCAGCTCGCGTGGGTCTTCGGCGGCGCGCTCGGCGTGCTGCTGCCCGCGAAGTTCTGGATCGGCTTCCTGGTGCTCGCCGTGCTGCTCGCATTGGGCCTCGCGCAGACCTGGATGTACCGCAACGGCACGTCGTTGCACAGGCTGGTCCGCAGGCCCTCGCCGGTGACCCCGTAGGCTGCCTGACGTGCGTCGACTTGCTTCTGTGATGGCTGCCAGTGTTCTCGTGCTGTCCGGCTGCTCCCTGCAGCAGCACGACCCGGAGGTCACGTTCTACGCGAACGGCAAGACCATCCGCATCGAGCCGACGATCTACTGCGACGTCGAAGGCGCCAACTGCGCCGAGAAGAACGCGCCCGGCACGTTGAAGGTGCCGGCGGGCAAGGTCGTGCAGATCTCGGTGGACGGCCAGCTCGCGAGCGGCCTCTGGGAGGTCGTGTGCGTGTACGAGAACGCCGCTCGCGTGCAGGAGGGCTGCACCTCGCCGCTGCTCGGCAAGGGCGACGACTACACGTACACGCTGGCCGTGCCGGACGACTCCGACCAGCTGCTGCGCATCGAGGTGCACGAGGCGGCCGGCGCGGTGCTGGAGACCGGCCAGCCGCTCATGCGCGGTTCGTGGGTCGTCGACGTCACCCGCTGATCACCGCCTGCCGAACGCTTCCCACCACTCGCTGGGAGCGATCCGCAGGGCTGACTCCATCAGCGCCTTGCCGGTGCCGGTGACCACCGACTCCCGCATGGTCTGGATGAAGCGCTCCATCTTGGAGACCCCGGCGGCCTGGTACTCCCTGGCCTGCAACAACAGTTCGAGCTTGTCCGCGTCACGTGAGCAGCGCGCCTCCGGCGTGTGGTCGAAGCCCTTGGCGGACTCGTGCTCGGCGACCAGTGCCTCGATGTGGGCGGCCAGCGGGGCGGGCAGGTGCTGGACCTGGTCCCGCGCCACGGCTTCGGGCGGCATCTTCGCGTCGAGGTAGAGCTTGCCGACGTAGGGGATGTCGCCGATGCGCGCCTCGGGCACGTCGTGGAACAGACCCAGGGTCGCCGCCCTGTCGGGGTTCGCGCCTTCCTGGACGGCGATCGCGTATGCCAGAACGCCCACCCGGAACGAGTGGGCGGCCACCGACTCGGGGTTCTGCACCCCGGCGAAGAGCCACCCCGCTCTGGGCAGGCGTTTGAGCTGGCCGACCTCGTAGACGAACTCGACGATCCTGTCAGCGTCAGACATGACGCTGATCCTTTTACGGATCGAGGTCCCGCGCCACCGCCCGGACGACCTCGGCGATGAGCTTCATGTTCTTCTTGTCGGACGGGTAGCGGCCGCGACGCAGGTCAGGCTGCACCTTGTTCTCGAGCAGCTTGATCATGTCGTCGATCAGGCCGTGCATCTCCTCCGCGGGACGGCGGCGGGCCTCCGCGACGGACGGCGCCGGGTCGACCAGGCGCACGGACAGCGCCTGCGGGCCGCGCCGGCCCTCGGCCATGCCGAACTCGATGCGCTGCCCGGCTTTTAGGCCTTCGACACCAGGGGGCAGGGCGGATTTGCGGACGTAGACGTCCTCGCCACCGTCCTGGGTGACGAATCCGAAGCCCTTCTCCGTGTCGTACCACTTGACCTTGCCGGTCGGCACCGCGCTCACCATTCCCAAGCTTGTCGCACAACGAACGCGCCCCGGGGCGTACCCAGGACGCGTCCCACCAGACTAGCCAGAAGACCTCGGGGAAGGCACCTCCGTTAGCGCACTATCCTGCTCTTATGACCGCTCCGAAGTTGATGCCGCTGGCCATCGGCCTGTTCGCCGTGGGCGTACTGGCGATCATCGTGGTCTTCGCGCTGTTCCTCGCCGGCCACAGCGACCTGCCCGTAGCGCTGAACGTCGCGGCCACCTACCTGCCCGCGATCGGCCTGGGCCTCGGGATCATCGCGGTGATCAGGAAAGCACGCCAGAAGAAGTCCTGAGCCACTCCGGGAACTCGCGCAGGTCCTCCAGGACGACCGCGGCGCCCGCCTCCGCGAGCTCCGCACGCGAGCACGGGCCCGTGACGACGCCGACGCCGAGTGCCCCGGCTGCCGCGGCTCCGCGCATGTCGCCGATGTGATCACCCACGTAGACGGCGGCGCCGTGCAGCTTGAGCGACTCGGACTTGCCCGTCGCCCACAGCTCGCCGTAGAGGTGGTCGACCTCCCAGCCCATCGCCTCGAGGTGCAGCGCGGCGTTCTTGCGGTACTTGCCGGTGACGACCATGGTGCTGCCGCCCAGTTCCCGCACGCACTGCAGGGCCATCGCCGCTCCGGGCAGCGCGACGGTCGACGGGATCACGACCTCCGGGTACAGCGCGCGGAAGAGCGAGACCAGGTCCGGGACCTCTTCCTCGGGCACGCCCATGTCGCGGTAGATCATGTCGAGGGGCGGGCCGAGGTTCGACGCGAACTTCTCGCCGTCGAGGGCGTACCCGGTGCGGGCGCCCACCTCGTTCATCACGGCGGCCATTCCCGGTCGCGGGTCGATGAGGGTCATGTCCAGGTCGAAACCCACGGTGAACGGCACAGAACCTCACTCTACGTCTTTACAAAAGCCATAACTGTGTAAAGCTGAGGTGGTGACCGACATCACCGGACTCTTGCTGGACTCGGCCGCCGACCTGTTGGCGGCCCGGGGCTTCCACGGCCTGCGCATGATCGAGGTCGCCGGCCTCGCCGGCGTGAGCAGGCAGACCGTCTACAACGAGTTCGGCAACAAGGAGGGGCTCGTCCAGGCCGTCGCGGTCCACAAGACGGAGGAGTACCTGACCGGGATCGCGTCCCGGCTCCAGGAGAACCCCGACCCGTGGGAGGCCATGCGCTCGGCGTTCCGCTTCACCTTCGAGCAGACCGAGAAGGACCGGCTGGTCTCGGCCGTGCTGACCGGGCAGAACGCCGAGGACCTGCTGCCGTTCATCACGATCCGCGGCCATCCGATCCTGTTCCACGCGACCGAGGTCGTCGAACAGCACCTCAGCAGGCACTTCCCCGGCCGCCACGTGCGGTTCACGGCGGAGACGACCGTGCGGCTCGCGCTGAGCCACCTGCTGATGCCGAGCGGCGACCTGGACGGCGCGATGGACGCCGTCGTCAGGGTCGCCAGAGCGACGATGGACGCATGATCGCCTGACCGCGGGCGCGACGCAGGGCTACCGGTCTACTTGACGCCGGCGTAGCTGACACCGAGCTGGCGCAGCGCCTCTTCAAGCGTGCGCATGACCTCCACGGTGTTCTGCCAGGTGACCCGCGGGCTTTCCGTGAGTCCCGCGGCGACGCACTCCTCGACCGCGCGGATCTGATGCTGGTAGCCCTCGTCCTCGATCGTGTGCTCGACGCCGTTGATCACGACGGCGGTCGGGTTGAACATCGGGTCGACGAGCTCGATGCGGCCCAGGGTGCCGACGATCTCCGCACGGGCTCCCGTGTTGGCGACGAGCGAGCAGCTGAGCAAAGCGTGGGCGCCGTTGTCGTAGGCCAGGAAGATGCCGGCGTCAGCGTCCACTTCGGTCGGTGCGAGACTGCCGTGCGCGTGGATGTGCGTTGGCACGCCCAGAATCTGATGGGCGAGCGCGACCGGGTAGACACCGAGGTCGAGCATCGCGCCACCACCGGCCTCCTTGGCCCACAGGCGATCGCCGTCGCTGAAGGCGTGCCGGAAGCCGAAGTCGGCGCGGATCATCCGGACCTCACCGATCTCACCGTCCCGCACGGCCTGCTCGGCCTTCTGGACCAACGGGTTGAACCGCGTCCACATGGCTTCCATCAGGAAGAGGTTCCTGGAACGTGCCCGTTCGACCATCTCCTCGGCGTCCGCGACCGTGAGCGCGAAGGCCTTCTCGCACAGCACGTGCTTGCCCGCGTCGAGAGCGGCGAGCACGACCTCGTGGTGCTGGCCGTGCGGCGTGGCGACGTAGACGACGTCGACGTCGGGATCGGCGAGCAGGTCGCGGTAGTCGCCGTACGCGCGCTCGATCCCGAACTTCTCGGCGAACTTCCGGGCCTTCGTGATGTCACGCGAGGACACCGCGAGCACCTTGGCGCCCGCCTTCAGCATGTCGGCGGTCACGGCATGCGCGATTCCACCTGTAGCGATCACACCCCACGTCATGGGTTGAGCTTAGATGGAGGCATGCGCCTCATCCTGAACGTGATCTGGCTGGTGCTCGCCGGTTTCTGGATGGCCGTCGGCTACGCGGTCGCCGGCATCATCTGCTGCATCCTGATCATCACGATTCCGTGGGGCATCGCGTCGTTCCGGATCGCGAACTACGCGCTCTGGCCGTTCGGGCGCGAGGTCGTGGACAAGCCGGGCGCGGGGACCGGATCGCTGCTGGGCAACGTCATCTGGATCATCGTCGCCGGTCTCTGGCTGGCCATCGGCCACATCGTCACCGGCATCGCGCTGTGCGTGACGATCATCGGCATCCCGCTCGGCGTCGCGAACTTCAAGCTGGTCAAGGTCTCGCTGGTGCCGCTGGGCAAGGAGATCGTCGAGGTTCCGTGAGGGTCTCCCGCGCCTCGTCGGGGGCGAGGCGCGGGAGACCACTCAGTGGCACGACCGTCAGACTTCGCTGTCCGACAGCTCGTGCGGGCACAGGATGTTGCCCTCGGTGTCGTGGAACCACGCCGCGCGCTCGGTGCCCATGACCGCGATGTGGTTCGTGGTCTTGAAGTCGGGCAGGTCGTAGTCGTCGAAGCGCACGCCCCTGCCTTCGAGCTCGCGGATCTCGCCCTCGAGGTCGGGCACTTCGAAGCTCAGCACCGTGTGCCCGGTCTGCGCACCCTTCTCCGCAGGCATCAGTCCCAGCCCGTCACCCCGGCCGAGCGCGAAGACCCGCGTGCCGTCGGGGTTCGTGGTGACGGGCTTCAGGCCGAGCATGTCCGCGTAGAAGCGGCCGGCACGTTCGGCGTCCTCGACGGGCAGCATCGTCGTGGTCCTGGTGGCGGTGAGCATGCGCGCCTCCTTCGACGGAATCCATCGATGCTGCGCCCGTCGCACCGCTCTGACAAGGGCTTTTTCGGTCACGCAGGGGTCACTGGGCGTGGCCGGTGCCGTCGTCGAGGCCGAGCAGTTGCACCGACCTGGCCCGCATCTCCACCTTGCGGATCTTGCCGGTGACCGTCATCGGGAACTCGTCCACCACGTGCACGTAGCGCGGGATCTTGTAGTGGGCGAGCTTGCCGGCGCAGAACTCCCGCACCGCCTCGGCGGTCAGCCCCGGAACCCCGTCGCGCAGGCGCACCCACGCCATCAGCTCCTCGCCGTACCTGGTGTCCGGCACGCCGATCACCTGGGCGTCGAGCACGTCCGGGTGCGTGTAGAGGAACTCCTCGATCTCGCGCGGGTAGATGTTCTCGCCGCCGCGGATGACCATGTCCTTGATGCGGCCGGTGATGTTCACGTAGTCGTCGTCGTCCATCACCGCGAGGTCGCCGGTGTGCATCCAGCCCGCCTGGTCCACGGCTTCGGCGGTCTTCTCCGGCTCGTTCCAGTAGCCGAGCATCACCGAGTAGCCGCGCGTGCACAGCTCCCCCGGCTCGCCGCGCGGCACCGTGCGGCCCGTGTCCGGGTCCACGATCTTGACCTCCAGGTGCGGGCCGACCCTGCCGACCGTCCCGACGCGACGGTCGAGGGAGTCGTCGGCGCGCGTCTGCGTCGACACCGGGGAGGTTTCGGTCATGCCGTAGCAGATGGAGACCTCGCGCATGCCCATGCGTTCGACGACCTGCTTCATCACCTCGACCGGGCACGGCGAGCCCGCCATGATGCCGGTGCGCAGGCTGCTCAGGTCGTAGCCGTCGGCCAGGTCGAGCATCGCGATGAACATCGTCGGCACGCCGTAGAGGCTCGTGCAGCGCTCTTCCTGAACGGCCGCAAGGGTTTTCGCCGGGTCGAACGCGGGCGCCGGGATCACGACGCACGCGCCGTGGCTGGTGGCGGCGAGGTTGCCCATGACCATGCCGAAGCAGTGGTAGAACGGCGGCACCACGCAGATGCGGTCGTGCTCGGTGTAGCTGAGCAGCTCGCCGACGAAGTAGCCGTTGTTGAGGATGTTGTGGTGCGAGAGCGTGGCGCCCTTGGGGAAGCCCGTGGTGCCGGACGTGTACTGGATGTTGATCGGGTCGTCGCGGTCCAGCTCGACGTCCGGGACCTCCTCGCCGGTCCACTGTGGATCGTCGACGTACACGACGTGGCGCAGCCCGGGACAGCGCGGCCGGACCTCTTCGATCATGGCCGCGTAGTCCGAGGTCTTGAACGACCGCGCGGACACCAGCGTGTGGACGCCCGCCTGGTTCAGCACGTACTCCAGCTCGTGCACCCGGTACGCCGGGTTGACGTTGACCAGGATCGCGCCGATCCGGGCCGTCGCGTACTGCACGAACACCCACTCGGCGCAGTTCGGCGCCCAGATCCCGACCCGGTCGCCCTTGCGGACGCCCAGCGCGTGCAGCCCGGCGGCGGCACGGGAGACCTCCTGCGCGAGCTCCGCGTACGTCCACCGTCGATCTGTCGCCTTGTCGACAAGTGCCTCACGGTCGCCGAAGCGCGCGACGGTCGCCGCGAGGTTCGCGGGGATCGTGTCGCCCAGCAGCGGGACGGTGGACGTGCCCGAGGAGTAGCTGGCGGTCATCCACCCGACGGTAGTCGGGCTCCGGCGTATGGCAAGGGCACGACCAGGCACGGACCGCCGCTGTAGAGGCCCGCGTCGATCGCCAGGACCTTGCCGCCGGCGTAGACGAGGGGCCCGTCGATCTGGTCCGGCGGCACCCCCAGCTGGTCGGCGATGACGCTGTGCCCGTGCACGATCGTGCTGCCGCCGAGGGTCGCGAGCAGCTCGTCCGCGATTTCGGGACCCTGCGGACCCCGGAACGCGTACCGGGTCGTCATCTTGCGCCAGCACTCCCACCAGTCGACGAGGTCGTCGCCCTTGAGCACGTGCCGGACGGCCTCGTTGACCTCTTCGATCGAGGACCCCCATTCGAGGTAGGCCGCCGTGTCGGAGTGCATCAGCAGGTGGTCGTCGCGCAGCTTCAGCACGGGCCTGCTCGTCAGCCACTCGACGTGCTCGTCGGTCAGCCGGTCCTGGTCGCTGCGCAGCCCGCCGTTGAGCAGCCAGCTGCGCGCGAACGACCGCGGCCCCATGCTGTCGGGCACCTGCTCGTCGCCGAACCGGTACATGCCGAGCAGCAGCACCTCGTGGTTGCCGATCAGCGAGCTGACCGCGCCACCGGCCTCCGCGGCCTCCTCGCCGAGGCGCATGACCAGGTCGATCACGCCCACGCCGTCGGGCCCGCGGTCCACGAAGTCGCCGAGGAACCACAGCTCGGCCTCGCCACCCGTCCAGTGACCGTCCTCGTCGCACAGCTCCGCGACGTGCAGGGCCCTGGTCAGTTCTGCGAGGTGCCCGTGCACGTCACCCACGACGTACATCGGGCGTCGATCCGTGTCCACCTCCGCGACGATAGGTGATGAACCCTCGCGCGTCAGTGGTCAGTCCAGTCGCCGAACGGGTCCGCAGAGTGACCGACGAGGTCCGCGATCGACTTCAGCACGCGCGTCGGCCGGTACGGGAACATCTCGGCGGACTCGGCGGTGAAGACCCCGGACAGCACGAGGATGGTCGACAGGCCCGCTTCCAGGCCCGACCGCACGTCGGTGTCCATGCGGTCGCCGATCATCAGCGCCTGCTCGGAGTGCGAGCCCAGGGTGCGCAGGGCCGAGCGCATCATCAACGGGTTCGGCTTGCCGACGTAATACGGCTCACGGCCGGTGGCGCGCTCGATCAGGGCCGCCACGGCGCCGGTCGCGGGCAGCGAGCCCTCGCGGGACGGGCCGGTCGCGTCGGGGTTGGTCGCGATGAACTTCGCGCCCTCCTCGACCAGGCGGATGGCCTTGGTGATCGCGGTGAAGCTGTACGTGCGGGTCTCGCCCAGCACCACGTAGTCCGGGTCGCGGTCGGTCAGCACGTAGCCGATCTCGTGCAGCGCCGTGGTGAGGCCGGCCTCGCCGATGACGAACGCGGAGCCGTTCGGGCGCTGCGAGTCGAGGAACTTCGCCGTGGCCAGCGCCGAGGTCCAGATGGACTTCTCCGGGATGTCCAGGCCGGTGCGCTGCAGGCGGGCGCGCAGGTCCCGTGGCGTGTAGATGGAGTTGTTCGTGAGCACGAGGAACGGGGTCTCCGACGCCCGCAGCTCCGCGACGAACTCGTCCGCTCCCGGGATCAGGTGCTCCTCGTGCACGAGGACGCCGTCCATGTCCATCAAGTAGTGCCACATGGACCTAAGTATCGATCACGCGCTTGCGAAACGTCTCGGTCTGGAGCTTGAGATAACGCTCGATCACGTGAAGTTCATCGTCGTCGAAGTGGCCGAGGACCTCGACCAGGCTGTCGCGGGCCTTCTCGAACGGCTCGCCGAACTTGTCCAGGTCCCCGACCGTGACCTCGACCAGGACCTTGCGGCGGTCGTGAGGATCTCGGACACGGCGGACGTATCCGGCACGCTCGAGGCGGTCGATCACGCCCGTGACGGCACCGGTGGAGAGACCCGACAGCTCGGCGATCCGGCCCGCGGTGAGCGGTCCCTCCGCCCGCATGGCGAGATCGAGGCACTTCTCGTCGGTCGCGGACAGGCCCATCTGCTCGGCGACGCGAGCGTGGAACATGACGGTGAGCGCGCTGTGCTCCCGCATGTACCAGGTGAACCTCTCCAGCACCTCAGGTTCCATGTTGAACATCTTAGCTGCTAAGACAATTCGTTGTCAGAGTGCTCCAAACGGGCGGAACGTGAGAAACCTCGTTTGTGGAGTCACCTACAAGGGGTTGTTCATTAAGCTAAATAAGGTGACAGCAGTGGAGTTGGGACTACCGGTCGTGCGCGGCACACCGGACGCGTCCGCACGCCCGGACACACCGCTGCTCGTCGACAGGTTCGGACGGGTGGCGAAGGACCTCCGGGTCTCGCTGACCGACCGGTGCAACCTGCGCTGCACCTACTGCATGCCCGCCGAGGGCCTCGACTGGTTGCAGAAGGACGAGCTGCTCACCGACGCCGAACTGATCCGGCTCATGCGCATCGCCGTGGTCGACCTGGGCGTCACGGACATCAGGTTCACCGGCGGCGAGCCGTTGCTGCGCCGGGGCCTGGAGCAGGTCATCGCCGCGACGGCCGAGCTCGAACCGCGTCCGCGCATGTCGATGACCTCGAACGGCATCGGCCTCTCGCGGCGCGCCCAGTCGCTGAAGGACGCCGGCCTGAACCGGATCAACGTCTCGCTCGACACCCTCGACCCCGACCGCTTCGCGACGCTGACCAGGCGCGACCGCATCACGGACGTGCTGGACGGTCTCGACGCCGCCCGCGAGGCCGGCCTGGAGCCGGTGAAGGTCAACTCCGTGCTGATGCGCGGCCTGAACGAGGACGAGGCCGTCCCGCTGCTGCGGTTCTGCGTCGAGAACGGCTACCAGCTGCGGTTCATCGAGCAGATGCCGCTCGATGCGCAGCACGGCTGGACGCGCACGAACATGGTCACGGCCGATGAGATCCTCACGAAGCTCTCGACCGCGTTCACGCTGACCCCGTCGGAGGTCCCGCGCGGCGGTGCGCCGGCCGAACGCTGGCTGGTCGACGGCGGCCCCTCGGTCGTCGGCGTGATCGCGTCGGTGACCAGGCCGTTCTGCGCCGCCTGCGACCGCACCCGGCTCACCTCGGACGGCCAGATCCGCAACTGCCTGTTCAGCCAGGGCGAGACCGACCTGCGCACGCTGCTGCGCGACGGCTCCCCCGACACCGCGATCGCCGACGCCTGGCGTGCCACGATGTGGGCCAAGGCGGCCGGCCACGGCATCAACGACGCGGGCTTCTCGCAGCCCGACCGCCCCATGAGCGCCATCGGAGGATGACAGTGACGGCCGTGAAGATCCGCTACTTCGCAGGTGCGCGGGCCGCGGCCGGGGTGGCCGACGAGGACCTGCAGCTCGACACCTCCGAGCCCACCGTGGCGCTCGTGGTCAGCACCATCGGCGAACGGCACGGCTCGAAGCTCGGCAAGGTCCTCGCCGCGTCGAGCTTCCTGCTGGACGGCGTGGCGGTGCGCGACACGTCGGTGCGCGTGCCCGCCGGTTCTCAGCTGGACGTGCTGCCGCCGTTCGCGGGCGGCTGAGCGGCCAGGAACGCCTCCGCACGCGCCACCACGGCGCCCTGCTCGCGCGCCTTCGCGAGTTCCAGCGCCTCCCGGCCCACGGCTGCGTCACCGGTCGCCTCTGCCAGCACGAGCAGCGCCTGGGACTCCAGCAGCAGGTCGCCGTTGGCTCGCACGTCCCGCAGCAGCTCCTCGGCGAGCGCGCGGTCGTGTCTCGCCAGGTTCAGCTGCGCCTTCCGCCGGCCCACCGGGTAGTTGATCCGGTCCGCCAGCTCGACCGCCGCGTCGAGGTCGCCCAGCACCACCAGCGCCTCGACCTCGACCCGGACGTCGTCGATCTCCCGCGCAGACGCGAGACACTGCGTCGCCAGCTCCCGGGCCCGCTCGGAGTCGCCGGTTTCCGCGGCGATGCCGGCCAGGTTGACCAGGACGTTCGGCTCGTCCAGCACCGACTGGAACTCCCGGTAGGTGACCAGCGCCCTCTGCAGATGCCGTCGCGCCTCCTCGAACTCGCCGAGCTCGCGGAAGGCGACGCCGAGGTTCTCGTGGGCGATGGCGACGTTGATCGGTGAGGCGTGCTCCTGCAGCAACAGCCTCGCCTCCTCGATGTACTCGATCGCCCGGCGCAGCTCCGCCCTCGCGCCGTGGATCGTGCCGAGGTTGAACAGCACCGTTCCGAGGAAAGCAGGTTCGCGAGGTCGCCTCCGCCGTAGTCGCAGCGCCTCCTCCATGACCGCCAGCGCACCCGTGAGATCACCGATCTCGCGCTTCACCAGGCCGATGTTGTTGAACAGCGAGGCTTTCATCCGATCCGACGTGGCCAGCTCGACAGCCGCGCCGTAAGCCTCGAGTGCCTTCTCGTACTCGCCTTGCAGCCAGTGCACCTGGCCGAGGCCGAGGAGCATCACCGCCTCGCACGTGGCGTCGGCTGCGGTGCGCGCGGACGTGAGACCTGCGGCCATCACGGTGTTCACCTCCTGCCGGTAGCCGCCCCTGTTGAGGTAGCCGCGCAAGGAGTCGGCCAGGTGGCTCGCGAACGGGTGAGGTGCGACCTGCACGGCCGCCACCAGCACCGCCCGGTTCGCTTCGAACCAGGCCTGCGCCTCGTCGACGGTCGCGAACGAGCGTCCGCCGACCTCGAGCTGCAACGGGTCCAGTCGTTCCATGTGCGGGGCGATGAGCAGAGCGGCCGCCCGCGCGGTGGCCAGGTAGAAGGACAGCAGCCGGTGCAGGGCGCGGGGTCCTTCGTCACCCACCTGTTCCGAGGCGAAGAGCCTGATCAGGTCGTGCATCCCGAACCGCTCTCCCGACTGCTGCACGAGACCGGCACGCGCCAGCGCCCCGAGCAGCCGCAGGCCGTCCTCAGTGGACAGGCCGGCCAGCGCGGCCACCGACCGCACGCCGAAGTCCGCGCCGGGATGCACGCTGAGGAGCCCGAACAGCCGGCGGGCGTCGTCCGGCAAGGCCTTGTACGACAACGCGAACGCGGCCCGCACCGCCGCGTCGCCCTCGATCTCCAGCGCGTCCAGCCTGCCGTCGCCGCGCAGGTCGGCGAGGTAGTCGGGCAGATGCCGGTCGGCGAGGTGCGCTCCCGCGATGCGCAGCGCCAGCGGCAGGTGCGCGCACAACCTGATCAGCTCGGCGCGGTCGTCCGGCGCACCGTCGATCTTCAACCGGTCGAGCAGCGCGCCGGCCTCGTCGTCGGCCAGCACGGTGAGCCTGGTTTGACCGGGAAGCTCGTTTCTGCTGGTCACGATGGCCTTGCAGCCTTCGGCGTCCGGCACGAGCGGGCTCAGCCCGGTGGCGTTGTCGAGCAGTACCAGGACGCGGCGGCCGCTCAGCTTGGACCGGTAGAGCTCGATCTGCTCGTCGCGGTCGAGCGGGACGTTCGCGGGCGGCACGCCGAGCGCGCGCAGGAACCGGCCGAGCGCCTGCTCGACGGTGACCGCCGGTCCGGTCGCGAAGCCGCGCAGGTCGACGTGCAGCTGGCCATCGGGGAACCGGTCGCGGATGCGGTGCGCGAGCCGGACCGCGAGCGCGGTCTTGCCGACACCGGGGGGGCCGGTGATCGCGAGCACCGGGGCGTCCGAAGAGGACAGTGCGGCGAGCTCCTCCTCGCGGCCGACGAAGTCCGGGAGGTCCGCGGGCAGCTGGGCGGGGCCCGGCCTGCGCACGACGAGCCGGTAGCCGGACGCGTCGGTGACGATCTCGTCCTCGACGGACTGCCGCAGCCTGCGCACGAGGCTGCGCAGCGCGGGCAGCGGTCCCGCCGGTGGCTCGTCGCCCCAGACCGCGCGGACGAGATCGCCGAACAGCACCGGCTGGCCGGCCTTCTCGAGCAAGGCGCGGTGCAACGCCTCCAGACGTGACTCCTTGGTCATCGCGACATCATCGGGCTGTCGCCACCTCGCGCAGGTCGCGGTCCCAGAGATGGCATTCGGTCTCCTCGGCGAGCTGCTGAGCCTCCTGCGCCGTCTTGTCCGCCGCGTCGTGGTCGCCGAGTGAGCGCTGGATGGCCGCCGTGATGATGAGGACGCGCACGAGACGCACGCGCAGTTCGCCGGCCTCCGCGCGCTCCCTGGCCCGCAGGGCGAGCTTCAACGCCTCTTCGAGGTCGCCTGCCGCGTGGTGGTCGGCGGCGAGCCCGGCCAGGTTCTCCGCCTCACCGCGCAGATAGCCGTTCTTTACGCTGAGCGCGAGCCCTTCGCCGTGCGCGGCGAACGCCTTGTCCAGCTCTCCGAGTGCGCGGTGCGCGTCACCGATGCTGTCGAGGAGGTCGGCCTCCTCGATCTGGTTGTTCGCGTCCTGCACGATCTTCAACGCCTTGAGCCAGGACTCCAGCGCCTCCCCCGGCCGACCCTGGGCCAGGACGGCCGTGGCACCCAGGGCGACGCCGCCCAGCGGGTGCGCCAGCTCGGGTGGCAGCCCGCGCCGCACCTCGCCGGCCTCGGCGATCACCTGCGTGACGAGGTCGAACTTCCCGTGGTACTCGAGCACCTCGCTGAGCGCGTCCAGCGCGTACAGCCGCACGTGCGGCAGGTTCTGCTTCTCGGAGAGCTCGATCGCGTGCCTGACGTTGGCCAGCGACTCGGACAGCGGCCCCAGATCGAGGTAGGCGCCGCCGAGGTTGAACGCCACGGCCGTGTTCTCCGGCTGCAGCTCACGGGCGGCGGTGAACACCTCGACCGCGTCGCTCAGCCGTCCGAGCCGCTGGTAGGCGAGGCCGCTGTTGATCAGCAACGACACCAGCATCCGGTCGTCGGGGTGCTGCCGCAGCAGCTCGCGGGCGCGGGTGAACTCCTCGATCGCGTCGGTCAGCCCGCTGACGGAGAAGTGCGCGAGGCCGAGGCTGCCGTGCATCACCGCCTGCGCCAGGACGTCGCCCGCCTCGACCGCGGCAGCGAGCCCGGCCCTGGCCGCCACGAACCAGTCGACGCGGTAGGACTGGAAGTAGAAGTAGGCGCGGAGCATGTCCGCGAGCAGCCACGCCGCCGGTGCCGCGCCCGCGTGCGGAATGGCGGCGACGATGTTGCCGCGCTCGGAGTCGAACCACGCGATCGCGTCGGCCTGGGTCTCGAACTCGTGCCGCGGTGGGTCGCCGGGGACCTGCGGGACCGGCATCCGCGCGAAGTCCGGGTTGGCCTTCCGCGCCGCCGCCTCCGCGTTGAAGAGGTAGTAGTCGACGAGCCTCGTCCTGGCGCCCGATTCCTCGCCCAGGCGCAACGCGTACATGCGGAGGAGGTCGTGCAGGCTGTACCTGTCGCCGTCGTGCTGCACGAGGTTCGCGTCCACGAGCTGCCGCAGCGGTTCGCCGGCGTCGCCGTCGCCGAGGAGCGCGGTGGCCGCCCCGACGCTGAAGTCCTGGCCGGGGATCAGCCCGAGCAGCCGGAACAACCGTTGCGCCACAACGGGTTGCGCTCGGTACGACAGGTCGAACGTGGCGTTGACGGCCGCGTCGCCCTCGATCTCCAGCGCGTCCAGCCGGTCGTCGCCGCGCAGGTCCGCGAGGTAGTCGGAGAGGTGACCCGACGCCACGTTCGCGGCGGCGATGCGCAACGCCAGCGGCAGGTGGGCGCAGAGCCGGACCAGCTCGGCCCTGTCGTCGGAGCTGCCGGAGATCCGCATCCTGGTGAGGAGCTCCTGGGCCTCGTCCTCCTCGAACACGGCAAGCCGGACCTGCTCGTGCTCGGACAGGTCCGTGCGGCTCGTGACGATCACCCGGCACCTCGGGCCGTGCGGCAGCAACGGGCCGAGCAGCTCGCGCGTGGCGTTGTCGATCACGACGAGCACCGCGCGGTCCGCTGTCATCTTGCGGAACAGCGCGGACTGCGCCTCGACCTCGACGGGGATGTCCTCGGCACCGAGCGCGCGCAGGAACCGGTGCAGCGCCTGGTTCGGGGTGAGCGCGGCCCCTTCGGCGAACGCGCGGAGGTTCACGTGGAGCTGGCCGTCCGGGAAGCGCTCGCTCAGCCGGTGCGCGACGTGGATCGCGAGCGAGGTCTTGCCGACCCCCGGCGGCCCGGTGATGGCGAGGACCGGCGCCTCGCTCGCCAGCGCCCGCGCGATCTCCTCCTCGCGGCCCACGAAGTCCGGGAGGTCGGCGGGCACGTGCCGCGGCCCCGGCTTGCGCACGACCAGCCGGTAGCCGGAGGGCTCGGTGATGACCTGCTCGGTGGCGCGCAGCCGTTGCACGAGGTTGCGCAGGGCCTGCTTGGGGTTCGCCGGGCGGTCGGCGGGCCAGACGGCCGCGATCAGGTCGTCGAACGACACGGGCCGGCCGGGTGCGGCGGCCAGCGCCTGGCGGAGCGCCTCGATCCTCATACCCCTGATCTTGACGAGTGGATCTCCATCAGTCGACCGGACGGCGCCTGCGAAGGCGTCCCCGATGGCTCGACACACGTGAGCCACGCCTCACTTTGCGTAATAGATCTCGGCGGATCTCAGAATGGAAACAGACCGGTAACGACGCCTTTGAGCTGCGGTTTTGCGGTCTCTCCACGGCAAACCAAACCGTTACCGTGATGCGCATCACAGCTCGAAACATTTGGAGAGGGGCTCGACGGTTACGTACGGTCGCTCCTCGGCTGGCCCGAACCAGCCAGAGCACCATCCGGAGGACCGCACACCGAACCCAGTCCAAGGGTTCTCCGGCACATACCCCGAGCGAGAGAAACCGCCGGACTGGGACGCAGGAACGCACCGGGCCCCGAACCCGAGTTCCTGGACGCAGGTGAGGTGGACCGAGAGGCACATGGCTTTCAACCGAGGCAACAAGGGCAAGCAGAGTTCCGCCGCTCGCACTATCGCCAAGGTCGCGGCTGTCGGCATCATCGCCGGCGCCCCTCTGGGCCTGGCCGTTGGCACCGCCAACGCCGCCCCTGTGAACTGGGACGCCCTCGCGCAGTGCGAGGCAAGTGGTAACTGGGGCGCCAACACGGGCAACGGCTACTACGGCGGCCTGCAGTTCACCCAGCAGACGTGGAACGCCTTCGGCGGCCAGGGCAACCCGGCCAACGCCTCTCGCGAGCAGCAGATCGCTGTCGCCGAGCGCGTCGCCGCCGGCCAGGGCGTGAACAACGCCTGGCCTGCCTGCAGCCGCAAGCTGGGCGTCAACTCGGCTCCGGCCGCCAGGACCGCCCCGGCCCCGCAGCAGCAACAGCGCAAGGCCCAGCCGCAGCAGCGCCAGGCCGCCGCCCCGGTGCAGCAGGCCCCGGTCGTCGCGCTCGAGGGCTCGAAGACGAACCCGAGCGGCAACTACGAGATCAAGGCAGGCGACACCCTGTCGAAGATCGCGGACGCCAACAAGGTCGCCGGCGGCTACCAGGCCATCGTGGAGAAGAACAAGGGCTTCATCACGAACCCGGACCTGATCTTCCCGGGCCACAAGATCCTGATCTGAGCCGATCCAGGCTCGGTCCGATCTGATCGGCCGCACGATCGCCGGCCCGTTCAAGTGGGCTGACACAGGACCAGGGATCTCACCGTTACCCCCCGACGGTGAGGTCCCTGCCTGCATTTCCGGTGGGTCCGCAGCGCGCCAGAGGAGCAGGGCGGCAGGCGGCCAGCTAGGCGTAGTGTCGAAGTCGAGGCAACCTCTTCGCTGGAACCGGCGCCAGCGATCGCAAGGCGACCCCTCCGCTGGAACAGGAACCAGCCACCGCAACCAGACCCGCGCGGTGCCACCAGGCACCCGCCAACCCCAGGCGACCACGTACGAGTCCTGGCGTGGCGATGCGAAGCGAGCCGTCCGAACCTGGAGCCGCCGGGTAGCGGTGCACCCCGCTCACGGCGATTGGGGCTTTACCTTGAGGGGGCGGGATGCTCCCCTCGCGGGCACGGCCGGGCGCTTTTCAGCCCGGCCCTCTTCCGGCCGTCAAGCATCCCGCCAGAGGCTCGAGGTCAAGCCCCAATCGCAACCCCGCTCTTCGTCACGACCTGCGCGCGCACCCTCGCAAGGCGACGGAACCCAGGAACGCGACCCACCTCGCTGGAACAGGAACGGGCCAACGCAAGCCGACCCGCGAGCCCGACCACCCACCCTCAGGGGCAGTTGACCCACTCGTCCTCGCCGCCGGGAAAAACCTGCCTCTTCCACACCGGCAACCGAGCCTTGACCTCGTCGACGAGGTCAGCACAAAGGGAAAACGCTTCCCCCCGATGCTCGGCGGCCACCGCACAGGCCAAAGCCACATCACCGATCTTCAACGGCCCAACCCGGTGCGAAACAGCGATCCCGTGCACCCCGGGGTACTTCGAGGCCAGCGACTCGACGACCTCAGCCACCACGTCCGAAGCGGACGGGTGCGAGTGGTACTCCAACTCCAGCACCGTCCGCCCGCCGTCGTGATCCCGCACCACGCCGGAAAAGGTGACCACGGCACCGGCCCGGTCAGACCCGACCAGAGCCGCGTGCTCCTCCACCGACAACGGTTCCTCGGTCACCACGGCCCGCAGCACCACGCTCATTCGTGGTCACCTCCACGCAGTTGGTCGAGAGCATGCTCGACGACCGAGGCGAGCACGTCCAGCCCGTCCCGCACCCCGCCGGTCGATCCGGGCAGGTTCACGATCAACGTCCGCCCGGTGACCCCGGCGACGCCGCGCGACAGCACGGAGCCGGGCACCCGCGGCCAGCCCGACATCCGGATGACGTCGGCCAGGCCGGGCACCTCGTAGTCCAGCACCGCGCGAGTCGCCTCGGGCGTCCGGTCGGTCGGGTTGATCCCGGTACCACCGGTGGTCAGCACCAGATCGGCTCCGGCGGCCACCGCGGCCGTCAGCGCCTCGCGCACCGGATCGCCGTCCGGCACCACCACCGGCGAGGAGACCGAGAACCCGCGCGCTTCAAGCCATTCGACGATCAGCGGTCCGCTGCGATCGGCGTAGACACCGGCTGCGGCGCGGTTGGACGCGGTGATCACCACCGCCTTCACGGGCGTTCCCACAGGCCGGACTTGCCGCCTTCCTTGCGCTCCACCCGCACCGCGTCCAGGGACGCGGCGGGATCGACCGACTTCACCATGTCGTGCAGCGTCAGGCCCGCCACGGAGACCGCGGTCAGGGCTTCCATCTCCACGCCCGTGCGGTCGGTGGTGCGGACGGTGGCGGTGATCAGCACGGCCGACGGGGCCAGCGCCAGGTCCACCGCCACCGACGACAACGCGATCGGGTGGCACAGCGGCACGAGTTCCCAGGTGCGCTTCGCGGCCATGATGCCCGCGATCCGGGCCGTCGCCAGGGCGTCGCCCTTGGGCAGGCCGTCGGAGCCCAGCAACTCAACCACTTCGGCGGTCGTGTGCAGGATTCCGGTCGCCACGGCGGTCCGGGTGGTCTGCTCCTTGCCGGAGACGTCGACCATCCGGGCCGCGCCTTGGGAGTCCAGGTGGGTGAACTGCTTGGTCATACGGCGATCGTATGCCCGACTCGCGCCAACGGCCTGTGCCGAAATCCCTTGCGGAACTCCTACGAAGTCGCTGCCTTGCGCACCGCGTCGGCCACGGCCGGAGCAACGGTGTTGTCGAAGACCGACGGCACGATGAACGACGCGTTGAGGCGGTCGCCGTCGACCACGTCGGCGATGGCCTGCGCGGCGGCCAGCAGCATCGCGTCCGTGATGGTGCGGGCGTGCGCGTCCAGCAGGCCGCGGAAGACGCCGGGGAACGCCAGCACGTTGTTGATCTGGTTCGGGAAGTCCGAACGGCCGGTCGCGACGACGGCGGCGTGCTGCTGGGCCTCCATCGGGTCGATCTCCGGGTCCGGGTTGGCCAGCGCGAACACGATGGCGTCCTTCGCCATGGTCGCGACCTGGTCCGCGCCGAACAGGTTCGGAGCGGAGACACCGATGAACACGTCCGAGCCGACCAGCGCGTCGTGCAGGCGACCGGACTGGTTGTCCTTGTTCGTGGACGCGGCGATGGACTTCAGGTTCGAGTCCAGGCCGGGGCGGTCGCGGTGCACGATGCCGTCGACGTCCACGGCGATGATGTCGCCCGGCGTCTGGGCCTGCAGCAGGCGGATGATCGCGGAACCCGCGGCACCGACGCCGCAGACCGTGATGCGGCAGTCCTTGATGTCCTTGTTCACGACGCGCAGGGCGTTGCGCAGGGCGGCGACGACGACGATCGCGGTGCCGTGCTGGTCGTCGTGGAACACCGGGATGTCGAGCTTCTCGCGCAGGCGGGCCTCGATCTCGAAGCAGCGCGGCGCGGAGATGTCCTCGAGGTTGATGCCGCCGTACACGGGAGCGATGAGCTCGACCGCGCGGATGATCTCCTCGGTGTCCTGGGTGTCCAGGCAGACCGGCCAGGCGTCGACGCCGGCGAACTTCTTGAACAGCGCGGCCTTGCCCTCCATCACCGGCAGGGCGGCGGCAGGGCCGAGGTTGCCGAGACCGAGCACGGCCGAACCGTCGGTGACGACGGCGACGGTGTTGCGCTTGATGGTCAGGCGACGCGCGTCGTCCGGGTTCTTGGCGATGGCTTCACACACGCGGGCGACACCCGGCGTGTACGCGCGGGAGAGGTCGTCACGGTTGCGCAGCGGCACCTTGGACGCGATCTCGATCTTGCCGCCGAGGTGCACGAGGAACGTGCGGTCCGACACCTTGCGGACGACGATGCCGGGCAGCGTCTCCAGCGTGTCGGTGATGTCCTTGGCGTGGTTCGCGGACAGCGCGTTGCACGTGAGGTCGATGACGACGCGGTCGTTGTGCGACTCCACGACGTCGAACGCCGTGATCACACCACCGGCGCGGCCGACGGCCGAGGTGAGGTCACCCGCGGCGCTCGCTGACGGCGGCGCCTCCAGACGAACGGTGATCGAGTAACCAGGGCCGGGGACCGGCATCGTCGTCCTCCCACGAAGTACAGCTCAAGCGGGAAACGAGCCTATCCCCGGCCCCTTTGCGGTACTCACCCGACTCGACGAGTCTTAAGCCGCCTCTGACAAACGCACGCGGGGACCTTTCGTACCGCATGAGAGTACGAAAGGTCCCCGCGTGCGATCAGGGTCAGGACTTGTTGATCTCGGTCACCGGGTGCTTGTACGGGAGGTCCTCCGACGGCAGCGGGAACGTCACCGTGCCGAACGGGGAGAGCGCACCCTGCAGGTCACTGGTCAGTTCGGTGACGGGGTGACCGCCGTCCGGGCCATCCGGCCAGTGCGGGTCGACCCGTTCAGGGCGTCCTTTCGCCACGTTCTCCTCCTCGGTGGTGCCTGCTGACGGGCACAAGTGTGACAGAGCACGATGTGTTCTCCGGCGACCCATATACCGTGGTGAGAATGTCCGGCATCACACTCGCCGACTGGCTGCGCGCCCAGGACGACGTTGCTCTCGTCGCGCTGCTGCGCGCGCGCCCCGATCTGGCAACGCCCCCACCTGCCGATATGTCCGTGCTCGCGACACGGGTCGGCACCAGGGCGTCGATCGCGCGTGCCTGCGAGGACCTCGACACCTTCACGCTGACCGTGCTGGAAGCCCTGGTCGTGCAGGGTGCGGACGCCGGGCCCGTGGCGTTGCCCACACTCGCGCAGATCCTCGGGCCGGACGTGAAGCCCAGGCCGCTCAAGCAGGCGGTCGCGAGACTGAGGTCCCTCGCCCTCGCCTGGGGCGACGACGACGCGCTGTCGATCCCTCCCCTCACCCGCGAGGCGTTCGGCTCCTATCCGGGTGGCCTGGGCCGCGGAACCGGGCAGACCTACGACCTCACCGGCATCACCGAGGGCGAGCAGCGGGTCCTGCAGAAGCTCGCCGCCGGACCGCCCATCGGCGACACCAAGGACGCCTCCCGCGTCGTGCCGCTCGACAAGGCCGAGACGCCCGTGCAACGGCTGCTCGCCCGCGGTCTGCTGCTGCGGCGCGATCCCGGCACGGTCGAACTGCCGCGGGAGATCGGCCTCGAACTGCGCGGCGACCGCCCTCTCGGCCCGATCCAGGTCACCGAGCCGAAGCCGAGGACCACCGCGCTCCAGCAGAGCAGCGTCGACGCCACCGGCGCGGGTGAGGCCCTGGAGCTCGTCCGGCACGCCGAGAACCTCATCGCGAGCTGGTCGGCCGAACCGGCGCCGGTGCTGCGGACGGGCGGTCTGGGCGTCCGCGAGCTGCGCAAGGCCGCCAAGGACCTCGACGTCGACGAACGCCGGGCAGCCCTGCTGATCGAGCTCGTGGTCGGCGCGGACCTGGCCGCGAACACCGAGGCCGCGGAACCCGAGTGGGTGCCGACGACCAAGGCCGACGTCTGGCTCGCCGCGACCACCGAGGTCCGCTGGGCCACGCTCGCGCACGCCTGGCTCGACCTGCCGCGGCTACCCGCGCTGATCGGCCGCCGCGACGAGAAGGACAAGCTCTTCAACCCGCTCGCGGACGAGATCCGCCGCGCCCAGGCCCCGCGCGACCGGCGGTGGATCCTGGAGACGCTCGGCGCGTACCCCAAGGGCACCGCGTTCTCGACTCCCGCCGACCTGGCCCTCCTGCTCGGCTGGCGCGCACCGCGCCGGGGCGGCAGGCAGCGCGACGAACTGGTGCGCTGGACGGTCGAGGAGGGCACCGCGGTCGGCGTGCTCGCCCTCGGCGCGATCACCAGCGCGGGCCGCGTGCTGCTCGACGAGGGCCCCGGCCACGCCGCGAAGTCCCTCGGTGACGCCCTGCCCGCGCCCCTGGACCACGTGCTGGTGCAGGCCGACCTCACCGTCGTCGCCCCCGGCCGTCTCGAACCGGAACTCGCGGACGAGCTGGCACTGGTCGCGAACGTCGAGTCGGCCGGCGGCGCCACGGTCTACCGGATCAGCGAGGCCACCGTGCGCCGGGCCTTCGACGCCGGACGCACCGCCGACGAGCTGCAGGAACTCTTCAAGACCCGCTCGCGCACGCCCGTCCCGCAGTCGCTGACCTACCTGATCGACGACGCCGCGCGCCGCCACGGCAGGTTGCGCGGCGGGGCGGCGGGTTCGTTCCTGCGCTGCGACGACCCGGTGCTGATCAGCGAGGTCCTCGCGCACCCCGAGGCGGCGCGGCTGGAGCTGCGGCGGATCGCCCCGACCGTGCTCGTCAGCCCGTTGCCGCTGGCGGACGTGCTGGACGGGCTGCGCTCGGCGGGGTTCGCCCCGGCTGCGGAGGGCCCGGACGGCCAGGTCCTCGACCTGCGGCCGGGCGGCCGCCGGACCACGCCGAGGCAGCGCGGTGCCCGCAAACCGGTGTCACCCGCCGTGCACCCCGACGAGCGGCTGGGTGAACTCGTCCGGCTGGTCCGAGCCGGTGATCGCGCCGCGGCGACACCAAGGGGTGAACGGATCGCCGTTCCCGGGCACCTCGGCGCCGGCCCGTCCGCCACCCTGTCGTTGCTCCAGCAGGCTGCGCGGGCGCGCCGCAGGGTCCTCGTCGGATTCGTCGACTCCCACGGCACGGCGGCACAGCGCGTGATCGAGCCGCACGTCGTAGGGGGTGGCGTGCTGGAAGGCTACGACCACAGCTACGGAGAGGTGCTCAGGTTCCCTCTCCATCGCGTCACGTCCGCCGCTTTGGTGGACGAGGACTGACGGTCGGTCACCCCCCGATGGAGAACGGCAACCACCCTTCAGTGGGCGTTGCGCGACCTAGCGTCGATTGACGTGGACGTACCCGAGACACGTTCATCGACCTAGGAGGTTCGACAAATGGTCAGCACCCGGCCGGCGATCCAAGTCGCCGCCACCCTCACAGCCCTGGCCCTCGCCTTGCCGTTCTCGTCCGGCACGGCGGCGGCTGCTCCGATCACCCAGGACGACAACGCCGCCCACGTCCGGCTGGACTCCGCCCCCAAGACCGATGACATCGGCCTCGGCATCGGCCTCGGGATCTCCACCGGACACCACTGGCACGACTGGTACGACTGGGACGACGACGACTGGGATGACGACGACGACTGGGACGACGACTGGCACCACGGTCATCACGACGGCCTCTTCATCGGCATCGGCGTCGGCCTGCACATCGGCTGACGGCGGCGAAGAACGGCGAAGGGACGACCGCTTGGACGGACAACCGAGTTGAATCAGCACACGACGACGAGGCGAGCGCCGTTCCCGAAGGTGGCGCTCGCCTCGTTCCGTCTTGCGTGCGGTCGTACTCCGGCGGAAGGAGTTCAGCCCGCGCGGACGGACATCCACTGGCGCATCGCGTGCTCCACCAGCGTGATGAGCGTCTGCTTCGTCGACTGCCGGTTGCGCGCGTCGCACGTCACGATCGGCACCGACTCGTCGATCGTCAGCGCTTCGCGCACGTCCTCCAGCCTGTGGTGGAGGAGGCCGTCGAAGCAGTTGACGCCGACGACGTACGGCAGCTGCCGGTCGTCGAAGAAGTCGATCGAGGCGAAAGCGTCGGCCAGGCGGCGGGTGTCGACCAGCACGATGGCGCCGATGGCACCACGCACGAGGTCGTCCCACATGAACCAGAACCGGTGCTGACCCGGTGTACCGAAGAGGTACAGGATCAGGTCGCTGTCGAGCGACACACGGCCGAAGTCCATCGCGACGGTCGTGGTGACCTTGTTGGGCGTGGCGGAGAGGTCGTCCACCCCCGCGCTGGCCTCGGTCATCACCGCCTCGGTGGTCAACGGGACGATCTCGGACACCGAGCCGACGAACGTCGTTTTGCCCACACCGAAGCCACCCGCCACCACGATCTTGGCAGACGTCGTCGGCTTCCGTGCGCCCTCGGCGCCCTGGGGACTAGAGCTTGCGAAGCCCACTGAGCACCCTCTCCAGGAATTCCATGGAAGGCCGGTCCCCCACGACCAGACCGCCCTGGTGAATCAAAACCAAACCCATGCTTGCCATGTCGCCGATCAACACCCGCACGACGCCAAGTGGCAAGCGTAGGAGTGCCGCGACCTCGGCCACCGACCGCGTGTCCACACACAACCCGCAGATCGACCTGTGCTCGGGAAGTACTGCGGCATCCCGTTCGAGGCCCTTTTCGCTGGTCGAAATCAGCGCCTCGATAGCAAGGTCGTAGTCGGGCCGTGTGCGTCCACCGGTGCGTGTGTAAGGCCGCACCAGTGAACCCGAGTCCGCAGAAGCATTCTCCTCCGGACGCACTTGAGGCTGCGCACCGGTGCTGTACGCCGGTTGGCCACCAGTGCTGTAGACCGGATGCGGACCGGTCGTGTACGGCAGTTGCTCCGGCACCGCTTCCGGCATCTCGTGCTGGCCGAAGAGGTCCGCGCCGGGGCCGCCGAACAACCCGGAGCCGTATCCGTCTATGTCGAACCGGTTCGGCACGTCGTCGTACGGATACGACGACGAGTCGTCCACCTCACGCTGAGACATATCGCCTAGCCCTTGCCCTGTAACCCGCTCATCGTGGGGCGCGTCCTCGGTTTCCTCTGGTTCTTGGGGTATCGCGTCAGGCTCGTCGAACTGGAACCCACCAGAAGCCCACTCCTGGTAGTTGAAGTTCCTACCGAAGCCTCGGCCTCTAGCGCCAGATCTACCAGCCATTTGTTCTCACCCCTGAACTTCAGATGAGGTCTAGCGACGGACCACGCCCTGAAGCTGCGCGCGCAGCTCAGGGGTGAGTTGTTGACCGACTCTCTCCACCAACAGCGTCATCTCGTAGGCCACGAGGCCGATGTCGCAGTTGGGTGCCGCCAGGACGGCAAGGCAAGAACCGTCACTGATCGACATGAGGAACAGGTAGCCCCGCTCCATCTCGACGACCGTCTGGTTGACCCCGCCTGCTTCGAAGCAGCGGGCAGCACCCTGGGTGAGGCTGACCAGTCCGGACGCGACTGCGGACAGCTGCTCTGCACGGTCCCGGGGCAGGCCCTGGGATCCCGCGAGCAACAGCCCGTCCGCGGACACCACAACGGAATGTGCCACTCCGGGCACCCTCCGCACGAAGTCGGTGATAAGCCAACCAAAGCTGCCTGGCTGCGCTGCGGTCGTCACTCCTGCTCCTCGTTCTGCCGGCTCGATTGGTCACCAGCGTATGCCTCGATCAATGCGTGCCGGCCTCGCTTGACACCACTCTGCAGGCTCGACATCCGTCCGCGCACCGCGTCAGCGGTACGGGGCGGCAGCGGCGGGCGCTGTGCTGTCTGCGACAGGGACTGCTGCTTGGGTGCTGCAGATCCTGGCACGAGCTGAGCCTTCGGTGTCCGTTTCGGCAGTCCTGCCGTGGTCTTCGTCTCCGGCGTCTTGTTCAACAACGCCTGAGCCGCGTGCCATCCCTCATCGGCAGGCGATTGCCAAGCCGACTCGGAAGTGGGTGCCGCCGCTGGAGTCTCCTCCACAACGGGCTCGGGTTCCACAACTCGCTCCTGCTCGGCGGGTGCGGGTACTTCCTCAGCCGCCGGCTGGACCTTCGAGCGCGGCGTGCGCACCGGAAGACCAGCGGCCGACGTGGTGGTGGGTGCCACCGCCGGTACAGGCTTGCGGGATCGGGTCGGCAGCTCCGGTTCGGGCCCGTCCGAGAGCGGCGGGATCGTCGGGGGCTCGTCGATGTACTCGACAGAGCCCTTGTCCGTCCCGCCGAGCCTCGACTCGACGTGTCCGTTGGTGGCGGCCGGTGCGTCGTCCTCAGCGGTCGCACGGACCGGCTGAGCCGTCGACGCGGACGTCTCGCTGCCCACGGCCTGGAACCACTGCGACAGGACGGCCTCGTAGATCGGAAGGCGTTCGGTCGGGGCGTCCAGGTCGTGCTCGATCTTCTTGCGCGAGGCTTCCGAGGTCCCGTTGCGGTGACCCATCCCGATGTCGAGACGACCCTCGTCGGCCGAGGCGCGCGAGATGCCGTTGGACGAGGCGGGCTCGTCCTCGATCGGCGGGATCGGCACGAACTGGGTGGTCTCGTAGCCGGGCTCGAAGGAGATCTCGCCGGCCTCTTCGTTGCGGTCCTCGTAGGCCGTGAAGAGGGTGGGCTCGCCGAACGAGCCCTCCGGCTCGACCGCCGCGAGCTGGTCGCGGCGCCACCGCTCGGACGGCGTCACGTCCTCGATCGGCGGGTCGCTGTAGACCGGGATCGCCGTCGCGCCCGCACCGGTGTCGGTGATCGAGCTGGGCACGAAGTTGACCGGGATGCCCGGGTTGCTCGGGCTCGACTCGTCGATCCGCGGCGTGACACCGGTGGCACCGCCGAAGGCGCCGGCGATGCCGCTGGCCCTGACCGCGGTGGTGCCGATCTCCGTCGTGTGCTCGGACTGCGGCATCGGCGGCGCCGGCATCGCCGGTGCCGGCGAGGACGGCGACATGCCGAACGCGGAGGCCAGCGAGCCGGAACCGGACGGCGGGGTCGAGACGGGTGCCTGGCCGGGGATCGCGGTGAGCGTCTCCGGCACGATCACCAGCGCCGTCGTGCCGCCCTCGATGTCCTCGTTGCCGCGCAGGCGGACCTTGATGTCGTGGCGCTTGGCGAGCCGCGCGACCACGTACAGGCCCATTCGGCGGGAGACGGCGACGTCGACGTCCGGCGGGTCGGCCAGCCGCTCGTTGGCGTCGATGATCTCCTGCTCGCCCATGCCCACGCCGCGGTCCTGGATCTCGATCGCCAGCTCGCCCTTGCGGGTCTTGGCCGTGCGAACGGTGACCTTGGTGACCGGGTCGGAGAACGCCGTGGCGTTGTCCAGCAGCTCGGCGATGAGGTGCACGAGGTCGTTGACCGCGCGGCCCTGGACCGTGAGGTCCGGGGTCTGACCGACCTGCACGCGGGCGTACTGCTCGACCTCGGAGACCGCGGCGCCGAGGACCTCGGCGGCCGGGACGGGCCGGGTCAGGCGCCGCGAGAGGTCCGTACCCGAGAGGACCAGCAGGTTCTCCGAGTTGCGGCGCATGCGGGTCGCGAGGTGGTCCAGCTCGAACAGCGAGGCCAGCTGGTCCGGGTCCTGCTCGTCCTGCTCCAGCCGGTCGATCAGGTTCAGCTGGCGTTCGACCAGGGCCTGCGACCTGCGGGACAGGTTGACGAACATCGCGTTGACGTTGTCACGCAGGAGGGCCTGCTGGGCGGCCAGTCGCACCGCTTCACCGTGCACCGCGTCGAACGCGCGCGCCACCTGACCGATCTCTTCCCGCGTGTGCACCGGCACCGGTTCGACGGCCGTCTTGGCCGCGTTCTCCGGGTTGGGGTCCGCGAGGATCCGCTCGACCGCGTCGGGGAGACCGTGGTCGGCGACGTCGAGGGCCGTGCGGCGCAGCGTGCGCAGCGGGTTGAGGATCGAGCGGGCGACGAACAGCGCCATCAGCAGCGCGAGCGCGAGGATCACGAGCACGATGCCGGACTCGATGTACGCCCTGGTGCGCGTGTCGCCGGCCAGGTCGTCGGTCTTGGTCTGCAGCTGCTCGACCAGCAGGTTCTCGACGTCACGGGTCAGGTTGACCGTCAGCGTGGCGGCGATGTCCCACTTCTCGGGCGTGACCTGCGTGAAGTCCTTCTGGCCCGCCTGCTGGTTGATCGCCGATTCCTGCATGTCGTTCGCGTTGTCGACGATGAGGCCGGTGACGGTGTCGTCGTAGATCTTGGCCTGCTCGGGCGTCGCGGACTTGCGGAAGTCGTTGCGGGCCGCTTCGAGCTCGGCGTCCGCCGCCTGCAGGGAACGCAGCTGGGACGGCGTGAACGCCTTGCGCTGGAAGACGTCCAGGAGGATCGCCCGCTTGAGCGACTCCTGCTCCTTGATGCGCGCGATGGCGTTCGTGGTCAGGTGCAGTCGCACCAGTTCCGGGTCGTTGATCTCGGAGATCGTCTGCTCACCGAGGCCGATGAGCGTCTCGATGGACTCCGAGTAGGTGCGCTGGACGGCCTCGGCGGGGTACTGCGTGTCGCGCACCGAGTTGCGGAGGCTGTTCAGGCGGTCGAGCTGCTTGGCCGCGACCTGGAAGCGCTCGACGGCGGCCGAGTTCAGGTCGGAGCTGAGCTCGGCGATCCTGTTGCTGAACGCCTCGCTGGTGTCGTTCACGCGGCGCAGCTGCCGTTCGAGAACGACCCTGTCGACCTTCTTGTTCGACGCGACGTAGCTGACCGACAGGTCGCGTTCGCGCTGCAGCTGCTGCACCAGGTCCGCGACCGCGGTCTCGAGGCGGATCTGGTTCGCGAGGTTGTTGAACTCCGTCGCGGCCTGGAGGTCGCCGCGGACTCGCAGACCACCCAGGGCGAGCGCACAGACCGTCGGGATGAGCAGAACGGCGAGCAGCTTCGTGCGCAACCGCCAGTTGCGCAGGCGCCAGCCCGCGGATCGGGTAGATCCCGAACCGGGTCCGGCACCGGTGTCGTGCTTCACCGGGTCCGGTGTCACGTTCATCGGTCCGTTACCCAGCGCAGCCAGTCCGTCACCCGATTCGGGCCTTTCGGAGCGTGTGGTGTCACCCACGCCAAACTGGCTGGGACCTCTCTCACGTCGGGCCACTCTGGGCTTCCTCTTCCAGCAGCAGTGTCCCGGTCTCTCCCCAGGACCGAGCATGGACTCGTCAAACGGGCCGAATTGCAGCACAGGGGTTGTTCGCCCGGTGAGGCGCCCTACCCCGTCTGAAGACACGTCGGTCTACTACGACCTGTGCCACCCGAGCCGGAAGGGTAATGGTCACCCCCTCCCTGGGGGAAGTCTCCAGAAGCACTCACCGTATCGAGATGGGGTGTCGTTTCATACGTTCAGGTGGTTAACATCCCCGGATGTCGGCACACCCCACGTCCGTCCGAACTCGCAGTTCGGACTGCGGACGCCCTGGTCTGTGGCGACGCTCACTGATCAATTCGAAGCTACCCAAGCCCTACCGGCGAGAGGTGCCATGGCTACCCGAGCCAAAGCTCTGCGGCTTGCTGCAGTGCTCATCACGTGTGTTCTGACCGCGAGCTGCGGCCTGTTCGGAAGCTCCTCGAACGGCGGCAACGCGGACGTGGAGCGCAACGTCATCCGCATCGGCGTGCTGCCGGTCGTCGACGTGGCCCCGTTGCGGATCGCGCTGACCGAGAAGCTGTTCGAGAAGGCAGGTCTGCAGGTCAGCCTGGTCAACCAGCCCAGCGAGGCAGAGGCCATCAAGCAGCTGGACACCACGCTCGACCTCACGTGGGCGACGCACGTCAGCCTCTTCCGCGCGGTTGCCGAGGGCACCGAGCTGCAGCTGCAGGGTGAGGCCTACCAGGCCGGCCCGAACTCGATGGCGCTGGTCACGTCGGCCTCGTCGGACTACGACGACCCCGGCAAGAAGCCGCAGCCGACGATCGCCGTGAACAGCGAGACCGACATCGGCGCGCTGACCACGCGTGCCGTGCTGGACACCGCCGCGGTCGAGAAGCAGAAGATCAAGTTCAAGCCGATGGCGTTCGCCGACATGGAGGCCGCGCTCACGGCCGGCCAGGTCGACGCGGCGTTCATGATCGAGCCCTTCATCACGAAGGCGCAGCGCAAGATCGGCGCGAAGATCGTCACCGACACCGCCCGCGGCCCGACACTGGACTTCCCGATGTCCGGCTACGCGTCGTCGAAGAAGTTCGCCGAGGCGAACCCGAAGACGCTGAAGGTGTTCCGGGAGGTGCTGCGCGAGGCGCAGCAGCGCGCGCAGGCCAACAAGCTCGCCGTGCAGGACTCGCTGACCGGCTACGCCGACGTCGACGCACCGACCGCGGCCCTCGTGTCGGTCGGCACGTTCCCGTTGTCGCTGAACCCGATCCGGCTCCAGCGCGTCGCCGACATGATGGACACCGAGGACGTGCTTTCCGGGCGTCTGGACGTGCAGCAGCTGCTGCCGCCCGGCACGACGAATTAGTTGTTTCGTGGCATGAGAAATGGCGGACCGGAGAACCGGCCCGCCATTTTTCGTGCGGTCACTGGCCGCCGGCGGCCGAGATGCAGTAGGTGATGCCCGGAGCGGGTTCCGCGTAGGTGATGGCCTTCGCCTCACCGCAGTCCGCGGTGGCCGCCCGGACGACCTTCTCGACCTTCATGACCTGCTGGACGGCGAACTCGTTGTTGCCCTTGGAACAGTCGACGGGCTTCATGCCCTCCATGTTCATCTTCACGAGTTCTTCCTCGTAGCACTTGCCCTCTTCGAGCTTCTCGACGAGGCAGAGCTTCAGCGACGAGCTGCGCCGGCCGGACTCGGTGTACTCGGCGTACTCGTCGCTCGGGCACGCCTCCGTCGTGGACTTCATGGCCTTGGCGATGAAGTAGTTCGCCTCAGCCGAGGAGCAGTCGACCTTCTTGTACTTCGGGCTGAACGTGGTGCCCGTGACGCTCGCGCAGTCGCCCGGCTTGGCCGACGGCTCGGTGATGGCGTTCAGGCCGCCGCTGATCAGGAACTTCACCAGGAAGCCGACGCCGACGAGCACGACGATGGTGACGATCGACCCGATGATCTTGCCGGCGCCGCTCTTCTTCGGCGGCGGGCCGTAGGGCATCGGCTGGCCCAGGGGCTGGCCGTACGGGCCCGGCTGCTGGGCGTACGGGTCGCCGGGCTGACCGGGCTGACCGGGCTGTCCTGGCTGGCCGTAGGGCTGACCGGGCTGGCCGGGGTAGCCCTGCTGGGGCGGTTGACCGTACGGGTTCGGCTGGCCGGGCTGCTGGCCGTACGGCTGCTGCGGCTGCCCACCGGGAGGCGGTCCGTAAGGGCCTGGCTGCTGGGGGTGGTTGGGGTCGGTCACTGGATTCCTCTCGGATGAGTCACGCGAAAGACAGCGAAACCGGAGCCGCGGGACACGGCTCCGGTTTCGCTGGATCAAGCCTGTTAGGCGGGTGCGCCGATGCAGTAGTGCAGCTTCGCCTCGGGGAAGGACCGCGGGTCCGCACCCTCCGCGCACTGCGGAGCGGCGTCCTTGGCGACCTTGGTCACCTTGAAGCTGGCCGACGCGGTGCACTCGACGGCCTTCGCGCCGACGTCGCCGGTGTTCTCGGCGTAGCACTTGCCCTCGGAGAAGAGCGGCGCGAGGCACAGCTTCGTCTTCGGGCCGCGGCGCTGCGACTGGGTGTACTCGGCGTAGCCCTCGCCGCACACCTCGCTCGTGCCGCCGGCCTTGCCGACCGTGTAGTTCGCCTCGGCGGCGCCGCAGTCGACCGGCTTGTACTCGGGCTTGGTCGACGTGCCGGAGACGACGGCGCAGTCGCCGGCCTTCGCCTGCGCGGCGTCGTTGGTGAAGTAGTTGAACGCGTAGAACGCGCCGCCGACGACGATCAGGACGACGACGTAGGTCAAGATCCGCTTGCCGACGCTCGTCTTCTTCGGCGCGGGCTCCTGTGCGGGCTCCGGCGCAGACGCGGGCGAAGCGGATTCAGTCGTGCTCATGCGGTTCTCTCATTTCCCAATACCCCAGATGGCCCATGCCCCCCGACACAGCCGGAGCAGACAGTGCCATGTGGCGCAGGAAAGCGCTTGGGCTTTACGGAAACGTTACGGCCGCTTGGATCACATGGGTGGTCGCGGTGCAGCAGGTCCGCTGACGCGGTCCTCCCCCGCGGGGACGAGCTACTGCTTCTGGCCGCCGCGTTCCAGGCAGAAGGTGACCGCGGGTTCCGGGAAGACCGCCGCGCGCGAGTTCCCGCAGGCGGCGCGGTCGGCCTTGCCGCTGAACACCTTGGCGACCTTCACCGAGTCCTTCGTGGAGCAGTCGACCTTGGCGATGCCGCTCTCGGAGTCCTGGCCGTAGCAGGCGCCCTCGACGAAGTTCGGCATGAGGCACAGCGTGGCGTCGCCCGTGAACGTCGAGTAGTCCATGCCGCCGGACGGGCAGGCCTTCTCGTTCCAGTCCAGGACCTTGGCGATCTTGACGTTCGCCTGCTCGGAACCGCAGTCGAGTGCCTGGTAGGTCGGGTTGTCGAGGGCGCCGGAGATCCGCGCGCAGTCGCCCTCGCGTGCCGCCTTCGCCACGTCGCCGAGCTGGTTCAGGACGAACCCGCCGAGCAGCACGAGCGCGATGACAGCGGCAACACCCAGGCCGACCTTCTTCATGGCCTGGGTATCGGCGTCAGGCGGGGTTCAACTCAACCGGGTTCACCCGATCAGGATCATTCGTGAACACCCATGCAGTAGACGGAGGCCGGCTCGCTGAACCGCAGCTCGCTGGAGCCCTCGGGGCACACGGAGCCCTCCTCGGGCAGCCCGTCGACCTTCTTCACGATCTTCACCGGGGAGTCCTTGGTGCAGGCCTCCTTCTTGAAGGCGCCGTCGTCGCTCGACGTGTAGCAGTTGCCCTCGGCGAGGTTCGGCATCAGGCACATCGACTTGCCGCCGCCGGACGACATCTGCTCGTAGATGCCCTCCGCGGGGCACTGGTCCTCGGCGTTGGCCAGGACCGCGGCGACCCGGTGCGTCGCGGCGGCGTCGTCGCAGCTCTTCGACGAGATGTCCCAGTCACCGTCGGGCTTGTCCACGTCCTTGGGCGAGGCGCTCACGCAGTCGCCGACGCCGGTGCTGTTGAGCGCTGTCAGCGCCCACACGCCGCCGCCGACGAGCACGACCGCCAGCACACCGACGATGACGAACTTCAGCCAGCTGTTCTTGGGCGACTCGTCGGTCTCCGCGGGTTCCGGGGTCACCACGGCCGGCGGCTCGACGGGATCGGTCGACTCGGTGCTCATGGGCGAGAACGTACGACACGGCATGTTGGCTTCGTGTGTCGCCTCACAGTTGTCGTCACCAGTTGACGCAGGTCGAACGCATTTGGCGTCGTCAGGGAGACTTGTCGGCGTGACCGATGGCCCATTGATCGTCCAGTCGGACAAGACGCTGCTGCTCGAGGTCGACCACCCGCTCGCCAACGACGCGCGCACGTCCATCGCGCCGTTCGCCGAGCTGGAGCGGGCTCCGGAGCACGTGCACACCTATCGCGTGACGCCGCTGGCCTTGTGGAACGCGCGAGCGGCCGGGCACGACGCCGAGCAGGTGGTCGACGCGCTGGTGCGGTTCAGCCGCTACCCGGTGCCGCAGCCGCTGCTGGTGGACGTGGTCGACACCATGGGCCGGTTCGGGCGGCTGGTGCTGACCAACAGCCCCGCGCACGGCCTGGTCCTGCACTCCAACGACCGCGCGGTGCTCGAGGAGGTGCTCCGCAACAAGAAGATCGCGCCGATGTTCGGGGCCCGCATCGACGACGACACCGTCATCGTGCACCCGAGCGAGCGCGGGCGGCTCAAGCAGCTGCTGCTCAAGGTCGGGTGGCCGGCCGAGGACCACGCCGGGTACGTCGACGGCGAGGCGCACCGGATCGAGTTGGAGGAGAACGACTGGAAGCTGCGCGACTACCAGCGGATGGCCGCCCAGGCGTTCTGGGCCGGCGGGAGCGGCGTCGTCGTGCTGCCCTGCGGCGCGGGCAAGACGCTGGTCGGCGCGGCGGCGATGGCCGAGGCCCAGGCGACCACGCTGATCCTGGTCACGAACACCGTGGCCGGCCGGCAGTGGAAGCGGGAGCTGATCGCGCGCACCTCGCTCACCGAGGAGGAGATCGGCGAGTACTCGGGTGAGCGCAAGGAGATCCGGCCGGTCACGATCGCGACCTACCAGGTGATCACCCGCAAGTCGAAGGGCGAGTACAAGCACCTCGACCTGTTCGACTCGCGCGACTGGGGCCTGATCGTCTACGACGAGGTCCACCTGCTGCCCGCGCCGGTGTTCCGGATGACCGCTGACCTGCAGTCGCGCCGCCGTCTCGGACTCACCGCGACGCTGGTGCGCGAGGACGGCCAGGAAGGCGACGTCTTCTCGTTGATCGGGCCGAAGCGGTACGACGTGCCGTGGCGCGACATCGAGGCGCAGGGCTGGATCGCTCCCGCCGAGTGCACCGAGGTCCGCGTGACCCTCACGGACAACGAGCGGCTGCAGTACGCGACAGCGGAGCCGGAGGAGCGCTACAAGCTCTGCTCGACGGCCCGGACCAAGATCCCGGTGGTCAAGCGGGTGCTGGAGCAGCATCCCGGCGAGCCGACGCTCGTGATCGGTGCTTATCTGGACCAGCTCGACGAACTGGGCGAGGAGCTGGGGGCGCCGGTGATCAAGGGATCGACGAAGAACAAGGAACGCGAGGAGCTGTTCGACCAGTTCCGCAAGGGTGAGCTCCGGACCCTGGTGGTGTCCAAGGTCGCGAACTTCTCCATCGACCTGCCCGAGGCGTCCGTCGCCATCCAGGTGTCGGGCACGTTCGGGTCGCGGCAGGAGGAGGCCCAGCGCCTCGGCCGGATCCTGCGGCCCAAGGGCGACGGCAGGCAGGCGCACTTCTACTCGGTCGTCGCGCGCGACACGCTCGACACCGACTACGCCGCCCACCGGCAGCGGTTCCTGGCCGAGCAGGGCTACGCGTACAAGATCGTCGACGCGGACGACCTGGTCGGATGACGACCTGGTGGATGTGGAACCCGGCCGGGACCCCGCCAGTGCGGCGGTTCCGGTCGGAGGAAGCACTCGCCCGGTCGGCACCGGACACGCAGGTCGTCCGGTCCGCCGACTTCACCTGCCCCGCACAACGCCGCCGCGCCACCGCCGTGCGTTCGGACTTCCTGCGCGTGACCGGCGACCCGGTGCAGGTCGCCCTGGTCGAGCAACGGCTGTGGACGCTGCTCGTGGCGTTGCGCCGGGCCCAGCCCCTCCGCGACGCGCTGGCGAGCGCCGTGCCCAGGCCGGGCCGGGCGGCGCTGGTCGCGGAACCGTCGCGCGAGCTGGCCGAGTTCGACCGGCGCTTCGACCAGTTCGCCGACGCGCTGCGGGTTCTGGTCGCGGACCCGGCACCCGAGCAGCTACGCCACACCGCCGCTCTCGACTAGAGCCGGGATCTCGGCGACGGACCTCAACAGGTGCGTGTGCCGGACGGCGCCGAGTTCCTCGGCCGTCTGGCTGCCGCTGAGCACGCCGACGACGAACGCCGCGCCCGCGTTCGTGCCCGCCTGCAGGTCTCTCGTGGTGTCGCCGGCGGTCAGCACGCGCCGGACGTCCCGGACGCCGGTCAGCTCCATCGCCCGGTGGATCATGTAGGGCGCCGGACGACCGGCTTTCACGTCGTCCACGCAGACCACCGCGTCCAGCACGCCCTCGCGCCAGCCGAGCACGTCGAGCAGGCCGTCCACGACCGGGCGGTCGAAGCCGGTGGTCAGCGCGACCTTGACGCCGTTGCTCCGCAGACGTGCCAACGCTTCCGGCACACCGGCGATCGACGCAGGCGGCGTCTCGGCGTAGTACTTCGCGAGCCGCTCGTGGAAGTCCTGGAACTCGCCGTCCACTTCGGACTTGCCGAGCATCGACGAGATCGCCTCGTACTTGTCGGCGCCCATCCACTCGCCGACGTTCCGCGCTGATCCGCCGGCCGCGACCACGGTGTCCGCCAGCGCCTTGTAGACGAGTCCGTGCTCCTCCACCGTGGTGCCGGCGATGTCCAGCACCACCAGGTCGACCTTCATCGCGCCGTTCACGAGGCTCTCCAGTCCCGCAGCAGCGCCGGGTGCGCCTGCTGGGAGTTCTCGATCGAGAAGCTGACCATGTCCGGCCGGTAGCGGTCGTCCGAGTACTCGACCGGCCGTCCGTCCATTCCGGACGCCCGCCGCCGTTCCCGCAGAAGTGGCGCCCCCAGGGCGACTTCCAGCAACTCGCTGTCCTGCGCGTCGGCCGCGACGGCGTCGATCTGGTGCCGCGCCACGGTCATGTCGACGCCCTGCTCCCCCAGGTACGCGTAGAGCGAGCCGCTGTCGCAGTCGAAGTCGAACAGCAGCCGCCCCACCGGTTCCACGAACGTCGTGCGCTCCAGCATCGTCGGCCTGCCGTCGATCAGCCTCTGCCTGAGCAGTTGCACCACCGGCGTGCCCTCGTCGAGCTGCAGGGCGTCGGCGATGTCGGCGTCGGCAGGGCGGCGCGCGATCTCCAGAGTCCGTTGCCCCGGAACGTGTCCGAGGCCCGCGGCCCAGCTGGAGAACGACAGGAACGTCTCGAACGGCTGCGACAGCGTGTGCCGGCGCACCACCGCGGGCTTGCCGCGGCCGCCGCCGATCATGCCCTCGGCCCTGAGCGACGTCAGGGCCTGCCGGACCGGCGCGCGCGAGGCGTTCCACTGCGCGCCCAGCTGCGACTCGGACGGCACAGGATCTCCGACGGCCAGCTCACCGGAGGCGATGCGGCGCCGCAGGTCGGCCGCGATGCGCTCGTGCAGGGGCATCTCCATGACGCTGAGGATACATGTCATAACAAGTCTGAACTCCAAGTGAACACATCAGAACACCCATTGCCTCTGGTTCCGTCGCCGCTCATCGTTCTTGTCATGACAAGTGTGGACCTGGTGGTCGTCGGCGCGGGGATCGTCGGGCTCGCGCACGCTTGGCACGCCGTGCAGCGAGGGCTTTCCGTGGCCGTGGTCGAGCGTGACGAGCACGCGGTCGGGGCTTCTGTGCGCAACTTCGGGCACGGGTGTTTCACCACTCAGGACGGGGTGGCTTTCTCGTACGCGATGGCTGCGCGTGCCGAGTGGTTGACGCTGGCTCGCGAGGCCGGGTTCTGGTTGCGCGAGTCCGGGTCGCTTGTCTTGGCTCGCGAGGAGGACGAACTTGCGGTACTCGAAGAGTTCGCCTCGATCCGCAACGTCGAATTGTTCAACAATTCTACACATGGATCGCTCAACAACCGCAGTGTCGGATCGTTGAACAATTCCCTCGAAGGATCGTTCAACGATCCAGGCCAGGGTTCGTTCAACGATTCTACGAGCGGATCGTTGAACAGTTCTACAGCCGAACCGGCCAGGAAGCCCCCTGTCGAATCGTTGAACAACGCGCAGGTTGGATCGTTGAACGATCCGCAGGCCAGATCGTTGAACACCGCGCAGGTCGCATCTTCGACCAAGCCGAGTGTTGGATTGTTCAACAATGCACGCGAGGGATCGTTGAACAATGCGAGTGTCGGATCGTTCAACGATCCAACGGGAGGATTGTTGAACAATCCTTCGATCCTCGGCGCCGCCATCCTGCCCCTCGACATCCGCGTCAACCCGCGCGAAGCCGTCCACGCGATCGCCAGGTTGTTGAACGATCGTGGCGTCACGTTCCACTGGTCGACCAACGTGCTCACCGTCGAGCCGGGCCTGGTCCGCACCTCCCGCGGCGAGATCCGATGCCGCGCGGCGGTCGTGGCAGTCGGCCACGACGTCGACAGGTTCTTCCCCGAGATCGCCGAAGAGCGCCAGATCCAGCGCTGCCAGCTGCGCATGCTGCGCGTCGCGCACGGCGGCGTGATCGACCCGGCCGTGCTGACCGGGTTCTCGATGCTGCGCTACGACGCGTTCGCGCGGTGCCCGAGCATCGAGAAGGTCCGGCAGCGCCTCACGAACGACCACCCCGAGCTGGTCGAAGCCGGGCTGAACCTCATGTTCACCCAGCTCCCCGACGGCTCGCTGACGATCGGCGACACCCATCACTACAGCCGCACGGTCGACCCGTACCGGTCCGAGGACCTGGACGACCTGGTGCTCACCGAGACGGCTCGGCTGCTCGGCGTTCCCTCGCTGCACGTGCTCGAACGCTGGCGCGGCATCTACGCGTCGGCCCCCGAACCCTTCCTGACCGCGACGCCCGCTCCCCTCACCAGGGCCGTCTCGGTCACCTCCGGCATCGGCATGACCACCGCGCTCGGCCTCGCCCCGGCCGTGCTCGACGACCTCCTCCAGGAGATTTGATGAGAACCCTCGGCGTTGTTCTCGCTGCGGCGTTGGCCCTGACTGCTTGTGGCACCACGAACTCCGCTTCGAGCGGCGGTGACTGCCCGAACGACGGCAAGGTGCGGTTCGGCGTCGAGCCGTACGAGGACCCGGAGAAGCTCAAGCCCGCCTACGAGGTGCTCGCGAAGGCGTTGGCCACCAAGCTCGGGTGCGAGGTCGAGCTGCAGGTCGTCGACGACTACGCGGCCGAGGTGCTGGCGATGCGCAACGGCAAGCTGGAGATCGCGCAGTTCGGTCCGCTCGGCTACGTGTTCGCGTCGCAAAAGGCCAAGGCGGAGCCCATGGTGTCGTTCGCGGACGGCTCCGGGAAGCTCACCAGCTACACCGCCGGCATCTGGGTCGCGAAGGACTCGCCCGCTCAGAAGATCGAGGATCTGGCCGGCAAGTCGCTCGCCCTGAGCAGCGTCGGGTCGGCGTCCGGTGACGCGCTTCCCCGCTACGGCTTGAAGAAGCACGGCGTCGCCGACGTGAAGCTCGACTACGCGGGCGGGCATCCCGAGGCGATGCTGTCGCTGATCAACGGCAAGGTCGACGCCGCCGAGATCAACAGCCAGCAGCTGGCGACCGCCAAGGGGGCCGGCACGTTCGACGAGTCGAAGTTCCGCCAGATCTGGAAGTCCGAGCCGATCCCGAACGACCCGATCACCGTGCGCGGTGATCTCGACCCGGCGTTCAAGGACAAGGTGCGCAAGGCGTTGCTGGAGCTCTCGCCGGCCGACGTCGAGAAGGTCGGCGCGTTCCTCGACGTCACCCCGCCCGGACCGCTCGTCCAGGTGGACAACAGCACCTACAAGGTGCTCTTCGACCTCGCGACCACGCTGGGGCTCCAGGAAGAGGACGTCTGATGCTCGCCATCCGCGGCCTGCGCAAGTCGTTCGGCGGCCGCACCGTGCTGGACGGCTTCGACCTCTCGGTCGAACCAGGTGAGTTCGTGGCGCTGCTCGGGCCGAACGGCTCGGGCAAGTCCACGGCGCTGCGGTGCGTGGTCGGGCTGGAGACCTCGGACGGCGGCGAGATCGAGGTGGGCGGGAACGCCGCGATGGTGTTCCAGAAGATCCACCTGGTCGGCCGCCGCAGCGCCCTGGACAACGTCTGTTCCGGCGCTCTGAGACGGCTTGCGCTGCACCGCTCGTTCTTCTTCCCGCAGGACGTCCGGGAAGAGGCGATGAGCTGCCTGGAGAGGGTCGGGCTCGCGGACCGTGCGCTGGAACGGTGTGCGCGGCTTTCCGGCGGGCAGCAGCAACGCGTGGCGATCGCGCGGGCGTTGTGCCAGCGCGCCAGCGTGATCCTCGCCGACGAACCGGTGTCCGCGCTCGACCCGCAGGCCGCGGTGCAGGTGATGGAGCTGCTCAAAGCCCTGGCAGAACAGGGAATGGCAGTGGTGGCGGTGTTGCACCAACCAGAACTCGCGGGCACCTACGCACATCGCGTGGTGGAGATGAAGGCGACGGTGGCGGCATGAGTGTCACGGCTTCACCGAAGCTCGCGGTTCCTCGCCGCCGCTGGCCCGCGCCCGTCGTCTGGGTCGCGGTGGCGGTCTTCCTCGCCGTGCACGCGCTGGCCTGGCAGGCCACGGAGTTCTCGCCCGCCGCGCTGATCGAGGGCTGGGAGGGCATGGCCGACTTCCTCGCCGAGTCGCTGCCGCCGGACTTCTCGGTGCTCGGGAAGTCGCTGGAAGCAGCGGTGATCACGCTCTACATCGGACTGCTCGGCACCACGTTCTCGATCCCGTTCGCCCTGGCTCTGGCTCTGCTGGCTTCCCGGGCGACGACGTCGGCGGCGTGGGCGCAGCAGGCGGCCCGTGCGGTGTTGTCGTTCCTGCGTTCGGTGCCGGACGTGGTGTTCGCGTTGATCTTCGTGACGGCGGTGGGGCTCGGGCCGTTCGCCGGGGTGCTGGCGCTGGTGTTCCACAACACCGGCGTGATGGGCAAGCTCTGGGCCGAGGCGATGGACGAGAGCGACCGCGGGCCGCGCGACGCGCTGAAGGTGACCGGTGCGTCCGGTCCGCAGATCGCGCTGCACGCGGTGCTCCCGACCGTGCTGCCTTCCCTGGCGGGACTTCTGCTCTACCGGCTGGACGTGAACGTGCGGTCGTCGCTCGTGCTCGGCCTGGTCGGCGCGGGCGGGATCGGCTTCCTGATCAACCAGTCGATCAAGCTGTTCCGGTTCGACGAGATGGTCACGCACATCCTCGTGGTGCTGCTTCTCGTGGTTGTGGTCGACCAGGCCTCTGGCTGGGTGCGCAAGCGGCTAGGTGTTTGACCTGCTGGCCGTAGCGGGCGCCTTGGTGCACGGTCACCGTGCCGTCCGCTGCGACCTCGCACGGGTTGTTCGCGGTGCACTGCTCACCGCTGTCGTTGCCGGTGCTGTGCACGCCGACGACGGTGACTCCGTCCTTCAACACGATCGGCGAGCCCGAACCGCCGTGTGACGGGGTGCACGCGGGGTCGTACCGGTAGGCGTTGTCCTGCGTGTAGCCCTCTTCGCGCAGGTGCGGGACGACGGCTTCGATGGTGCAGCTGAAGCGCTTGCCGTTGCCCGACGAGATGATGTCGACGCGTTCTCCCGGCCTGGCTGACCTGTCCGAGAGCCTGAAGATCTTCACGCCCTTGGCCTTCAGCTGCGCGTACGTCTGATCGAGCTCGAAGAGCGCGGTGTCGGTGCCGGTCATGGTCGCCGAGACGAGACGCCTCGTCTCGGCCTTGGCCTGCTGGTAACCCTGACGGTCGCCGATGGTCACCCGCAGCGCGACCGCGACGTCCCTCAAGGTTTCGCCGGGCGCAGGGCGTTCCGGGACGCAGTGGCCGTTGGTGAGCAGAAGCGCCTGGTCGCCGGGCTTGCCGTGATCGGTCCTGACCACGGACGCCGAGCAGGTTCCTGCCAGTGACGCGGCGCCCTCGAGGTTCGGGACGGGAGTGTCCGGCGGGTTGATCTTCCCGGTGACGACGTCGTCGATCCAGCCCTTGAAGTGGTGGACGTCGGTGTACATGACCGGCCGGTCGTCACCGCCCGACCCGCTCACGAGGCCGGCGATCACCCAGCGGCCGCCGTCGCGGACGAGCGCGGGACCGCCGGAGTCCATGTTCGTGGCGGCGACGCTGCCGTCCAGCGCGCCGACGCACAACTCGCGATCAGCGTGGATGCCGTCGCAGGCGGCGGTCCGCTGGATCACGGTGTCCGCCTCGCGCAGCTTCTGCGGATAGCACTCGGGAGCACGGCGGTCGCACGTCATGCCCCAGCCGAGGATCCGCGTCACGGCGCCTTCGGAGGGCCGGGCCGACGGCAGCGCGACGGGCTTGGCCCTCGCGTTCTTCCTCAGCTTCAGCAGGCCGATGTCGCCGTCGTGGACGGGATCGGGCGAATGGGTGATGAACCGCTCGACCTCGATCACCTCGCCACCGCTGCCCGCGTCGAGCGTGCCGAGCCGGACCGACCAGTTCTTCGGCCTGCCGACCTGGGCGAGGCTGGGGTTGTTGCGGGTGCAGTGGCCCGCGGTGACGGCCCAGCCCGGCGCGACCAGCGTGACGCCGCAGGTGTGGCCATCCGCGCGCGGCGAGTCGGGCCGCTGCAGCGAGCCGGAGAACGGGTACGGCGCCTGGGCCTCGGCGCCGCCTCTGATGGCCAGCGCCGGAGTGACGGAGGTGATCACCGCGATGGCCGCGAAGCTCACCGCCAGTAGCACTTTTCGCATGTCACAGAGACTGTCGAAGCTGTGTCCGCACGGCGTGATAGCTCTGCAACAACTGCGCACGGGCGGTCGTTGCGCAACGATGACGTCGCACGAACGTCCCCATGAGACCCGTCGGAAAGGCTGGAGGGCATGCCGCGCGTACTGCTGATCGAGGACGACGAGGCGGTCCGCGAGGGACTGTCGCTCGCCCTGACCTACCAGGGACACACCGTGGACGCGGTGCGCACGGGTGAGGAAGGCCTCGAACTGCTGGTCAGCGTCACGCCCGACGTCGTCGTGCTGGACCTGATGCTGCCGGGCGTGGACGGGTTCGAGGTGTGCCGCCGCATCCGCGCCTCCGGCGACCTCCCGATCATCATGCTGACCGCGCGCAACGACGACATCGACGTGGTCGCGGGCCTGGAGGCCGGTGCCGACGACTACGTGGCCAAGCCGGCCCAGGCCCGCGTGCTGGAAGCCCGGATCCGCGCCGTGTTGCGCCGTTCGTCCGCCTCCGTCACCGCCGAGTTCGTGGCCGAGCGCCACGGCGACCTGACGATCGACCGCGAGGGCCTCGTCGTGACGCGGTTCGGCAAGCCGGTCTCGTTGGCTCCGACGGAACTGCGGTTGCTGCTGGAGCTCTCGTCTTCGCCCGGCCGCGTGATGTCGCGGCAGCAACTGCTGAGTTCCGTGTGGGACCAGGGGTACCTCGGCGACTCGCGACTGGTCGACGCGTGCGTGCAACGGCTGCGGTCGAAGATCGAGGACGACCCGGCGGCGCCCGTGTACGTCCAGACCGTGCGGGGCTTCGGCTACCGCTTCGGACCGCTGTGACGCTCCGCCTGCGACTGCTGCTCGCGTTCGCCCTGCTGACCATCGTGACCGCCGCGGCCGTCGCCGGTGCCGGGTACGTGCGGGCACGCGACGCGATCGTGCAGCGCGCCCAGGACAACGCCGTCATCGAGACCACGAACCGCGTCGAGCAGCTCTACCCGCTGCCCGCGCGGGCGGTGGACGTCGCCACCCTGGAACGGGTCGCCGCACGCGTCTCCGGGCGTGAAGGCCAGGCGTTGGCTTACGGCAACGGGACTGCCGCGGGAGGCATGAACCCGTCCGTGATCACGGCGGAGCTGCGTGCACTCGTGTCGACCGGACGCGTCGGCTGGCAGCGCGTGTCGTACGCGAACAGCGTCTGGCTCGTCGTGGGCATGCAGCTGCGGGTGGCGTCCGGCGCCCCGTCGGGCATCGAGGTGTACGTGCTGCGGCCGTTCACCTCGGAGATCGAGTTCGTCGACGAACTGGCGCGCAACGCGTGGCTGATCGGCGGCGCCGTGCTGCTCCTGGCTCTGGGACTGGGTTTCCTGGCGGCCCGAGGTGTGCTGCGGCCCGTGCGGGAACTGCAGCTGGCCGCCTGGCAGCTCGGGCAGGGCGACCTCTCCGCTCGGGTGCCGGTGCGCGGGCGGGACGAACTGGCGTCCGTCGCGTCGACGTTCAACAGCACGGCTTCTTCGCTGGAACACCACGTCGGCGAGCTGCGGCGGATGGAGGCCGACGCACGGCGGTTCGTGGCGGACGTGTCGCACGAGCTGCGGACTCCGCTGGCCGCCATGACGGCCGTGACCGACGTGCTGGACGCCGAGACCGCTTCGCTGCCGGGCGTGGCGGGGCAGGCGGCGCGGCTGGTGAACCGGGAGACGTTGAACCTGACGCGGCTGGTCAACGACCTGATCGAGGTCACCAGGTTCGACTCGGGCACGGCGGCTCTCGCGCTCGACGACGTCGACGTGGCCGAGGTGGTGCGGACGTGCTTGCGGATGCGCGGCTTCTCGGAGGTGTCCGCGTCGCTGCCGGACGGGGTGCGCGCACGGCTGGACCCGCGGCGGCTGGACGTGATCGTGGCGAACCTGGTCGGCAACGCGCTGCGGCACGGTTCGCCGCCGGTGTCGGTCGAGCTGTCGGTGGTGGGGCCCTTGCTGGTGATCGAGGTGGCGGACTCCGGGCCGGGCCTGCCCGACGAGGTCCTGCCGCACGTGTTCGCGCGGTTCTACAAGGCCGATTCGTCGCGGGGGCGGTCGGAGGGCTCGGGGCTCGGGCTGGCGATCGCGTGGGAGAACGCGCGGCTGCACGGCGGCACTCTGGTGGCGGCCAACCGGCCGGGTGGCGGTGCTTTGTTCACGCTGCGGCTGCCGCTGGACGGTGCGTCGTGAGGCCGAAAACTGTCGGTGCCGCCTGGGAGAATGAAAACAGGGGGACCCCCGGGAGGGGACCCCTGCGTGAGCTTGGGCTCGCGGTGCTCGTCCTCGCCGTCCTCACCGCGTGCGGCATCCGCCCCACCGACCCGATCCCCGGCCTCGAAGCCCCCACCGGCCCCGTCGAGAACACCTCGCCGTCGCTCTACTGGGTCTCCCCCGGCGGCAGGGTCGTGCCGGTCGGGCGGCCGGAGGGCAGCCTGAGCGGGTTCGACGTCGTGGCGTTGCTCGCACAGGGCCCGACCAACGCCGAGCAGAACCGCGGGCTGGTCACCGAGGTGCCGTTCGACGCCGCGCCGGCCACCGTGGACCGGGTCGCGAACGGCCTGGATGTGAACCTGTCGAGCGATGTCTCGCTGCTCAGCGCTCCCGCTGTGCAGCAGATCGTGTGCACGTTGCTCGCCGTTCAACCGGTCGGCACGGTGAACCTGCGTGGGGGCGGGCATTCGCTGGAGTTCCAGAAGTGCGCTTGAATCGGGCCGTGCACGTCTACTCCATCCCGATGCGCGTCCGGTTCCGCGGCATCACCCGGCGCACCGGACTGCTGTTCGAAGGACCGGCCGGATGGGGCGAGTTCTGCCCGTTCGAGGAGTACGACGACGCCGAGGCCGCGGCCTGGCTCGCCTGCGCGCTGGAGGCCGCGAACGACGGCTGGCCGGCGCCGGTGCGGGACCGCATCCCCGTCAACTGCACCGTGCCGGTGGTCAGCCCTGAGAGGGCGCACGAGATCGTGGCCAGGTCGGGCTGCTCGACGGCCAAGGTGAAGGTCGCCGAGTCAACGCTGGAAGAGGACTGCGCGCGTCTCGAAGCGGTGCGGGACGCGCTGGGGCCTCAGGGCGCGATCCGGGTCGACGCGAACATGCTGTGGGACGTCGACACGGCCGTCGCCGCCATCAAGGCCATGGACAAGGCCGCCGCAGGACTCCAGTACGTGGAACAGCCGTGCCACACGCTGGAAGAGCTGGCGGCCGTCCGCAGAAAGGTCTCGGTGCCGATCGCGGCGGACGAGTCGATCCGCAAGGCCGAGGACCCGCTGAAGGTGGCCGTGTCCGGGGCCGCGGACATCGCGGTCATCAAGGTGGCACCGCTCGGAGGCGTGCGGAAGGCGTTGGAGGTGGCCGAGGCGTGTGGGCTGCCGTGCGTGGTGTCGTCGGCGCTGGAGACCTCGGTCGGGATGGCGGCCGGGGTGGCGTTGGCGGCGGCACTGCCCGAGCTCGACTACGCGTGCGGGCTGGCGACGTTGCCGCTGCTGGACGGGGATGTCACGAGCGATTCACTCGTGCCCGTGGACGGCTACTTGCCGGTGCTCGCAAAACCACCCGTGCCGGACCGCGTCGAGGAGTTCGTGAACGATGTGATCACGCAGGCCTGGATTAGTCGGTACGACAGGGTGCTGAGCAAGCTCAGTGAGTGAGCCGATCAATCTGGATCTTCAGCGGGAACGGCTCGACAGCCTCGTAGACCCTGGTCTCGGCAGGCGCCTCTTGATAGCCGAACTCTCCGGCAAGGTGCATAGGCGCCAAGGAGACCGGCTCGTCCAGGTCGATGATCCAGTAGAACGGAATACCGGCCCACGCGTATTCATCCCGTTTGGCGCGATAGTCCGTCTGGCGCGAACTCGGCGACAACACCTCGACAGCGAGTACAACCTCTGATGCCCTGATGAGGCCGCCTTCAGCGTTCTGCCTCCGACCGGCACTGCGTCGGGCCACGACCAAGTCCGGGCGCCGGACGTAGCCGGGCTTGCCCGGCGGGGCCAGTTCCAGGTTCACGTCTATGTCGTACAGAACTTCGAAGTCGTCGGGAATTTGTTCTACGAGCTGCACCACCAGGTTGACCCCGGCAGCGACGTGATTGCGAAGAGGGCTGGGGGACATGATCAGACGGCCGTTCACCAATTCCGTATAGCCGTCTTCGGTTTCTCCGAGCGCGGCGTACTGAGCAACGGTCATCGGACCCGCCGCAACAGCAAGCAGACGCCTCGGAGGCCTATCGGGTAGAGCGGTCACTGCGTCTCCTTCCGTCTCCACCACCGTCGCACATGGAGGCGCTCCAATCCCGCTCACAAGTACACACCTTCAAGCGATCTAAGGCTTGCCCCGAGCCAGCCCCTGCTTGTCGGCACCCAAGCTGAACACGATCCCCTCGGTCCGGTTGATCGCCTCGGTCCGCCGCTCGGAAGCCGGCACCCGAGTCAGGTCCACGAGCCGGATCGGCGGCCCCAGCTCGACCAGGGTCGGCGTGTACGAAGCCTCGACCACGGACCACCCGGCGGCCCCCTGCTCGAACTTGAACCGAGCGATCGTCCCCTCCTCGGTCACTCCACGGGGCTCAGCGTGCCGGGCGACCTCGTTGCCGAGCCCGTACGCGACCCACTTGTTGCCGATCTTCTCGAACGGCTGCACCACGTGCACGTGCGTCCCGATGATCAGGTCCAGGGCGGGGTCGGCGAGCAGCTGCCGGGCCAGCGCCTTCTGGTCCGCGGTCGCCTCGTGCTGGTACTCGTTGCCCCACTGCACTGACAGCACGACGACCTCGGCGCCGGCGGCACGAGCGGCTCGTGCGTCAGCCAGGATCTTGGTCGCGTTGATCTGGTTCGCGCGCCACGGCTGGGGCAGCGGGATGCCGTTGAAGCCGTAGGTGAACGACAGCTGCGCCACCTTCACGCCGTTCGCGTCCAGGATCAGCGGCGCGGCCGATTCCTCCTGCGTGCGGAACGAGCCGGTGTGCTTCAGGCCGACGGCGTCCATCGCGTCCAGCGTCGTCGTGATCGCCGAGACGCCGCGGTCCAGCGTGTGGTTCGAGGCCGTCGAGCACGAGTCGTAGCCCACGTCGACCAGGCCCTTCGCCACCTCGGGCGGGGCCAGGAAGGCCGGGTAGCCGAAGAACGGGCCCTCCTTCGGGCCCAGCGGTACTTCCAGGTGGCACAGGGAGAGGTCCGCTTTCAGAGCCTCTTTGATGCCCGAGAACAACGGCAGGAAGTCGCGCCCGGCCGCGCCTCCGTCGGCGACCGCCTGGTCGGTCAGCGCCGGGTGGATCAGGATGTCGCCGCCGGCGGTGAGCACGAACGAGCGCGGCGCGGGCGGGCCCTGGGAGGTCGACGCCGGCGGTGCGGGCGCCGAGGTGATGACGACCGGCGAACCGGTGCACGCGGACAGCAGCAGGCCGGTGGTCAGCGTTAAGGCCGGCCACCGGACCGCTCGCTTCAGCGCTGCCGCCTGCGTCGCAGGACCACTAACAGCACGACCGCCAGCGCTGCCGCCGCGATGGGCAGCACGCGCTTCAACACCGGAACGCCTGCCGTGTCGATCAGATCGATCGGCTCGTCGGGTACCACTCGGAGATGCTGCTGTTGCGCCACCTCGTCAGGATCCACGGATCCCAGCGTGCTCGCCAGGCATTCCGCGAACTGGTCGACGAGCCTGCCGCTGACCTCGGCGATCAGGCCGCGACCGAGCTGGGCCGGACGGCCCGTGACCGACAGATCGGTCTCGACCTCGACCGAATCCCCGACCACGAAGGTCACCACGGCCGATGCCGTGCCGTTGCCGCGGGCATCCTTACCTGCGGCTTTCATGACGGCACGGCGCAACACCGGGTCGATCTCGACGAACTCGCCGCTCCCCCGGTACAGCAGCTGCACCGGGCCGAGCTTCACCTTGACCTCCCCGCTGAACGTCTTGCCGTCCACCGAGGTCAGGGTGGCGCCGGGCAGGCACGGCGCCACCCGCTCGGGGTCGATCAGCGCCTCCCACACCTCCTCGGCGGGCGCCGGCGACGTGAACGAGTGCGTCAACTTCATCCCGCGACCGCCGCGGTCAGCGCACGGCCGGTCAGCACCCGCGCCAGGTTGTCCTTGTAACCGTCGCCGGAGGACGCGCGCAGGGCCGCCTCCGAGATCGCCTCGGCAGAAGCCGGCTGCCCGACCAGGGCCGCCTCGACCCCGGTGGCGCGCAACGGCCCGGAACCCACGTTGGTGAGCCCCACCCGAGCAGCGGCGATGGACCCGTCGCGCACCTGCACGGCCGCCGCGACCGCGACGATCGACCAGGCCTGCGCGACCCGGTTGAGCTTCTCGTAGTGCGCACCCCAGCCCGTGTACTTCGGCACGCGGACGTCGATCAGGATCTCGTCGGGCGCCAGCGCCGTCGTGAAGTAGTCGACGAAGAAGTCCGCCGCGGGCACCTCACGCCGTCCCGAAGGCCCCGCGATGATCATCACGGCGTCCAGGGCGAGCACCGGTGCCAGGAGGTCGCCTGCCGGGTCCGCGTGGCACAGCGAGCCGCCGAACGTGCCGCGGTGCCGGATCTGCGGGTCCGCGATCGTGTCCGTGACCAGCCGGAGCAACAGCGCGTGGTCCTGGACCAGATGATCGCGCTGCACCTCGTAATGCGTGGTCATGGCACCGATGAGCAACGAGTCGCCGTCGTCGCGCACGCCCGTCAGCTCGGTCAGGCCACCGATGTCGATCAACGCCGTGGGTGCCGCCAGCCGCATGCGCAGCACCGGCACGAGCGACTGCCCGCCCGCGATGACCTTGGCGTCCTCGCCCTCCTCGGCGAGCATCCGCACGGCCTCGTCCACACTGGACGGGAACAGGTACTTGAACTCCGCCGGGATCACGACTGTCCTCCCTGCGCGTCGATCGAACCGAGCCCACCAGCGGCCACGTCACCCGCGCCGGGGTCCGGACGACCCTGCAGCGCGGTCCACACCCGTTCCGGCGACATCGGCATCTCGATGTCCCGGACGCCCAGGTGCCGCACGGCGTCCAGCACGCTGTTGACCACGGCAGGCGTCGAGGCGATCGTGCCCGCCTCGCCGACTCCCTTGGCACCCAACGGGTTGGAGGTCGCCGGTGTGGTCGTGCGGTCCGTGAGGAACGCGGGCAGATCCGCCGCACAAGGCACGAGGTAGTCGGCGAGCGTCGCCGTCGTCAGCGTGCCCATCTCGTCGTGCGTGGCCTCTTCGTACAACGCCTGCGCGATGCCCTGCGCGAGCCCGCCGTGCACCTGACCGTCGACGATCAACGGGTTCATGACGGTGCCGACGTCGTCCACGGCGACGTACCGGCTGATGCGCACCATGCCCGTCTCGGTGTCGACTTCCGTTGCGCACAAATGGGTTCCGTGCGGGAACGAGAAGTTGTCCGGGTCGAACGTGGCGTCGGCGTCCATGCCGGGTTCCATGCCCTCGGGCAGGTCGTGCGCGACGTGCGCGGCCAGCACCACGTCACCCAGCGAACGGGCCGTCGACGTGCCGCGGACGGAGAACGAGCCGGAAGCGAACTCCACGTCCGCCTCGTCGCACTCCATCATGTGCGCGGCCAGCGTCCGCGCCTTGGCCAGCACCTTGTCCGCCGCGTGCACCAGCGCCGTGCCACCGACCGCCAAGGACCGCGACCCGTAGCTGTCCATGCCCTTGTGCGACGTCGCCGTGTCGCCGTGCAGCACCTCGACGTCGTCGAACGGCACGCCGAGCTTGTCGGCGACGATCTGCGACCAGACCGTCTCGTGGCCCTGCCCGTGCGGCGAGGTGCCGGTGATGACCTCGACCTTGCCGGTGGGCAGCATGCGGATCGACGCGGTCTCCCAACCGCCTGCGGCATAACGCAGAGCGCCCAGCACGCGGGACGGCGCGAGGCCGCACATCTCGGTGTAGGTGGAGATCCCGATGCCGAGCTGGACCACGTCACCGGAAGAACGACGCCTCGCCTGCTCCTCGCGCAGTTCGTCGTACCCGAACAGCTCCATCGCGCGAGCCGTCGCGGCCTCGTAGTTGCCGGAGTCGTAGGTCAGGCCGGCGACCGTGTCGAACGGGAACTCCTCGTGCTTGATCCAGTTCATCTCGCGGATCTTCATCGGCTCCACGCCGAGCTCGACCGCGAGCTCGTCCATCATCCGCTCGATCGCGAACGTGGCTTCGGGCCGTCCGGCGCCGCGGTAGGCGTCCGTGGGCACCTTGTTCGTGAAGACGTTGGTGCAGACGAACCGGTAGGCGGCGAACTTGTAGATCGAGTTGAACATGAACGCGCCCAGGATCGGCACGCCCGGCGTCACCAGGCGCAGGTAGGCGCCCATGTCGGCGAGCAGCTCGACCTTCAGGCCGGTCACGGTGCCGTCGCGGCGGGCGGACAGCGTGATCTTCTGGATCTGGTCGCGGCCGTGGTGCGCGGACAGCATCGACTCGGTGCGCGACTCCGTCCACTTCACCGGGCGGCCCATGCGGCGGGCGACCAGCAGGCACAGCAGCTCCTCCGGGGTGACCTGGAGCTTGCCGCCGAACCCGCCGCCGACGTCCGGCGCGATCACGCGGAGCTTGTGCTCGGAGATGCCCGTGACGGCGGACAGCATCCAGCGCAGGATGTGCGGGATCTGCGTCGCCGACCAGACGGTGAACATGCCCGCGGTCGTGTCCACGACGACCGATCGCGGTTCCATGAACGCCGGGATCAGCCGCTGCTGCCGGAACGTCCGCTCGATCACGACCTCGGCGGACGCGATCTCGTCCTCGACGTTCGTCCCCACCCCGGCCTCGGCGGAGTCGAAGATCCACGTCGCGCACTTGTTCGTGCCGAGATCCGGGTGCACCAGATCGTTGTCCCGCAAGGCTTCTTCCATGTCGAGCACGACCGGGAGCTCGTCGTAGTCGACATCGATCGCTTCCAGCGCGTCCGCGGCGTGGTAGGCGCTGTCGGCGATCACGAGAGCGACGGCCTCGCCGGCGAAGTTGACCTGGTCGACGGCCATGGCGGGTGCGGGCGGCGACTTCATGTCCTCGGTGATGGGCCACGCGCACGGCAGAGAGCCCTGCTCGGCGGCGAAGTGCTCACCGGTCAGCACCACGGCCACACCGGGCATCGCCGTCGCGCGGCCGACGTCGATGTTGGTGATGCGGGCGTGGGCGACGGGACTGCGCAGCACCGCCATGTGCAGCATGCCGGTCAGCTGGAGGTTGTCGGTCCACCTCGTCTGGCCGGTGATCAGCCGGGCGTCCTCCTTGCGGAGCCTGGCCTTGCCGATCTCCGGTTCCGCTGTGGCGGTCATTCGCCACCTACCGGCTGCTTGGAGCTGATGTGCTCGTCGCTGTGCTGTTCCTGCTTGGGTCCTGCGCCGGGTTTCATCCGCTGGGCGGCGTCCTGAACCGCGCGCACGATGTTCTGGTAGCCCGTACAGCGGCAGAGGTTGCCCTCCAGGCCTTTGCGCACGGTCTCGTCGTCGGGGTCGGACTCGTCGGCGAGCAGGTCGATCGCCTGCATGATCATGCCGGGCGTGCAGAAACCGCACTGCAAAGCGTGGTTGCTGTGGAACGCCTCCTGCACCGGATGCAGCTTGCCGTCGCGAGCGAGGCCTTCGATGGTGGTGACCTCGTGCCCGTTCGCCTGCACGGCGAGCATCTGGCACGACTTCACGCTGTGGCCGTCGAGGTGGACGGTGCAGGCGCCGCAGTTGCCGGTGTCGCAACCGACCACGGTGCCGGTCTTGCTCAATCGCTCCCGTAGGTAGTGCACGAGCAGGAGGCGGGGTTCGACCTCGTCGGCGTATGTCACTCCGTCGACGTTGACCGAGATGTGCATTGACCCCTCCCAGGGTGGTGGGCCGTGAGTGACGAGGGTCACTCAAGCTTGCTCCCTGTTCGCGGGGTTCAACAACCCGATCAGTGATGGATCGGTTCACCAAGATCGACCAGACGTCGGCCGCTTCCCTTCCACCGCAAGGAAATGATCTCCGCGGCGATCGACACCGCCGTCTCCTCCGGCGTCCGCGCACCCAGATCCAGGCCTATCGGCGAGGCCAAAGCCTCTAGCTCACCTTCGGTCAAGCCTGCTTCCCGCAACCGTTGTAGGCGATCTTCGTGCGTGCGGCGGGATCCCATCGCTCCCACATAACCGACCTTGAGCCGCAACGCGACCTCCAGCAGCGGCACGTCGAACTTCGGATCATGGGTCAGCACCGCGATGACCGTGCGTTCGTCGAGCTTGGACGCTTCGGCCTGCAAGTACTTGTGCGGCCAGGCGACGACGACCTCATCCGCCTCGGGGAACCGGCTGCGCGTCGCGAACACCGGTCGTGCGTCGCAGACGGTGACGCGATAGCCGAGGAACGCGCCGAGCCGGGCCATCGCGGCGGCGAAGTCGATCGCTCCGAACACGAGCATGCGCGGCGGCGGTTCGAACGAGTTCACGAAGACGCTCATGCCCTCGCCACGCCGCTGACCGTCCGGCCCGTACCGCAGCACGCCGCTGCGTCCTGACGCGAGCATCCCGCGCGCGTCGTCCGCGACGGCGTCGTCGATCCGCGCACTGCCCAGGCTGCCGTCACGGCGGTCCGGCCAGATGACCATGCGACGGCCGATGCCGTCCGGGTGCTCGATCACCGTCGCGACGGCGACAGGTTCCTCCGCGCGGACCGTTTCCACCACTTCACCGAGCTGGGGAAACGTGCTGGCGTCGATCTTCTCGACGTAGATGTCGATGATCCCGCCGCAGGTCAGCCCGACAGCGAACGCGTCGTCGTCACTGACTCCGAACCGCTGCAGAACCGGGGTGTCCAACGATTGCGCCAGGTCGTAGACAGCGCCCTCGACGCACCCGCCGGACACGCTGCCGACGGCCTCGCCGTCCTGCGTCACGAGCATCGCCGCACCCGCGGGCCGGGGCGCCGAGCTGAAGGTCGCGACCACCGTGCCGACCCCGACCGTCTCGCCGTTCGCCACCCGTTCGGCGAGGTCGTAGAGGACATCACGCACGGCGCACCTCCTTCAGCAGTTCTTCCAACGCGTGCACGCTGTGGCCCGCGACCATCGTGTCGACGTGCGGCAGCGCCGCCACCACACCGCTCTGCACCGGCCGGTAACCCGGTTTGCCCGCGTGCGGGTTGGCCCAGATGACCTTGTGGCTCACGCGTCTCAGCCTCGCCATCTCGGTCGCCAGCAGGCTCGGGTCGCCGCGTTCCCAGCCGTCGCTGAACAGCACGACCACCGCACCCCGTTGCCGCCACTGCTGGTTGAACCGCCGCAACGCGTCACCGAGCCGGGTGCCGCCCTCGTAGTCGGGGATCGCCCGCCCGGCTGCCCGCAAAGCCCGTTCGGGGTCGCGTTCCCGGAGCTGACGGGTCACGCGGGTCAGCCGGGTGCCGATCGTGCGGACCTCGACGGGCATCGCGTGGGCAAGGACGTGCGCGAACCTCAGCAGCGCGTCGGAGTAGGCCGCCATCGAGCCGGAGACGTCGATCAGCAGCACCAGCCGGCGTGGCTTGGAGCCTCGCCGACGATGCCGCGGCAGGGCGATCTCGCCGCCGGTCTCGATCATCGCGCGCACCGTGCGGGCCAGGTCCATCCGGCCGCGACGGGCCTTGCGGAGCCGGCGCGAGCGTCTGCGCGGCGGGAGCGGGTGCAACCGGGCGATCCACGGTGCGGCGTCGAACTCGGAGATGTCCTTGTGCTTCAGCACTTCCACGTCGGACGCGGCCACGCCGACGGTCATCGAGTCGAGCTCGATCCTCGTGCGCGGACGGGGCGGGGTGCCGCCGAAGTACGCCCGGTACGCGGCGTCGTAGCGCGGCAGGTCGTCCGGGTCGGCGCAGAGCGTGAGGCGCCCGGCCCAGTAGAGGTCGACGTGCTCGGTGGCCCGCAGGAACGCCTGCACGCGATCTGGCCCGCACTGCAGTCCGGCGCCCCGCAGGACGCGCGTGAACCCGACGCAGGCTTCCGTCACCCCACGATTGTGCTCCCGATCACGCGCTGCGCGTCCTCCCGGTACTTCAGGACCGCTCCGAGGGTCGTCGTGTCCGGCTCCGCGCGGCCCAGCGCCTGCAACGCCCGCGCCCAGTCCAGCGACTCCGCGACACCCGGCGGCTTCAGCAGGTCGAGCCCTCGCATCTTCTGCACGGCCTCCGCGACCCGGACGGCGAGCCGTTCGTCGAGGCCGGGCAGGGTGCGGCGCAGGATCGCGACCTCGCGCTCCAGCGACGGGTGCTCCAGCCAGTGGTAGAGGCAGCGGCGCTTCAACGCGTCGTGCACCTCGCGGGTCCGGTTCGAGGTCAGCACGGTCAGCGGTGGCGTCGTCGCCCTGATCTCGCCGAACTCGGGGATGCTGACCGCGTTCTCGGACAGCACCTCCAGCAGGAACGCCTCGAACTCGTCGTCCGCCCGGTCGATCTCGTCGACGAGCAGCACGCACGGTGCGCTCTCCAACGCCTGAAGCAGTGGTCTGGCGAGCAGGAACCGTCGTGTGTAGAGGGACGCCTCGTCCACCTCGCCGCGCGTCTCCAGCACGCGCAGGTGCATGAGCTGGCGCGGGTAGTCCCAGTCGTACAGGGCCTGCGTGGCGTCGATGCCCTCGTGGCACTGCAGGCGGATCAGCGGCACGTCCATCGACTTGGCCAGCGCGAGCGCGAGCGAGGTCTTGCCGGTGCCGGGTTCGCCTTCGAGGAACAGCGGCCGTCCCATCCGCACCGCGAGGAACGCCGCCGTGGCGATCCCGCCGTCCGGCAGGTACCCCGCGCCGTCGAGCCCTGACGCCAGTTCCTCGGGGGACTGCATGGGCCTCAGGGTACGGCTAACCTGGGCGGATGGGGTCGATCAGGAAAGTACAGATCACGTTCGACTGTGCCGAACCCGTGCGCGTCGCCGAGTTCTGGAGCCAGGTGCTCGGGTACGACGCTCCGCCGGAGAGCGACGGTTCGTGGTCGGCGGTCGCCGACCCGACGGGTGAGGGCCCGCGGTTCTACTTCCAGCGCGTTCCCGAGAGCAAGGTCGTCAAGAACCGGGTGCACGTCTGCGTGCGGGCGGGCACCGGGCTCGTCGGCGCGGAACGCCTCGCCGCGCTCCAGGCCGAGCGTGCCCGGCTGGAGGCGATCGGCGCGGTGTGCGTGCGCGTGATGGAGGCCGACGAGGAGAACGAGTCGTGCATCGTGATGCAGGACGTTGAAGGCAACGAGTTCTGCCTCGACTGAACCCTGGGGTGACCACCCCGGATCAGGGTCGGGTTCGGGGTGGTCACCGATGTGCCGGAGCCGGAGAACGGCGAGTCTTGGTGCATGACGAACAACGTGCTCAACGACGCGACAGCCCAGGTCAAGAAGCTGCGTAGGAGTCGCAGCGACAAGATGCTCGCCGGCGTCTGCGGCGGCGTCGCCAAGATGATCGGGGTGGACGCCGCGATCCTGCGGATCATCCTCGTGGCGGCGACGCTGCTCGGGTTCGGCACCGGAGCCCTCCTGTACGTCGCCGCCTGGATCCTCATGCCCGAGGAAGACGCCGCGATGTGATCACCGTGGAAAACCGGGCACACCGGGTAGTCGCTGCCAGGGGTGGGGACCGTTGAGGGGCCGGTACTCCACCCCCAGGGCGTCGAGCCTGGGGAGGTGGTGCTCCCGCAGCCGCCGCACGAACCCGGGATCCTTCTCCGCCGGGGACCACACGACCTCGGCGAACGCGGCCAGCCTCGGGAACGCCGCGTAGTCCACCCGCCGGGCCGAGTCGAGGTGCTCGGTCCAGATGTTCGCCTGCGCGCCCAGCAGCCGTCCGGGTTCCTCGCCCGTGAGCCCTTCGGGCACCGGCTCCCACGCGTAGACGTCCTCCAGCGTCGTCACCGTTCCCACCGGAATCGGTTCGCCGGGCGAATCCGACTGCCGGTAGTCCAGGTAGACGTGCTGCTCAGGGCACATGACCACGTCGTGCCCCTCGCCCAGCGCCGTGATGCCGCCCTCGACGCCGCGCCACGACGCGACGACCGTGCCGGCAGGCAGCGGACGGGCGTCCAGGACCTCGTCCCACCCGTACGGCCGCCGGCCCTTGCTGACGATGTGCTCCGCGACGGCCCGGACCAGCACGCCGTCCTCGTGGCCGGGCGCTTCATCGCCGCCGAGCCCGATGATCTCCGCGGGGAAGACGTCCATCAGCTCGTCGAACACGTTCCGGTAGAAGTCCACTGTGGACTCGTCGGTGTTGAGCACGCGTTCGTTGACGCCCCAGTCGGTCCAGACGCCACCGCCGTGCACGCCCAGTTCCGGGTAGGCCGCGATCGCCGCCTGCGAGTGACCGGGGATGTCGATCTCCGGAACCACCGTGACGTGCCGCGCCCGTGCGTACTCGACGATCTCCCGCAGGTCTTCCTGCGTGTAGAAACCGCCGTGCGGACGGCCTTTCATGCCCGCGGAACGCCGGTCGCCGAACCGCGAGTCCTCCCGCCACGACCCGACCTCGGTGAGCTTCGGGTAGCGCTTCACCTCGAAGCGCCAGCCCTGGTCGTCGGTGAGGTGCAGGTGCAGGACGTTGAGCTTGTGCACCGACAGCAGCTCGACGTACCGCAGCACCTCCCGCTTGGGCAGGAAGTGCCGCGAGACGTCCAGCATCACGCCACGCCACTGGAACCGCGGGTAGTCGACGATCTCGCACGCGGGGATGACCGACGGTTTCTCCCCCGCGGCCCGGAACGCCTGGGCGCCGAGCAGCTGCCGCAACGTCTGCAGCGCGTTCATCTCGCCGGCCGCGTCGCTGGCCTCGATCAGCACACCGTCGTCGGACGAGAGCAGCCGGTAGCCGCCGGGAGGACCGTCGACGAGGACGGTCTCCCAGCCCTTGTACGCGCAGAGCCTTCCACCGTCCACGTAGGACACCGGGCGTGGCAGCAGGTTCATCCCTTCACCGCCCCCGCGAGCCCGGACACGAGCCGGCGCTGCACGAGCACGAAGAAGATCAGCACAGGGATGGTCATCAGGGTGGAGCCCGCCATGATCGCGCCCCAATCGTTCTGGTCGGGTTTGACGAACACCTGGAGAGCCAGCGGCAGGGTCTGGTTCTCCACGGCCGAGATGATGAACGTCTTGGCGAACAGGAAGTCGTTCCAGGCGTGGATGAACGACAGCACCGACGTCGCCACCAGGCCGGGCGCGACGAGCGGGAACAGCACCTGCCACAGGAACCGGAACCGCGAGGCGCCGTCCAGGGTGGCGGCCTCCTCCAGCTCCACCGGCACCGCGGCGACGAAGCCCCGCAGCATCCAGATCGCGAACGGCAGGCTGAAAGCCAGGTGCACCAGCACGAGCGAGCCGAGGTGGTTCAGGCCGAAGACCGGAACGCTGTCACCGACGGACCGCATCAGGAAGAACAGCGGCACGGTCAACGCCTCGACCGGCACCATCTGCACCACCAGCAGCATGATCAGCAACGTCGTGCGGCTGCGGAACCGGAAGCGGGTCAGCGCGGTCGCCGCGAGGAACGAGATCAGGATGCTCAGGGCGACCACGATCAACGCGACGATGATGCTGTTCATGAAGTAGCGCCCGAAGTTCGCGACGGTCAGCGCCCGCGTGAAGCTGTCGAGCGTCGGCCGCGTCGTCCAGGGCACCGGGTCGGCCGAGATGATCTCGTCCTCCGGCTTGAACGCGGACAGCACCATCCAGAACAGCGGGAACGCGACCACCGCGGCGATGATGAGGACGAAGCCCTCGGTCAGCCAGCGCCTCACAGGACCTCCCCCGACCGCCGCAGCGCGCGGAGGTAGAACATCGTGATTCCCAGCAGCAGCACGGTCATCACGACACCGATGGCCGCGCCCAGGCCGTACTCCGACGCCGCGAACGCCTGCTGGTAGGCGTAGACGTTGAGGACGAGGTTGCGTCCGGCGATGCCGCCGCCGTTCGTCATCACGTAGATCTGCGTGAAGACCTTGAAGTCCCAGATGATCGACTGGATCGTCACCACGAGGATGATCGGCTTCAGCAGCGGGAGCGTGACGCTCCACGCCGTGCGGAACGCCGACGCGCCGTCCAGTGCCGCGGCCTCCAGCACCTCGCCCGGGATCGCCTTGATGCCCGCGAAGAGCGTCACCATGACGAACGGGAACGAGCACCAGATCACCTGTGCGGCGACGAGTCCGAACGCCGTCCACTTGTCGAACGTCCAGGAGAAGCCCTGGATGCCCAGGACCTCGTTCACGAACCCGAAGTTCGCGTCGAACAGGAAGAGCCAGATCGTCGAGCCGGCGACGGCGGGCGTGGACCACGCGCCGAGCGCCGCCAGGAACAACGTCATCCGGACCCAGGTGCGGACCCTCGTGGCGAGGATCGCGAGAAAAGCGCCCACTAGCAACGTGCCGACCACGCAGACCGCCGCGAACGCGACGGTCTGCCCGAGCACACCCCAGAACTGCTGGTTGCCCAGCAGGTTCTGGTAGTTCCCGAGACCGAGGAACTCGAGCGGCGCGCCGCCGCTGACCTGTTCCTGGCCGTAGTCGTAGAGCGAGATGAGCACCAGCTGGTAGATCGGGTAGGCCAGCAGGCCTCCGAGGACCAGCAGCGCTGGAGCCAGGTAGGCGAACGCGGTCCGCCCCTGGCCTTTGGCGGTCATGCTCACGACGTGAAGGCCGCGTTCATCGTCTTGGCGGCGTCGGCGGTGGCCGTGTCGACGTTCTTCGCGCCGGTGACGATCTCCTGGAGCATCGTCGGCACCACGGTCTGCGCCTCGATCTTCGCCCACGCCGGCGTGACGGGGACGAACTTCGTGCCGGCCTGCAGGGTCTTCGTGAACGGCTCCAGGAACTTGTCGGACTCCGCGACCTGCTTCTGCACGTCGGTGAACGTCGGCAGGTTGCCCATCGCCGCGTACATCTTCTGCTGGTACTTCTTCGACGCGAGCAGCTGCGTGAACTCGGTGGCGAGCGTCTTGCGCTGCGTGCCCTTCATGACGCCGAGGAGGTTGCCACCGGCGAACGCGGGAGCGATCGAGTCCTTGGTCTTGCCGGGCAGCGGCACGACGCCGTACTTGCCGGCCGCGCTGGAGGCGTCGACGGACTTGCGGTTGAAGTCGCCGCCGATGGTCATCGCGGCCTTGCCCGCGCGGAACGCCTCGACGCTCGCGTCACCGCCGTTGCCCGCGCAGGTGGCGGGCGGGCAGATGTCGTCCTTGATCAGCTCGGTGTACTTGGCGACACCGGCCCTGGACTCGGCGCTGTCGATCGCGGCGGTGAACTTGCCACCGTCGGACTTGGCGATGTCCCCGCCCTGCGCCCAGATGAAGGGCAGCGCGGCGAACAGGTACTTGCCACCGGCGGAGATGCCGATCAGTTCCGGCTTCTTCTGCCGGATCTCACGGGCGAGCGGCGCGATCTCGTCCAGCGTCGCCGGCGGCTTGAGGCCGAGTTCGGTGAACACGTCCGTGCGGTAGTACAGCGCGCGCACGCCGACGAACCACGGCACGCCGTACGTCTTGCCGTCGACCTTGGCCGTGTCGAGGATCGTCGGGACCAGGTCCTTCGACTCGTCCCACTTGCTCAGGTCGAGCTCCGAGAAGCCGCCAGCGGAGACGTAGCCCGCGAGGTCGGTGTTGCCGAACTCGGCGACGTCCGGGGCGCTCTTCGGGTCGCTGAAGGCGGCCTTGAAGCGTTCCGCCCGGCTGGACACCTGGATGTACTGCACGTCGACGGTGACGCCGCTGTGCTTGCCCTGGAACTCCGAGATCGCCTCCTTGACCACGGCCTCCTTGGGGCCGCGGTTGACCTCGTCGAACAGCCAGACCCGCAGCTGTCCCGTCTGCTCGTCCGTGCCCGAGCTCGTCGGACCTGACTGCACCGGTGCGCAGGCGACCACCGCGCCCACGCCCAGCACGGCCACAAGTGCCTTCAGCCTCATCGCGCCCTCCGCATTGCATATAGTGCAACAGCCATTTCACATTGAGCAACGTGACTGTAGAACGGCGAAGGGCAAGGGTCTAGACCAGACGATTGACCCATTCCCGAACTGATGCCGAATCGACCGGTGAGTCCCATCCGGACGGACGAACGGCGCTACCAACGTGAAATCCGTTCACGCCCGCGGCCAGCAGTTCCGGAACGTGCCGGGCCTGCAGCCCGCCGCCGACGAGCAGTGCGGGCGGGGCCTGGGTGACGAGTTTCTTCAGGTTCTCGATGCCGTCCTCGACACCCTTCGCACTGCCCGCGGCGAGCACGGTGTCGCACCCGAGGGTCTGCACGGTCGCCCAGGACCGGAAGACGTCGTGGGAGTTGTCGAGCGCGCGGTGGAAGGTCCAGGCGCATCCCGCCAGTTCGGCGGCGAGGTTGAGCGTGACGCCCTCGTCGATCTCGCCTTCGGCGTCGAGGAAGCCGAGGACGAACTCGGTGGCGCCCGCCTCCCTGAGCTCGGCCGCCCTCCGGCGCAACTCCTTCAGGTCGGCGGGCGCGAACCCCTTGGCGTCCCTGAGCATCACGCGCACGGGGATGTCGACGGCCGCGAGGACCTCCTTGAAGGTGGCGACCGACGGCGTGAGGCCGTCCGAGGCCATGTCGGCGACCAGTTCGAGCCGGTCGGCGCCGCCGGCCTGTGCGGCCTCGGCGTCCTGCGCGTCCAGTGCGATCACTTCGAGAATCGGCATGGTCTAGACCATAACGGTCTTCGGCATGTGCTTTCGTGAATCGGGAGCGCACGGGCCGTCCGGCGCGTCAGAGGCTGTATCTGCTCGCCTGCATCCCGCTCTTCCTTGATGAGCGCTTTGTTCAGGCGTGGAGCACGCGTCAGCCGGTTCGAGGGGTGCCGGCCGGCGTGAGCTCCCACCACTGGCGGCCCGTGACTCGGAGGGGGATTCACGGGCCGCTGGCATACCCGGAGGAAGATGAGGGTCATCCTGGCGGTGATACTGCTCCAATCGAGTGAATTTGGTATCTACCGCCCAGTTAGCCCTTCATGAGTTGGCGGACGGCGCTGACAGGGCGGCCGATCGGAGGTGCTGCATGGACGAGCTGCACACGGCGGATGACCGTCCGCCGTGGGACGGGCTTGAAGGCACCGAACGGCACGCGGTCTGCGTGGCGGCGGCACGCGAGGGCAACCGCCACGCGCTGGACGTCCTGGTGACAGAACTGACCCCGCTGCTGTGGCACGTGGCGCGCGGTCAGGGCCTCGACCGAGCCGCCGCGGAGGATGTCGTGCAGACCGTGTGGCTCGCGTTCTTGAAGAACATCGAGAACATCAACGAGCCGAAAGCCCTGGTCGGGTACCTGGTTGTCACGACGAGGCGTGAAGCACGCCGAACCTGGACACCCAACAAGCGGGAAACCCACCTGTCCGACGAATACGCCGAACAGCTCGAGTCCGACACCGGCCTCCCCGAGGACGTGACGCTTCTGGACGACCGCGACCGCCGCCTGTGGCTCGCGTTCGGCCGCCTGACCACCAGGTGCCAGGAACTGCTGCGACTCACCGTGCTCGCGGGCCGCGCCGAGTACCGGGCAGTCGCCGAGGCACTGGCCATGCCCCACGGCAGCATCGGTCCGACCAGGGGACGGTGTCTGACTCTGCTGCGCAACTACCTGGAGACGGAAGGAGGATCGCGGTGAACGAGATCGACCCGCGCGACGACCGCAGGGGCCCCGAGGACACCGCAGTCCTCTCCGAACTGAACAGGCTGGTCGACGAACTGGACCCGCCGCCCGCCGACCTGGTGGACCGCGTGAAGTTCGCGATCGCCCTGGAGTCCCTCGACGTCGAGGTCGCCCGCTGGGAACGCGCCGGCTCGTTCGCCGGTGTCCGGGGCGGGCAGACCGGCACGATCACCTTCACCGTGGACAACCTGACGTTGATGGTGAACTTCACCTCGACCGGGTCACGGCACCGGATCGACGGGTGGCTGGTGCCGGCCGGGGAGCACGAGGTCGAGGTCCGGGTGGCCGATCACCAGTCGTCCTGCACCCGGGCTGATGACGGTGGGCGGTTCGTGTTGCCCGACGTGCCGGCTGGGACGACTCAGATCCTGGTGCATTTGGTGAATTCACGCGGGGAGCCTGGGCGGACTGTCGTCACGCCCACGATCATGCTTTGAGTTTTCTGGTTCTTACGGCGGCTTTGAGGCGGATTACTGGGGTTCTGGGGTTTTTCACGGGCTTACTCGCGTTGGTTCGCCGTGTTTTCAGCGGGGTGGTCGCTTGCCGTGCGGGTGGTCACCTTGCGCAGGTGGTTGGACGGGTGCTGACCAGCAGGGTCGATTCATCGCCGCTTCGCGACGATTGCGCGGTCGGTTCACCGCTCAGGAAACGTCCGACTCCTGCCAGTCGACACATGTTGGACGCTCACCGGTCTGACGGAACTCCTCCAGCGCCTCGAGGATTCGGGCGATCGGGAGCGCCGAATTCGCCGGGAACGGCGTCTTCGTGTCGGTGTCGACGTACAACGTCGGTGGGTCAGCCGTTGGCTCGTCGCCACGCGTGGCGTACACGCCGGTCGAATCGTCCCCGTCCGCGGGCGATTCCCAGGACTGGGGCCGACCTGCTCCAGGGCCGCCGCCACCTCATCAGGCTTGGCGACCACCCGGTTCAACTCGGCGGAGACCTCATCGAACGACACCATGAGCACCCCTGCCCACAGCATCGCAGTCGCTCACCCGAAGTCCGGAACAGCCGAAAGGCCCGGCTCGCCGAAGCGAACCGGGCCTTTCAGAGGTGAAGCGTTGCGGACGGACTCAGAAGTCCATGCCGCCGGCGTCCGGCGCGGCGGGCGCGGCGTTCTTCTCCGGCTTGTCCGCGACGACGGCTTCCGTCGTCAGGAACAGCGCGGCGATGGACGCGGCGTTCTGCAGCGCGGAGCGCGTGACCTTGGCCGGGTCGATGATGCCGGCCTTGATCAGGTCCTTGTACTCGCCGGTCGCGGCGTCCAGGCCCTCGCCCGAGGGGAGGGACTTGACGCGCTCGACCACGACGCCGCCTTCGAGGCCGGCGTTGATGGCGATCTGCTTCAGCGGCGCCTCGACGGCGACCTTGACGATGTTGGCACCGGTGGCCTCGTCGCCCGTGAGCTTCAGGCCCGCGAAGGCGACCTCGGCGGCCTGGAGCAGCGCGACGCCACCACCGGCGACGATGCCCTCCTCGACGGCGGCCTTGGCGTTGCGGACCGCGTCTTCGATGCGGTGCTTGCGCTCCTTGAGCTCGACCTCGGTGGCCGCGCCCGCCTTGATGACGGCGACGCCGCCGGCGAGCTTGGCGAGGCGCTCCTGGAGCTTCTCGCGGTCGTAGTCGGAGTCCGACTTCTCGATCTCGGCGCGGATCTGGTTGACGCGACCCTGGATCTGGTCGGCGTCACCGGCACCCTCGACGATGGTCGTCTCGTCCTTGGTGACGACGACCTTGCGGGCCTTGCCCAGCAGCGAGATGTCGGCGTTCTCCAGCTTCAGGCCGACGTCCTCGGTGATGACCTGGCCACCGGTGAGGGTGGCGATGTCCTGGAGGATGGCCTTGCGGCGGTCACCGAAGCCGGGCGCCTTGACGGCGACGGACTTGAAGGTGCCACGGATCTTGTTGACGACCAGGGTCGCCAGGGCCTCGCCCTCGACGTCCTCCGAGATGATCAGCAGCGGCTTGCCGCCCTGCATGACCTTCTCGAGGAGCGGGAGCAGGTCCTTGACCGTGGAGATCTTGGAGCCGAACAGCAGGATGTACGGGTCCTCGAGGGTCGCTTCCTGACGCTCGGGGTCGGTCACGAAGTAACCGGAGATGTAACCCTTGTCGAAGCGCATGCCTTCGGTGAGCTCGAGCTCGAGACCGAGGGTGTTGCTCTCCTCGACGGTGATGACGCCTTCCTTGCCGACCTTGTCCATCGCCTCGGCGATGAGCTCGCCGATCGTGGGGTCAGCGGCGGAGATGGACGCGGTAGCAGCGATCTGCTCCTTCGTCTCGATCTCCTGGGCGTTCTTCAGCAGCTGCTCGGCAATGGCCTCGACGGCCTGCTCGATGCCGCGCTTGAGGCCGAGCGGGTTCGCGCCCGCGGCCACGTTGCGCAGGCCCTCGCGAACCAGAGCCTGTGCGAGCACGGTCGCGGTGGTGGTGCCGTCACCCGCGACGTCGTCGGTCTTCTTCGCGACCTCCTTGACCAGCTCGGCCCCGATCTTCTCCCACGGGTCCTCGAGCTCGATCTCCTTCGCGATGGAGACGCCATCGTTGGTGATGGTCGGCGCGCCCCACTTCTTCTCGAGCACGACGTTGCGGCCCTTCGGGCCGAGCGTCACCTTGACGGCGTCAGCGAGGATGTTCATCCCGCGCTCGAGACCGCGACGGGCTTCCTCGTCGAACGCAATCATCTTGGCCATTGCGGTGTGTTCCTCCGCCTATGTGGATTCTGGGCCACTGCGGGCACACGCCCACAGCGGAACACGATTCGCGTGGCCAGGCTCGGTGCCCGCGACGGACGACCCCGGAGGGCCTCACCAGTCCTAGCCTCACTACTTGGCACTCGATGGTGCCGAGTGCTAGTTCGTGTTTAGCACTCGGCACGGTCGAGTGCAAGCGGCTCCGGACGACTCGCAGGCGACTCTCAGCGTGATGTGCGCACCGGCACAGAGGTCGGCAGCGGCTTGTTCGAGGTCGTCTCGTCGCCGATGTTCAGCGACGGGGCCGAGCTCGTCTTGGGCTGCCGGGCGGGCTCGTCACCAGGCGAGAGGATGACCACCACGATGATGATCACCACGATCGCCACCGCGGCCGCGACGACCGGCGCGAACCACGCGGGACGTTCCTTCTTGCCGGACGACGTGAACGCGCTCACGCCCACCTGGTTCGGCGGGCGCAGCCGGACCGGGTCCTGCAACTGCTGCTGGTAGCCGCCCTGGTACTGCCCCTGCTGCTGCGCCGGCATCGGCCCGGAGACCGGCGCCTGAGCGGGGAACGAGCCGGACTGCGGCCCGAGTTGAGCGGGAGCCGAGCCCTGCGCGACCCCGGCGAGAGCGACACGGGCGGCGTTGATGAGCTCGGCGCAGTTCGCGTACCGCTGCGACGGGTCCTTCGAGGTGCCCTTGCGGATCACGTCGTCGATCGCCGGCGGCAGCGCCACGAGGTGCGACAACGCCGGGACGACGTTGCTGAGGTGGCCCGCGATGACCTCCTGCACGCCGCCCTGGAACGGGGGACGGCCGGAGAGGCAGGCGAAGAGCATGCAGGCGAGCGCGTACTGGTCGGTGCGGCCGTCGACGGGCTCACCGCGCAGGTGCTCCGGCGCCGCGTAGGTCGGCGAGCCGAGGAAATCACCCGTTCGGGTGCGGTGGCCGGTGGCGCCGCGGCGGGTCAGGCCGAAGTCGGCGACGTAGACGTGCTCGCGCACGCCCTCCTTCTGGGTCACCAGCACGTTGGCCGGCTTCACGTCGAGGTGCACGAGGCCCTTGCCGTGCAGCATGTCGAGCGCTTCGGCCACCTGGGCGAGCAGCGACAACGTGCGCGCGGGGGTGAGCGGCCCCTCCTTGATGTGCCCGGACAGGTCCTGGCCGTCCACGAGCCGCATCGCGATGTAGAGCAGGCCGTCGACCTCGTCGAAGTCGTACAGCGGCACGATGTTCGCGTGGTCGATCGCGGACGTGTTGCGCGCCTCGTCGACGAACCGCTCGCGGAACTCCGCGTCGGGCGCCAAGTGCTCACCGATGACCTTGAGCGCGACCTTCCGGCCCAGTCTCACGTCCGTGGCCCGGTACGTCACGCTCATGCCACCGCGACCCAGCACACCGTCGATCCGGTAATGGGCGATTCGCCGTCCGCTCAGGTCCTCCGACACGCGAGGCAGCCTAACGTCCGGCCGGATCGGCGTGCCGGGGGTTGGCCCAAGCTGTGATCAGGTCGGTTCTAACTGGCGCGGCGCACGTCCGAGGCCTGGCTGCGCCCGTCCCGTCCGGCCTGCACCTCGAACTCCACCCGGTCGCCCTCTGAGAGCGTCCGGAAGCCTTCCATCTGGATCGCCGAGTAGTGCACGAACACGTCGGGCCCGCCATCGGTTGCGATGAAGCCGTATCCCTTTTCGGAGTTGAACCACTTGACGGTACCGAGAGCCAAGACGTCCTCCTTCAGATCACGCATCTCACGCAAAGCGCAGAACGCAACGCTAAAGAAAGAAATCTCACGCGGATACCTCCTTACGGAGTCATGAACGAGGGCTGACTCCGTTGGCGCGCAACCAGGTGGTGAGCCGGCGGGGACCGCGTGCCTGGGTCAGCACGGCACCGGGACCGGCGAAGTCGAACACCAGGCCCTCACCTGTCTGAATGGATTGCACGCCATCAGGTGCGGAGGGCCGAAGACGGCATTGCACGGTGTCCGCGAACGCCACGACGTGATCGCTGCTGACGGTCACCGCTTCGCCCGCTTCCAGCGTCACGAGGTCGAGTGCGCCGTAGCAGGCGAGCACCACCGCGCCCTGGCCGTGCGCGTAGTTCATGAATCCCTCTGCGCCCCCGAAGATCGCCTGCATCGGCGGCGCCCCGGGGTTCATCGCGACGGTGCTGCTCGACGCGATCCAGCTGTGCCGGGCGAGGCACCAGCCGTGCGTCCCGTCGAGTTCGATCTGGTGCAGGTCTCCGGGCAGCACGGGCGCCGCGTCGATCCAGCCGCCCTCCGCGCCCGCGGTGCACAGCGCGACGGCCTTGACGCCCGCGCCCTTCACCTCGACGACGAGCCCGTAGCTGGTGGCCGCGATGGTCAGCGGGTCGGCCAGCACCGCCTCGCCGGGTGCGAGCACGAGTCTCGCCACGCCGAACGTCGGTGTGTGCCTGGTCCGGACCTGCACTGACAACACCTCCGGGAGGAAAAGGGGCAAGTCGATCGTCACGATCACCGCGACGTTGGCAGTATGCAGTCGTGTCCCCCACCACTGTCGCCGAACACCGCCAGCGCGTCGCGGAGCTCGTCGGGTCGATGCCCGTGCTGCAGCTCCCGCTCGAGGAGTGCCTCGGGCTCGTGCTCGCCGCCGACGTCATCGCGCCGCTCGCCCTGCCGCCGTTCGACAACTCCGCGATGGACGGGTACGCCGTGCGGGCCGCGGACCTGGACCCGGACGGACCGGTCCGCCTCGTCGTGGCCGACGACATCCCGGCGGGCCGCACGGAGCTGAACCCGCTGGAGCCCGGCACGGTGCAGCGGATCATGACCGGCGCCCCGCTGCCTCCCGGCGCGGACGCGGTGGTCCAGGTCGAGTGGACCGACGGCGGCACCGAGACCGTGACGATCAACCGGGCCGTGCAGCCGGGCCAGAACATCCGGATCGGCGGCGACGACGTGCAGAAGGGTGACGCGGTGCTGGCCGCGGGCACCGTGCTGCGCCCGTCCACGCTCGGCCTCGCCTCCGCGCTCGGCCTGCCCGAACTGCCGGTGCGCCGCCGCCCGCGCGTGCTGGTCCTGTCGACGGGCTCCGAGCTGGTCGAACCGGGCAGGCCGCTGGAGCTCGGCCAGATCTACGAGTCGAACGGCATGATGCTCGCCTCCTCGGTGCGGGACGCGGGCGGCGTCGCCGTCCAGCTGCGGTTCGTGCCGGACGACGTCGAGGCGTTCCACCAGGCGCTGAAGCCGTACCTGGGCTCGGTGGACGTGATCATGACGTCCGGCGGGGTCAGCGCGGGTGCGTACGAGGTGGTCAAGGACGCCTTCGCGGACCACGACGTGCAGTTCACCAAGGTCGCGATGCAGCCGGGCGGGCCGCAGGGCTCCGGCCGCTACGAGGGCGTGCCGGTGCTGTCGCTGCCGGGCAACCCCGTGAGCGCGCAGGTGTCGTTCGAGGTGTTCGTGCGGCCGGCCCTGATGGCGTCCATGGGCCACAAGCAGACCGAACGCCCCACCGCGCGGGCGAGGATCACGACGGGGCTGACGTCTCCGGCGGGCAAGACGCAGTTCCGGCGCGGCCTGCACGACCCGTCGTCCGGCCAGGTCGTGACGCCGGTCGGCGGTCCGGGATCGCACCTGCTGTCGGCGCTCGCGCTGTCGAACTGCCTGATCGAGGTGCCCGAGGACGTGACCGAACTGGCTGCGGGGGCCGAGGTCACCGTGAGATACCTGCAATAAGCAGCAGAACGATCTGGGGGAAGCAGGAAATGAGAGCGGCGCTGGCACTGGTGATGCTCGCCGGGTTCTTCGTGCTCGGGGCGGGCATCGTCACGGCGTTGGGCGTGCTCGCGGCCGTCCTGTTCGACCGGGGACAGACCGAGGGCGGCTGGTGGCTCGTGGCGCTGGCGGTCCTGGTGGGCGCACCGATGCTGTACGCGGTCGCGGTGGCCCTCTGGGCGCGACCGCGGGCGGAGGGCGTCCCGCTGACCCGCGCGACGCACCCGGAGCTGTGGCGGCACGTCGACGAGCTCGCGGCGATCGCGGGCACCCGCAGCCCGGACGAGCTCCGGCTCGTCGACAAGGCGAACGCGGGTGTGTGGGAACGCCGGGGCACCCGGTACATGGAGCTCGGCCTGCCGTGGCTGGCCGGGATGACGATCGGCGAACTGAGGTCGGTGCTCGCGCACGAGCTCGGCCACTACGGCGGCGGGCACACGCGGGTCTCCGCGCTCACCTCCCGCGCGCAGACCGCCCTCGGGCTGGTGTCGAGGACGGACACCGCCTTCGTCGGCGTCCTCTACGCGTGGGCGAAGCTGTACGCGCTGGCGGCGGCCTCGGAGAGCCGCAAGCACGAGCGCTTCGCCGACGAGGTGTCCGTGGCGGCGGCCGGCCGCGAGGCCTCGGTGCGGTCGTTGCTGCGCGGCGGCCCGCTGGGCGTCGCCTGGGAGGACTACAAGCGCTGGTACGTGTCGCTGGCCGTGCTGGCAGGGCGCACGCCTCCGTTGCTGGAGGGCTTCCGCGCCTACCTCGACCACCCGCGACGCGTGCACCAGCTGCGCGAGATCGAACCGCTGCTGGCCGCGCAGGAACCGTCGTCGGTGTTCAACAGCCACCCGCCGATCCGGGAACGGGTGGCCACCATCGCGCGGCAGTACCCGTGGACCGGCGGCGTCGCCGAGGCGATGGACGAGCGCTCGTCGTGGCCGTTGCTCGGCGGCACGCCACCGGAGGAGGTCGCGGCGCTGGTCGGCGTGCAGGGGCCGCCGATCACCTGGGAGGAGCTCGCCCCGCTGGCCGGGCCGGTGCTGGTCCGCCGCCACGCCGACCTGCTGCGGCACGCGGGCCGGGTGAGCAGGGTCGGCGAGACGGTCGCCGACGTGCTCAGGGCGTTGGAGGGCGCGCAGCTGCACAAGCTGACCGGAGCACCGGTGGACGCGTCGCTGACCCGGGACGAGGTGCACGAGGCCGCCGTCGACGCCGTGACGGAACTCTTCGGGTGCATGGTCGCTGACATGCTCGTATCCACTGACCGCGCGACGCTGGAACTCAACTGGGGCGGACTGTTCGTGCTGCGGATGCCGGACGGAGCTGCATTCTACCCGGAGGACCTGGTCGCGCCCGCCGTGCGGGACCCTGACCAGGTACCTGACGTGCGGTTCAGACTTCAGGCACTCGGCATCGACGGATTGTGACGGAACGCTCACCCAGCGACGTTGTTCACGCCATGTGACGGGGATTACACTGACCGCAGGTGCCGGTCGGCCCGTGCATTCGTCGGGGGATGCACGAGCCGACCGGCCACTTGTCTTTCCGGCAGTCCTGATGGGCGGTTTGGCGTGTTGCCGTAGCGTGATGCCGCCCGACAATCCACGGAAGCTACGGAACCCACAGACACGATGAGCAGCGAGAAGCCCGTCTCACACTTCCTCGAACTCGCGCGCGGCATGGTGCCGCCGATGCACCCGGCTGGGCGCCCGTTCGTCGCCGGTGCGGCGATCGCGACCCTCCTCGTCCGGCTGCGCTTCAAGCGCCTGGGCGTCGTCCTCGCGCTGGTCACGGCGTGGGTGGCGTGGTTCTTCCGCGAGCCGAAGCGCGTGACGCCGACCCGTCCGAACCTCGCCGTGGCCCCGGCCGACGGCACCGTCTCGCACGTGGTCGACGCCGTCCCGCCCGCCGAGCTCGGTCTCGGCTCCCAGCCGATGACGCGCGTGAGCGTGTTCCTCTCCGTCTTCGACGTGCACGTGCAGCGCGTGCCCGCGGACGGCGAGGTCGTCCAGGTCTCGTACCACCCCGGCAAGTTCCTCTCGGCCGACCTCGACAAGGCCTCCGAGGAGAACGAGCGCAACACCGTGTGGCTGCGCACCGTCGACGGCCACGACCTCGTCGTCGTGCAGATCGCCGGCCTGGTCGCGCGCCGCATCGTGTGCGAGGTCGCCGAGGGCGAGAAGGTCACCGCCGGCCAGACCTACGGCCTGATCCGCTTCGGTTCGCGCGTCGACCTCTACGTCCCGCGTGGCAGCCGTGTCCTGGTCGAGGCCGGCCAGCGCACGATCGGCGGCGAGACCGTTCTCGCCGAACTCCCGGAGGCCTGATGGCGCCCAGCGGGCCCGGCGTTCGCCTGCTGCCGAACGCGATCACGGTCCTGGCCATGTGCTCGGGCCTGTCCGCAGTGCACTTCGCGAACGTCGGCATGTGGGGCGCGGCCATCGCCGCGATCGCGGCAGCGGCCGTGTTCGACGGCCTGGACGGCCGCATCGCCCGCATGCTGGACGCGACGTCGAAGATGGGCGCGGAGCTCGACTCGCTGGCCGACGCCATCTCGTTCGGCGTCGCGCCCGCACTCGCGGTCTACCTCTGGAAGTTCGAGGGCAGCCGCGCGGGCTGGGTCATCGCGCTGATCTTCGCGGTCTGCATGGTGGTCCGCCTGGCCCGCTTCAACACGCTGCTGGAGAAGGAACAACCGCCGTTCGCGAAGGAGTTCTTCGTCGGCGTCCCCGCTCCGGCAGGCGGCCTGTTGCTGCTGCTCCCCCTCATCATCGAGGAGCAGGTGCGCACCGACGGCTGGTGGAACAGCCCGATCGTCGTCGGCGTCTGGACCGTCGTGGTCGCGATGCTGCTGGTGTCGCGCATCCCGACGCTCTCCGTGAAGACCGTGAAGGTGCCGCCGCGCGCGGTCGCACCTCTGCTGGTCCTCATCGGACTGCTGGCCGCGGCGATCATCACCTACCCGCTGGTGGCACTGATCATCGCGATGGTCGTGTACCTCGCGCACCTGCCGTACTCGGTGCGCCGGTACATGTGGCTGTCCAAGCACCCCGAGGCGTGGACCGTCACGGGCGCAGACCGCCGCGCCATCAAGCGCGCGCACGGCGTCGCCGCACGCCGTCTCGGCCTGCGTCAGCCGTTGCACGGTCGCGTCGCCGGTGCCGCCATGCGCGCGGTGCGCCGGCCACGGCGTGACGCCTCCACCGCTGCGGCGGCGGAAGGTGCGGCGCCCAGCGCCAACGGGCGCCGCCGTTCGTGGCGTCAGCTGGGACTCAGGCGCCAGCCGAAGCGTTGAGACAGACGGTGAAGGCCCCCGAACACGTCACGTGTTCGGGGGCCTTCGCCGTTGTGGCACCACGTTCCCGCTACGCGTCGAGCCGAAAGATTCGATCATCGCGCCTCGAAGCCCTCCGCCAGCTGGGCTCGGTGCACAGCCGAAATCGCGCCTTCTTCGAAACCGATGGCCTCGTCCGCCTCCTGCGGCAGCAGCCACGCCCGCAGCTCCGCGTAGTCGGTGGTGGGCGGGACGTCGACCGCGATCAGGCTTCCGAACTGGCTCAAGGTCGCGATGGTGCACCCGGCTTCGCGGAGCCTGGTCTCGACCGCCTCCCGGTGATCGTCCGACATGAAGACCACGCGGACGGTCGAGTGGTCGGACTCGGACACGACACCGTCGAAGACGAGTTCCCTGCGCTCGTGATCGGGACGAGCCGAGATCAGGTCGCCGAACGCGATGCCGCGCGCGAAGAACGGCGTGTTCAGCACCTTCAGCTGCGACTTGCCGGTCTTCTCCGCCCACATCCGTTCGATCAGGACAGGAGGCCAGTCCCCCTCGTCCTGAAGGTCGAAGGCCACCTTGAACAGGGAACCGCCGTTCTCCGAAACAGGAATCTCCCCAGGCTCGCTCACGGCCGCATCTTAGGGTCGCGGAGGAACTAGAGTCGTCGTCGTGATCACGCTGACGGCTCGCCTGTCCCCGTCCGCACTGGACACCCGGCGCGGCGTAGTCCGCCTCCACCCGGAGGTGCTCGACGCCCTGGGCCTGCGCGCCTGGGACGCGGTGAAGCTGACCGGTGCCCGCGTGAGCGCCGCCCTGGCCGCGGCCGGCGACCAACCGCCCGGCGTCGTCCTGGTCGACGACGTCACGCTCACCAACCTGGGCGTGGTCGAGGGCTCGGAGATCGTCGTGGCCCCCGTCCAGGTCACGGCCGCGCGCTCGATCACCGTCGCGGGCTCCCGCCTGGCCACCACGGCCCTCACGCCGGAACACGTGCGCATGGCGTTGACGGGCAAGGTGCTCACCGTCGGCGACAACGTCTCGCTGCTCCCCCAGGACCTCGCGCCGCCGCCCGGCGCCAACGTCTCCGAGACGCGCCGCAAGCTGTCCAACGCCATCGGCATGACGTGGACCAACGAACTCATCACCATCACCTCGACCGACCCGGCGGGTCCGGTGGCCGTGCAGCCGTCGAGCGTCGTGGGCTGGCGCTCAGCGCAGGCCCCCGCGGCCGAGGTGACCCCGGTCGTGGTGCAGGAGAAGCACGAGGCACTCTCCGTCGCCGACCTGGTGGGCCAGCGCGACCAGGCCCGCCGCCTCACCGAGTGGCTGGAACTGATGTTCCGCCAGCCCGACCTCCTCACGAAGCTGGGCGCCTCCGCAAGGCTGGCCGCAATGGTCAGCGGCCCGGAAGGCGTAGGCAAGGCAACGCTCGTCCGCGCGGTGGCCCGTCAACTGGACGCCTCGCTGGTAGAACTGGCCGCCCCGAGCATCGCCGTCCTGGAACCGGGCGCAATGGCCAAACAGCTGGGCGACGCGATCTCAGGTGTCCCGGAACAGCCCACGGTCCTGCTCCTGACCGACATCGACGCCCTGCTGCCCACCACCCCGCCCCCGGTGGCCACCGTCGTCCTGGACATCCTCCGCACGGCGATCTCCCGCCCGAACCTCGCCCTGGTGGTCACCTCGGCAAGGGCAGAATCAGTGGACGCCCGCCTACGAGCCCCAGACCTCGTGGACCGCGAACTGACCCTCCCCCTCCCGGACACAGCGGGCAGAACAGAACTCCTGCGCGTACTGCTCCGCGACGTCCCCCTGGAGTCCGATGTGGACTTCGGCGAGGTGGCCGCCCGCACCCCGGGCTTCGTGGCGGCAGACCTTTGCGCCCTACGCCGAGAGGCAGCAGTACGAGCAGCCCTGCGCCAACGCGAGGTGGCAGAACCCCGAGTGGGCCAGGAAGACCTGCTGGGAGCCCTGAACACAGTCCGCCCGATCTCCATGTCGGCCTCGGACACAGTCCAGACCGGCGGCCTCACGCTGGACGACGTGGGCGACATGAAGGAGGTCAAGCAGGCCCTCACCGAGGCAGCGCTCTGGCCCCTGCGCTACCCGGACTCCTTCGCCCGCCTGGGAGTAGAACCCCCACGAGGCGTCCTGCTCTACGGCCCACCGGGATGCGGCAAGACGTTCCTGGTCCGAGCCCTGGCAGGCTCAGGCCAGCTGAACGTCCTGACCGTCAAGGGCGCAGAACTGATGGACAAGTTCGTAGGCGAGTCGGAACGAGCGGTACGAGAACTCTTCCGCAGAGCAGCAGACGCAGCACCAGCCCTGATCTTCCTGGACGAGGTGGACGCCCTCGCCCCACGCCGAGGCCAGTCATCAGACTCAGGCGTAGCAGACCGGGTAGTAGCCGCCCTCCTGACGGAACTGGACGGCGTAGAACCCCTCCGCGACGTAGTGGTGATCGCCGCAACGAACCGCCCAGAGCTGATCGACCCGGCCCTGCTCCGCCCAGGCCGCCTGGAACGCCTCGTCTACGTGCCACCACCAGACGCAGAGGCCCGCACAGAAATCCTCAAGGCCTCATCCCGCAACACACCACTGTCAGAAGACGTGGACCTGGCCACCCTGGCAGGCGAACTGGACATGTACTCAGCGGCAGACTGCGCAGCCCTAGTACGAGAAGCAGCACTGACGGCAATGCGGGAATCCCTGGAAGCAGCAGAAGTAACACAAGCCCACCTGGCAAAAGCACGAACCGTAGTGCGCCCATCCCTGGACCCAGCCCAACTGGTGTCACTAGCCGCATACGCAGCAAACAGAAGCAAGACCTAACAACACGCGAAGCCGAAGGCGAGCCGTCCCTACCAGAAGGCAAGGGCGGTGGGGTCCCGTCACGAGAGTAGGGGGCCCCCCCCCCAACCCCCCCCGAAAAAAAACCCCCCGCCCCCCCCAAAAACCGGCCCAAAA
>NZ_JBFBAW010000009.1:0-296473 GCF_040682435.1 Lentzea sp. NPDC051208 | reverse complement strand
GCCTTTGGCGGCCCGCCCCTCCCGCTCGCCTGGGGGGGTGGGGCCCCGTCACGTGTGACGGGACCCCACCGCCAACGCACCCTCTAAGCAACGCGCAGCGCCCACGCAACAGGCGTGCCATCTACCCGCGCACGGCGCCACCCCCCGATCAGATTGCCGGGGGTCTGGGGGCAGCGCCCCCAGGGAAAGCACGCAATCGCAACAGGCAGCCCGCAACAGGGGAACGCAACCTACTTGCTCTTGGAAACACCTTGATAGTCATTGGTGACGATCAAAATGATCCCAGGCGCGGAAGACTGGATCCCGTCGAACCGAGGCTCAACCCGAGCCCGCAACACCGCCGCCAACTCCTTGGCAGAAGCTTCCTCATCAGTCCCAGGCCGGAAGTAAACGGTGGTGGTGGGGATGGTCCCACCGGAGTAGTTCCCAGTCCCCTCAACCGTCCACCCACTGGCCCGAACCTCATCAGAGGCCTTGGAAGCCAACCCGGTGATGGTCGAGTTGTTGTAAATCCGAACCGGAGTCTTGGTCGTCCCAGTCCCAGGCTGACCAACAGGTGGAGGCGGCACAGCAGCAGAAGAGGTGGGCACAGCAGGCGAACCCGTAGTGGTGCCAGTAGCAGACGACGCCGTGGACGACGGGGTGGACGCAGGCGGCTGCTCAGAAGAGGCCTGCTCAGATGTAGTAGCCACAGGAGGCGCTGTAGAAGACCCCTCAGCAACAGGAGGTGTCTCAGACCCCCCGCTGCTGAACAGGCTGACAACGCCGATCACCAACGCGACGGCGGCGACGCCGAGCAGGGCGAAGCCGGCGGCCTTGGCCGGACGGGACGGGCTTGCGGACTCGGGGGAGGTCATCAGTCCTCGGTGCTCCTGGCGCGGGCGCGAACCCTTTGGCGGCCTGTCCGGACACCGCGCAGCCGTTTGACGAGCATCGGATCGGCAGCCAGGGCGGCTTCGGATTCAACGAGCGCGTTGAGCAGCTGGTAGTAGCGGGTCGCGGACATGTCGAACAGTTCCCTGATGGCCTGTTCCTTGGATCCCGAGTACTTCCACCACTGACGCTCGAACGCGAGCATCGTGCGTTCGCGGCTGGTCAGCCCGTCAGCGGAGGTGAGCGTCTCGGCGTGATCCATCTGGCTCCCCACGGTAGCCACACCATCTCAGGTGCGGACAATTCAATCACGTGATCGTTCCAACCTACCGCGCGACACCGACAGTTTTGGACCGCATAAAGTTCAGCCATGGCCGTCCACCGCATCCGCATCGCCGGCGACCCCGTGCTCCACAACCCGACGCGCGAGGTCACCGAGTTCGACACCGAGCTGAAGACCCTCGCCGACGACATGTTCGAGACGATGGCAGCGGCTCGCGGAGTGGGGCTCGCGGCCAACCAGATCGGCGTCGACCTGCGGATTTTCGTCTACGACTGCCCGGACGACGAGGGTGTCCAGCACCGCGGTGCGATCGTGAACCCCATTCTTGAGACCTCCGGGGTCCCGGAGACCATGCCGGACCCGGACGACGACTTCGAGGGCTGCCTGAGCGTGCCCGGCGAGGCGTACCCGACCGGACGCGCCCAGTGGGCGAAGGTGACCGGCCAGGACCTGGACGGGCAGCCGTTCGAGGTCGAGGGCACCGGCTTCTTCGCACGCTGCCTGCAGCACGAGACCGACCACCTCAACGGCTACCTCTACACCGACCGCCTGATCGGCCGGTACCGCAAGGAAGCCAAGCGGATGCTGCGCGACAACGAGTGGAACAAGCCGGGCCTCTCGTGGGACCCGTCCGACCCCGCGAACTTCGACGAGGACGACGAGGACTAGGACCGGGGCCGGAGCACCGACTCCACCTGCGCCAGCTCGTCCGCCGTCAGCGCACCGAACTCCAGCGCACCCGCGTTCTCCTCGACCTGAGCCACCGTCCGGACGCCCGGGATCGGCACCAGGCGGGGAGAACGCGCCCAGAACCACGCCAGCGCACCCTGCACCAACGTCCGGCCACCCGACGTCAGCACGTCCCGAACGGCCTCACGAGCCGCGAAGTACGAGGGCGACGGCTTCCCGTCGACGAAGAACCGCAGCCAGGACGGGTTCGTGACGCGCACGTCGTCCGCGGGCAACTCCGGGAACGTCTCCCGCGCCAGCAGCCCCATCGCCAACGGCCTCCGGCACAGCACCGCGAAGTCCCCCGCGTACATCGCGGGGTTGTCGAACAGCAGGTTGATGTCGGCCTGCGCCGCGATCCCGTGCTCCCCCTCGCAGAAGAACCGCGCCCGCTTGACGTCGTCGGTGCTCCAGCCGTAGGCGCGGATCTTGCCGGCCGCGACCAGCGCCTCGCACTCGTCGCGCAGCAGCGCCGCCTCCTCCATCCCCAGGTCGCCCACGTGCAGCTGGTAGAGGTCGATCCGGTCGGTGCCCAGCCGCCGCAACGACCCCTCGACGGCGCGGCGCAGGTACTCGACCGACCCCTCGTTGCCGGTCATCCGCCTCGACCCCGCGTCGAACCCGCAGCCCCACTTCGTGGCGATCAGCACCTGGTCACGCAGGTCCGCAAGCGCTTGCCCCACCACCGTCTCCGCGTGTCCGCAGCCGTAGACGTCCGCCGTGTCGAACAGCGTCACACCCAGCTCCACCGCCCGCCGCAACGCCTTGACCGACTCGCCGTCGTCCGCCGGTCCCCAGCCGACCGGCAGGCCGTCCGGACCCGAGAACGGTCCACCCATGGCCCACGTGCCGAATCCCAGCTCGCCCAGTTCCAAGGTCATGGGGACACCGAACATCCTGGAGTGCGCTCCAGGTCAACCCGCCGCTTCTGGAAAAAAGAAATTGCAGCGACCAGCGACCATCGAGGCATGCCCATCGACAACATCGTCGCCTTCGTCGCGGCCTCGTTCCTCATCGCGCTGTCGCCCGGACCTGGCACGGCCATGGTCCTGCGACAGTCGGTGCACGGGCGAAAAGCCGCGCTGGCGACGGTGTTCGGCATGGAGGTCGGCGTCGCCTGCTGGGCCGTCGCCGCCGCCCTGGGCCTGAGCGTGCTGCTCACGGCGTCCGAAATCGCCTTCCACGCGCTCCGGATCGCGGGGGCCGTCTTCCTGATCTACCTGGGCGTCAAGGCCCTGATCAGCAAGAGCCTGCCGGACGCGGCGCCGCCGCCCGCCAGCCACGCGTTCCGCAGCGGCCTGGTCGTGAACCTGGCCAACCCGAAGCTCGGCGTGTTCGCGATCTCGTTCCTACCGCAGTTCGTGCCTGCCGGGGAGGCCGGCCAGGGGGTTCTGCTCTTCCTCGCCATCGGCTGGGTGCTGATCGACACCGTCTGGTACCTGATCATCGTGTCGATCCTGCACACGATCAGGGGCTGGCTCGGCAGGCCGCGCGTTCGTCCCGCGCTCGAGAAGCTGTCGGGCGGCGTGCTGCTGGCGCTCGGAATCCGGCTGGTACTCGACCCGCGTTGAGATCGGGTTGCCCCGGCGCCAGAAGAGCTCGGGCAACCCGGCCAGCTCGCCGAAGGTGTGGCAGGCCGCCATCGACGCGTAGCCGCCGGCCAGCACGTGCGCGCGGATCCGGTCCAGACGACCGAACTCGATCACCTCACCGGCGATCAGGAACGGCAGCACCAGCTGCCAGGCCTGCACGACGGCCGGACGACGCCGGTGGGGTGCGCGCAGGGCCGCGCGGGCGACGCGGAGCAGGTGCTCGTTCGCGGTCATCGTGTACGGGTGCGCCGCGTGGTCCCAGGTCCACCGGCGCTCCTCGGTGACCGCGCACCGCACGCACTCGACCGGCCCCGTGCCCAGTTCGGCACCGCAGCGGGAGCACGCCAGCAGTGTCATCGCCCAGTCGACGCACGTCCAGGGGTACTGGCCGACGTCCGCGGAGGTGACCAGTTCGGCCAGCTCCCGGTCCGCCAGCTGGGACGACGTCCGCAGCGCCTCCCAGTCCGCGAGCCAGAACTGGTCGAGCAGCTCGGCGCAGAAGCCGCAGTCGGGGTAGCCCCGGCCTGCGAGTTCACCGCAGGAAGGGCATGCCGAGACCACGGCGGGACGCTGACCGCGTCGCGCGCCGGGCGGGAACGGCTGGTGATCAGCCACGAGGAAGAGATTAGGGGCAAACGACGCCCTTGGCAGCTACGGCGCGCTCTGACTATGGTCGGTTCTCGACAACTCAACACAACGCGGGAGCTCGCGCCTGAGCGGGCTGAGAGGGTGACTGGCTGTGGAGCCGGCGTCACCGACCGCCTGAACCTGACCGGGTAATGCCGGCGTAGGGAGGAATGTCGTGACGGCACTTGACGACCGTTCGGTCAAGCCCAGTGTGACCACCGGCCCGATCTCCGGGTCTCGAAAGGTGTACCGCGATGGTGTGCCTTTCCGCAGGGTGGAACTGACCAACGGCGAACATGTCGATCTGTACGACACTTCCGGTCCGTATACCGACGACAACGCGACCATCGACGTCCACAGTGGACTCCCCGACCTGAGGTCGGGGTGGATCGCCGAACGGGAACCGATCAACGGAGCTGTCACCCAGCTCGCGTACGCGAAGGCCGGGATCATCACCCCGGAGATGCGCTACGTCGCGACGCGAGAGAGCCTCGACGCGGAGTTCGTCCGCGAGGAGGTGGCCATCGGGCGTGCGGTCATCCCGTTGAACCGCAAGCACCCCGAGGCCGAGCCGATGATCATCGGCAAGAAGTTCCTCGTGAAGATCAACGCCAACATCGGCAACTCCGCGGTGTCGTCGTCGATCGAGGACGAGGTCGAGAAGATGGTGTGGGCGTCGCGCTGGGGTGCCGACACGATCATGGACCTGTCCACCGGCAAGCGGATCCACGAGACGCGCGAGTGGATCCTGCGCAACTCGCCGGTGCCGATCGGCACCGTGCCGATCTACCAGGCGCTGGAGAAGGTGAACGGCGACCCGGCGGCGCTGTCGTGGGAGGTCTACCGCGACACCGTCATCGAGCAGTGCGAGCAGGGCGTCGACTACATGACCGTGCACGCGGGCGTGCTGCTGCGGTACGTGCCGCTGACGGCCAAGCGCGTCACGGGCATCGTCTCGCGCGGCGGTTCGATCATGGCCGCGTGGTGCCTCGCGCACCACAAGGAGAGCTTCCTCTACACGCACTTCGAGGAGCTCTGCGACATCCTGCGCACCTACGACGTGACGTTCTCGCTGGGTGACGGCCTGCGGCCGGGTTCCATCGCGGACGCCAACGACGCGGCGCAGTTCGCCGAACTGAAGACCCTCGGCGAGCTCACGCACATCGCGCGCGCTCGCGACGTCCAGGTCATGATCGAGGGCCCCGGCCACGTGCCGATGCACAAGATCGCCGAGAACGTCCGGCTCGAAGAGGAGTGGTGCGGCGAGGCGCCGTTCTACACCCTCGGGCCGCTGGCCACGGACATCGCGCCGGCGTACGACCACATCACGTCCGCGATCGGCGCGGCGCAGATCGGCTGGCTGGGCACCGCGATGCTCTGCTACGTCACGCCGAAGGAGCACCTCGGCCTGCCGAACCGCGACGACGTGAAGACCGGCGTGATCACGTACAAGATCGCGGCGCACAGCGCGGACCTCGCCAAGGGCCATCCCGGCGTCCAGGACTGGGACGACGCGCTGTCCAAGGCGCGGTTCGAGTTCCGCTGGGAGGACCAGTTCAACCTGTCGCTCGACCCGGACACCGCGCGCTCGTTCCACGACGAGACGCTTCCCGCGGAACCGGCGAAGACGGCGCACTTCTGCTCGATGTGCGGGCCGAAGTTCTGCTCCATGAAGATCACGCAGGACGTGCGGCGCTACGCAGAGGAACGCGGACTGTCCACAGTGGAGGCGATCGAGGCGGGCATGGCGGAGAAGTCCGACGAGTTCGCCGACACGGGCAAGAAGGTCTACCTCCCGGTCGTGGAGACTTCGTGACCGAGTCACCACCCAGGGTCCTCACCATCGCCGGAAGCGATTCCGGCGGTGGTGCGGGCATCCAGGCCGACCTCCGCACGCTCTTCGCGTGCGGAGTGCACGGCTGCGTCGCACTGACGGCCGTGACGGTCCAGAACTCGCTGGGCGTCACGGGAGTCTCGGAGATCCCGGCCGACACGGTAGCGGCGCAGATCATCTCGGTCGTCGAGGACATCGGCGTGCAGGCCGCGAAGACCGGCATGCTCGCGTCGGCGGCGATCATCGAGGCCGTCGCCCCGGCCCTGGACCGCGTCGGCATCGGCTCGGGGAAGATCCCGTTCGTCGTCGACCCGGTCTCGGCGTCCATGCACGGCAACCAACTCCTGGCCGACAACGCCCTGGACGCGTTGCGCGGCCTGCTGTTCCCGCGCGCGACGCTGGTGACGCCGAACCTCGACGAGGTGCGGCTGATCACCGGCATCGAGGTGAAGGATCGAGTGGACCAGCGCGTGGCGGCGGAGGCGTTGCACGCCCTGGGCCCGGAGTGGGTGCTCGTGAAGGGCGGCCACATGTGGGACGACCCGGAGTGCCTCGACCTGCTCTACGACGGCCGTGAGTTCATCGAACTGCCCGGCCCGCGCTACGACACCCAGAACACGCACGGCAGTGGCGACACGCTCGCGTCGTCGATCAGCGCGGCGCTCGCTCGCGGTGCCTCGGTGCCGGAGGCCGTGCGGTTCGGCAAGGACTTCATCGTCCGCTCGGTGGCGGCGGCCTACCCGCTGGGCGCCGGTGTCGGCCCGGTGTCACCGTTCTGGAGCCTCGACAGGTAGCGGGCGTACATCGCCCTCAGGTCGGTCGCGGCCGCTTCGCCCGGTTCCGCGGCGAAGCGGCCGCGGAGTTCAACGCCTTCAACCAGGCGCTGCGCCGCTTCGCCGGCGGAGGGAGTCCTTGATCTCGCTGAGCCTGGCCGCTGCGGCAGGGGTCCACTCCGCTTGGTGCCGACTGGCACGCAGGGCGTCGTCGATCTCGTCGAGTTTGGCGGCGGACACCGCGCCTGCCCGCTCCACCAGGTCTTCCCGGCGCAAGGTGGTCAGCCAGGTGCACGGGGTAGAGCCCGGCCACGCAAACCCGAACCGCAGCACGCCGTCGAAGGGCAGTCCGTCCTCGACGCCGACTGCGACTTCGATTCCCAGGCCGGAGATGTCGGTGTCCGCCGGGGCGACGACCTGCATCGCCCGGAGGCCGGACGGATCTTCCTCGGACAACAGCACGACAGGCCGTCGCTCGTCGAATTCGGCCCACCAGACCTCGCCTCGCCGCATCCGTCCTCCAGCAGCCACCCAGCCATGAAGATCACGATCCACGGCTGGAGCACTGGCCGGGCACGCACCTCGTCGTGCCCGGCTCAGGCGACCCGTGGAAACGACTACTTCGGCTCTTCGCCTACCAACGTCTCCAGCGCGTCGAGAGCGCCCACCAGAGCCGCGATGTGCTCCGGCGTCAGCTGTTCGATCCGCCGCTGCAGCTCGCGCACCCGCGCGGACCGCACGCCGGACACCATCGTCTCGCCCTCGGGCGTGGGGGTGGCGAGCCAGGCGCGGCCGTCCTGCGGGTCGGGTTCGCGCTTCACGTACCCGGCCTCGACCAGCGCGGCGACGATGCGGGACAACGTCGGGGGCGCCACGCCCTCCTTGTTCGCCAGGTCGCCTAGGCGCATGGGCCCGCAGCGCGCGAGGGTGGCCAGCGCGGAGACCGCACCGGGGCCGAGTCCGGGGGAACCGGTGCGTCGCAGCAACCGGGCCAGCCGGCCGATCGCCAGGTACAGGCGCGCGGTCGCGTCCTCGACCTCGGCGTCAATGGGGGCCGTCACGGCTAGTCGTCCTCCTCGGCGGATTTCAGGTAGTGCTCAATCATCCCCCAACACGTGAGTACCCAAGGTAGCGACTCAGAGACCCGGCGAAGACGCTTGGGCCCAAAAGCGTTGCGGAATCCTTCCGGCCAAGCGCGCCAGACGTCCGCCCTCGACCGCACAACGCATGGCGGCGCCCATCCGTTCCGGGTCCTGGGCCCGGGTGACCGCGGTCGCCAGCAACACCGCTGAGCAGCCGAGTTCCATCGCCAGGGCCGCGTCCGAGGCCGTGCCGATGCCCGCGTCGAGAACTACTGGAACAGAAGCACGGGAAGTGATCAGCTCGATGTTGTGCGGGTTGCGGATGCCGAGACCCGTACCGATGGGCGAGCCCAGCGGCATGACGGTCGCGCAGCCGATGTCCTGCAGCTTCAACGCCAGCACCGGATCGTCGTTGGTGTAGGGCAGGACGACGAAGCCGTCGTTGACCAGCCGCTCGGCCGCGTCGAGCAGCTCGACCGGGTCCGGCAGCAGGGTCTCCTCGTCGTGCACCACCTCGAGCTTGACCCAGTTCGTCTCCAGCGCCTCGCGCGCCAGCTGGGCGGTCAGCACGGCCTCGGCGGACGTGCGGCAGCCCGCCGTGTTGGGCAGCACCTCGATTCCAAGGCGCCGCAACAACTCCAGCACACCGGTCTGGCCTGCGGCGTCGACGCGGCGCATCGCCACGGTGGTGAGCTCGGTGCCGGACGCGACCAGGGCCCGTTCCAGCACCGAGAGGTTCGCGGCACCGCCGGTGCCGGTGATGAGCCTGGACCGGAACTCCCGGCCCGCGATGATCAGCGGATCGTCCACGTCAGCCTCCCTGGACCGCGGTCAGCACCTCGACGACGCCGCCGTCCGGCACGATCGTCCTGTCCCACAACGCCCTCGGCACCACGGCGCCGTCGAGCGCCACGGCCACGCCCTTGTCGGGTGCTCCCACCAGCGTCACGACCGCGGCCACCGACGTGCCTTCTACCAAGTCACGGGAAGTCCCGTTCACCTGTGCCTTCACGAACTTCCTCCCTGGAGCAGCTCGACGACGAGTCGAGCGGTGTGCGGGGCCAGCAACAGCCCGTTGCGGTGGTGGCCGGTCGCGGCGATGACGCCGGGCTCGAGGAAACGCACGATCGGCACGTTGTCCGGGCTGCCCGCGCGGAACCCGACGGCGGCCTCGGTCAGCGCGTACTCGGCGATGCCCGGCAGCACGGTTTCCGCGTCCCGCAACAGGTCCCGCACGCCCGCGACGGACACGTCGGTGTCGAACCCGGCCTCGTACTGGGTCGCGCCGACGACCAGGCCGTCGTCTCGCGGCACCAGGTAGACCGGGCGGCCCGAGACCAGCGCACGGATCGTGTGACGAGGCGGCGGCAACGCGCCGGGCCGGTGCGAAAGTCTCAGGATCTCGCCCTTGACCGGCCGGATCACGTCCTTCAGGGCCGGGTGCAACCGGCCGCTCCACGCCCCGGCCGCGATCACCGTGACCCGTCCCTCCACTGAGGACACGACCCCGGCGTCCAGGCAAGCCTTCCACAGTGCGGAAAGCAGCACCCTGTTGTCGACGGCGAGATCCCCGGCCGCGTACACGCCCCCGCGCACCGCCGGGCCCAGGGAGGGTTCGAGCGCCCGGATCTCCCGCGAGGTCAGCAGGTCCCCCGCGTGCCGCAGGTCGGCGAGGTCGCCCGGCTGCGTCCCGACGGCCAGCGTCCCGGCCTCGAACAGCGGAACGCCGATCGACGCGGCGAACTCCGGCCACATCGCCAGGGCCTCGACCCCCTGCGCCACCACGGCTTCCTCGCCCGGCCAGGCCTCCGTCAGCGGTGCGAGCATGCCGCCCGCGACCCGCGAACCGGCGTGCGGCGAGCCGTCGTCGAACACGGAGACCGAGAACCCGGCCCGTGCCGCCGCCAACGCCACGGACAGCCCGATGACACCGCCACCCCGGACGGCCACTTCCACACTGCTCAAGGCATTCACGCTCCCTGCGCCGGCATGACCCGGATCAGGTTCGACGGTCGGAGCGAACCACGCTCCCTCTCAGCCCGGTGTTCTCCAGGCTCCCGTGCGGACCGACTTCAACATAACGGTTAACGTGCGTGCGTGCCAGGACTCGACGGAAACCTGATCAGGCAACGACTCGCCGACGCGACCCTCTACCTCTGCACGCCGAACCGGCCTGATCTGGCCGAGTTCGCGGACGCGGCGCTCGCGGGCGGCGTCGACATCATCCAGTTGCGGGACAAGTCACTGGAGGCGAAGCAGGAGATCGAGGCGATCGAGGTCCTCGCCGAGGCCACCGAACGCCACGGCCGGCTGCTCGCCGTCAACGACCGCGCGGACATCGCGCACGCCGTGCAGGCCGACGTGCTGCACCTCGGCCAGGACGACCTGCCCGTCCCGCTCGCCCGCCGGATCATCGGTGACGAGGTGGTGATCGGCCGGTCCACGCACGACGTCGGCCAGATGACCGAGGCAGCCGCGGAACCCGGCGTGGACTACTTCTGCACCGGTCCGTGCTGGCCGACCCCGACCAAGCCGGGCCGTCCGGCACCGGGGCTCGACCTCGTCCGCGTCACCAGGACCGACCGCCCGTGGTTCGCGATCGGTGGCATCGACCTCACGAACCTCCACGAGGTCAAGGCCGCTGGAGCCACCCGAGTGGTCGTCGTCCGGGCCATCACCGACGCCGAGGACCCGCGCAAGGCCGCCGAGTCGTTCAAAATTGAACTTAGTAGTTGAAATTTGAACTAACAGGCGTACGCTCGGAGACGTGAGCGCACCTGTGCTGTACCTGAGCCACGGGGCTCCCCCGCTGGCCGACGACGAGACGTGGACCAGAGAGCTGAAGGACTGGTCCGCCACCCTCCCGCGCCCGGAGGCCGTGCTCATGGTCTCCGCGCACTGGGAGGAGGCGCCGACCACCATCGGCGCGACGACGACCGTGCCGCTGGTCCACGACTTCTGGGGCTTCCCGCAGCGCTACTACGAGGTCACGTACGAGGCGCCGGGCGCACCCGAGCTCGCGAACGACGTGCGCAAGCTCCTCGGCGGCCACGTCGAGCAGGACGAGCAGCGCGGACTCGACCACGGCGCCTACGTGCCGCTGAAGGAGATGTTCCCGGACGCCGACGTACCGGTGCTGCAGATGTCGATGCCCACGCTCGACCCGCGTGAGCTGCACGAGATCGGCCGCAAGCTCGCGCCGCTGCGGGACCGCAACGTCCTGATCGTCGGCAGCGGGTTCATGACGCACAACCTGAGCTGCGTGAACTTCCCCGCCGGACCGGACTACGAGCCGCCGTCGTGGTCGAAGGAGTTCGACGACTGGGCGCACCAGCAGCTCGCGAACGGCGACGTCGACGCGCTGCTCGACTTCCAGGTGAAGGCACCGGCCGCCGGCATCGCACATCCGAGGACTGAGCACTTCGCGCCGTTGTTCGTGGCGCTCGGCGCCGCCAGCGACGAGAAGGCCCGCACCAGCGTCGAAGGCTTCTGGTACGGGCTCTCGAAGCGGTCCGTCCAGTTCAGCTAGCGGCAGCGCCCTCCAGGAAGAGGGTGACGAACCGCCGCGCGGCAGCGGGCGTCCCGGCACGGACGCCCCCGCTGGCCATGAGCAGCAGCACCATGTCGTCGACCGAGAAGTCGGGCCGCAGTCTTCCGGTCGCCTTCGCCCGGCGGATGAGCTCGGTGAGCGACCGGAACGCCCTGTCGCGCACCGCGGCGAAGTCGATCGCGCGGGGACAGGCGGTCGTGAACGCCGCCGAGAACCCGCGGTCCAGCACGTGGAGCAGGCAGACCTGCTCCACCGTCCGGCAGAACCGCTCGCCGGCGTCTTCCCGCCCTCCCGCGGCGCCGGCGCGCACAGGCTGAGCGAGACCGGCCACGCCCACGGCAAGATCGTGCTCGTCGACGGCTGAGAACGCGAAAGCGCTGCGACACCGGGGTGTCGCAGCGCTTCACGGTGTCACGGGCACTAGCCCCGCGTGAGGGTCAGGCCGTAGCGCGACAGGATCGGGTTGAGCGGCTGGAAGTACGTGGTGCCGCCGGACGAGCAGTTGCCCGAACCGCCGGAGGTCACGCCCTGGGCCTGGCCGAAGCCGGAACCCGCCACCCACGAACCACCCGAGTCGCCACCCTCGGCACAGGCGTTGGTGCGGGTGAGGCCCCGGACCGAGCCCTGCGGGTAGTTCACGGTCTGGTTCTTGGCGTGGACGGTGCCGCAGCGCCACCCGGTCGTCGAACCGGAACGGCAGATCTGGGCGCCGACAGCGGCCTCGGTGTTGCCGCGGACGATGACGTTCGTGCCGTTGTAGCGGTTGACCCACGGACGCGGGGTCCAGTTCGCGTTGGTGCGCACCCAGGCGTAGTCGTTGCCGGGGAACACCGAGCCGGCGAACGTGCCCTGTGCGACGCGGTTGAAGCCGGAGACCGCGGTGCCCGTGGAGCCGCAGTGGCCGGCGGTGACGTAACCACCGGACACCGAGAAGCCGAGCGAGCAACGGCCGCCGCCCATGTAGATGGCGTCACCGCCGCGCAGGTCGTACAGCGGGGTCGGGCTCTCGGTCACCTCGGCGACCTTGACCGCACCGCTGATCGACTTGGCGGTCGCGATCCACTGGTCCGCGGCCGCGTCGCGCACGTTCTTGTTGACCTCGACGACGACGCTGTTCGACTGCTCGTCGACGCGCCAGCTCGTGATCGCCGCGGGGGCGGTCATGAGGTCGAGGACCGACTTGGTCCCGGTCAGCTGGGAGAGCGAGTTGCTGACGACCTTGGTGTCCGCGCCGGTCACGGAGAGTCCCGACTTGGTCACCGCCACCGTCAGTCTGCCGGTCGCCTGGTCGATCCAGGCTCCGCCGAACGCGTCGCCCAGGGAGGCCTTCGCGGACTCCGCGACTTGGCCTGACTGGGCGTCATTGGCCAACCGGACGCGTGCCTGGTCAGCGTTCAGGCCCAAATCACGCTGGACCGCTTGGAGCAATTCGGCCGGGTAGCTCTCCGTATCTGAACCGGATGGGGCGACCGGTGCGGCAGGGGCGCCAAACGCCGGTACGCTGAGAGCAGTGACGACTCCGGTGGCGAGCAACACGGCACCGGTTACACGGGCCGCACTCGTGCGGTTCATCAAGCGTCTCCCTCACTTTCGGGTGCAGGGGAACCCGAGAGATCGGTTGCAGGGACCTCTCTCGGGGGCTCTAGGGGGACGGGTGGTGGGGCGGCGGCAGGGGTCGCCCCACCCCTCCCGTCCTCATTTGCCTCTCAAATCCGGTGCAGGCGCTGTGTCCTCCACCGAAGGCGCCGGGCTCAAGCGGACGTGCCACGAGCCTCATTGCGCCTCCTCCCGGTCTCTTTCGGACCGAATCCTTTCGCCCGTTCGAGTGAAGTTGCGGAACTCTTGGCTATGACGCCCCGCCTCGAACGTGAACGAAGTGTGTCACAGCTCACGACAGATCAACTGCGGCGCGTAGCAATTGACAGTTAACTATCGCTCAACGTAGTGACGTGATCACCGAATGGGGTCGGTGGTGGACGGCGGCGTCGAGCTGTCCGACGGCTGTCGGGATTCTGTCGAAGACGACGGTGGCGCGGTCGTCGTCGTGCTCCCGGACGAGGACTGACCGGACGTGCCCGGAGGGACGGTCACGGTGATCGTCTCGGTCTTCGTCGTCTCGGTGTGCGTCTCGGTGCGGGTGCTTGTGGACGGTGAGCCCGGATCGGCGGTGATGGGCTTGCCGGTCACCAGCTGGACACTCGTCGCGGTGAGGACGGTCACCACGAACACGAGCAGCCCGCCGACAGCGATCACCTGCCAACGCTTCTCACGTTCCATGGACCGTTGGTAGAACACGGCGCCCACTGTGGTCACGACGCTCGCGAGAACCGCGCCGACGATGGTGCCGACGAGGTTGAGGCGAAGGCTCAGCACGGCCGCGGTGGCGGCGGCGAGCACACTCGCGATGAGCTTGACGGGGGTGATCTTCTCCTTCTCAGACATGACACACGTAGGACGTTGGGCACAGTTCACCGGTTGTGCCCCGGTGACGTGCATCATCGACACATGCGCCTGGTGACTCTCGAAGACGTCCACGCGGCCGCCGCCGCGATCGCCCCGCATGTCGTGCACACCCCGTTGCTGTCCTTCGACTCCGGCCTGTGGATCAAGCCCGAGTCGCTGCAGCCGATCGGTGCGTTCAAGCAGCGCGGCGCGGTGAACGCGTTGTCCCGCATACCTTCCGAGGACCGGGCGCGCGGTGTCGTGGCGTATTCGAGCGGTAACCACGCGCAGGCGGTCGCCTACGCGGCCAAGATCCTCGGCATGCCGGCCGCGATCGTCGTGCCGGAGAACACGCCGCAGATCAAGATCGAAGCGACGCGGGCGCACGGCGCCGAGGTGTTCGTCGTCGGCATCACCGAACGAGAGTCGCGCGCCTACGAGTTGGTCGAGGAGCGCAAGGCGACGCTCATCCCGCCGTTCGACCACCCGGACGTGATCGCCGGGCAGGGCACCATCGGCCTGGAGATCTGCGCCGACCTCCCCGACGTGGCGACGGTCCTGGTGCCGGTGAGCGGCGGCGGACTGATCTCCGGCGTCGCGGCGGCGGTGAAGTCGTTGCGCCCCAACGTCCGCGTGATCGGCGTCGAGCCGGAACTGGCCGGTGACACCGCCGCGTCGTTCGCCGCCGGTGCGCTCGTCCGCTGGGACGCGCACGATCGCGCCCGGACCGTCGCGGACGGACTGCGCGCCGAGCCCTCCGAACTGACGTGGGCGCACATCCGCGAGTACGTGGACGACGTCGTGACCGTCTCCGAGGACGAGATCCGGGACGCGGTGAGGCAGATCTCCCGGCGCACGCGGGTCGTGTCCGAGACGAGTGGCGCCGTGGCCGTCGCGGCGTACCTGAACCGCGAACTGCCGGCCGGTCCGGCCGTCGCGGTGGTCTCCGGCGGCAACATCGAACCCCGGTCACTCGCGTCGATCCTCGGATGATCGCGCTCCCGGACATCCGTTCGGCGGCGGCGGTCATCGCACCGCACGTGGTGCGCACGCCGCTGCTGCCGTTCGGTGCGGGCTGGCTCAAGCCGGAGAACCTGCAGCCCGTCGGCGCGTTCAAACTCCGGGGCGCGCTGAACGCCCTGGCACGCCTGGAGAATCGCGCGAACGGAGTAGTCGCCTACTCCAGCGGCAACCACGCGCAGGCCGTGGCGTTCGCCGCCCGCCTGCACGGCGTGCCGGCCGCGATCGTGATGCCGGACAACACCCCGGCGGTCAAGATCGAGGCCACGAAGGCGCTGGGGGCCGAGGTCTTCATCGTCGGCATCACCGAACGCGTCGAGCGCGCCGAAGCCCTGGTGGCCGAACGCGGCGCGGCGCTGATCCCGCCGTTCGACCACCCCGACGTGATCGCCGGCCAGGGCACCATCGGCCTGGAGATCCTCGCCGACCTGCCGGACGTCGAGGCCGTCGTGGTGCCGATGTCCGGCGGCGGGCTGATCTCCGGCGTGGCCACGGCGATCAAGTCGCTGCGCCCGGACGTCCGCGTGATCGGCGCGGAGCCCGAACTGGCCGCGGACATCGCCGAGTCGCTCAAGACAGGCGAACTGGTGCGCTGGGATCCCCTGAAACGCGCTCAGACGGCTGCTGACGCTCTGCGGGACGAACCCTCGGTCCTGACCTGGGCGCACATCAGCAAGTACGTGGACGACGTGATCACGGTGTCGGAGGACGAGATCCTCGCGGCGGTGACCGGCCTGGTCCGGCGGGCCCGGCTGATCGCCGAGCCGAGCGGGGCCGTCGCGGTGGCCGCGCAGGCGAAGATCGGCGGGGGTGGCGTCGCCGTCGTGTCCGGCGGCAACGTCGACCCGGCGCTACTGGCGGGCCTTCTCGCCGCCTGACCGGATGTGCGTCGGCGGGCCTTCCACGCCGCAGTGCAGGCACTCGCCGGGGTGCGGGGCCTCCTGCTGCTCCGGCGCCGCGGCGAGCACCCGGTTGTCCACGCCGACGGCCAGCAGACCACCGATGATCGCGGCGACCGAGCACAGCACGAGGGCCGTCTGCCAGCCGTCCGTCATCACGGCGGGGTTCGTGTAGTCCTCACCCATCAGCCCCACGGCCGCGGGCAGCACGGCCATCGCGAGCAGGCTGCCGGTGCGGGCCACGGCGTTGTTCACGCCGGACGCGACACCCGCGTGGTGGTCGGGCGCCGAGGCCAGCACCGTCGCCGTCACCGGGGCGACGACGATCGCGAGACCGATGCCGAACAGCACCACGCCGGGCAGCACGCCGGTCACGTACGAGGCGCCGGGCACGGCGTTGCGCAGCAGCAACATGCCCAGGCCGACCAGGATCGGGCCGATGATCAATTGCAGGCGCGGACCGTAGCGCTGGGCGATCCGCCCGGACGTCGAGGACGCCAGCAGCATGATGATCGTGAGCGGCACGCTGGCCAGGCCGGACGCCGTCGGCGAGTACCCGAGCGAGATCTGCAGCTGCAGCACGAGCAGCACCATCACGCCCCCGAGCGCCGCGTAGACGAGGAACGTCAGGACGTTGGAGACCAGGAACGTCCGGTTGCGGAACAGCTCCGGCGGCACCAACGGGTCGGCGGAGCGCTTCTGGACCACCCCGAACGCGATCATCGCGGCCACGCCCGCCGCCGCCGGCACGTACGACTGCTCGACGAGCCCGCCGGTCAGCAGGGCCAGGCCCAGTGCGCCGACCAGCGCGGACAGGTAGTTCGGGTGCCCCGCCGCGTCGTCCTGCGACTCCGGCACGAACCGCAGCGCGAGGTACACGCACAGCGCGGCCACCGGCAGGTTCACCAGGAACGCGAGCCGCCACGACCAGGCCTGCACCAGCAGCCCGCCGACCAGCGGCCCGACCGCCGTGGCCACACCGGACAGTCCGGACCACGCGCCGATGGCGCGCGACCGGTCCTCCCGGTTGAACGACGACTGCAGGATCGCCAGCGCGCCCGGCGTCAGCAACGCCGCGCCCACGCCCTGCAGCACACGTGCCGCCACCAGCACCGGAACGTTCCACGCGGCACCGCACAGCAGCGACGCGACGCCGAACCAGATGACGCCGATCACGTAGACCCGCCGCCGGCCGAACCTGTCGCCGAGCGAACCGGCGATCAGGATCAGCGAGGCGAGCGCCAGCAGGTACCCGTTGAGGATCCACTGCAGGTCCGTCACCGACGCGGAGAACTCCGCGCCGATCCGGGGCAGCGCCACGTTGACGATCGTCCCGTCGAGCATGGCCATGCCCGAACCGAGGATCGTCGTAGTCAGCACCCAGCGTGCTCGTGGCGTGCCCCAGGCGATCAAGACGGCCGGTTCAGCGTGGCGACGAACTTGTACCGATCACCCCGGTAGACCGACCGAACCCACTCGATCGGATTGCCCTCGGTGTCGAACGAGTGCCGCGACAGCAGCAGCATCGGCAGGCCGATGTCGGCGCCGAGCAGCTCCGCCTCCTCCGGCGAGGCGAGTGCCGTCTCGATCGTCTCCTCGGCGTGTCCCATCTCGACACCGAACCGCTCGGACAGCACCTGGTACAGCGAGGCGCCGGGCGCCAGGTACCGGCGCAGCCCGCGGAAGCGGCCCAGCGCGAGGTGCGTCGTCTCGATGGCCATCGGCTCGTTGTCGGCGAGCCGCAGGCGGTGCAGCCGCAGGACCTTGGCACCCGGACGCACGCCCAGGTACCGGGCGAGCTCGGCCTCCGCCGGCATCTCCGAAGCCTCGATCAGCTTCGACGACGGCACGCGGCCCTGGGCCCGCATGTCCTCTGTGTACGAAGACAGTTGCAACCTCTGGGCGACTTTCGGTTCCGCCGCAAAGGTGCCCTTGCCCTGCACACGGAGCAGGCGTCCTTCGACCGTCAGCTCGGCGAGCGCCTGGCGAACGGTCGTCCTGGAGACGTCGAACTCCGCGGCCAGCGACCGTTCCGTGGGGATCGGCGAACCGGGCGGCAACGCCCTCAACAGGTCGAGCAGGTGCCGCTTGAGACCCCAGTACTTGGGTTCGCGTTGCGCCCGCGTCCTGGCGTCCACGCCTGATGCAGGCGTCGTCTCCAGCATGGCCTCCTCCTCGCACTCCATGTCACGCATCACAAGGATGCCTTGTCCGTGTCGATTAGTGCGTCCGAACCCCCGACATCCACTCCGAAATTCGTCCGATGACTTCGCAACGTCTTGGCAACGCGCTTGACAGACGCGGTGACGCAGCACACGCTGTTCCGCATTGGTCTACACCACTTGGACGTTCCGGCCGGTGTGCCGGGCTTGGTGAAAGGGCGCGAATTGTGAAGGGCTGGAGAGGACTCGCTGCTGGTGCCGCCGCACTGGCAGTGGCCGTGTCAGGCTGTGGCACGAGCACGAACAGCGGTAGCAACACGGAGACCAAAGAGATCACCGTGTGGCTCATGGACGGCTCCGCGGCGCCGACCCTGACCGACGCCTTGAACAAGGAGTTCGAGTCAGCGAACGGCATCAAGGTGAAGTACGAGGTCCAGAAGTGGACCGGCATCCAGGAGAAGCTGACGACCGCGCTGGCCAGCAGCACGCCGCCGGACGTCATCGAACTCGGCAACACCCAGACGGCGAGCTTCGCCGACCAGGGCACGCTGGCGGACCTCACCGCTGACAACGGTCAGTTCAACGGCGGTGAGTGGCTGGGTGGCCTCAAGGACTCCCTGACGCTCAACGGCAAGCAGTACGGCGTTCCGTTCTACGCCGCGAACCGCACCGTCATCTACCGCACCGACCTGCTCCAGGCGGCCGGAGTCACCGCGCCGCCCACCTCGCGGGCCGAGTGGCTCGACGCGATCAACAAGCTCAAGGCCGCCAACGCGTCCAACCCGGACTTCCAGGCCCTGTACCTGCCTGGCCAGTCCTGGTACTTCCTGCTGTCCCTGATCTGGGACGAGGGCGGCGACATCGCCAAGCAGGACGCCGGCAAGTGGACGGGCACGCTGGACACCCCGCAGGCGAAGGCGGGCTTCGAGGCCTACAAGGCGCTCTACGACGCGTCGGCCACCAAGAAGGTCCCGGCCGACATCGACGAGGCGAAGCCCCAGCAGATGGAGGTCTTCGGCACGGGCAACGTCGGCATGATGGTCGGTCTCCCGTGGGAGCTCGCCGGTGCCGTGAAGGCGAAGCCGGACCTGGCCGACAAGACCTCGGCGTTCCCGATCCCGTCCAAGAAGGCCGGTTCGTCCTCCCCCGTGTTCCTGGGCGGCTCGAACCTCGCCATCCCGACGGCCAGCAAGAACGCCGCCGCGGCCAAGAAGTACCTGGCGCTGCTGTCGTCCAAGAAGTACCAGGACATGCTCGCCGAGGGCGGCGCTGTTCCCGGCACCTCGAAGGACACCGCGAAGCTCGCCACCAACGCGGTCGGCAAGGCGCTCGCCGCGTCCTCCCCCAACGGCAAGGTCACCCCGGTGACGCCGAAGTGGGCGGCCGTCGAGGCGGGCCAGAACCCGCTCAAGGACGCGCTGACCGCGTACCTCACCGGTGCCAAGTCTCTCGACCAGGCAACGAAGGACGCGAGCGAAGCCATCACCAAGGCCATGGCCTAGCCAAGCTGAGATGACGGCCGTCAAAACGACCGAAACGGCAGCGCCGGCAGGGGACATCCCTCCGGCGCTGCCGCCTGCCGTGACGGGCGGGGCGCCACGGCGCCGCCGCCGGGGCAGTGCCTTCGACCGGGCGCTGCCCTACCTGCTGCTCGCTCCCGCACTCATCGCGATCCTCTGGCTGATCGGCTGGCCGGTGGTCTCCGTCTTCGTGACGAGCTTCCGCCAGCTGAACCTCGGCGAGCTCGTTCGCGGCGAGGTCGTGTGGACGGGCATCGACAACTACGTGACGGTTCTTCAGGACGAGCGGTTCTGGACCGTCTCGCTGCGGACCGTCGTGTTCACCGTCTCCGTCGTCGTCGCCTCGGTGGGCGCGGGCCTCGGGATCGCACTGCTGATGCGCGTGCTCACGCCGTGGGTGCGAGTCGCCCTGCAGATCGCGATGCTCTGCGCCTGGGCCATGCCGATCCTCGCGTCGACCACGGTCTACCAGTGGATGTTCGACCAGAACTACGGCATCTTGAACAAGACGCTGGTGCAGCTGGGATTCGACTCCTTCGCCGGTTACTCGTGGTTCTCCTCCGGCACGTCGACGCTGTCCGTCGTCGGCCTGCTGATCGTGTGGCAGGCGATCCCCTTCCTCGCCTTCTCTCTCTACGCGGGGCTCGTCGGCATTCCGCGCGACCTCTACGAGGCGGCGGGCATCGACGGCGCCACGGGCTGGCAGACGTTCCGCGCGGTGACGTGGCCGGAGATCCGGTCGCTGCTGATGATGGTGACGTTCCTGTCGCTGTTGTGGGACTTCAAGGTCTTCGCCCAGATCTGGGTGTTCCGCGGCGGCGGTCCCAGCGGTGAGAGCACGACGCTGCCGGTGCTGCAGTACCTGGAAGGCATCGCGAAGAGCCACTTCGGCGTCGCTGCCGCGATCTCCGTGCTGATGATGGTCATCCTCGGCCTGATCACGTTCCAGTACCTGCGCAAGCTGCTGCAGACCGAGGAGGGCAAGATCTGATGCTCAAGAAGTCTGCTGCGAACTTCGCAGGACTCGCACTGGCGTTGTTCTTCATCTTCCCGACGTACTGGATGATCACGTCGGCGCTGAAGCCCAAGGGTTCGACGATCACGTCGGACTACGACCTGATCCCGTTCTCGGTGACGTTCACGAACTTCGTGACGGCGTGGACGAAGCCCGGCTTCCTGTCCTCGCTCGGCAACAGCCTCCTGGTGACGCTGACGGCGGTCGTCGCCGCGATCGTCATCGGCATCACCGCCGCGGTCGCCATGTCGCGCTTCGCGTTCCGCGGCCGCAAGAGCTTCGTGCTGCTGATGCTGGTGGCGCAGATGGCGCCGTTCGAGGCGTTGCTGATCCCGATGTTCCTGATGATGCGGGACCTCCAGCTCTACGAACACCTCTCGTCGCTGGTCCTCGTGTACTTCGCGGTGACGCTGCCGTTCTGCGCGTGGACGTTGCGCGGGTTCGTCAACGGCATCCCGATCGAGCTCGAAGAGGCCGCGATGGTCGACGGCTGCGGTCGTTGGGGCGCGTTCCAGAAGGTGACCCTGCCCCTGCTGGGGCCGGGTCTCGTGGCCACGTCGGTGTTCGCGTTCATCACGGCGTGGAACGAGTTCCTCTTCGCCAAGGTGCTGATCCGCAGCCAGGACCGCGAGACGCTGCCGGTGTGGCTGTCCGGGTTCGAGACCGCCTTCGGCACCGACTGGGGTGGCGCGATGGCCGCCTCGGTGCTGTTCACGGTGCCCGCACTGGTGTTCTTCCTGATCGTGCAACGCAAGATGGTCGCCGGCGTCACCGCCGGTGCAGTGAAGGGATGACGCGTGGATCAGTTGGCCGCAGCCGTTCTGCTTCCCGGCTTCACCGGAACGACCGCCCCCGACTGGTTGCTGCGGCGGGTCGCTGACGGGCTCGGCGGCGTTGTGCTCTTCGGGCGCAACGTCGTCGACGACGCCCAGGTGACCGAGCTGTGCGGCGAACTGCGTTCGGTGCGCCCGGACGTGGTGATCGGCATCGACGAGGAGGGCGGCGACGTCACGCGTCTCGACGCGGGCCGCGGTTCCGAGGTGCCGGGCAACCACGCCCTGGGCGCGGCGGACGACCTGGACCTCACGCGCTCGGTGGCCGCGTCCATCGGCGCGCGGCTGGCGAAGTGCGGGATCTCGCTGAACCTCGCGCCGTCCGCCGACCTGGTGCTGACGCTGGACGACCCGATCATCGGCGTCCGCGCGTTCGGCTCCGACCCGGTGCTCGCCGCGCGGCACGTGGCCGCGTGGGTCGAGGGCCTGCAGGCCGTGGGCGTCGCCGCCTGCGCCAAGCACTTCCCCGGCCACGGAGCGTCCACTGAGGACTCCCACGAGCAGCTCCCGGTGCTTCCGCGCACCGAGGAACAGCTGCGCGCCGTGGAGCTCGTCCCGTTCCAGGCGGCCGTGAACGCGGGCGTCCGCTCGATCATGACCGGCCACCTCGTGATCCCCGAGTGGGGTCCGGCGCCGGTGACGCTGAACAAGCACGCGATCGACCTGCTGCGCACCGAGCTGGGCTTCACCGGCGCGGTGATCACCGACGGACTGGACATGAAGGCGGTGGGCGGCGACCTGGCCGTCGGCGCCGTCCGGGCCCTGGCCGCCGGTGTGGACTCGTTGTGCCTGGGCGGCATGGCCCTGGACGACGACGACCTGCAGTGGCTGATCGACTCGATCGTCGCGGCCGTGAAGTCCGGCGAGCTGTCCGAGGAGCGCCTGACCCAGGCGGCCGCCCGCTCCCTGGCGCTGGGCCTCCCGCCGTCCACCGTCGACGCCCACGACGCCGAGATCGGTCTCACAGCCGCTCGACGCGCTGTTTCCGCACGTGGCCGGGTTAGTGTCGGTGCGGACCCGGTCGTGGTGGACCTGGTGGTGGACTCCTCGATCGCGGTCGGTGACGTCCCGTGGGGCCTCGGCCCGTACCTCCAGGAGGTACTTCCGGGCACCGAGGTGATCGCCGCACGTGACATCTCGGCGGAAGAAGTTGCGAAAGTCGCAGGTGGCCGCACGATTGTGGTCGTCACGCGCGACGCCCACCGCCACTCCGGCGCTCGACAACTGGTAATAAACTTAACTAATCTGCAGCTGGACGTGGTGCACGTCGAAACGGGCGTGCCGGGTCCAGACCTGGGCAGCGTCGCCCGCATCGACACCCACGGCGGTTCTCGGGTGAGCCTCCGAGCCGCGGCCGAGCTGATCCTGAAAGGCACGACATGACCACGCCCCAGCCAGGCCGGCACATGGCAGCGGAGATCGCCGCTCAGCCGTCGATCTTCTCCGACCTCTACGCGGGGCGGTCCGCGATCGCCGAGGTGGCCGCCGTGATCCGCGAGCGCGCCCCGCGCTTCGTGCTCTTCGCGGCCCGCGGTTCCAGCGACCACGCCGCGATCTACGCGAAGTACCTGACCGAGATCCTGCTCCAGCTCCCCGCCGGCCTGGTCTCCGCGTCCACCACGACGCTGTACGGCGCGGAGCCGGACCTGCGCGACGTCCTGCTGGTCACGGTCTCCCAGTCGGGCGGCTCGCCCGACCTGCTGGAGGTGACCGCCTCCTACCGCAGGCGCGGTGCCCTGACCGTGGCCGTGACGAACACGTCGAACTCCCCGCTGAACGCGGCCGCCGAACTCTCGGTGGACGTCTCGGCGGGCGTCGAGCACGCGGTGGCCGCCACCAAGACCTACTCGGCCACGCTGCTGGCCCTCTACCTGCTGATCGACGCGGTGCGCGGCGGCGACGGCGAGGCGGCGGCGTCGCTGGGCGAGCTCGCCCAGGTGACCCTCGACCAGTCGGCGCCGACCGTCGACGAGGCCGTGCGCCGCTACCGCTTCGTGGACCGCGTCCTCACCACGGGCCGCGGTTACTCCTACGCCACGGCGCTGGAGGCGTCCCTCAAGCTCGCGGAGACGTCCTACCTGGCGGCCCGCGCCTACAGCGGCGCCGACCTGCTGCACGGCCCGGTGGCCGCGGTGGACGGCGAGACCGCGGTCCTGGCCATCACCTCGCTGGGCAAGGGCGGCGACTCGCTGCGCGACGCCCTGGACGTGGTGCACCAGCGCGGTGCCGACGTCGTGGCCGTCGGCTCCGCCTCGGAGAAGGTGGGGGCGACGCTCGCCATCGCCATCCCCGAGACCGCCGAGGAAGTGGCCCCGGTGCTGGAGATCCTTCCCGTGCAGCGCCTGGCCCACGGCCTGGCACTGGCACGCGGCGGCGACCCGGACAGCCCGCGCGGCCTGAACAAGGTCACGCGCACCCTCTAACGGGTGTTTTTTCGGCCACGCGGGGCCCCTACGTACCGTATGAAAGTACGTAGGGGCCCCGCGTGGCTTTTGATGCGTGACTATTGGCCTGCTGTGGCGTAGCTTGCCGCGACTTGCGGTGCGGGCACCGCGGCGTCGAACACGACCCGCCCGTCGACCCAGACCTTCTTGGGCCGCAGGTCGTCGTCCCACCACACCAGGTCCGCGACGGCCCCCGGTGCTAGCCGGCCGAGACCGGACTCACCGATGACCTCGGCGGGCACGATCGTCGCCGACGCCAGCGCGTCGGCCACCGGAACACCCACGGACACGATGTTCCGCACCGCGCGGTCGAGCGTGAGCGCGGAACCCGCGATCGTGCCCTCCGGCGACCGGGGCACCCCGTCCTCGGTGAGCAGCACGTCCGCCCCTCCGAGGTGGTAGCGCCCAGGCGGCATCCCGGCTGCGGCGACCGCGTCCGTCACCAGTGCGACTCGCGCCCCGGCGGCGTTGAACACGAGGCGGCACACGTCCGGGCCCACGTGGGCCAGGTCCGCGATGAGCCCGAGGGTGAAGCGCTCGTCCACCAGCGCCACCCCGGGAACCCCGGGTTCCCGGTGCCCCAGCGGACGCTGGGCGTTGAACAGGTGCGTCACCATGCGGGCACCCGCGTCGGCGGCGGCGCGGGTCTGCTCACCCGTGGCGTCGGAGTGGCCCACCGCGACGAGCACGCCGGCCTCGACGAGACGGCGGACCGCCTCCAGGCCACCGGGCTGTTCGGGAGCCATCGTCACCATCCGCAGGGCGCGGCGGATCAGCTCGTCGTCGAGCAGGGCCGAGATCTGGTCAGGACCAGGCTCGACCATGAACGACGGGTCGTGCACCCCTGCCCGTTTGGGCGACAGGAAGGGGCCTTCGAGGTGCACGCCCAAGGGGCGGGCACCCACTCCGTCCGGCAGAGCGGCGGAGGCGGCCAGAACCGCCCGCGTCTGCCTCAGGATCACGTCGACCGGTGCGGTGATCAACGTGGGCAAGAACCGGGTCACACCGGTGGACGGCAGAGCTTCGGCCACGGAACGCATTCCGGCGGCGTCCACCTCGGCGAAGTCGACGCCGACGGCGCCGTTCACCTGCACGTCGACCAGGCCCGGTGTCAGCAGGCCGTCGGATAGGACCTCCGCGCCGGGTGGTGCTTCACCGGTGGTCACCTCGACGATGCGGCCGTCCCTGATCCGCACCGAGGCAGGACCGACGATCGTGCGACCGAGCAATGCGCGCGGTGCTGCGACAACGGCGTCCAAGATCCCTCCTTGAATGGTCCAGACCATTATGGCCACAACAGGGGTCCACGTCACCCTTCGTTAGGAGATAACCATCTTACATAACACTTGGTGAATCAGGTCCGAAACGACCGGGATGCCACGAAGATGACCACCCGTAGCGCATACTGGCTGCCAGACATCCGAGGTCTACGACGAGTTGAGGGTGCCGTGGCAGTCACTGACGATGCGATCCTGCGCGTCAAGGAGATGATCGTTTCGGGCGAGCTCAAGCCCGGCGACCGTCTCCCGCGTGAGGCTGACCTGGCAGAACGTCTTGGTCTGTCGCGCAACTCGCTGCGCGAGGCCGTGAAGGCACTGTCACTCGTCCGTGTACTGGACGTCCGCCAGGGCGACGGCACGTACGTGTCCTCGCTGCGGGCCGACGACCTGCTCGGCGCGCTTTCCTTCGTGCTCGACCTGCACCGCGGCGAGGATTCGGTGCTGGAAGTCCTCCAGGTCCGCCGGATCCTCGAGCCGGCGGCCGCCGCGATGGCCGCCCAGCGCGTCGACGCGGAGGAGATCGTCAAGCTCCGCGCGCTCTGCGACGCCGCCGAAAGCGCGAAGTCCGTGGAGGAACTGGTCGAGCACGACCTCGAGTTCCACCGCGCCATCGCCCAGTGCTCGGGCAACGCCTACCTGGCCCAGCTCCTCGACACGCTGGCCGGCCCGACGGTCCGCGTCCGCATCTGGCGCGGCATCACCCAGTCGAACGCCGTGGACCGCACGGTCGCCGAGCACCGCGCCATCGTCGACGCGCTGGCCGCGCACCAGCCGGAACTCGCGCGCAGCTGGTCCACTGTGCACGTGGCCGGCGTCGAGCAGTGGCTGTCAGACCTGGCGTAGCTGCTCCAGCACCGCGCGCACCGCAGGCTGCCCGTCCGCCCGGTTCCGCACCACAGCGGACACGGTCCGGAACACCTGCTGCTTCAACGGCCTCAACGCCACACCGGGCCGCCGGGCCACGGACGGCACGAGCGCAACGCCCAGCCCGGCCTCGACCAGCCCGCACATCACCCCGAAGTCGTCGCAGTAGGCCTGCGCCCGAGGCACGAACCCGGCGGCGCCGCACGCCCGCTGGGTCAGCTCGTGGCACGACGCGTCGGTGCGCGGCATGATCCACGGCCGGTCGGCCAGCACCGACAGATCCACCGAATCCTGCTGCACCAACGGATCGCTCAACGGCAGTGCCACGTTCACCGGTTCCACGAACAACTCGAACGACTCGCAGGACTCGGGCAGCGAGCGCGGCATGATGTTGTAAGAGTGGATCACCGCGATGTCGACGTCCCCGCGCCGCAACGCGGGCAGTGACGCCTCCGGCTCCATCTCGTGCACGAACAGGTCCACATCGGACCCGTGCGCCGACCGCAGCACCTGGATCACGCGCGGCAGCAACGCGGCGACCGATACGAACGCACCGACGCGCACGACGCCGGACACGGACGTGCGCAGCGAGGCCAGGTCCGCCTCGGCGGCGGCCAGCTGATCGAGAACCAGCTGCGTGTGCGCCGCCAGCACGTGCCCGGCGCGGGTCAGCGCCAGCCGGCGGCCCTCCCGTTCGACCAGGGCGACGCCGGCCTCGCGTTCCAGCGCGGCCAGCTGCTGGGACACGGCCGGGGAGGTCACGTGCATGGCCTCCGCGGCGGCGGTGACCGTGCCGTGGACCGACAGGGCGTGGAGCAATCGGAGCCTTCGCACATCCAACACAAAGCTCAGCTTAACGTTCCGGGCAGAACTTCTAACTGGAACTTTGCGAAGACTAGAGCCACGCTGGAGTCATGTTCGGACGAGTGCTGGTAGCGATGGTCACCCCGTTCACCCCCGACGGTGACCTGGACCTCAAGGGTGCGCAGGAGCTGGCGGCGCACCTCGTCGACAAGGGTGGCGCGGACGGGCTGGTCGTCAACGGCACGACCGGCGAGGCGCCCACCACCACGGGCGCCGAGAAGGCGCAGATCATCAGGGCCGTGAAGGAGGCCGTCGGCGACCGCACGCACGTCCTCGCGGGCGTCGGCACCAACTCCACGCGCCACACCATCGAGCTCTCCCGCCAGGCCGAGGAGAGCGGCGCCGACGGCCTGCTCGTCGTCACGCCGTACTACAGCAAGCCCACGCAGGAGGGCGTCGAGAACCACTTCAGGCAGGTGGCGAACGCCTCGGGCCTGCCGGCGCTGCTCTACGACATCCCCGGCCGGACCGGCACGGCGATCGACACCGAGACGCTGCTCCGGCTCGCCGAGCACCCGCGGATCGTCGGCGTGAAGGACTGCAAGGTCGACCTGCTCGCGACCGCCCGCGTGATCGCCGAGACCGGCCTCGACTTCTACTCCGGCAACGACGAGCTGATCCTGCCGCTGTACTCGATCGGCGGCGTCGGCACGGTCAGCACCGTCGGCCACGTCGTCGGCAACGAGATCAAGGCGATGCTCGACGCCTACGACGAGGGCGACAACAAGGAGGCCCTGCGCCGCCACCAGGCGTTGCTGCCGGTGATCACCGCGATCATGACCCGCGAGCCCGGTGCCGTCGCCGTCAAGGCCGCGCTCAACCTGCTCGGGCTCCCGGCGGGCCCGGTCCGCGAGCCGCTCGCCGGAGCCACGCCGAAGCTGATCAACGAGCTGAAGGCGCTTTTCGTCTAGAGCGCGTAGACCCGGCGAGCAGTGCCCGAGAAGATCGCGGCCTGCTCGCCGGGCGACAGCTCGGAGACCAGTTCCCGAGCCGCACCAAGCCACTCCCCGTAAGTGGCCGCCAGCAGGCACACGGGCCAGTCCGAGCCGAACATCAGCCGCTCAGGCCCGAACGCGTCCAGCACGACCTCGAAGTACGGCCGGAGCGTTGCCACGTCCCACGACTTCCAGTCGGCCTCGGTGACCAGCCCGGACAGCTTGCACGTCACGTTCTCGTGCGCCGCCAGCGCCCGGATCTGCTCGGCCCACTCCCCCGGATCGGCACCGATCGCGGGCTTCGAGCAGTGGTCCACCACGAACCCGACCTGGGGCAACGCCGCCACGGTCCGGCGCGCGGCCGGCATCTGGTGCGGCAGCGTCAGCAGTTCGTAGACCAGCCCATGAGCACCCACGGCCGCCAGCCCGTTCCAGACGTCCTTGCGGCACAACCACTCCGGGTCCGGCTCACTCTGCACCTGGTGCCGGATCCCGCGCAGCCACGAGCCGTGGGGGCTGTCCACCAACGACGTCAGCTCATCACCGACGGCAGCCGACGTCAGGTCGGTCCAGCCCACCACCGCGCCCACGACGTCCGAAGAAGCCGCGATGGCGAGGAACTCCGGCGTCTCCTCCGGCACGCACACCGTCTGCACCAGCACGGACGCCGAGACCTCGGGTGCGGCGGCGATGAAGTCCGGTTCCAGGAACGATCGCCGGATCACGCCCATCGGCGGATCGGTGATCCAGTCCTGGTCGCGGACCGAGAGATCCCACAGGTGGTGGTGAGCATCGACTATCACGGGGTGGGCACCTCCGGGTCGATGAGGTCCAGCGCCTTCAGCTCGTTCCACAGGTCCTCGGGGATCGAGGCGGAGAAGTACGCGGCGTTGGCGGTCATCTGCTCCGCCGTCCGTGCGCCGATCACCACCGACACCACGGCGGGATGACCCAGCGCGAACTGGATCGCCGCCTCGGGCAGCGTCACGCCGTGCCGCCCGCACACCGCTGCGATCGCCCGCGCCCGCTCCACCAGCTCGGAGGGCGCTTCCTCGTAGTCGTACCTGGCGTCGGACGCCACCTCCGGCTTCGACAGCAACCCGGAGTTGAATACCCCGCACGCCACCACGGACACGCCCCGGTCGACGCAGGCGGGCAGGAACGAGACCAGCGAAGGCTGCTCCAGCAACGTGTAGCGGCCGGCCAGCATCACCACGTCGATGTCGCTCTCGCGGACGAACCGCTCCGGCATCTCCCACTGGTTCATGCCGACGCCGATGGCGCCCACGACACCCTGCGACCGCAGGTCCTCCAGCGCCGGATAGGCCTCACCGATCGCGGAAGCCCAGTGGTCGTCCGGGTCGTGGATGTAGACGATCTCCACCCGGTCCGTACCGAGACGCTCCAAAGAGGACTCGATCGACCGCTTCACCCCGTCCGCCGAGTAGTCCCGCACCCGCCGGAAGTGCCGCGGCACCGCGAAACCCTCGTCGTCGAGGCCTTCGCCGTCGAACGGCTCCAGCAACCGCCCGACCTTCGTGGAGATCACGTACTCGTCGCGCGGCCGCCCGGCCAGGGCGACCCCGAGACGGCGCTCCGACAGCCCGAGCCCGTAGTGCGGTGCGGTGTCGAAGTAGCGGACGCCGCACCGCCACGCGGCTTCCACCGCGCCGAACGCCACCTCGTCGGACACCTCCCGGTAGAGGTTGCCGATCGGCGCACCACCGAAGCCAAGACGAGAAACAGCGACCTTCACGGCAGCTCCCACACGAGTCGCACAGCAGGTTCGGCACCGGAGTAGTCGTCCTCGACCTCCAGCAGTCCGGCCATCTGAGCCTGCCACGGAACGTTGGCGGGGTGCTCGGCCAAACAGGCGCGCATCGCGCGGTAGTCATCCACCTCGACGAGGTGGAACAGCTCTCGCCCGGAACGCCAGATCCGCCACGACCACACCCCGGCCTCGCGCAGCGCCTCGTCCAGCTCGGCCGGAATCGTCGCGTGGATGCGGTCGTAGTCGGCCTCGCGTCCCTCGCGAAGCCGGGTGTGCAGCGCAACGGTCTCCAACGCTCACTCCTGCTTCTGGCCGGTGGCGAACCGCGTCACGATCAGCGCCAGGATGATCACCGCGCCGTACGAGGCCTTGATGTAGAAGCCGGAAACACCCTGCAGCCGCAGGATCTGCTCCACGAGCCCCAGCATCAGCACACCGGACAGCGCGCCGAACAGCGTGCCCTTGCCGCCCTGCAACGAGATTCCACCGATCACCGCGGCCGCGAAGACCTGGAAGATCATGCCCTCGCCCTGCGTGGCGGCCACCGAACCGAGCCGTCCGGTCATCAGGATGCCCGCGATCACGGCGAGCACCGAACCGATGATCAGCACGGTCCACACCACGCGGTCGACCCGGATGCCGGCGGCCCGCGCCGCCTCCGAGTTGCCGCCGATCGCGTACAACGAACGGCCCGCGCGCAGGTACTTCAGCACGAAGATGCCCGCCGCGTAGCAGACGATGCAGATCCACACCGCCGCCGGCAGCCCGAGCCACGTCGTGGAACCCAGGTACAGGAACGACTCCGGCACGTCGATCAGCGACTTGCCCTCGGTGATCGCGAGCTGCAGACCGCGCAGCATCGTCAGCATGCCCAGCGTCACCATGAACCCGGACAGCCCGACCTTGAGGATCAGGAACCCGTTCAGGCCACCGATCGCGACACCGATCAGCAGGCACAGCGGCAACGCCAGCCACGCCGCGAGCCCGATGTCCAGCCCACCGGCCGACGACGGGATGATCAGCGCGACCGCCAGCGCGGGCGCGAGACCGACCGTCGACTCCAGCGACAGGTCCATCTTGCCGACGATCAGGATCATCGCCTGGCCCAGCACCAGCAACGACAGCTCGCTCTGCTGGGTCAGCACGGCGATCAGGTTGTTCGGCGTGAGGAAGATCGGCGACAGGATCGCCCCGATGATCAGCAGGAGGATGATCACCGGGACCAGCGCGAGGTCCTGGTACCGCGCCAGCCGGAACTTCGGCTTGTCCGGCGCGGGTGCCGCGACCGGCGGAGTCATGGCCTTGGTCATTCCGAGCTCATTCCTTCGATCGCAGAGATGAGTTCCTGATCGCGCCAGCCGCGTGCGAACTCGCGCACGACCTGGCCGTGGAACAGCACCAGAACACGGTCGCAGACCCGCAGGTCGTCGAGCTCGTCGGAGACGACGATCGCGGCCTTGCCCCGGCGCGCCTGCGCGTCGACGACCCCGAGCAGCGACTCCTTGGACTTCACGTCGACACCCGCGGTCGGGTTGATCAGCACCAGCACCGACGGGTCGCCGGCGAGCGCACGCGCCATCACGACCTTCTGCTGGTTGCCGCCGGACAGGTCCGAGACCGGCTGGTCCGGCCCGGCGGCCTTCACGTCGTACGACGCGATCGCCGTGCTGCCGGCCGACCGCTGGGCCGACGGCCACACGAACGCACCGGCCGTGCTCATCGTCGCGTTCTCCGCGATCGACAGGTCCAGCACGAGCCCCTGGTGGTGCCGATCCCTTGGCACGCAGCCGATTCCGGCTTTCAAAGCGGCCGGAACGTCGCCGCCGCGCACCAGCGAACCGTCCACGGAGATCGACCCGGCAGACGGCTTGCGCAGTCCGTAGACCGTCTCCGCGAACTCGTGCTTGCCGGACGACGCGCTGCCCGCGAGGCCGATGACCTCACCGCGGGTCGCCGACAGCGAGATGTCCGAGAAGTGGTCCCCGCTCAACGCCGACACGGTCAGCACTTCCTCGGAGGAGGACGGCCTGTCGTCGCCGCTGGGCACGTTCAGCCCGCCGACCTCGCCGGTCATCGCCTCGATCAGGTCGGGCTTCGACATCTCGGCCACCGGGGCGGTGACGATGTGCCGCGCGTCGCGGTAGACCGTCACCGTCTGGCAGACCTCGTAGACCTCCTGCAGGTGGTGGGAGATGAACAGGAACGTCACCCCCTTGTCCTGCAACGACCTCATCCGGTCGAACAGCCGCTCGATCGCCGGGCCGTCGAGCTGCGCGGTCGGTTCGTCGAGGATCACGAAGCGCGAACCGATCGACAGCGCCCGCGCGATCTCGACCAGCTGACGCTGCTCGACGGTCAGCGTGGACACCAACGCGTCCGGGTCGACCGCCACGTCGTAGGTCTCCAGCAGTTCGGACGCCTGGCGCCGCAGCTTCTTCCAGCTGATCAGCCCGCCGCCGAGGTCCTGCCGGTTGATGAACAGGTTCTCGGCGACCGACAGCTCCGGCACGACCGTCGACTTCTGGTACACGCACGCGACATGGCGGCGCCAGGCCGCGCTGTCGGCGACGGGCGGCGCGGGTTCGCCGAAGAAGCTGACCTCGCCCGCGTCCGGCGTCTGCATGCCGGTGAGGACCGAGACCAGCGTCGACTTGCCCGCGCCGTTGCGACCGACGAGCGCGTGCGACTCACCGGCCCGGATCTCGATGCCCACGTCGTCCAGCGCGAGCGTCTGCCCGAACCTCTTCGTCACGCCCCGCGCGACTGCTGCCAAGTTGTCGGCACCGCCGACGGAAGCGAACTCGTTCATCAGATCTGATTGCCCCAGAACGCCTTGTCGTCGACGTTCTCCTTGGTGATCAGCGGCGCCGGGAGCTGGTCCTCCAGCCGGCCGCCGCCGGTGTCCACGATGGTCGAGTCGTGGTCGGTCTTGCCGGGGGAGAACGTCTTCCCCTCCACGGCGGCCTTCGCGTAGAAGAGCGCCCACTGCGCGTAGAGGTCGGCCGGCTGGGAGACGGTCGCGTCGATCTCGCCCTTGCGGATCGCCTCCAGCTCCTGCGGGATGCCGTCGTTGGAGACGATGAAGATGTGCTTCGGGTCGGTCGGCGGGACGATCAGGTTCTTCTGCCGCAACACCTGCAGCGTCGGCGTGAGGAACGCGCCACCGGCCTGCATGTAGATGCCGTTGATGTCCGGGTGCTGGTTCAGCCTGGTCTGCAGGGCCGCGGACGCCTTCGGGCCCTCCCAGTCGGTCGGCTCCTCGAACACCGTGATGCCGGGGTAGTTCTGCTTCATGCAGGCGGCGAACGCCTCGGAGCGGTCGCGGCCGTTGACCGACGCCAGCGCTCCCTGGAACTCGACGACCTTGCCCTTGCCGCCCAGCTTGTCGCCGAGGAACTTGCAGGCCTTCTCGCCGTACGCCTTGTTGTCCGCGCGCACGACCATGTAGGTCTTGCCCTTGTCCGGACGGGTGTCGACGGTGACGACGGGGATGTTCGCCTTCTCCAGCCGGTCCAGGGTGGACGCGATGGCACCGGTGTCCTGCGGGGCCATGATGATCGCCTTGGCACCCTGCGACTGCAGCGACTGGGCGTTGGCGACCAGGTTCTCGACCTTGTTCTGGGAGTTGGTCGGGTTCAGCAGGTTGACGCCGAGGTCCTTGGCCTTGTCCGGGAAGTACTTGATGTAGGAGTTCCAGAAGTCGGTGTCGGCCCGCGGGTGGTCGGCGCCGATCGGCCCGACTCCGCCGGCTCCGGTGCCGGCGGTCCCGCCGCCACACGCGGACAGTGTCAGTGCACCGGCTAGCGCGAGGCACACCGCGGCGGTGAGGTTGCGACGCTTCATCGTTGAATTGCCTTTCATGACTGCTGGGGACGCAAGCGCAGGCCGTACATGCCACCGTCGACAGCGAGGATCGTGCCCGCGGTGGACCCCGACAGCGGGCTCGCCAGGTAGGCGATGGCTCCGGCGACCTCATCGGCGGAGACGAGCCGGCCGTGCGGCTGGCGTGCCTCCAACGCGGCTCGTTCGGCGGCCGGATCCGGTGCCGAGTCGAGCAGACGGCCCACCCACGGGGTGTCCGCCGTGCCGGGGGCGACCGCGTTGACGCGAATGCCTTCGCGGACGTGGTCGGCGGCCATCGCGAGCGTCAGCGAGTACACCGCGCCCTTGCTGGCCGAGTAGAGAGCACGCTGCGGGAGCCCGGCCCAGGCAGCGATGGAGCAGGTGTTGACGATCGCCGCGGACGGCGAGTTCCGCAGGTGCGGCAGCGCGGCTCGTGAGACGCGGACCATGCCCAGCACGTTGACGTCGAGCACCTTCGCCCACTGCGCGTCGTCGTTGGCCGTGACGTCGCCCTGTGCGCCGATGCCGGCGTTGTTCACCACGACGTCGAGCCGTCCGAACCGCGCGACGACCTCGTCGATCGCGGCCTTGACGCTCTCGTCGTCCGACACGTCCGCGCGGATCCCGGTGAGCGGGTCCTTCACGTCCGGGTTGAGATCGAGCGCGACGACCGTGGCTCCCCTGCTGCTCAGCAGTTCGGCCGTGGCCAGGCCGATGCCGGACGCACCGCCCGTGACGACGGCGACGAGTCCTTCGAAGTCAGTCATCCTCGCCCTCCAGATCAGTCCACACGGGACCGCCGGGGTAGACGTAGTCGGCCAGCGTCTCATCCTTGAGCTGCGCGGAGAACCCCGGCGCTGCGGGCGCCAGGTAGCGGCCGTTCTCGACGACGGCCGGGTCCAGGAAGTGCTCGTGCAGGTGGTCGACCCACTCGATCACGCGCTCCCCGATCTCCCCGGAGACGGCGACGTAGTCGAAGAACGACAGGTGCCTGACCAGTTCGCACAGGCCTACGCCGCCGGCGTGCGGGCACACCGGGATGTCGAACTTCCTGGCCAGCAGCAGGATCGCGATGTTCTCGTTGACGCCCGCGACCCGGCATGCGTCGAGCTGCAGCACGTCGATCGCGCCGGCCTGCAGCAGCTGCTTGAAGATCACGCGGTTCTGCACGTGCTCGCCGGTCGCGACCCTGATCGGGGCCAGCGCGTCGGCGATCGCGCGGTGCGCCAGCACGTCGTCCGGAGAGGTCGGCTCCTCGATCCAGTACGGGTTGTACGGCGCCAGCTCGCGCATCCAGCGCACGGCCGTGTCGACGTCCCAGCGCTGGTTCGCGTCGACCGCCACGCGGGTGTCCTCGCCGACGACCTCGCGGGCGAGCTTCATCCGGCGGACGTCGTCGTCGAGGCTGCCACCGACCTTGAGCTTGATCATGTCGAAGCCGTCGGCGAGTGCCTGGCGGGCGAGTCCGGCGAGCTTCTCGTCGGAGTAGCCGAGCCAGCCCGGTGACGTCGTGTAGGCCGGGTACCCGTCGCGGGCGATGGTGTCCGCGCGCTCGGCCTTGCCGGGTTCGGCCTCGCGCAGGATCTGCAACGCGTCGTCGGGCGTCAGTGCGTCGCTCAGGTACCGGAAGTCGACGAGGCTGACGATCTCCTCCGGCGACATCTGGGCGAGGAACCGCCAGACCGGCAGCCCGGCGCGACGGGCGGCGAGGTCCCAGGCCGCGTTGACGACGGCGCCGATCGCCATGTGCGCGACGCCCTTCTCGGGGCCGAGCCAGCGGATCTGCGAGTCGCCGATCAGCTCGAAGTACAGCTCCGCCAGCGCTTTCGCGTCCTCCGGCACGTCCTTGCCGACGACGTGCGGTGCGAGGGCCTTGATGCCGGCGGCCTGCACGTCGTTGCCGCGGCCGATGGTGAACGCGAGCCCGTGTCCCTCGGGTCCGTCGTCGGTCCGCAGCACCACGTACGCGGCGCTGTAGTCCGGGTCCGGGTTCATCGCGTCGGAGCCGTCGAGCTCGCGCGAGGTCGGGAACCGGATGTCGAGGACGTCCAGTGCGGTGATCTTCGGCATGGGCTCAGGCCTGCCCGAGGATCTGGCGCTGCCTGCCGAGGCCTTCGATCTCCAGCTCGACCACGTCGCCGGCGCGCAGGTACGGCTTGGGCTCCGGCTGGCCGAGCGCCACCCCAGCGGGTGTACCCGTGTTGATGACGTCACCCGGACGAAGGACAAGGAACTGGCTGAGGTAGCGCACGATCTCCGCCACCGGGAAGATCATGTTTTTGGTGGACGAGTTCTGCTTGATCTCGCCGTTCACCCAGAGCCGCATCTCCAGGCTCTGCGGGTCGGCGATCTCGTCGGCGGGCACGAGGAAAGGGCCGAGAGGGTTGAACGTCTCGCAGTTCTTGCCCTTGTCCCACGTCCCGCCGCGCTCGATCTGGAACTCGCGCTCGGAGACGTCGTGCGAGAGCACGTACGCGCCGACGCAGGCCAGAGCGTCCTCTTCGGACTCCAGGTAGCGGGCGGTGCGCCCGATGACGACGCCGAGCTCGACCTCCCAGTCGGTCTTCACGGACCGGCGCGGGACGAGCACCTCGTCGTACGGGCCCACGATGGTGTCGGGCGTCTTGAGGAACATCACCGGCTCACCGGGTATGTCCGCACCGGTCTCCTCCGCGTGGTCGCGGTAGTTGAGGCCGATGCAGATGATCTTGCCGGGATGCGCGAGCGGCGGCCCGACGCGCACGCCCTCCGTGCTCAGGGCGCCGAGCTCACCGCTGTCGAGAGCGGCGCGCACGCGGTTGACGCCGTCGTTCGCGAGGAACGCCCCGTCGATGTCCGGGGTGATCGGCAGGAGGTCGTATGTGGTCCCGTCGTCGGTCCTGACTGCAGGACGCTCGTCACCGACCGGCCCCAGGCGCAAGAACTGCACGGCCGTTCCTCCTCTGCTCACACCCTACGAAATACATCGGATGTATAGCCCCGCGATACCGCCTGCGTCTAGAGCTTGGCCTGAAGTCGTCCGATGAATAGAAGGAGTTGATCGTGAATCTGGTGACCGCAGCACTCCTGACAGGCGCACTGCTGGCGCCGGTCGGACCGGTCGACACTGTAACCGTTTTCGTCGAGCTGACCTCGGCCGCAGCCGTCGACTCGGGCACCGCCGCGCAGGCGCGTTCAGCGCGGGATCGCACCTCGGAGCACGTGTCCCAGGTCGTCTCCCGGTCCGGCGGCAGGGAAGTCGCCCGAACGACCAACGCGGTGCCCGGCGTCGTGCTGTCGGCGGACAGGTCGCGCCTGTCGGCCCTGACGCGCATGCCCGAGGTGCGGGCGGTCCACCGGATGGTCCCCAAGAAGCTCACGAACGCGCACGCCGTCCGGCTCACCCGGACGTCCGACGTGTGGAAGTCGCTCGGCAGGTTCGGCGACGGCGTGCGGATCGGCGTGATCGACACCGGCATCGACTACCGGCACGCGGACTTCGGCGGCGGCACCTTCCCGAACGCCAAGGTCGTCGGCGGGTACGACTTCGCGGGCGACTCCTACACCGGCAGGCCCGGCGCGATCCCGGAGCCGGATGCCGACCCGGTGGACTGCGACGGCCACGGCACGCACGTCGCCGGCACCGCGGCCGGGTACGGGGTCAACGACGACGGCACGACCTACCGCGGTTCGTACTCCTCGGTCGACCTGGACGCCCTGAGGATCGGCCCCGGTACGGCCCCGAAAGCGCAGCTCTACGCGTTGAAGGTGTTCGGCTGCAAGGGCGGCACGAACCTCACCGCGCGGGCGCTGGACTGGGCGCTCGACCCGAACGGCGACGGCGACTTCTCCGACAAGCTCGACGTGGTCAACCTGTCGCTGGGCAGCGACTTCGGTGCGCCCGACGACCCCGACTCGTTGTTCGTGCGCAAGCTCGTCGAGCACGGCGTGGTGGTGGTCGCGGCGGCCGGCAACGGCGGCGACTTCTACGACGTGTCCGGCTCGCCGGGCAACTCCCCCGAGGCGATCTCCGTCGCGAACACCCGCGACGCGTTCACGATGCTGGACGGGCTGGAGGCCGCCGGCCAGCGGCAGGCCGGCCAGTACAGCCAGAACTTCAAGGAGCCGTTCGACCTCACCCTGCCCGTTGTGCGGCTCGCGTCCAACGTGGACGGCTGCCAGCCGATCTCCGAGCCGCTGGCCGGGAAGATCGTCTGGCTGGAGTGGGACGACAGCGACGCCACCCGCGCCTGCGGTTCGGGTGCCCGCACCGACAACGCCTGGAAGGCCGGGGCGGCCGGAGTGCTGCTGCCGACGGCGTTGCCGGTGTTCGCGGCCGGGATCGCCGGAAACGCGCACATCCCGGCGTTCCAGCTGACGGCGGCGGCCTCGTCCGCGCTGCGACCGGCTCTGGAGGCCGGGACGCTGACCGTGCGCCTGACCTCGGCGCTGAAGGTCGCGGTGCCTTCCCTGGAGCCGTCGATCCAGGACACGATCACGCCGTCGTCGTCGCGCTCGCGTTCGTCGATCGCGGTGGCCGCACCGGGCGACACGATCTTCTCCGCCGCCTCCGGGACGGCCTCGGACGGCGTGTCGCTGGGCGGCACGTCGATGGCGTCGCCGCACGTGGCGGGCATCGCGGCACTGCTGCGCGAGGTCCATCCGGAGTGGACGGTCGCGGAGGTCAAGGCCGCGCTGATGAACACCGCCTCCGGCGTGATCAAGGATTCGAAGGGTGTGCGCGAGGCCCCGATGCGGGTCGGCGCGGGCCGGGTGGACGGGCTCGGCGCCCTGTCGGCGGACGTGCTGGTGCTGGGCGACGCGTCGTTCGGCGCGGTCGAGGTGGGTGGTCCGGTGCAGACGAGCCGCACCCTCGAGCTGGTCAACAAGGGATCCCAGACCGTCCGGCTGCGCGCCGGCTACGAGCCGATCACCAGCGTGCCCGGAGTGTCCTTCCAGGTCAGCGCACCCTACGTCGTGCTGCGGCCGGGCGGTTCGGTCTCGGTGCCGGTGCAGTTGCGGATCTCCGGCCCCGGCGCGCTGCGCAAGACGCCCGACCCCACCGTCTCGCTCGACGAGGGCCGTCAGTTCCTGGCGGAGGCGTCCGGCCTGGTGACGTTCACCGGCGACCGCTCTCTCCGCGTGCCGGTCTACGCGGCACCGAAGCCGGTGTCGCGCCTGAGCGTGACCGGTGGCCGCGTCACCGGCCGCGGCCTCGACCAGCCCGACTACCAGTCGCGGATGACCGTGCTCCAGCTCGGCGCGCGCTCCGACCGCCTGCCCGACTGCGGTCCCGGCGTGCAGGCCGACTGCGCCGCGAACCGCACCGCACGTGGCGCCGACCTGCGGTACGTGGGCGCGACGGCCACGCCGGACCTGCTGGCGTTCGGCGTCGCGACCTGGAGCACCTGGGCGAACATCGGCGGCAACACCAAGCCGGAGGTGCGGTTCTCGGTGGGTGGCAAGGACTTCGTGACCACCGCCGAGAAGCGGACGAACCCCGAGGGTGAGGTGACGGCCGACGTCTGGGTCGCCCGGACGGTGGTGGCCGGTACCGAGGACGTGGTGGACGAGCAGCCGCTGAACGGCTTCGACGGCTCGACGGACACGAACCTGTTCGACAGCGACGTCGTGGTGCTGCCGGTCGCGCGGTCGGCTCTGCCGTCCGGCCCGGTGACCTACACCGCCGGGGTGCTGAGCCGGTACACCGCGCCCGCCGACACCGACGACCTGGTCGACGTCGCCCCCGCGGTCACGTTCGACTACAGCTTGATCGTTCCCGCACTGTCCACAGTGGTACGTCCGGGTGATCGGGTTGCGGCCGGCTCGCTGGTGTTCTTCCACCACAACGCAACGGGTGACCGCGCCCAGGTCGTGTGACACCCGGTTGGGCGTGCCTCAGCGGAGGAGTCTCTCGGCATACTCGATCGTTATGGATCTGGTCGTGGGACTCGACGCTGGCGGCACGTCCACCAGAGCATTGGTGCTCGGACTCGACGGCGCCCGCCTGGGTCAGGGCCTGGCGGGCGGCGCGAATCCGAACTCGCACCCGCCCGACGTGGCCGCCGCCCACATCGGCGAGGCGCTGGCGGAGGCGCTGGACGGCCTCGACTCCCGCAAGGTCCGCTCCGGCGTCCTCGGCATGGCGGGCGCCTCCCGCATGACCGACCCGGCCGTCTTGGACCTCTTCCAAGGAGCCTGGGAGCGCGCGGGCCTGCACTGCCCGATGCGCGTGATCACCGACTGCGAGGCCGCCTTCGCCACCGGCACCTCGTCCGCCGACGGCACGGTCCTGGTGGCGGGCACCGGTTCCATCGCGGGCCGCATCGCCGGCCACCGCATGGTGGGCCAGTCCGGCGGCTACGGCTGGCTGCTCGGTGACGACGGTTCGGCGTTCTGGCTGGGCCGCGAAGCCGTCCGCGCCACGGTGAAGCTGCTCGACCTGGGCGCACCGCTGGAAGGCCTGGCCACCGCCGTCCTGACCGCCGCGGGCGCTCGCAACCGGAGCCAGCTGATCACCGCCGTGAACGCGGCGGCTCCCATCGCACTCGCCCAGTTCGCGCCCCTGGTGAGTTCCGCCTACCACCACGGCGATCCCGAGGCGCTGACGATCGTGGCGTCCGCCGCCCGCCTGCTCGCCGACACGGCCACGGCCGTCCGCGAGCCGTCCGACACCTCGCCGATCGTGCTGGTCGGCAGCCTGATCAAGACCCCGGTCGGCACGCACCTGAAGGAGGAACTCCTCACCCGCTGCAACGCCCCGGTGATCATGGCGACGGAGGGCGCGGCGGGTGCGGCCTGGCTGGCGGCCGTGGACGTGCTGGGGCCGGACGCGCCGAGGCCCAGCAGGTCATGACGCCAGCAGCCGGCCCGAGTGCGGCGTCCGCTCGTGGTAGGCGCGCAGCAGGCCGGCGTGCACGTCGTCCACGTGTTCGGCGGCTTCGGTGTTCCACACCAGCGTGATCCGCCGGTGCAGCGGGTTGCCGATGATCGGCTTGAGCAGCACGCCCGGCAGGTCGTGACCGGGGAAGAACCCCGCCACGGCGCCGGTCGACCGCACCAGGTCGGCGGCGACGTGGGGATCGATGCCGAAGTGCGCGCACCGCGGCGTGAACCCGACCGCTTCGCAGGCCAGTTCGAGGTTCAGCCGGCCGCCGTGGTTCTCGTCCGGGACGACCCACTCCTCGCCGGCGAGCTCCGACAGCAGCACCTCGCTGCGGCCGGACAGCCGATGGCCCACCGGGACGCCGATCAACATGCGTTCCGTGACGACACCGCGCAGGCCCACCGCCTTCGGGAACCGCAACGGGCTGCGCGGGAACTCCACCACCAGGGCCAGGTCGAGGTCGCCGGTGCGCACGAGTTCCAGCACGGCGTCACCGCCGCGTTCGATGTGCGTGGTCTGCGGCAGGCTGGGCAGCACCTCTCTGACCACCCCGACCAGCAGCGCGGTCGGCGAGCCCGCCACACCGCCGAGCCGGATGCCGGAGTCGCCGCGCTCGGCCAGTTTGCGCGAGGTGACGAGCAGGTCGTCGAACCGTTCGACCAGGTCCTCGGCCCGCAGCACGACGTGACGGCCCAGTTCGGTCAGCTCGACGCCGTCGTTGCGGCGCAGGAACAACGGCCCGCCGAGACTCGCCTCGATCCGCCTCACCTGGGCCGTCAGCCCGGCCTGGGCGATCTTCATCTGGGAGGCGGCCCGGCTGATGCTGCCTGCCCGCGCGACGGTCAGCACCACGTGCAGATGTCTCAGCTCCATTCGCACTGAGGAAGCCTAGGACAGTTGCTCACCAACGAACACGGCCACGCGGGTGTCACCAGATGACGCTCCGTGGCCGTTGCAAGGGCGATTGCTCTGTCAGGCCGATAACCCGGGAATTATCGGCACCTCACACCTGCCGCTGCCCGCGCGGACTGCCCCACCCTGCTGTTGACACCAAACGACCCGAGGGGTGGGACCGCCATGAGGAAAGCGTTGCGGCTGCGACGCCTTTCCCGTCCGCACGACGACAGGTACCTCTTCGTGCCGTTGGACCACAGCGTTTCGGACGGCCCGGTGGTGCCGCAGGGGCGGTGGCAGGACCTGATCCGCGCCGTCGTGCAGGGCGGCGCCGACGCCATCATCGTCCACAAAGGACGTGTGCGTACCATCGATCCCGCCGTGCTGGGCGGATGCGCGCTGATCGTCCACCTGAGCGCGGGCACCGCGCACATGGCCGACGCCAACGCCAAGGTGCTCGTCGGTGAGGTCGACGAGGCGTTGCGGCTCGGTGCCGACGCGGTGAGCGTGCACGTCAACATCGGCTCGGACACGGAAGCCCGCCAGCTCGCCGACCTCGGCACGGTCGCGGCCGCGTGCGACTCGTGGAACGTCCCGCTGGTCGCGATGGCCTACGCCCGCGGCCCGCGCGTCGGCGACCCCAGGGACCCTGCTCTGCTGGCGCACGTCGTCAACATCGCGGCGGACCTGGGCGCGGACATCGTCAAGACCAACCTGGCCGACGACATGACCGAAGTCGTTGCCAGCTGCCCGATTCCGGTGATCGTCGCGGGCGGCCCGGCCTCGGCGACCAGCCTCGCCCGCCACGCCCGCGCGGCGATGGACGCGGGCTGCGCGGGCCTCGCCGTCGGACGGCGGGTCTTCACCTCACCGACGCCGATGCACCTGGTCGCGGAGCTGGCGTCGATCGTGCACGCGCCCACCGACGCAAGCCTCATCCACGCCCTGACCGCCACCTTGGAGAACCGGTGAAGTTCGCCTGGATCGACCTCAGAACCGTCCCGGAAGCGCACCGGACCGCCGTGATCGACGCGGCCGTGCACAGCCGGATCGCCGGAGTCGTCGCGGACGACCCGGCGCTGCTGGACGGCCTGCCGCCCACGATCACCCGCGTGCTGCTCGCCTCCCAGCCGGTCGACAGCCCTCACCTGGTCACCGTGACGGTGCACGACCAGGACCAGCTGGACCGGCTGCACTCGGGTTCCGCGTTCGTGACGGTCAGCGACGACCGCACGCTCAAACTCGCCTGTGCCGCGGCGGAACGGCTCGACCACACCGTCGTCGCGTTCACCGATCCGACGAAGATCCCGCTGGAGATCGTGATCGCCGCCGCCGACGGCGCACCCGGCAAGCTGATCACCGTCGTCACCGACCTCGTCGAGGCCGCGATCGTCCTCGAATGCCTCGAACACGGCTCGGACGGCGTGCTGATGGCCCCGCGGGACGCGACGGACGTGTTCAAACTGGCCCGGCTGCTGGAAACCACGTCCCCGCCGCTGACCCTGACCACGCTCACCGTGGAAGCGCTGACCCACAACGGCCTCGGCGACCGCGTCTGCGTCGACACCGCCTCGCACTTCCGCGAGGACGAGGGCATCCTCGTCGGCTCGTTCTCGTCGGGGTTCATCCTCTGCTGCAGCGAGACGCATCCGTTGCCGTACATGCCGACGCGGCCGTTCCGGGTCAACGCGGGCGCGCTGCACTCGTACGTGCTGGGCCCGGCGAACCGCACCAACTACCTGTCCGAACTGCGTTCCGGCAGCAAGGTCCTCGCCGTCGACGCCGACGGCCGCACCCGCGAGCTCACCGTCGGCAGGGCCAAGCTCGAGTCCCGCCCGATGCTCACCATCACCGCCCGCTCACCGGAGAACGTGGTGGTCGACCTGATGGTGCAGGACGACTGGCACGTCCGCGTCCTCGCGCCCGGAGGCAAGGTCCGCAACGTGACCGAACTCCAGCCCGGCGACGAACTGCTCGGCTACATCGCGTCCGAGCAACGGCACGTGGGCCTCCCCATCGGCGAGTTCTGCAAGGAGTCATGAAGTGCGTGAGTTCATCACCGACCTGTTGCACCGCCACGGCGACGAGGTGCCGATCTTCAGCCACCGCAGCACAGTCACGCACGGCCTGCTGCGCGCCGACGTCACCGCTCACGCTCTCCGCTTCGCCGCCGTCGGCATCCGCGACGGCAGCACGGTCGCCGTCCAGGTACCGCCGAGCTTCAGCCAGCTGGAAGCCGTGCTCGCGTTGTGGAGCATCGGCGCGCAGGTGATCTCGATCGACCACCGCCTGCGCCCGGCCGAGGCCCACGTCCTGCACGAACTGACGCGCCCGGAGTTCCTCGTCCACCCCGGCGGCGCTCCTGTCCAGGGTTTCCAGGAGCGGTACGGACTGGCGGCCGAACGGGTCGACGGCCACCCCGCTACGACTCCGCACCGGCTCGTCCAGTTCAGCTCGGGCTCGACCGGCCGCCCGAAGGTCATCGGCCGCAGCACGCCGTCACTCGTCGACGAGGTGGCACGCTTCTCCGCCTCCGACGGCATGGTGCGCCGCGGCGAACGCCTGCTGCTGCTCAACTCCCCCGCACACAGCTTCGGCCTGATCGGTGGCCTGCTGCACTCTCTCGCGACAGGCGTGCACCTCGTGTTCGCCGCAAGCCCGACCGCAGAAGACATTCTGGGCTCCGCACGAACCCACGAGGTCGACTTCGTCACCGGCCTGCCGTTCCACTTCGACCTGCTGGCCTCCTCACCCGACCGCGACGCGCTGCGCACAGTCCGCGGCGCGTTCGCCGGTGGCGAGATGATGCCGCAGGACGTGGCCTCCCGATTCCTCGCCGCCTACGGCTTCCCGGTGGGTGAATGCTTCGGCACCACCGAAACCGGCGCCCTCACCATGGCCGTGGGCGGCACGGTCCGCCCGTCCGTCGGCAAGCCGATGCCCGGCATCACAGCGCGAGTGCGCAACGGCCTGGTGGAAGTGGCCCTGCCGGAAACGCCCTACCTGTCCTCGGACGACCAGGCGCGCTTCTCCGGCGGCTGGTTCCGCACCGGCGACCGGGGCGAGTTCACCGCCGACGGCGAACTGCGCCTGCTCGGCCGCGCCGACTCACTGGTCGTGGTGCGTGGCAACAAGGTCGACCTGACCGAGGTCGAACAGGTCCTACGTGGACACCCGCAGGTGACCGAAGCGGTCGCGGTGGGACAGACGGAGATCCGGGCCTACGTGGGCACTGCCAGCAACACCCTCACCGCGCAAGCACTGTCGGAGTGGTGCACGGAAAGGCTCGCGGAATTCAAGCTGCCCCAGCACATCCACGTCATGGACACGCTTCCGAGAACGTCGAGCGGCAAGATCATCCGAAACATGGAGCCGCTCCATGCGTCCTACCTTCAGGCACATTCGGCCGGAAACGATGGCACGAAATGACCTGCCAGGCCTAGCTTTCCGACATGCCCAAAAGATCGTCCAGCGTGGTGGGCCGGGAGTTCGGTGGCACTGTTCGCGCCATCATCGCGAGGACCGGCCTCACCCATCGCAAACTCGCCGAACTCCTCGGCTGGCAGGAAGCCAAGATCTCCGACATGACCCTCGGCAAAGGCGGTGTGACCGAGGCGGACGTCCTGCTGCTGCTCGGGTACTGCCGGGCCACGGTCGAGGAACGCGAACACCTGCTGGCGCTGTTCCACGAGTCGGGCAACGCCTGGCTTCAGATCCCGAAGGACGGTGTGCCGGACCAGGTCCGCACGCTGATCGACCACGAGCAGGACGCCGAGGAGATCATCACCTGGTCGATGATCCTCGTGCCCGGCCTGGTGCAAACGCCGGACTACGGCTACATCGTCACCGAACGTTCGCCCGTGATCGAGGCGGAGGACGTCCCGGCGGTCGCCGCTGCCAGGGCGGCTCGTGCGCACATCCTCGAACCTGACAGGAAATTCGTGTTCCTGGTGCACGAACAGGCGCTGGAACTCCCGGTCGGCAGCGTCGAGGTGTGGCGAGAACAGCTGGCCCACCTGCTCAGGATGTCGGTGCGGAAGTACATCAGCATCCGGATCGTTCCCCGGTCGGCAGGCGTGCACGCGGGTACCTGCGGTGACTTCTGCCTGATGAAGTTCCCGAAGTACCCGCCGGTCGTCTACGCGGACAGCGTCAACTACTGCCTGTTCTTCGACGACCCGGAGACCATCAAGATCCACGAGGACATCCTGACGGCTCTCGCGGCCGTCGCCCTGACTGAGGAAGAATCGAGGGCGGTGATCGACAACATCTTGGAGGGCCTCCAATGACCGCCTGGCGCAAGAGCAGTTACAGCGGCAGCAGCAACAACTGCGTCGAGGTGGGCCACGGAGTCGGCATCCGCGACAGCAAGGCCCCGAGCAGTCACATCCCCGTTTCGCCGGCCGCCTGGTCCGCGTTCCTGCGCTTGGCCCGTTTCCCCAGCAAGACGCAGTAACCCTCGGTAACGTCCCCCTCACGCACGTGCAAGGGGGACCACATGACCGATCCGAACCAGCTCATCGAGGACTACGAGCAGCGCACCGCCGCCCTGCTCGACCAGGCAGAAGAAGCCAAGTCCCGAATCGCGAACCTGACCGGCGCCGCCACCAGCACAGACGGCGCCGTGACGGTGAGCGTCAGCGCAGGGGGAGCGCTGCTGAACCTGTCGTTCGGCACAAAGGCCGACGACATGCCCAAAGACCGCCTGGCCGCTCTCGTGATGTCCACGGCCAAACGCGCCCAGGCCCAGGCCGTGAGCCAGATCGCCACGATCATGGCCCCGCTCATCGGCGACAACAGCGAGGCCATGCAGTTCGTCCAGTCCCAGATCCCACCGATCGACGTCCCGGACGAGCCCGCACCCGCCGCACCTCCGCAGTTCGTGGTGAACGAGGAACAACAGGACGCAGCCGCAACCCAGCCGCCGCCTGCCCCACGTCCGGCACGCCGACCGGTCGAGGACGACGACACCGACTACGACCAGCGCAGCCTCTTCAAGAAGGAAGGTGGCTGGTGATGGCGGGCTTCCAGGTAGACCTCCAGGCTCTCGAAGCTCACGAACGCGAACTGAAGGCCCTCATCGCAGGCCTCCCGGACGCGGCCGACGCCGCTTCGGCCTACGTCGGCAACTACCAGACGTGGGGCGTGGTCGGCATGTTCTTCGCCGAGGTCATGCAGAACTGGACGAACAAGGCGGGCGACTACGTCGACACCGTCAAGAAAGCCGGAGACTCAGTCGCGGAGAGGTTCTCCGACATGCGCGAGACCTATGCCGATCACGAGGAAGCCGCATCGCAGATGTTCGCAAAACTGCGCGAGGGCCTGGACGGGACCAAGCCGTGAGCGACGAGCCGCAGAACATCGGAGAGCTGAATCCTCTCAACGCGACCGAGAAGTTCGCAGCCGGAGACCTGGTCGGTTTCTCCAACTTCGACAGCCCCACGCAGGCGTGGGATGCGGCGGGCATCTTCAGCAGCTCCGCGAACCTGATCTACGACGGCGCCAAGGGCGACTGGACGGCAGTTCTGGGTGACCTGGCCGGATTCGGCATGGACCTGCTCGGCTTCGTGACCAACCCGCTCGGCAGCCTGCTGTCCGCTGGAATCGGCTGGTTGATCGAGCACATCGCCTTCCTCAAGGAAGGTCTCGACGTCCTCGCCGGCGACCCGGACGCTGTCAACGCGATGGCGACCACGTGGAAGAACATCGCGAAGCGCATGCAAGACACTGCGGACAAGTACTCAGCCACGCTGAACACGTTGAGCGGTTCACAAGGCCCTGCGGTCGAGAGCTACCGCAAGGCCGTGCAGGACTTCTCGAACGTGGTGGCGGGCGGCGCGAGCCACGCGACGTCGGCAGCGCAGGCGATGACGGTCGCCCCGTCGGCGATCGGCGTCGTTCGTGGCGCGGTACGGGACGCGATCGCGTCGTTCATCTCGAACACGATCATCAAGTTCGCTGCGGCGACAGCGTTGGCACCACTCACCTTCGGCGGGTCACAAGCCGCGTTCATCGCCGACACCGTGGCGCAGGGCGCGATCACCGCGGGCAAGAACGCCAAGAAGATCAGCAAGGTGGTGAAGCAACTGGAGAACGTCGCCGAGAAGGCCAAGCACTCGCGGGACACGCTGGGGAACACCACGGAGAACCTCAAACGAACCGTCACCGACTACAACCAGAAGGCAGCGCGGCATGCCACCGATGCACTGCACCTGGCGAAGAAGGCGCAGCAGGGCAAGCTCGACGCCGAGGACCTGAAGCGCTTGGAGGAACTCGGGACGAAGGGCGACAAGCTCAAGGAGACCAGGGCCGACGCGGTGAAGTCGCTGGAGGAGACCCGCAACGCGAACCTGCGCGACAGCATCAACGTGGGAAATCCACGCTTCAACGACGCGATCGACGTCCTCGAAGGCGGAATCAAACCGAAGGTGTTCGGCCACGAACTCCCCGAGATCTCCCTGCCGAAGTACCCCAAGATCCTGGGCAACGCGGTCGTCCAGGAGTGGAGCGACCAGACTCACCGCGAAGCGGACGCCGAGGTCAAGCAGGACGAGAAGAACGAGGCCTGGCAGAAGTACTGGGAGGGCCAGCGGGCGAACGTGGAGCGGCCCGGGTCGTTCCAACGCATGGAAGGCGACCTGTGATCGAGGTCCTCGCGCGCAGGGCGGCAGGCTTGGCGCTGGTCGCCCTGGCCGCGTTCGTTCCGGTCGCCGCCTTTCCGAGACTCACTGCGTGGGACGCGCGGCTCAGGGGCGGTAGGGCACCTGAGCACACCGTGCTGGATCTCGTGATAGGCGGCGGAGCCATCTGGCTGATCATCGCCATCGGCCTGGGGTGGCACTGGCGTCGCACGACGATGTGGCCGATCTGGGCGCGCTGGGCCGCGTTCCCCGGCCTCTTCCTCGCTGTTGTCACCTGCTTCTTCATAGCCAGTGACTGGAACAAGCCGGTCGCACTCGTGATCGGCCTCGGCCTCGTCGTGGCGTCCTGGCTGGCGGGCGAGGCGGCACGGCTCGTGCTGACCCGGCCCGTCACCACCAGGTTGATCTCGTCGAAGCTGGAGATCCCGTTTCCCACCAGGGGGCTCAAAGCCCGGTTGTGCGTCAGAGCGGACCGGTTGGTCCTGGACAGCCTGGTCTCAAGGCGCAAACGCTCGCGCGACGTGCTCGCAGTGCCGTGGGCGTCCCTCAGGTCGATCGAACTGGTCGAAGTCGACGTGGAGACGGTCTGGCGGGCGCGGGTGTTCTCGAACTGGGTCGTCGCGAACACCCGTGAGTTCGAGGTGGCACCCGGCCCGGCACTGCACGTCGTCGGCACCGCACGCGAGCTGCTGATCCCGGTGACGCCACAGGTGGGGCAGACCGTGCTCGCCGCGGTGCGGGCACGCTCCGCGAACGTCGAGTTCGTGGAGGACCCGTTCGCGAAACTGAGCTGGTACGCAGCAGCACACGTCTCTCCTGAACGCCGGCCGAAGGAAGCCTTCCGCACCGACAGCCGTCCTTACATCCTTGGGCTCGTCGGAGCGTTCCTGCTCATGCCGTTGCTCATGCTGACCGGGATGACGCTGTCGCTCGTCACGGGTTCGGAGAAGATGCAGGAGCAGTTCTACGCGGCGGGCGGGGTCGTCCATCCCGGCACGGTCGCCACCCTGGGCATCGCCTCGGTCGTGTTCCTCTACCTGTTGCACCGCTTCGTGATCAAACCCTTCCTCGACGGCATGTGGACGCAGGACTACATCGAGGCCTATCCGGCACCACCGCCCGCTCCGGTCAAGACAGGGGCAGCTCCCAGGACCGGCAAGAAGCGGAAGAGGCGCTGAGTCCGAAGTGGCCGAACTGTTCCTCCGCCGGACGGCTGGTCTGCTGCTGATCGCTGCCGGTGCCGCACTGTCCACTGTCGTCGCCGCCCGCCTGGGCGCCGCGCAGAAGGTACTCGTCCACGGGGCGATCGCGTTCTCGGTGATGACCGTCATCGGGCTCTGGTGGCACCGCCGGCGAGTGCCGATGTGGCGAGTCTGGGCACGCTGGGCGGCGTTCCCCGGAGTCGCCTGTGCGCTCTTCCAAGGCCTGCGGATAGACGTCGAGCACAACCGCCCTGTCTCGTTGCTGATCGCGGCAGGACTGGTGGCGGTGTGCTGGGCGTTGAGCGAGGTGGTCGTGCTGGTCACCACTCGTCCGGTCACGCCCGCGCTGATCAGGTCGAAGCTGGAGATCCCGTTCCCGACGAGAGGCCTGAAAGCCCGCCTGTGCGTCCGGGAGGACCGTCTCGCGCTCGACAGCCTCGCCTCGCGGCGCAAACGCTCACGTGACGTCGCGACGATCCCGTGGACGACATTGCGTTCGATCGAACTCGTCGAGGTCGAACAGGAGATGACCTGCACGGCGTTCCTGCACTCCGCGACGACACGGGCGAACGCCAGCACGTTCGACGTGCCGCCTGGTCCCGCACTGCACGTGATCGGCACCGCGCGCGAACTGCTGATCCCCGTGACCGAACAGATCGGGCGGACAGTGCTGGCCGCGGTGCAGGCGCGGTCAGCAGGGGTCGAGCTCGACGAGCAGCCACTGACCACAGAGGACTGGTGCAGCAAGGCCGACGTTCCGCTCACTGCCTCGGAAGACCCCGCCCAACGGCTGCGGCGCGGCGAACTCGTCAGCACCTACAGCACTGACAAGCGCCCATACCACCTGATCTTGCTGGGCGGCTTCCTCCTCCTACCGCTCTACATGCTGACGATGACCACGTTGTCGCTCATCACCGGATCGCCGGAACTGCAGGACGACTGGAACACCGCCGGCGGGCTGGACGGGGAAGGACGACTGACCGTCGCCGGGCTCGGGGTCGTCGCTGTCGCGTTCTTCTGGGCTGCCTACGCGTTCGTGTTCAGGGGTTTTCAGGACTTCATGGCCACCCAGGACTACCTGGAGGCCGTCCCCGAACCACCGCCACCACCGCCCAAGACCGGGACGGTGCCGGGCTCCGACAAGAAGCGGAAGAAGCGCTGACCTACCTCAGCAACGCACTGCGCAGGTCTTCTCTTCGGAGAAGAACGAGCAGATCCAGAGATTCGCTGAACACCACATCCGCACCTGGGCTGAGCGCCTCTCGCAACATGGACTGGCAGACGTCCGCCATTGGCTGATCCTGCACCGTCTGCACGTGCTCCAGCATCTCGTCCGCACGATCGCGCTCATGCGCCCTGCCCCAATCGCGCAGAGCGGACGTGACCACTTTTCGAGCATGCATGCGACCCTTCACCAACCCAGGCTTGTTGAGCCCGAACACGTTGATGGTCGCCTGCCCTTTCGGAGTCCGGGAGCGATAGACACCGAGCGTCAGCGTCAGCCGCAGATGATCGAACGGATCTTCGGCTGTCGGATCGATCAGCAGGGGGTTGCCGTCCTCGTCGACCGGAAACTGCTCTCGTTTCTCATGGCTGTTGCAGGTCGTACAAGCTAGAAGATGGTTGAGCCAGTCGAAGGTGCGCAAAGGGTTTCGAGCGACGGGCTCGAAGTGATCGACGCTGGTACCTCGACTCTCGCCGCAGTACATGCATCTCTCATACCCCGGCGCCATCTCTCCGAGCCGTGCTCGGACCGTCTTCCGGATTGCTGACTTGCGCCAAGCCGCGTCAGCCTTCCCGTACCGCTCGTCAGGGCTCGCCACACGAATCTTCTCAGTCGCTTTGGACATGGCGGCAACCGTGCGCAGAGGAAGATCCGATCGAGCGATTCTGATCATGCGTCGCGCAAGCGGGCGGCCACCTCGTCCACCCGCGCAGTCAGCGAACTGGTGAGCTTCGCCCGAAGTTCCTTGTACTGCTGAACTTCGTGATCGTCCGCCGTCCCGTCGAGCACTTTGACCTCAAGGTCCACAAGCCGGCCGCGGAGTCGCTCGGCCTGCTCCGAGTAGGGCGAGTCGAGGCCGAACAGTTCGGTGAGCACCGCATCGTCGCCGCTGCCGTACACGACCCGCTCGTACAGATCCTGGTCGACCACGTGCGGAGGCAGCTGCTCCTCCGGCCCAGGCAACCGGATCAGCCCACCAGGATCTGCGGCCTGGCAGATGTACGGACTGTGCGTCGTCACGATGAACTGAATGTTGGGGAAGTGCGCCTTGAGCCAGCCGCCGATGCGCTGCTGCCAGGAGACGTGGAGGTGGGCATCAACCTCATCGATGATCACCACTCCGGGCGCAGTGACTGCGTTGCCCTCGACCTCGAGTTTTCCGTAGGCATCGTGGATCTGCTTGAGCAGATCGACGACAAGTGCGGTCACAGTTCTGTACCCGTCACTTGTCTCTCGCAGCGGGAACCTGTTGCCTCCGCAGGTGACCCAAAGACCGTCAGAAGTGACGGCATCTACCTTGTGTTCATCGGGCAGGAGACCGTCGCTCAACAGGCGAAGCGCGGCTTGCTTGAGATCATCCGCGCCTGGTTCGCCTTCGAGTGCACGCAGATGCTGCTGAATGAGCCAGCTGACCCCCTCGGCGAGCGAGGCGTCCTCGTTGAACAAACTTGAGATGCTCGCCACGCGACTGGAAGTCTTGCGGACAGCGCCAGTCAGCCGGCGAAATGGCCCGTACGCGGCACTCAACAACCCATTCGACGGAGATTCCCACGCCCTGCCGAATTCATCCGACCTGACTTCCCACACCGTGTAACCCGACCAGAAGAGCGCCAGCTCATCACGCTCAAGCGATTCAACAGAATCAAAATCCGGGTCCAGGAAAATGCGCAGAGCCGCCTCAGCCCGATCCGCCCCGCGCGCTCTCCAGTTCTCCGGATCCCCCATGACCGCGGCGACTGCGTTTGATCCACCGAGCGCAAGGGCGATCGCCTGCAGCAAGGTGGACTTGCCTGAACCGTTTCGGCCCGCGATAACAGTCCATCCGGCATGCGAGCCGTCAGGGCGAGTGAGAATCAGGTCCACCTCGCGGGCACCGTGGAACCCCTTGATGTTCCGCAGCTTCACCTGTGAGACGTACATGTCCACTCCGGCCGCCGAGTTGCAAATGATTCCTTCTGTGACTCTAGTAGGGCGTACCCCTAGCCCGCCGACCAACAAGATGCAGTGGCGCTCTGCACTGACCTAAGAAGCGGACTCCGGCACCCTCGGATGCCGGAACCCGGGGTGGTCCGCAGGCAGCGCCCGCCGCAGCATCCACCCCGACACCAGGATGCAGACGATCTGCAACGGCCACGACAGGGCGAGCCGCAGAGTGGCCAGCCAGTAGACCTGAGCGTCCAGCCACAACGGGGTGAACACGGCGACACGCAGCGCGTACTGCCCGACCCACGGCCACGAGGCGATGGAGTAGGCGCGCAAAAGAGCAGGGTCTCGACGCCATCGCGCCTTCTGGCCGAGGAGCGTTCCCACCACCACGCCGAGCAACGGCCAGCGCACCGCGATGGAGCCTGCCCAGACCAGGGCCGAGGCGACGTTGGACAGCAGCTGGATGAGGAAGAAGTCCTCCACACGGCCCGTGTAGAGCGCGACCAGCGATGCCGCGACCACGGCCAGGACCGAGAACACGACGGCACGGGGTTTCTCGCCTCGTACGAAGCGGAAGACGCCGATCGCGACACCGCACAGGACGGCCGCCACGGCACCGGCGCCGATCGAGTGGTTCCAGATCAGCCAGCCCGCGACGAACGCCAGCGGCGGCAGGGAGGCGTCGAGGGCGCCGCCTCGGCCTCCTAGCAGTGAGGCGAGTGACTCGTGGCGCACGTCGGTCATGGTTCCAGGGTGCCTTAGGCGAACCTAACTCAGGTAACGGACCCATATCGGGGATTGACCCCGGTGAACCAGGTCACTACCGTCTGGCGAAATCGTCTGGAAAGTTAACAGACAGGAGCGGACCTAATGCGTGCCGGAAGCCCACGACTGTTGCGGGAGATCAACGACCGCGCAGCCATCGAGGCTTTGCTGCGCAACGGGCCGCTGACCAGGTCGGAGTTGGAAGGCCTGATCGGTCTCTCCAAGCCGGCGACCGCACAGCTGCTCACTCGACTCGAAGCCGGCGACTCCGTGGTCCGCAACGGACTGCGCGGCGGTGGACGTGGGCCTCGTGCCCAGCTGTGGTCGGTCAACGGGGCGCTTGCGCACATCGCCGCTGTCGATCTCACCCCCGAGACGGTCGACATCGCGATCGCGGACATCTCCGGTGCCGTGCTCACCGAGCACAAGGCGCCGATGCCCGCGAAGCACGGCGTGCTGGAGGCGTTCGTGAGCGCGGTCGGCAAGGCCTGCGGGCAAGCAGGTCTGAGCGCCGACCAGTTGCTGCACGTCGTGGTGGGCTGTCCGGGAGCGGTGAACCCCGCGAACGGTGAGCTCGCCTACGCACCACATCTGCCCGGCTGGAGCGGTTTCGACGTGCCCGGCCGGTTGCGGGAGCAGCTCGCGACGTCGGTGAGCGTCGAGAACGACGTCAACCTCGTCGCGCTGGAGGAGATGGTCGCCGGACGGGCCACCGAGGTGAACGACTTCGTCGTCATCTGGCCCGCGGATCTCGTCGGTGCCGCCGTCGTCGTCAACGGATCGCTGCTGCACGGCGCTTCCGGTGGCGCGGGCGAGATCGACGGACTGATGATCCCGGACCGCGCGGCGGCCGACACCGACACGGACCGCTCCGGCGGCACGTACGGCGAACTGCTCAGCAGCACGTCGATCTGCAAGCTCGCACGCGCTCACGGGCTCACCGCGCGCAACGGTCACAGTGCCGTGCGCAAGGCGCTGGCCGCGGGTCCGGCGGGCCGTGGGTTCATGGTCGATCTCGCCAAGCGCATCGCCACGGGCGTGGCTAGCGTCGTCGCGGTGCTCGACCCGGAACTCATCCTCCTGTCCGGCGACATCGCGCAGGCAGGCGGAACCACGCTGAACGACCTCGTTGCCGCGGAACTGCGGCAACTGGTGGTGCCGCGAACACCGATCCAGCTGGCCCTGGTGACCGGGAAACCAGTGCGCAGCGGCGCACTGCACTCGGCGCTCGCCGTTGCCCGCGAACAGGTGTTCGGCCTCCCGGCAGCCACCACGGCTCCATTCCGCGGCCCAGTGGTCGCCGGGTCCCCACGTTGATCGAGAAGGAGTGCACATGCGCAAGCACACCCGTGCTGCCTTGCTCTGTGTCGCCGCAGCGCTGACCCTCACCGCATGTGCGGCGGGCAAGGGTGGTGGCGCGAATTCCGACGCCGCAGCTGCTCCTGGCAAGGACGACAAGCTGACGCTCACGGTCTGGAGCAACTACTCCGACCGCGAGTACGAGGAAGTCACGAAGGCCCTCAAGACGTTCAACAAGAAGTTCCCGAACATCGAGATCAAGCACGAGGGCTCGCAGGACGACGACAAGATCACCGCGGGCATCCGTTCGGGCAACACGCCGGACGTCGCGCTGTCGTTCACGACCGACAACATCGGCCAGTTCTGCTCCTCGGGCGCGTTCCAGCCGCTGAAGGCGTACATCGACCGCGACAAGGTCGACCTGAACCAGCTCACGCCTGCCGTGCAGCAGTACACCGAGTACAAGGGCAACCGCTGCGCGATGCCCATGCTCACCGACGTGTACGCCATGTACTACAACAAGGACCTGCTCTCGACGGCCGGCATCACGACCCCGCCGAAGACGCTGGACGAGCTGTACGACGCGGCCGTGAAGGCGACCAAGAAGGCGCCGAACGGTGACATCGAGGTCGCGGGCTACCTGCCCACGATGGGCTTCTACGCCAACCGCCCGACCATCCTCGCGCCGACGTTCGGCGCGGAGTGGGAGAAGGACGGCAAGTCCGGTCTCGCCAGCTCCCCCGGCTTCACCGAGATGATGACGTTCCAGAAGAAGCTCGTCGACTTCTACGGCTACGACGCCCTCGAGCGGTTCCGCGCGGGTCTCGGCCAGGAGTACTCGGCCGACCACGCGTTCCACCAGGGCAAGATCGCGATCATGGTCGACGGTGAGTACCGCACCGCCTTCCTCAAGGCGCAGGCGCCGCAGATCAAGTTCGGCACGGCCCCGTTCCCGACCTGGAAGCCCGCCGACTACGGCACCGCGTTCACCACGGGCACGATCATGGGCATTCCCAAGGGCGCCAAGAACCCCGGTGCCGCGTGGGAGCTGATCAAGCACCTGACGTTCGACACCGACACGATCGTCGGCCTGTCCAACGCCATCAAGAACGTCCCGAGCACCAAGGCCGCCATGGAGAGCCCTCAGCTCGAGGTGGACGAGCAGTTCAAGACGTTCATCGACCTGGCCAAGAGCGACAAGCTCAAGGGCAACCCCGTCACCCCCATCGGTGACGCGCACATCAAGGCCGTCACCGACTTCTCGGTCTCCTACCAGTCCGGCAAGGTCCCGGACCTGGCGGCAGGCCTCAAGGAAGTCGACAAGAACATCGACGACCAGATCGCCAAGAGCGGCAAGTAGGGGATTCGCAAGATGACCGCCACGCTCGGCGCGCGGCCCGCCCCCGGCAAGGGGCGGGCACGTGCCCGCCACCGTCTCGCCGTGCTCGGGTTCATGGCCCCGGCCCTCATCGGCTTCGTCCTGTTCTTCGGTTACCCACTGGTCGCCACGGTCATCTTCAGCTTCACGAAGTACGACCTGATCAACCCGCCGGAGTTCAACGGACTCGCCAACTACGAGTTCATGTTCAAGGATCCCTTGCTCACCAAGGCGATCGCGAACACCTTGTGGTTCGTCGTCGTGCTCACGATCGCGCGGACGGTGTTCGCGCTGGGCGTGGCATCGGTCATCGCACGTCTCAAGTCGGGCGTCGGGCTGATCCGGACGCTCTGCTACCTGCCGTCACTGGCGCCGCCGGTGGCCGCGACACTCGTGTTCTTCATGGTGTTGCGCCCCAACGGCGGTCCGGTGGACAGCGTCCTCGGCTGGTTCGGGGTCGACTCGCCGCTGTGGTTCTCGGACCCGGCGTGGGCCAAGCCCGGCATCACCGCGATCATGCTGTGGATCTCCGGCGACCTGATGATCATCATCCTCGCCGCGATCCTCGACGTGCCGCAGGAGCAGTACGAGGCCGCCGAACTCGACGGCGCCGGCCCGATCCGGCGCTGGTGGCACGTCACGCTTCCGACGATCTCCCCGGTGCTGCTCTTCGGCATCGTGAACTCGGTGATCCTCGCGTTGCAGCTCTTCACGCAGGCGGTCGTCGCGGGGTCGGCCGGCTCGGGAGCGGCGGACGCGACGGGATCGACCAAGTATCTCGGTTTTCCGGACAACTCCACGCTGACGTTCCCGGTTTACCTGTACACGCAGGGCTTCCGCTACTTCGACATGGGCTACGCGGCCGCCATGGCCACGGTGCTGTTCGTCATCTCGTTCGCCGTGACCATCGTGCTGGTCCAGCGGATGCGCAAGAACTCCACGGCTGAGGAAGGGGGTCCGGGAGCATGACCGCCACGCTGACCAAACCACCGGTCGACGTCCCCGCGGAACCGGAGCAGCCGCGCAGGAAGCGCAACGTCGCCGGTTTCCTGAACTGGGTCGCGACGCACTCGATCGGCCTCGCGCTCGGCCTGATGTTCGCCACGCCCGTCGTGTTCGTCTTCCTCACCGCGGTGATGTCGGACAACCAGGCCTTCACGTCGAACCTCTGGCCCACGGAATGGCACTGGGAGAACTTCGTCGAGGTCTTCGACAAGGCCCCGCTGTTCCAGTACCTGATCAACAGCCTCACGTACTCGCTGCTCGCGACGCTGGGCATGCTGATCTCGTCGATCCCCGCCGCCTACGCGCTCGCGAAGCTCAAGTGGCGCGGCCGGAACGTGGCCTTCATCCTCGTCATCGGCGCGATGATGCTGCCTCCGCAGGTCGTCGCCGTGCCGCTGTACGACACCTGGTCCTCGCTGGGCCTGACGGGCACGCTGGTCCCGTTGATCGCGCCGTACTTCCTGTTCGACGCGTTCAGCATCTTCCTGCTGCGCCAGTTCATGCTGACCATCCCGCAGTCCTACGTGGACGCCGCGCGGGTGGACGGCTGCTCGGAGTTCCAGGCACTGGTCCGGATCATCGTGCCGATGGCGAAGCCCGGCATCGCGGCCACCGCGCTGTTCTGCTTCCTCTTCACCTGGAACGACTACTTCGGCCCGTTGCTCTACACCGGCGAGGTCAAGGACCAGTGGACGTTGTCGCTGGCACTGGCGACGTTCAAGGGCATGCACATCGTCCAGTGGAACTCGTCGATGGCCGTCACGTTCCTGACGATGATCCCGGCCGTCGTCCTCTTCGTCTTCGCCCAGAAGTCGTTCGTCAAGGGAATCACGTTCACGGGGGTAAAAGGGTGAAACTCACCGTCGTCGGTGGCGGGTCCACCTACACACCGGAGCTGATCGACGGCATCGCCGGCCGTCGCACCAGCCTGGCGGTGGACGAGATCGTCCTCGTCGATCCGGACGAGCACCGCCTCTCACTGATCGGCCCGTTCAGCCAGCGGCTGCTGGAGCACGCGGGCCACTCGGCGAAGGTGCGCACCACCACGTCGCTCGAAGAAGGCATCGAGGGCGCGTCCGCGGTTCTGCTGCAGCTGCGCGTCGGCGGGCAGAAGGCGCGTGCCTCGGACGAGACGTTCCCGCTCACGTGCGGGTGCGTCGGCCAGGAGACCACCGGCGCGGGAGGCCTCGCCAAGGCCCTGCGGACCGTGCCGGTGGTCCTGGACATCGCGGACAAGGTGCGCCGCATCGCCGGTCCCGACACGTGGATCGTGAACTTCACGAACCCGGTCGGCATCGTGACGCGCGCGCTGCTGCAGGAGGGTCACAAGGCGATCGGCCTGTGCAACGTGGCGATCACGTTCCAGCGCTGGACGTCCGCACTGCTCGGCGTGAATCCGTCCACAGTGGAGCTGGAGCACGTCGGCCTGAACCACCTCACGTGGGAACGCGGCGTGTACGTCGACGGTGTCGACCGCCTGCCGGAACTGCTCGCCGACCACGTCGAGGGCCTGGCGGAGCACATCGGCATCGACGGCGGGCTGATGCGGCGCCTGAACATGGTGCCGTCGTACTACCTGAACTACTTCTACAACCACGACGCCGTCGTGAAGAAGCAGCTCACCGAACCGCCGCGCGCCGAGGTCGTGGCCGCGGTGGAGAAGGAACTGCTCGACATCTACGGCGACCCGTCGGTCGTGACGAAGCCGGAGCAGCTGTCGCAACGCGGCGGCGCGTACTACTCCGAGGCGGCCGTGCAGCTGGTGCACGCGCTGACCGGTGGTGAAGGCGCTGAGAAGCACGTGGTGAACGTGCAGAACAACGGCTCGCTGCCCTTCCTGCCCGACGACGCCGTGATCGAGGTGTCGTCCACTGTGGACTCGAACGGCGGCAAGGCGCTGCCGGTGCGTCCCGTGGAACCGTCCATCTCCGGCCTGATCTCGCACGTCACCGCGTACGAGTACCTGGCACTGGAAGCGGCCAGGCACGGTGGCCGTGACCGAGTGGCGAACGCGCTGCTCGCGCACCCGCTGATCGGCCAGCACGCCATCGCGGACCAGCTGGCCGACGAGCTGATCGCGCAGAACCGCGACCTGCTGCCGTGGGTGAAGGGAAACTGACACAGATGACCGACCGGGTGCTCGCCATCGACGGTGGGAACAGCAAGACCGCTGTGCTGCTGGTCGACGCGGACGGCAAGGTGCTCGCGCAGGTGCGCGGCCCTGGTGCCCCGCCTCAGACCGTGGGCATGAAGCGCGGACTCGACGTGTTCGAGGGACTGGCACGCGAGGCCGCGGCTCAGGCGGGACTGTCCCCCGACGAGCCGATCGCCACGCACACGTCCGCCTACTTGGCGGGAGCAGATCTGCCCCGCGAGGAGGAGGATCTGACGCGGGCGATCACCGAGCGGGGCTGGTCGAGGACGACGTTCGTCGGCAACGACACCTTCGCGCTGCTGCGGGCGGGTACCGCGGCGGCCGGCGGCGTGGCGGTCGTCTGCGGCGCGGGCATCAACGCGGTGGGGGTGGCCAGGGACGGCCGGACCCACCGCTTCCCCGCCCTGGGCGCCATCTCCGGTGACTGGGGAGGCGGCGGCCAGCTCGGCAACGACGCCCTCTGGCACGCCGTGCGCGCGGAGGACGGCCGGGGCAAGCCGACGCTGCTGCTGGACGCGCTCCTCGCGCACTACGGCGAGAAGTCGATCTCCACGGTGGTCGAGAAGATCCACTTCGAGGAGATCGCACTGGACCCGCACGCTCTCTGCCCGTTGGTGTTCGAGGTGGCCGCGCAGGGGGATTCCGTTGCCCTGGAACAGGTCGACCGCCTGATCGAGGAGATCGTCCTGCTCGCCACGGTCTCCATGCGCAAGCTCGACCTGATGAACGAACCCGTGGACGTGGTGCTGGGCGGCGGAGTGCTGACGCACACCGGTGACACGGTGGTCGGCCCGGTTCGTCAGCGGATCCTGGAAGCCGCCCCGCTCGCCCAGGTCCGCCTGGTCGACGTGCCCCCCGTCGTGGGTGCGGCGCTCCTCGGCCTCGACCACATCGGGGCCTCGCCGAGCGCGGAGCTGAGGCTGCGCTCGGCCTACCACGACCACGTCCCGACGGCCGTCCTCGACGTGGCGGCGAGCGGCTAGCCCACAGACCCCGTCTCAGGGGGTTTTCGGCGGCGGTGCCCCCTGAGACGGTCCCAGCCCCACTGCTCGGGGCTCATCGGCGGCGGCGCCCCGAGCAGTGGTCCCAACACCTTTCCGGGGAGCAAGTCCGGCGGCGGCGCTCCTCGGAAAGGCCCAACGGCCCCCGCAGCGACCTCACGCGCCGAGGTCGTTGCGGGGGATTTCGGCGTTCGGGACCTCGGACGAAACATCGGTGGGCAACACTGCGGGCGCCACCGCGGGCACCGCACCGGAAGGCGCCACGGTCGTCGCGGCGACGCTCCCCTGGGGCGACCCGGCCTCCGGAGTGACCACCGGATTGGAATGGGGAGGCGGCGTGACCACGCCACGCCCGTCGGCTCCGGGCAGGGCCGGTCCGCTCAGAGCGACCCCGGTCAGCAGGGCGCCTGTGACGAGCGCGACACCAAGGGAAAGGAGCGGAAGCGGCAAACCTGAACGCACCCGGCAGAAGGTAGCGACAGAATCAGACGAATCCCTCGGATCACCCTCCAGCTTCCCTCGATCGAGTGGTAAAAGAATCGTCACCCACAGCGACAAAACCTACGATGCCGTAACCGACGGTGGCGTAACCAAGGGTTCTTTGTGCATGCTAACCAGTCGCCTTCGGACGGGAGCCCGTCGGCGGCCGGCAGGACGAGGTAGTACGAGCAAGGGGGATGTAGTGCTGCTGCGATGGAACAGTCTCGTGTCCCTGGGGGACAGCTTCACCGAGGGCATGGACGACCCGGGCCCCGGCGACACCTACGTGGGCTGGGCGGACCGCCTGGCGGGCATGATCGCCCAGCGGGCGCCTGAGTTCAGGTACGCCAACCTCGCGGTCCGGGGCAAGATGCTGCAGGAGATCATCGACGACCAGGTGCCCCTCGCGATGTCGCTGAAGCCGGACCTGGTGACGTTCTGCGGCGGCGGCAACGACATCATGCTGCCCAACAGCGACCCGGACGCGCTGGCCGAGGTCTACGAGGTGGCCGTGGCCGAGCTCAGGTCCACCGGCTGCGACGTCGTGATCTTCACCGGGTTCGACACACGCTCCACGCCGCTGCTCAGGAGCATCCGCGGCAAGGTCGCCATCTACAACACGCACCTGTGGTCGATCGCCGAGCGCTACCACTGCCGGATGGTCGATTTGTGGGCCATGCACCCGTTGCACGACCGTCGCGCGTGGAGCGAGGACCGGCTGCACCTCTCGCCGGAGGGGCACCAGCGCGTCGCGCTCAAGGCCGCCGAGGTGCTCGGGCTGATCGACGACCAGTCCTGGAACGAGCCGTGGCCCGCGCTGCAGCAGACCGACTGGGTCACCCAGCGCAAGGCGGACCTCAAGTGGGCGCGCGAACACGTGGTGCCGTGGATCGGCCGCACGCTCAGGGGTGAGTCGATGGGTGACGGTCTGGCGCCCAAGCGGCCCGAATTGCTGCCCATGGCGCGTTGCAGCGACGAAAGCCACGTCGTCAACTGAAGCAAAAGCGGAGGGCCCGACCGGCACTCTCCCCCGAATGCCGGTCGGGCCCTCCAGACGCAGGCGCCTTACCCCCTCGGTAATCCCCCACTCGGCGGCCTGCTGCTCCAACATCCCATGCTTTGGGACCAGACGACTAAACGTCCGCTAAACCTCGGACGAGAGGGAGTCCAGCAGGGTCCGGACCTCCACCGCACGAGCCGAATTGACCTGCTCGTACAGGCGCAACGCCTCCGTCAGTTCCGCAGCCGCGGCAGCCCATTCCGCCCGCCGGAGCAACACGCCGCCGAGCACGTGCCGGCCGAACCCTTCGAGGTACGTCACCTCGGCGACGGCGGCCTGGTCGACGACCTGGCGGGCCAGCATCTCGGCCTGGTCCAGCGCGCCGGCCTCCAGGTGCAGCTCGGCCAGGTTGGCGAGACCGCGGATCAGCGCGATGTCGTCGCCCGAGCGCCGGTACACCTCGACGGCGTGAGCCTGGTGCCGCAGAGCGACTTCCACGTGACCACGGGCCTGTTCGACCTGCGCCACGTTGTTCAGGCCGTGCGCCTCGCCGACGACGTCGCCGGACTGCTGGGCGAGTTGCACGGACTCCCAGAAGTGCAGCAGCGCCTCGTCGTGCTGCTCCAGCCGGAACAGGACGTCGGCGAGCTGGGCGAGCGTCAGCACGAGGTACTGCCGCTCACCCAGCTCCATCGCGAGCCGGTGCGCGCGGCGAGCGTCCGGCAGCAGGACGGGACGTCCCAGCCGGGCGTTCGTCGTGTAGGTCGTGTCCAGCATGAGGATCTGGCCGAGGCGGCTCCCCGTCACCTCGGCCGCGGCCAGGCCGAACCCGACCAGCGCCACCCACTCCCCGGTGAGTGCGCGCACGGTCGCGTAGTGGTGCAGCAGCCGAACGAGCTGCCACACCTGGTCGTGCAGACCCTTTTCGGCGGACGCGTGCACGACCGCGACGATGTTGGGCCACTCCCGGTCGAACCAGTCGATCGGGTCGCTGAACGCCGGCAGGGCCGTGCATCCGTTGTCCGCCAAGGCGAAGTCCAGGCCGTCACGGGCCGGCCGGATGGCCCGGCGCACGTGGTCGCACGCCACGAGGTAGTAGCTCACCAGGCGCCGCAACGAGTCCAGGTCGGCACGGCCGGCTCCGCGCACGTACAGGCGCACCAGCTCGTGCATCGTGAAGCCGTCCGGCCACGGTTCGACCAGCAGGTTCACCCCGACGAGCTGGGCCAGCCGGGACCGGGCCGACTCGACCTGGATGCGGGTCAGCGCGGCGACGGCGTGCGACGACATCCACCGGCCGGGCGCCAGGCCGACGGACTGGAAGACCTCACCCAGTTCGGACGGCAGATCACGGGTCGAGAGGTCCAGCGCCCGCGAGACCCCCATCTCCGCCTCCGGCAGGTCGAGGCCGCGCATCCGGTGCCCGTCGTCGGCCAGTTCCCCGACCAGCTCCTCGACCGTCCACTCGGGACTGATCACGAGCTTCGCGGCGGCCACCCGCAGCGCGAGCGGCAACCCTCCGCAGAGTTCGGCGAGCTTCTGCGCGGCCACCGGGTCCTGCCGGGACAGGGGCCTGCCCAGCACGTCGTCCACGAGCGCACGCGCCGCCGAGTCGTCCAGCGGGCCGAGCTTGCGCACGCGGGCGCTGTTGGTGACGACGAGTCGTTCCATCTGGGACCGCGACGTCACCAGCACCACCGAACCCGACCCCGGCGGCAGCAGCGGCTGGACCTGGTCGAACGCCGTCGCGTCGTCCAGCACCACCAGCACGCGGCGGCGGTTGAGCAGTGAGCGGTACAGCCCGACGCGGTCCTCGACGCCGACCGGCACGCCGTCCGCCGGCACACCCATCGCCACCAGGAACCGGGTCAGCACCTCGCCCGGCTCGGTGTCGCCGAGCGCGGCGAACAGCACGCCGTGCGGGAACAGCTCGGAGTTCTCGTGCCCCCACGTGATCGCGAGGGCGCTCTTGCCGACACCGGGCGCACCGGTCAGCACGGCGACCGACGTCGCCCGCAGGTTCCGCGCCCCCACCACGGTGTCGAGCCACGACCTGTCGTCGTCCCGGCCGAACAACCGCGACGCGGAGGCGGGCAGCAACGCCGGTGCCACGATCCCCGCGCGCGGCGCGACGGGACGGGACTCGACCGGGCCGATCACGCTCAACGACGGGTCGTCGCGCAGCACCTGCTCGTGCAGCGCGCGCAGCTGCGGGCCGGGGTCGATGCCCAGCTCGTCCACGGCACGGCGCTGGAACCGCTGGTAGGCCTCCAGCGCGTCGGCACGCTGCCCGGCCCGGTACAGCGCCCGCATGCTGTGGGCGACCAGGCGTTCCCGGAACGGGTACTCGGTGCACAGCCCGCGCAGCTCGCCCACCAGCTCCAGGTGGCGGCCGAGTTCGAGCTCGGCGTCGATGCGCTCTTCCAGCGCGGACAGCCGAAGCTCTTCCAGGTCGGACGTCATCGGGTCACCCGGCACGTCCGCGAGCACCGGCCCGCGCCACAACCCCAGCGCCTCGCGCAGCAGGCCCGCCCTGATGGCGGCGGGCTTGCCGCGGGACGACGCCACGAGCTGCCGGGCGCGGTGCAGGTCGAGGCGCCACGGGTCGACGGTCAGCTGGTACCCCGTCGGCGTGGTGCGGATGGTCGCGGAGCCCGCGGGATCGGACTCCTCCAGCACCTTGCGCAGCCGCGAGACGTACCCGTGCACGATCGTCCGCGCCGTGGCCGGAGGCGTGCCCGTCCACAGCGCGTCGACGATCTGGTCGATCGAGACGGGTCGGTTCGCCTCGACGACCAGCATGGCCAGCAGCCCGCGCATGCCACGACGGCCCAGCTGGACGAGCCGTCCGTCCGCGAGCACCTGGAGCGGACCGAGCACGCCGAACTCGAGTCCGGTTTTGCTCCGCATGTCCCTCCTCAGGTGCGCTGACCTCGTCACTTCAACAGGTGCGCAAGCCCGAGTCTCAGATACAAGTACGACCCAGATTCGCGGGACGCTACTGTTCACACGTGCCGCGAGACAGGAATTCCGTGGTTGACCGCGGCGCCGGGTGCCTTCTCGGCGGCGCTCTCGGTGATGCGCTCGGTGCGCCCGTGCAGTACCTCGGCCTGGCCGACATCCAGCGCGAACACGGCCCCGAGGGCGTCATGGGGCCGCCGAAGCCCGCGCTGTTCACCGACGACACCCAGCTGACGTTGTTCACCGCCGACGGCTACCTGCGCGCCTGGGTGCGCGGCAAGCGCACCGGCGAGTGGGAACCGTCCCAGATGGTCTGGCACAGCTATCGCCGCTGGCTGATCACCCAGCAGCAACCGGCCCCCGAGCGCGGGGCGACCGGGCTGCTCGCCGACGAACGGCTGTACGAGAGCCGCTCGCCGGGCCTCACGTGCCTGCGCGCCCTGGCCGCCGAGACACCGTCCACTCCGGAGAACCCGCACAACGAGTCGTCCGGCTGCAACGGCGTCACCCGCACCGCCCCGGCGGGCTTCGCACCGTCCGCCGCGATCGCCTACGACCTCGGCTGCCGGTTCGCCGCTCTCACGCACGGCGGCACGGGCGGCTGGGTCTCCGGCGGCGCACTGGCGTTGCTGGTCCACCTGCTGGCCGTGAAGGCCAGGCCGCTGCGCGAAGCGATCGACCAGGTGATCGGCCGCGTGCTGCGCGACGACACGTACACAGCAACGGTGCTGACACGCGCCGTGGTGCTGGCAGACGAGCACGACGGCACCTCACCCGTGCGCGTAGACCGCCTGGGCAGCGGCTGGACCGGCCCAGAAGCGCTGGCGATCGCCGTCTACACAGTGCTGACCCACCCGAAGCCGTCCCAGTTCGTGGACGCCATGCGAGCCGCCGCGAACCACTCAGGCGGCAGCGACGCCACAGCAGCCCTGACGGGCAACGTGCTCGGAGCGTTGCACGGCACCGACGCGCTGCCCCGCGACTGGCTGATGGGCCTGGAAATGGTCGACGTCCTGGACGCGATGGGCCGCGACCTGGGCTCGTCCGCGGTGAACCTGGACTTCAACGAGGACCGCTACGCGTAGAAGGCTGTTGATGAGGGGAGCTTTCACAAACCTGAGGTTTATGAAAGCTCCCCTCATCAACAGGAAGAGCCCACCGCAGCGCGCTCCCGAATTCGCGCCGCAGCAGGCTCTTCCGCACGAGTAGTTGGTCGACAGCAGGCCGGGTCTTGCCCCGAGCGCGAGCTCCGATCCAGCTCTTGATCAACGAAATCATGCCCCGGAGTCAAGGCTCCGTTGGGCGAGCATGTTAACAGATGTGTACGGGAAGTCCAGGACTGGAGTACACCCGACGATCTTCGTCGACGATGAAGATCTCGCAGCCCTCCTGCGCCGCAGCCCACTCGATCCCGTCCCTGCCCAGCGCAAACGCTGCTGTGGCAGTGGTATCCGCGATCGCGAGGTCGTCGCAGACGACCGTGACCGAGACAACCCCGGAGACCGGCCGACCGGTACGCCCGTCCAGGATGTGCTGCCCGCGTTCGTACAACGCTGACGTGGCAACGGCTCCGTCGCGCACACCGAGCACGACGCTGAGCTGGTCGGCGAGATCGGGATGCCGAACGCCGACGCGCCAAGGCTTTCCGGGTTCGGGCTCGCCGGCCGTCACGACGTCGCCGCCGGCGTTGACGCAGAACGACGTGGCGCCGCCCTCGCGCAGCATGTCCGCCGCCCGTTGCACGGCCCAGCCCTTCACGACCGCGCACGGATCGAGTCCGCGGCCCGGCACCCGTGCCGTGAACGCGCCGCCCGTCGACTGCTCGTACCAGTCGCACAGCGAGAGGACCTCGACGAGGTCCGGGGTGAGCTCTTCCCTGGTGAGCTCACCCCGGTCGAGCCGGGACACCTCGCTGCCGGGCTTGAACGGCGAGAACCGGGCGTCCGCCTCGCGCAGCCAGGCGAAGGCCCTCTCGGCCAGCGCGGCGTCGCCGTCACGCAGGTCCACCGAGATCGGCAACCCCATGATGTGCTCGACGCGCCGCACGGCCACTTCTACTGCGCCCCGTCGATCGCGGCCTGCAGCGACTGCTTGTAACCCTCGGAGGTCGCGGTCGCGCCGGACACCGTGTCGATGTCCGCGCTCTGCGCCTTCAGGGCCGACTCTCGCAGCAGCGGCAGCGCCATCCTGGTCGGGTTGCTGTTGGGCGCCCGCAACGCCTTCACGTCGACGATCTTGGTGCCCTGCAACGTCACCTGCACCTGCACGGTGCCCTCGGACGTGTTCACCGCGGGGCCGGGCACGGTGCGGTTCTGGGCCTGCTGCTGCGTGGTCTGTTGCTGCTGGGTCGTCTTGGGCGCGGCCCCGGTCGCCTTCGGCGCGGAGCCGGTGGTCTGCGGTGCCGTCGTCCGCGGTGCCGTCGTCTGCTGCTGGGTCTGGGCCGGTGGTGCGGCGGCGGCCTCGTTGATCTCGCCCTCGTGCGCGGCACCCGGCGAGTAGATCCAGACCGGAACCAGGCCGGCCACGCTCAGCGCCAGAACGGGAATTGCCCTTTTCACGTCGTCGGACCCTCTCAGTTGGCCAGCGCGAAGCGCTCGGCGTGGATCTGGTTGCTGGGCACTCCCAGTTCGTCGAGGCTGGTGATCACCGTGTCGGTCATGCCGCCGGGGCCGCAGATGAACACGTCGCGGTCCTGCACGTCCGGCACGAGCGCGACGATGTTCTCCGGGCCGAGCAGCGGACCGTTCGCGGTGATGGTCTTCGAGGAACCGGTGACCAGGCGCAGCACCGCGCCCTTGCTGCGTGCGAGGCCTTCGAGCTCACGCAGCAGCACGGCTTCACGCGGGTCGCTGACCCGGTAGAGCACCACGACGTGGCCCTTGATCTCCTCCAGCAGCGCGCGGACCGGCGTGACGCCGACGCCGCCCGCGACGAGCAGCGCGTTGGGCTTGATCTGGTGCATGGTCGTGAAGGCGCCGTACGGGCCCTCGGCGAACACGCGGGTGCCGACCTCGATGTTGCGGATGTCCGCGCTGCCGGTGCCCAGGGCCTTCGCGGTGAGGCGCAGGTACTTGCCGTTCGGCGCCGCGGACAGCGAGAACGGGTTGGCCTGCCACCAGCGGTCCTTGGTCAGGAAGCGCCAGAGGAAGAACTGGCCCGCCTTGGCGCCGAGCCGGTCGAGGTCCTTGCCTTCGATGTAGACCGAGACGACGTTGTGCGCCTCGGGCACCACGGCGGCGACGCGGAACTGGTGCCGCCAGTTGCGGTAGAGCGGGAGCACCACGCGTCCGATGAGGACGGAGCCGAGCGCGAACGCCCAGAGGCCCCACCAGTAGCCGGTCGCGAGCGCGGACTTGCGGAACGTGCTGCCCACCGCGACCTGGTGCGAGAACGCGAGGAAGATCGCGATGTAGGTGTACAGGTGGATGAAGTGCCAGGTCTCGTAGGCCATCCGGCGCCGCGCGAAGCGGGCCGAGACGGTGCCGACGACCATGATGATCGCCCACGCCACCAGCGCGCGGAGGATGCCCTCCAGCTCGGTCGCCTGCCGGATGACCTCGGCGACCGGACCGTCGGGGCCCGCGTTGCCGAACGCGATGAAGACCAGGTGACCGACCAGCGTGAAGAAGATCGTGAAGCCGACCCAGCGGTGCCACGAGGTGAGCTTGTCCATGCCCAGGCGCCGGTCGAGCCACGGCAGCCGCGCCACCAGGAGCAGCTGGAACGCCATGGCGAGCGCGCCGTACAGGCCCGCGAGCCGGCCGAAGTTGATCAGCTTGTTCGAGCCGACGCCCGCCGCGTTGAACAGGTACGTCACGAAGGCCGCGTTGGCGAGGAGGAACACGTACAGGCCGGCTTTGGCCAGCACCTTGTGCGGCGTCGCGCGGCCGGCCGAAGCCGGTCGCACGGGAGGCTGCAGGGTGGTCGTCACGGCGGGCTCCTCGGTCAGGCGGTCTCTGTCGGCCGGTCTCGATCCTGTGCGTTCGAGCTGTGGCTCCGCTTTGCCCGCGCTGTCGAGTTCCTGTCGATCGAGCGGGAGAGCCATCAGGTGACGCACCATGAGCACGTGGACAAGGGGAATTCGGTTCGATTGCTCGTCGTGGACGACGAGCCGCACATCGCTGACCTGGTCGCGACGGTCGCCCGGTACGAGGGCTGGCAGGCCGCGACCGCGCTCAGCGGCGAAGAGGCCCTCAGAGAGGCCGCCGAGTTCCAACCCGACATCGTCGTGCTCGACCTCATGCTGCCTGACCTGGACGGATTCACCGTTCTCGATCGGATGCGAGCGGCCGGCGCGATGGTGCCGGTCGTCTTCCTGACGGCCCGTGACGGCACCGCGGACCGGGTGGCGGGGCTCACCCGAGGTGGCGACGACTACCTCGTGAAACCTTTTTCGGTCGAGGAGCTGATGGCACGGCTCCGGGCCGTGCTGCGCCGCTCGACGGGTCCGTCGTGGAAGCGATCGGTGCTGAAGGTGTCCGATCTGGTGATGGACGAGGACACCCGCGAGGTCCGTCGCGGCGGCAAGCTCGTGACGCTGACGCCCACCGAGTACGAGCTGCTGCGGTACCTGATGCGCCGCTCGCCGGCCGTGCTGACGAAGGCGCAGATCCTCGACCACGTGTGGGAGTACGACTTCGGCGGCCGTTCGAACGTGGTCGAGCTCGTCATCTCCCACCTGCGCCGCAAGCTCGACGACGGCCGCGAGCCGTTGATCCACACCGTGCGCGGTGTGGGGTACGTGCTCCGCCGAGCAGCGGAGTGAGCCCGGCGATGAAGCTCAAGCCCGTCCGCGACTGGCGGCTTGGCACCCGCCTCGCTCTGGGCCTCGGCGCGCTCGCGCTGACGGTGTTCGTGATCGTCGGCTGGGTCATGGTCACGTCGATGAAGGACTTCCTCGACCGCCGGCTCGACGACCAGATGGTGATCAGCCAGCAGGGCGCGGCCAAGGAGGTCGAGAACTACGGCAAGATCACCAAGATCCCGCCGGACTGGTTCGCCGTCGTCTACAAGATCGACAACGGTGAGCTGCAACCACAGCCGGGCAGCCAGCAGCCGGCGGACCGCGAGGAGTTCGACGCCCTCGCGAAGAGGGCGCTGACCGCCGACGAGTTCCAGACCGAGTACCTGCGCGGCGAGGGCAAGTTCCGGCTGCGCGCCTGCCAGGTCGTCAAGGACGAGTGGATCGTGGTCAGCGCCGCCCCGATGCAGGACCGGGACGGCACGATCTCGCAGCTGGTCACGGTCGGCGTGATCGCGTTCCTGGCCGCTCTGATCACCTTGGTGGTGGGCGGTCAGGCGCTGATCCGAAAGGGCATGCAGCCGCTGTCGGACATGGCCGACACCGCGCACGACATCTCGTCGCACGACCTGACCGACTCGGGTGACCTCGCCGTGCGCGTGGACGGACGGGGCGGCGGTGTCGAGGTCGAGGAGCTGCGCGAGGCGTTCAACAAGATGCTCGCGCACATCGACACTTCCCTCGTCGCGCGCACGGCCGCAGAGCAACGCCTGCGCCGGTTCATCGCCGACGCCTCGCACGAACTGAGGACGCCTCTCACCTCGTTGCGCGGTTACGCGGACCTCTTCAAGTACGCGGCGGCCAACGAGCCGGGCGAACGCGAGAAGCACCTGGAGAAGCTGCGGTCGGAGGCGGCACGCATGAGCGTGCTGCTCGACGACCTGTTGTTGCTGGCCCGCCTGGACTCGGCGGCGACCGAGCCACCGCTGCGACCGGAGGAGCTGGACCTCTCGGTGATCGCGGAAGCCGCGGCGGACGCGTTCCGCGCGGGCAGGCCGTCGCACGTGCTGGACGTCGACGCCGACACGGTGACGATGACCGCGGACCCGACGCGGTTGCGGCAGGTGCTCGACAACCTGCTGACCAACGCGGCCGTGCACACGCCCGCGGGCACGGCCGTGGCGTTGAAGGTGACGGCCGAGAACGGCTGGGCGGTGATCAGGGTGAGCGACAGCGGGCCCGGCATCCCGGCGGCGGACCAGGCGCGGATCTTCGACAGGTTCTACCGGGTGGACGACTCGCGGACCCGCCAGCGCGGTGGCAGCGGCCTGGGGCTCGCCGTGGTCCAGTCACTGGTGGAGGCGCACGGCGGCACGATCGAGCTGGCGAGCCGGCCGGGGTCGACGGTCTTCACGATCCGCCTCCCCCGGCACACGGCGTGACTGACCGCACGCGGGGCCCCCGCGTGCGGTCAGAGCGCACGAAAGCTCCCCGCGTGCGCTACAGCCTGCTCATTCCGCCTGGGACGACGGCGCCCACAGGTCGATGCCCGACTCGACGGCGTGCTTGTCGATCTCGGCCAGCTCGTCGTCGGTCAGCGGCGGCGCCTGCAGGGCCGCGAGGTTCTGCTCCAGCTGCCCCACCGAGGACGCCCCGATCAACGCCGACGTGACGCGCGGGTCGCGGATCGTCCAGGTCAGCGCGAGCTGCGCGAGCGACTGGCCACGCGACTTCGCGATCTCGTTGAGAGACCGGATGCGGGCGAGGTTCTCGTCGGTGAGCAGGTCCGTCGACAGCGACTTGTTCTGCGAGGCGCGCGAGCCCTCGGGAACACCGTTGAGGTAGCGGTCGGTCAGCATGCCCTGCGCGAGCGGCGAGAACGCGATGCAGCCCGCGCCGACCTCCTCCAGCGTGTCCAGCAGCTCCGGCTCGATCCAGCGGTTGAGCATCGAGTACGACGGCTGGTGGATCAGCAGCGGCACACCGGCGGACCGGAGCAGTTCGGCGGCCTCGCGGGTCTTGACCGGCGAGTACGACGAGATGCCGGCGTAGAGCGCCTTGCCCTGCCCGACGGCGGACACGAGCGCGCCCATGGTCTCCTCGAGCGGCGTCTCCGGGTCGAACCGGTGGGAGTAGAAGATGTCGACGTAGTCGAGGCCCATCCGGGTCAGCGACTGGTCGAGCGAGCTGAGCAGGTACTTGCGGCTGCCCCACTCCCCGTACGGGCCGTCCCACATGTCGTAGCCGGCCTTTGTCGAAATGACCAGCTCGTCGCGGTACGGCCTGAGATCATCCTTCAGGATCTGCCCGAAGGTGATCTCCGCCGAGCCGTAGGGCGGACCGTAGTTGTTGGCGAGGTCGAAGTGCGTGACACCGAGGTCGAACGCCCTCCGCGCGATTCCGCGGCCCAGCTCGTAGGGCCGGTCACCGCCGAAGTTGTGCCAAAGACCGAGCGAGATGGCGGGCAGCTTGAGGCCGCTGCGTCCCGTCCGCCGGTAGGTCATCTGGTCGTAGCGCGCGCTATCCGCGAGGTAGGACATGGGTCCCACAATGTCACGTCCCAGTAGGACAGAGCAGGACATGATCCGCGCCGCCGAGGCCGGCGAGGTGCTCGACCTCTCACTGCGTGGGAACAACGTGCTGCGCGCCGAAGCGATCCGCGGCCTGCTGCGTTCGGGAACCGTGGACCCGCGTGGTCTTCTGCTGTCCGGTGCTCGCATCACCGGCGCGCTCGATCTGGACTTCATCAGCACCTCGACCGCACTGCAGCTGGACAACTGCGTCTTCGAGGAACCGCTTTCGATGTACGGCGCCGAACTGCCGGCGCTCTCACTCGACGGGTCCACGCTGCCGGAGCTCAACGCGGAGAACCTGCGCACTCGCTACCTCACGATGCGGGGCACCCGCTGCACCGGGATCGTCGACCTGCAGAACGCGCGCGTCGACGGTTCGCTTCTGCTGTCCGGCGCCACCGCGATGCCGCTGTTCGCGTCCGGTCTGCACGTCAGCCGCAGCGTGGACGCCGAGCGGCTGTTCGCGAGCCGGGTCTGGCTCGACGGCTGCGAGGTCGGCGGCGGCGTGGACCTGTCGGAGGCGGTGATCGTCAACGAGTCGGGCGCCGCCTTCGTCGGAACCAACGCGAAGATCAGCGGAGGCCTCACGCTCAACAGAGCCTTCGTCAAGGCGGGCGGCGCGCACTCGGCGGTGTCACTGACCGATGCCACGGCCATGAACCTGCGGATGTACGGGACGGTGCTGCGCGCCGCCGCAGGCTCAGCGCTCCTCCTCGACGGCGCACAGTTCACGCAGGAGGTCTGGCTCGTCGGCTTCGACGCCCGCTCGACCAGCAACGACACGATCCGCATGATCGACACGAGCGTCGGCGCCGGGCTGGTCCTCCACGGAACAGTGCGAGCCGACGACGGCCAAGCCCTCGTTCTGCACAGGACGAAGGTGGGCGCGAGCGTCACGATCACGGACTCCACTGTCAGGACGGACACCAGCCAGGCCGCCGTGGACCTCACCGACGCCACCGTGAACAGCGAGCTCGTCATCGAGTCCACGAAGATCGTCAATCACGGCAGTGGCTACGAGGTCGACCTGTCCAACACGGACGTGGGCAACAGGCTCGACCTCGGCGAGTCGGAACTGATCGACGCCGGCGTCTTCACCGTGACGGTGGACGGCCTGACCTATCCGAATCCGCCGCGGAACACCGCCGTGTGGCTCACGATGCTGCGTGACCACACAAGGCACTACGAAGCCCAGCCGTACCAACAACTCGCCGCCGTCCACCGCGCCGCAGGCCACGAGCACACCGCACGCAAAGTCCTGATCGCGCAGCAGGAGGACCTCCGCCGGCACGGCGACCCCGGCAACAAGCTGTGGCACTGGTTTCTCGGCGTCACGCTCGGCTACGGCTACCGGCCCTCCAGGGCGGTGATCGGCCTGCTCGTCACGTTCCTGCTCGGGCTGTGTCTGGTGTGGACGGCCAGCGCCCACAACGGTCTGACACCGGCCAAGGACCGCCCCGCCGACGCGTGTTCACCGGTGAACAGGATCAGTCTTGCGGCGGATCTGGCGATCCCCCTGGTGAAGCTGGGTGGCACACCGAGATGCGAACTGGCGAACGGACCAGCCGGGCAGTGGGCGACCGGAGCAGGCTGGGTGGTGCAGATCCTGGGGTGGTCGTTCGCCACACTCAGCGTCGCGGGCTTCACCGGACTCGTTCGCAAAAGCTGACGAACAAGGCCGCGGTCGACCGACCGCGGCCTTGTTCCTCACTTCAGTTGCCCGGATTCCGGATTCACGCGTTGCGAATCTTCCACTGCTGGTCGCTGTAGGACGTGACGCAGTCGTGCTGGAATGCCGGCGCCCCGTTGTAGTTGTCCGCAGACCTCACCGCGAGGCAACGACCGGTGTAGTTGTTGATCGCGAAGCTGTGCAGGTAATGGCCCACGGAGTCGTAGGCGTCGACGACGAACCAGCGCTGGTCGTCGAAGCCCAGGCAGTCGTACTGGAACGCGGGCGACCCGTTGTAGTTGTCCGCTGCCTTGATAGCGAGGCAGCGGCCCGTGTACGCGTTCCGGATCTCCCACCGGTCGTAGCCGATGTACCAGAGGTTCCAGACCTGGTCCGCGAACCCGCAGTCGTGCTGGAACGCGGGCGACCCGTTGTAGTTGCTCGCCGCCCTGATCGCCAGACAACGGCCGGTGTTGATGTTGGTCCAGGTGCTGAGGTACTGGGCCGTCACTTCACCCGTGCGCTTGACGTAGGTGATTTTCTCCGCGGCTTGCGCGGTGGTGTTCAGTGTCGCGACCATCAAAAGAGCGGTCGCCATGACCAGGACAAGACGAAGAAACGACATCCGCAATCCCCCAATTGCTGCGTGGTCGATGTGCGGCGAGCGTATCGGTGAACCGGCGCGGTGCGCAGCCGGTTTCCAAACTGATCCGAGCCAAACGACTACGCAGCGCACAGACATCGATGCGGATAGTGCCGGAATCCCTGTCGCGGGACCGAAGAAGCAAGAAGGCTCCCCGACCAGCCGTCATGGCTGGCCGGGGAGCCGAAATGGAGCCGGCGAGGGGAATCGAACCCCTAACCTTTCGCTTACAAGGCGAGTGCTCTGCCAATTGAGCTACGCCGGCCGGTCCGTGTTCGCGAACATCGTAAGCGCCCGTTGCGGGTGCTACCTGCGGCGAACGGTCTGCTCTCAGTGTGATCGGATTGCTCCGACAGGAGTCAGACCAACCAACCGAGTGGATCAATGCGCCCCACTGACCGCCTTGACCAGGTCAGGAGGGTAACCAACAGACAGTGATCATGTCCTCCTTTTCGGGTCGCCCGATCGGAGGTGGCAGACGACACAGCAACAGTCGAAGGCCCTGTCACGATCACACGACGGAGGTGCCCAAGATTTCCACGAACAGCCTGCACGGCCCCGCTCTGCCCGATGACACCACGGTTCACCTGGTACTCGATCTCGCCCTCAAGATCGGTGAGGTCCAAATGGCCAGTGGAGCCGGTGCGGCCGATGTGACAGCCACGATTCTCTCGGTCACCGAGAGCTATGGCCTCCCGCACACCGAAGTAGACGTGATCTACACCTCTATCAGCGTGTCGTGTCATCGCGGCACGGAGGCGATGCCGATCACGTCGATCCGCGTCGTCCGGCAGCGCGGTCTCGACTACACGCGGCTCGCCGACGTCGAACACCTCGTGCGCAACCTGGGTCCGATCGAGGAAGCGCACGCACGGCTCGAGGACATCACGAACGCCAAGCACCCGTACCCGCGCTGGGTGGCCACCGCCGCGTGGGGCGGAATGGCGGCCGCGGTGGCGTTCCTCGTGGGCGGTGGGCTGGTGCTCGCGCTCACCGCGGCGGTCATCACGGCGGTGGTCGACCGGGTCGGCCGAATCCTCAACCGCCGCAACCTGCCGTTCTTCTTCCAGCAGCTCGTCGGCGGTGCGCTCGGCACGGGTGCCGCGCTGGCGATCTACTCGACCGGGTTGCTGCCGGTGCGGCCGAGTCTGCTCGTGGCCGTCGGGATCGTCGTGCTGCTGTCCGGGCTCGCACTGGTGAGCACCGTGCAGGACGCGATCTCCGGCTACAACGTCACCGCCGCGGGCCGCACGGTCGAGACCGTGCTGCTCAGCGCGGGCCTGATCGCCGGGGTCGCGCTGGCGATCCGCGCGGCCGTCCACTTCGGACTGGACATCCGGCTCAGCGACCCGTTGCCCGCCCTGATCTCCGCGGTGCCGATGCAGTTCGCGGCCGGCGCGGCGACGAGTGCGTTCTTCGCGCTCGCCTGTTACGCCCGGCCCCGCGCGCTCGTCGCCGCCGCCATCTCCGGCGCGATCGGCACGGCCGCGTACGGCCTCATGACGAGCCTCGGGCTCGACGCACTGCTCAGCTCCGCCGTGGCCGCCGCGATCACCGGGTTCGGCGGCGCCACGATGACCCGCCGGTTGCGCATCCCCACGCTCGTCGTCGTCCAGGCCGGCGTGGTCCCGCTGCTGCCGGGCTGGACGACGTACCGGGGCCTGTTCCAGCTCACCGCCGAGGGCGATCCGGCCGGTTTGAGCACCCTCGTCTTCGCGAGTGGCATTGCTCTCGCTCTGGCCGGAGGTGTCGTGTTCGGCGAGTATCTGGCACAGCCGGTGCGCACCGGACTGGGCCGTTTGGAGCGCAAGTTCGCTGGTCCGCGCATGTCTGGACCTCTCAAACCCACCGAACGTCGTTTGGAGTGAAACTCGCTGTGACGGGGGTTACACGACACGCCGAGAGGACGCGTCCGCACTAGCCTCTTTTCCGTGAGCATGGAGATTGGCGAGAACGGGGCGGAATTCGTAGTCGTGGCCAACCGGTTGCCGGTTGACCTGGAGCGCTTGCCTGACGGCACCGAGCGGTGGAAACACAGCCCGGGCGGGCTCGTGAGCGCGCTCGAACCGTTCCTCCGCTCACACAGCGGCGCCTGGGTCGGCTGGCCCGGCGTCGCCGACACCGAGGTGCCGCCGTTCGAGGACGACGGCCTGCTGCTGCACCCCGTCGAGCTCTCGGCCAAGGAGGTCGAGGACTACTACGAGGGCTTCTCCAACGGCACGCTCTGGCCGCTCTACCACGACGTCGTGGCGCAGCCCGCCTTCCACCGGCACTGGTGGAACACCTACGTGAAGGTCAACCAGCGGTTCGCCGACGCCACGGCGAAGGTCGCCGCCCAGGGCGCGACGGTGTGGGTGCAGGACTACCAGCTGCAGCTCGTCCCGGCGATGCTGCGCGAGCAGCGGCCCGACCTCAAGATCGGCTTCTTCCTGCACATCCCGTTCCCGCCGGTCGAGCTGTTCATGCAGCTCCCGTGGCGTACGGAGATCATCCGCGGCCTGCTCGGCGCCGACCTGGTGGGCTTCCACCGGCCCGGTGGCGCGCAGAACTTCCTCTGGCTGGCCCGCCGGCTCGTCGGTCTGGAGCCCAGCCGCGGCACCGTGGGTGTCCGGACCAGGCCCGGTGTCGTGCAGGTCGGCGACCGCACCGTGCGCGTCGGCGCGTTCCCCATCTCGATTGACAGCGCTGGCCTCGACGCGGTGGCCCGCCGCAAGGACACGCAGGCCCGCGCGAGGCAGATTCGAGAGGATCTCGGCAACCCGAAGCGCATCCTGCTGGGCGTGGACCGTCTCGACTACACGAAGGGCATCGACGTCAGGATCCGCGCTCTGTACGAGCTGATCGCGGACGGACGCGTGGACCCCGAGGACGTCGCGATGATCCAGCTCGCGACACCCAGCCGCGAGCGGGTCGACCACTACAAGACGATGCGCCAGGACATCGAGCAGTCCGTCGGCCGGATCAACGGCGAGTTCGGCCGCGTCGGCAAGCCCGTCGTGCACTACCTGCACCAGTCGGTGAACCGCGAGGAGCTCGTCGCGTTCATGAGCGCGGCGGACGTCATGGTCGTCACGCCCGTTCGGGACGGAATGAACCTCGTGTGCAAGGAGTACGTGGCCTGCCGATATGATCTTGGTGGAGCTCTGGTGCTCAGCGAGTTCGCCGGCGCCGCCGCAGAACTGACCAGTGCGTTCCTGGTGAACCCCCATGATCTGGACGGTGTCAAGAACGCACTTCAGGCCGCCCTCGACATCGATCCCGCAGAAGGCCGCCGTAGGATGCGCGCGCTGCGCCGTCAGGTCCTCACCCACGACGTTGACCGTTGGGCAAGGTCGTTCCTGGAGGCGTTGGGCACGCAGACCTCGGTCTGAATCCTTTCAGATCCCATGACCCATCGAGTGCTCCAGGAGGGGCGTTGACCGCCGAGGCCCTCCCCGCCGAACTGCGCCGTGCCATCGTGCAGCTGGCCAGGACCCCGCGACTGCTGGTCGCAAGCGACTACGACGGAACACTCGCGCCGATCGTGAGCGACCCGGAGCAGGCCCGCCCGCTTCCGGAGTCGGTGAACGCGCTGCGTTCACTCGCGTCGCTGCACGAGACGACATCGGCCGTGATCTCGGGTCGCGCGCTGCGCGACCTGGCCACCCTTTCCCGCCTGCCGGGCGAGGTCCACCTGGTGGGCTCGCACGGCTCCGAGTTCGACGTCGGCTTCGTCCACGCGCTGGACGCGGACGCCAAGGCGTTGCTGCGGCGCATCGAGACCGACCTCGAAGAGATCGTCGAGGGCCAGGAGGGCGTGCAGCTCGAGGTGAAGCCCGCGTCGATCGCCGTGCACGTCCGCCGTGCGGCGAGCGAGGCCATCGGCGCAGCGGTGCTCGACGCCGTCCGCTCCGGCCCGTGCACCTGGGAAGGTGTGCAGGTCACCGAGGGCAAGGCCGTCATCGAGCTCGCCGTCGTCGAGACGAACAAGGGCCACGCCCTCGACATCCTGCGGCACCAGGTCGGCGCCACCGCGGCGATCTTCCTGGGCGACGACGTGACGGACGAGAAGGCGTTCGAGCGCCTGCACGGCCCCGACCTCGGCATCCGCGTGGGTCCCGGTGAGTCGCTGGCCCAGCACTACGTGGCCGACCCGTCCGACGTGGCGACGGTGCTGGCGTTCCTCCTGGAGGAGCGCCGCGCGTGGCTGCACGGCGACCAGGCCGTGCCGATCGAGCGCCTGACCATGCTCGCGAACGAGCGGTCCGTGGCTCTCGTGACGCCGGACGCCAAGGTCAACTGGCTGTGCCACCCCGAGCCGGACTCCGCGGCGATCTTCGCGGACCTGCTCGGCGGCCCCGCCGCCGGCCACTTCTCGATCAAGCCGGAGCACGGCTCGTTGCCGCTGGGCCAGCGCTACCTGCCGGGCACGATGATCGTCGAGACCCGCTGGTCGCGCCTCCTGGTGTCGGACTACCTGGAGCACGACCTGGCCTCGCACCGCACGGACCTCGTCCGGCGGATCAGCGGCTCCACCAACGCGGTGATCACGTTCGCGCCGCGACCCGAGTTCGGGCAGGTGCCGGTGCGGCTGCTGCGCGAGCGCGACGGCCTGCGCGTCGTCGGCACGTCGGACCCGATGGTGCTGCGTTCCCCCGGTGTCGACTGGGAGATCACCTCGGACGGCATGCAGGAGACCGCACGCGCCGTGGTCCGGCCGCGCGAGGGCGCTCCGGTGTTGCTGGAACTGCGTTGCGGCACCGACGACCTCTCCGAGCACGCTCAGCCCGAGTCCGTGCGTCGTGACCGCGCCGCGGGCTACTGGTCGGACTGGGCGGCGGGGCTTCGCTTGCCGACCGTCCAGACGGACCTGGTGCTGCGTTCGGCACTGACGCTGCGCGGCCTGGTGCACAAGGAGTCCGGCTCGATCATGGCGGCGGCCACCACGTCGCTGCCCGAGGAGCTCGGCGGTGTCCGCAACTGGGACTACCGCTACTGCTGGCTGCGCGACGGCGCGATGACCGCCGCCGCGCTGGTGTCGGTGGGCTCGTACGCGGAGGCCGACGGCTTCCTGGCGTGGCTGCACCGCGTCCTGGAGACCATTCCGGGCCCGGAGCGGCTGCACCCGCTGTACACGCTGCACGGCACCCAGCTGGGCGCTGAGGCCGTCATCGAGTCGCTGCCCGGCTACGCGGGCTCACGTCCCGTGCGCGTCGGCAACCTCGCGAACCAGCAGGTGCAGCTCGACGTGTTCGGCCCGGTCGTCGACCTGGTCGTTTCTCTCGCCACCGCGCGGGGTTCGTTGTCGGACGCCGACTGGACGATGGTCCAGGCGATGGCCGAGGCCGTCTCCCGCCGCTGGCACGAGCCCGACCACGGCATCTGGGAGGAGCGGCACGCGCCGCGCCACCACGTGTACTCGAAGGTCATGTGCTGGCTGACCATCGACCGCGCGATCAAGCTCGGCGAGCAGTTCGGCCGCGAGCTGGACCCGTCGTGGGTCCCGCTGCGCGACACGATCGCCACGGACGTGCTCAAGAACGGCTGGAACGACGAGGTCCAGTCGTTCACCACGGCCTACGACGGCGACGACCTCGACGCCGCCTCGTTGTTCGTGGGTCTGTCGGGCCTCATCGACCCGGCCGACGAGCGCTTCCAGTCGACGGTGACCGCCATCGAGGCGGAGCTGCGGTCCGGTTCGACCGTGTACCGCTACCACCGCGACGACGGCCTGCCGGGCGACGAGGGCGGCTTCCACCTCTGCGCCGCCTGGATGATCGAGGCGTACCTGCTGACGGGTCGCCGCACCGAGGCCGAGGAGCTCTTCACGCAGATGGTCGATGCGGCCGGCCCCACCGGCCTGCTGCCCGAGGAGTACGACCCGGTCGCCGAGCGTTCGCTGGGCAACCACCCGCAGGCGTACTCGCACCTGGGCCTGATCCGCTGCGCCCAGCTGCTCTCGCAGTGATGTGTCGCCGCCGCGCTCCTGGGGGCGCGGCGGCACCTTCTCGATGATCGTCGCGGTGCCCTGGTCCTGGCCGTACTGCTGGTAGACGATCCGGTCACCGTCCTCGATGTCGGCCCGGCCCAGCCCCGCACTGGTACGCGCTTCCGGCGGCACCTGAGCGACGGCGAGCTTGAGCACGTCGCCCACCTCGTCCAGCTCACCGTCCGAAAGGCGCTCCATTCCGCGCATGAAGTCGTACTGGACCTGTGTGTGTGCCGAGTACCCCGCGTCTCATGGCCGCGTCCGCCTCGTCCAGCGACAGCCCTGACGCTCCCTCACGTCGAGTGTTCAGGGTCGCGGCGGAACTTTCTCGATGATTTTCGCGGTGCCCGGCGAGGCGCCCAGCAACGCGATCACGTCGCCGCGGATGAGATGTGCCCACCCCGGCGGCACGAACGGCCTCAGCCGTGCCGTGGCGCGTTCACCCGGCCCCAGCAAGGGCTTGGACTCGATCCACAGCGCAGCCGCACGCTGGTGCTTGCCCGTGACGTCCCACATCGGGCGTTCTCCCCTGGCCTGCAACGGTTCCGCGTCGACGGCCAGCGTCAGCTCGACCCGCAGCACGCCTTGGATCGACTCCACGCACCGCCACCGGAACCAGGCGTCGTCCTGGTCCATCGCGGCCGCTGCCTCGGCCAGCAGGGCCCAGTAACGCGGTGTCTGCCAGGTGTGACCGTCGAACTCCCCCAGCAGTTGGAGAGCCAGCTCCCACTCTTCGAGTTCCAGGTAGTCGAGCAGGTCGGCGCTCCGCACCTCCGGGGGCACCATGGCCGCCGCGAACCGCAGTAACTCACCGATCTCGCTGTCGTGTCTCCCCAACACCCACGTATTCGATCACGGCCCGCGCAGACCCACGCGCCGGGCCGCTCAGTCGTCGCCGGTGCCGCCGTCGCCCTTGTCGTCGCCCTTGCCGTCGCCGCCCTTGCTGCTGCGCCTCCTGTTGAGCCCCAGCACCTCCAGCGCCGACACCAGGTCGTGCGCCACCAGCGCCCGCACACCGTCCGGCAGCGGCCCGTGGTCCGGCGGCACCAGCGCCTTCTTGAACCCGAGCCGTGCGGCCTCGCTGAGCCGCTTGCCGACGCCGTTCACGCGCCGGATCTCGCCGGCCAGCCCCACCTCGCCGAGCACGACCAGGTCGGCCGGGAGTGCGATCTCGCGTTCCGCCGACGCCACCGCCAGCACCACGGCGAGGTCCGCGGCCGGTTCGACCAGCCGCATGCCGCCCACGGTCGCGGTGAAGACGTCCTTCTGGAACAGGTTGACCTTGCCGCGCTTCTCCAGCACGGCGAGCGCCATGGAGATCCGCGCCGAGTCGAGGCCGCTCACCGCACGCCGGGGCGCGGGCAGGTTCGTCTTGGCCACCAACGCCTGCACCTCGCCGAGCATCGGACGCTTGCCCTCGACGATCACCGTGACGCAGGTGCCCTCGACGGCCTTCTCGCGCCGCGTGAGGAAGAGCCCCGACGGGTCCGGCACGCACGCGATGCCGTCGTCGCGCAGCTCGAAGCAGCCCACCTCGTCGGCCGCGCCGTAGCGGTTCTTGATGCCGCGCAGCAGCCTCAGACTGGAGTGGCGGTCTCCCTCGAACTGCAGCACCACGTCGACCAGGTGCTCCAGAACCCGAGGCCCGGCAACGGATCCGTCCTTCGTGACGTGTCCGACCAGGACAACGGGGAGGCCGCGTTCCTTGGCCATCGCGATCAGTCCGGATGCGACGGTGCGCACCTGCGTGACGCCGCCGGGCACGCCCTCGACGCTCACCGTCGACATGGTCTGGATGGAGTCGACGATCAGCATCGACGGCTTCACCTGGTCGACCTGCCCGAGCAACGCGCTGAGCTCGCTCTCGGCCGCCAGGTACATCTCGGGGTGGAGGTTGCCGGTGCGTTCGGCGCGCAGCCGCACCTGCCCCGCCGACTCCTCACCCGTGACGTAGAGACAACGCCCGTGGCTCTCAGCCCACCGGTGCGCCGTCTCCAGCAACAAAGTCGACTTGCCCACGCCGGGCTCACCGGCGAGCAGCACGACGGCACCCGGCACCAGGCCGCCGCCCAGCACCCGGTCGAACTCGCTGACGCCCGTCGAGAGCGCCCGTGCCGACTCGATGTCGACCTCGCCGATCGGCCGGGCCGCCGACGTCGGGGCGCCCGCCACCACCCGCGTCACGGACGCGGTGCCTCGTTCCTCGATGCTGCCCCAGGCCTGGCACTCGGGGCAGCGGCCGAACCACTTCGCCACCTCGTGCCCGCACTCGGCACACCGGAAGATCGGCCGCGCTGTCTTCGCCACAGATCGAACGTTAGAGCAAGGGTAAGACAGAAACGTGAATGCGCAGGTCAGGCGCATCTTCGAGAAACTTCCAAGATTTTTCGGCGGGTTTGTCGATCCGGCGTCGTGCCCGTTCGACGCATCAGCAGAAGGACACGACACACCTGGAGGACACCGTGAGCACCGCAACCGCTTCCGCGACGCAGACCCGCAAGTTCGCCTTCGGCCGCTACGCCACCGTCGTCACCCGCGTGCTGACCGGCCTGCTCTTCGCCACGACGGGCCTGAACGGCTTCATCATGTTCATGCCCGCCCCTGACCCCAGCACGATGGCACCCGAAGGTGTGGCGTTCAGCGCCGCGCTCTACGCGACCGGGTACATGTTGCAGCTCGCGTCGGGCGTCCAGCTGCTCGCCGGCGTCCTGCTGGTCATCGGCCGGTTCGTGCCGCTGGCGCTGGCGCTGCTGGCCCCGATGGTCGTGAACATCTTCCTGTTCCACGTCTTCCTGGAGCCCAGCGGCATGGTGATGGCGCTGCTCGTGGTCGCCGCCGAGATCGGCCTCGCCTGGGCCTACCGCGACAAGTTCCGCCCGATGCTCCAGGCCTCCTGAAAAAACGACAACGCCGCTCCCCAACTCAGGGGAGCGGCGTTGTCGCATGCTCACGTTGCCGCGAGTTCGCGCTGGTCGTCCGTTCGCCTCTTCGTCTCGATTCGGCGAAGCCCAATCGGGGCGAAGCGGCGGACGGACGACCAGCTTCCCGGCGAACTCGCCGCCGCGCCGGAGGCGCGGCCAAAGAGTCAGTGCCCGCCGGACTCGTGGTTCTCGCTCGTGCGCTTGTGGTCGGACGGTGCCACCGGCACCTCGAGCGTCAGCGAACCGGCCTTCTCGAACAGGAACGTGATCTTGACGGTCTGAGCCGCCACGACCTCGCGGTTGAGCTTCTTCAGCGTGCAACGGATCTGCAGCACCTCGAGGCCCGGGTCCACGGCCGTCGGCGCGGCGGAGGAGTTCGACGGGCGGCCGGTCGAGGACGCGGCGGACGACGGCGCACCCGAGGACGGCGCACCCGAAGAGGGAGCACCCGAGGACGGCGTCAACGAGACGGAAGACGACGGCGCACCGGACGACGGCGTCACCGAGCCGGACGACGACGGGACACCTGAGGTCGGCACGACCGACGACGAGGCGGCGGAGGACGAAGGCGCGGAGGTCTTCGTCGGCGCCTTCGAGGCGTCGTACTCGGCACGCAGCGCGTACTGCGCCGGGATGTCCTTCGAGCCGACGATCTCGGCCTCGGCCTCGGAGGCCTCCGACTTGATCGACAGCAGCTTGTCCGGGGTGGCCCCGGAGTTCGCGATGACGAAGGTCAGCGGCGCGTCCTCGCCGTCCTTGTACCGGTTGTCGTGCGCCGGGAAGGCGAGCATGACGTTGCGCACCGCGATCGGGCCGGCGTTGCCACTCGCCCCGTCGACGGCGGCGACCTGGGTGTCGGTCTGGGTGACCTGACCGGCGCTGCAGCCGACCGCCACCAGGCCGAGGCCAGCGGCCAGCGCTGCCGTCACGATAAACCGGCGAGACACTCCTGAGTTCACGGCTCCAGCGTCCTTCCTAGGGAACAACCACCAGGCAAGGAGCCTAACCGGGACCCGAATCGAGGACGCGACGGGCTGCCAGTCGATCTTCGATGGGACGTACCTTGCACGCGAACAGGTGGTTTGTCAACCCCCCGCATGGCCCTGACCAGCACTAACGGATCTTCGAGCAGCAATCGGAGGGTTGCTGGACGTGTTAGGATGGAGGCATCGAAAGGGGCAGAGGACACATGGTTTTCAAGGTCGGAGAGACCGTCGTCTACCCGCACCACGGTGCCGCTCTCATCGAAGCAATCGAGACCCGCGTGATCAAGGGCGAGGAAAAGAAGTACCTCGTTCTCAAGGTAGCGCAGGGCGACCTCACCGTTCGGGTTCCCGCTGACAACGCCGAAATCGTAGGCGTGCGTGACGTTGTCGGCCAGGAAGGGCTCGACAAGGTTTTCGAGGTCTTGCGTGCTCCCCACACCGAGGAGCCGACCAACTGGTCTCGGCGGTACAAGGCCAACCTTGAGAAGCTCGCCTCTGGCGACGTGAACAAGGTTGCGGAAGTGGTGCGCGACCTCTGGCGGCGCGAGAAGGATCGCGGGCTTTCCGCCGGCGAGAAGCGGATGCTGGCGAAGGCGCGGCAGATACTGGTCAGCGAGCTGGCGCTGGCCGAGGGCACCGACGAGGACAAGGCCGAGGTTCTCCTCGACGAAGTTCTCGCCACTGCCTCGTAGTTCTTCAACAAGAGCATCGGATGTAAGTCGCGAACATGAGTGTTGTCGCGCTCGTGCCCGCGGCAGGGCGAGGTGAGCGTCTGGGCTACGGGATGCCCAAGGCGCTCGTGCCGGTCAACGGTGTACCGCTGTTGACGCGTGCCGTTCAGGGTCTGTTCGAGTCGGGCCAGGTTCAGCACGTGGTCATCGCCGCCCCACCTTCCGATGTGGACCAAGTGCACACCGCAACCGCCTCGCTGGCCCCGGCCGGCGGGGCGGTGCACGTGCTTTCAGGGGGCGCGCAACGCTCCGATTCGGTGCGGCTCGCCCTCGACCACGCGCTCCGCGTGATTCCGGACACCTCGATCGTGCTGGTCCACGACGCCGCTCGTGCCTTCACCCCTCCCGAGGTCATCGCCGGTGTCGTCGCCGCCGTGCGCGGCGGGTACGACGCCGTCATCCCGGTGTTGCCGGTCGCCGACACGATCAAACAGGTGGACGAGGTCGGAGTGGTCGTCTCCACACCTGATCGAGCCGCGCTGCGGGTCGTGCAGACCCCGCAGGGTTTCCGCGCCGAGACTCTCAGAGCCGCCTATCGCTCCGGTATTGCCGCGACTGACGACGCTGGTCTCGTAGAAAAGAACGGTGTCCCGGTCCACACGGTTCCCGGGCACCCCCACGCCATGAAGATCACCACCCCGTTCGACCTCGCGGTCGCGGAAGCACTGTTCAGCGGAGGCCAGGAGTGAGGATCGGCCAGGGCGTCGACGTCCACCCGATCGAAGCAGGTCGCGAGTGCTGGATCGCCGGTCTGCTGTGGGAAGGCGTCGACGGGTGTGCAGGCCACTCCGACGGCGACGTCGCTTCCCATGCGCTGTGCGACGCACTGCTTTCCGCGGCGGGCCTGGGCGACCTGGGCGCCGTCTTCGGCACGTCGGATCCGCGCTGGTCGGGCGCGCACGGCGTGGTCCTGCTGACGGAGGTGCGCCGCCTCGTCGAAGAGGCCGGCTTCCGTGTGGGAAACGCCACAGTCCAGGTGATCGGCAACCAGCCGCGCATCGGCAAGCGCCGCGCAGAGGCCCAGCAAACGCTTTCCGACGCGGTCGGCGGCCCGGTCTCGGTGGCGGGCACCACCACGGACGGCCTGGGTCTCACAGGGCGGAACGAGGGCATCGCAGCGATCGCGACGGCCCTGCTCCTCCCCGTAGCCTGACGATCATGGCCACGCTTTCAGAAACGCAGCGCGAACTCCTCGACAGCCCGAACTACGCGGTTGTCGCCACCCTGACCAAGGACGGCAGCCCGCAGACCTCCGTCGTCTGGATCAAGCGCGACGGTGACGACGTGCTGTTCTCCACCGTCGTCGGCCGCGCGAAGGAACGCCACCTGCGCAACGACCCGCGGGTGAGCATCACCGTCATCAACAAGGACAACCCGTACCAGTACAGCGAGTTCCGCGGTGAGGCGTCGCTGACGACCGAGGGCGGCGCCGAGCTCATCAACGAGCTGTCGCACAAGTACCTCGGCAAGGACTACCCCGGCGACGCCGGCACGGACAACGTCCGGGTCATCGTCCGCGTCAAGGTCACCAAGACCACCGGCAACGCCTAACTGGGCTGCCGCTGCGCCGGCACCTTCAGCACGGCCGTGCCGCCGTCGAGGTCCACCCGGCTTCGCGGCGGCGCGTGGTCGCCCTCGTCGTCGCGCAGCTGCCGTTCCTCCTTGCGGTACTCCAGTTCGTCGCGCTTGCCCGCCTCGAACGTGGCACCGAGCTCGCCGATGCCCGCGGTGGCCATCGGCGTGCCCTTCTTCTTGTTCCGCACGAACCGCTCGACCACGGCGAGCAGGAACAGCGCCGCCACCAGAGCGGGTAACGACATCGCGAACAGGAACCCCAGGCTCATACCTGTCCAACTCCCCGCACAGCGGTGTGGTTCCCGCCACTACCATGCGCCTCGTGCCCAAGTACGACGTGTGCCTCTCCTTCGCCGGCGAAGACCGCCCCTACGTCGACGAGGTGGCCCGCCACCTCACCGAACTGGGCGTAAGCCGTTTCTACGACACCGACGAGCAAGCCGATCTCTGGGGCAAGAACCTCATCGAGCACCTGGACCAGATCTACCGCCACGACTCGCGCTTCTGCGTGATGTTCGTGTCGGAGCACTACGCCAGGAAGATGTGGACCAAGCACGAGCGGCAGTCCGCGTTCGACCGCGCGCTGATCTCGGACACCGAGTACGTGCTGCCGGTCCGGTTCGACGACACCGACCTCCCGGCGCTGCGCATCGGCACCGGTTACCTCGACCTGCGCCGTCTCACCCCGCGCGAACTGGCCGGGATGATCGCGCAGAAGGTCGGGGCCGCGGTCGCCGCGCCGCCTGCGGGCTGGGAGTACCAGCTGTTCTCCGACACCGTGGGGCTGCACATGCGCAACCTCAAGGACAAGCGGATCAGCCACGAGATGGGCTTCGCCTCGGCCGGGCGGACGATCACCACGGACACCGACGCGCTGGACTACTTCACGGCGCGTTCGCGCACGTTCGACGGGATCATCAACGGCATCTCGGAGCTGCTCTCGCCGGGCAAGCAGCAGTGGGCGTTCGGTCCGGCGGGCCGGCCGGGCGACAAGGACAAGATCCGCCTGCTCGCCAACCGCTTCGTCGAGCAGTACGAGAACCTGCTCGACTGGTCCGCCGACCTGCGCGGCACCACGACGCCCGACCGGTTCACCACCCTCTACGCCACCGCCGCGCAGCTCGCCGACCAGCCGCTCAAGCAGATCGAGCAGTTCGTCGAGGAGTTCGCGACCGCCAGCGAGCGCGGTGCGGGCGATCTGGTGCTCACGCTGTCCTACGACCCGTCGCCGGTGGAAGCCGAGCTCAAAAAGGTCCAGACCACCTAGCCGTTCGGCACGTAGAGTCGGGGGCGTGACGATCCGCGCCGCGCTCTTCGACTTCTCCGGCACGCTGTTCCGGCTCGAGCACCCCGAGCTCGAGTCGAACGGTCCCCTGATGCGTGCCCTCACGGCCCCGGTCGGCATCGCCGACGGCATGGACCCCGAGCTCGTGGACGCCTGGCACCGCCGCGACCTCGACCCCGACGTCCACCGCTGGGTCCACGTCAGGGTCCTGAAGGACGCGCTGGTCGCGGACGCCGAGGCGTTCTACGACCAGCTGCTGAACCCGGAGTCGTGGGTGCCCTACCCGGACACCAGGGCCACGCTGGAGCACCTGAAGGACGTCCCCGTCGCCGTGGTCAGCAACATCGGCTGGGACATCCGCAGCGTCTTCGAGCTGCACGGCCTGACGCACCTCGTGGACGAGTTCGTGCTGTCCTACGAAGAAGGCGTCATCAAGCCGGACCCGAAGATCTTCACCACCGCGTGCGAACGGCTGGGCGTCGATCCCCGCGACGCCGTCATGGTCGGCGACAGCGAGGAGGCCGACGGCGGAGCGGAGTCGATCGGTTGCTCCTTCCGGCTCGTCAACCCGGTTCCGACGAGTGACCGCCCCAATGCTCTTTTGGATGTGGCCCGTACCATTCCCGTGTGAGCCTCCACATCTACGACACGGCGAGCCGGTCCATGCGGGAGTTCCACCCGCAGGTCAACGGAACGGCGTCGATCTACGTGTGTGGGGCGACCGTGCAGGGCGTGCCGCACATCGGGCACGTCCGCAGCGGCCTGAACTTCGACGTCCTCCGTCGCTGGCTCGCCCGCGACGGCGCTGACGTCACGCTGGTCCGCAACGTCACCGACATCGACGACAAGATCCTCACCAAGGCCGCCGAGCACGACCGGCCCTGGTGGGAGTGGGCGTACACGCACGAGCGCGCCTTCGAGGACGCCTACGACGCGCTGGGCTGCCTGCCGCCGTCGTACGCGCCGCGCGCCACCGGGCACGTCACGCAGATGGTCGAGCTGATGCAGCGGCTGATCGACAAGGGCCACGCGTACGACGTCGACGGTGACGTCTACTTCGACGTGCGCTCGTTCCCCGAGTACGGCGCGTTGTCCGGCCGCAAGCTCGACGACCAGCAGCAGGGCGAGACCGAGCTGCGCGGCAAGCGCGACCCGCGCGACTTCACGCTGTGGAAGGCCGCCAAGCCCGGTGAGCCGTCCTGGCCCACCCCGTGGGGCGACGGCAGGCCCGGCTGGCACCTGGAGTGCTCGGCGATGGCCACGACCTACCTCGGCAGCACGTTCGACATCCACGGCGGCGGGCTCGACCTGATCTTCCCGCACCACGAGAACGAGCAGGCCCAGTCGCGCGCGGCCGGTGACGGCTTCGCGAACTACTGGATGCACAACTACTGGGTCACCATGTCCGGCGAGAAGATGGCCAAGTCGCTGGGCAACACCGTGTCCATCCCGGCGATGCTGGAGCTGGTCCGCGCCCAGGAGCTGCGGTACTACCTGGTCTCGCCGCACTACCGGTCGCACATCGAGTACTCCGAAGAGGCGTTGCAGGAGGCGGTGACGTCCTACGGGCGCATCGAGTCGTTCCTGCGCCGCGTCGCCGAACGCACTGGTCAGGTCCAGCTGCGCGGCGAGATGTGCCCGGACTTCGTCGTGGCGATGGACAACGACCTGAACACCCCCCAAGCCGTGGCGGCACTGCACAACAAGGTGCGCCAGGGCAACACGGCACTTGCCGACGGCGACCACGAGACGGCCCGTGCGGCCGCCGAGTGCGTGCGCCGGATGGCTGACATCCTCGGCGTCGACCCGTTGTCGCCGAAGTGGAACGACGCGTCGACTGCCGACCTCGGCATGCGGCAGGCGTTGACCACCCTGGTGGATCGACTTCTCGTCGAACGCCAAGAAGCCCGCAAGAGCAGGGATTTCGCGCGCTCTGACGCACTGCGCGACCAGCTGCACGACGCGGGCATCGCCGTCGAGGACACCCCCGACGGTCCGCAGTGGACTTTGAAGGACGACTGACTTCCGTGGCTGGCAATTCCAAGCGCAAGGGCGCGATGCGCAATCCGGGCTCGAAGAAGGGCGCGGTCACCGGCTCCGGCGGACAGAAGTCCAAGGGGCTGCAGGGCAAGGGTCCGACCCCGAAGGCGACCGAACGCCCGAACCACCCCGCCTACAAGCGGGCCAAGGTGGCGGCGAAGATCGACGCGAGCAAGACGCAGCGCCGGCAGACGAAGGAGAAGGCCACCGCGGAGACCGTGGCGGGCCGCAACCCCGTCGTCGAGTGTCTGCGCGCGGGCACTCCCGCGACGGCGCTGTACGTGGCTCTGGGCATCGACGCGGACGACCGCGTGGCCGAGGCCGTGCGCCTGGCCGCCGACCGGGGCATCTCCGTGCTGGAGGTGGCCCGCGGCGAGCTCGACCGGATCACCGGCGGCGCGATGCACCAGGGCCTCGGCCTGCAGGTGCCTCCGTTCGAGTACGCGACCCCGAACGAGCTGCTCGAACTGGCTCAGCGCTCCGGTGCGCCGCCCCTGCTGGTGGCGCTCGACGGCGTGACGGACCCGCGCAACCTGGGTGCCGTCGTGCGGTCCGCCGCGGCGTTCGGCGCGCAGGGCGTCGTGGTGCCGCAGCGCCGCAGCGCGTCGATGACGGCGGTCGCCTGGCGCACCAGCGCGGGCACGGCCGCCCAGATCCCGATCGCGATGGCCACGAACCTCACCCGCACGCTGCGCGACTGGGCGGAGGCGGGCCTGATGATCGTGGGCCTCGACGCGGACGGTGACGTCGACGTGGACGGTCTCGACCTCGCGACGGGCCCGCTCGTCGTCGTGGTGGGCTCGGAGGGCCGCGGTCTCGGTCGTCTGGTCAAGGAGACCTGCGACCAGACCGTGTCGATCCCGATGGCCACCGGCGTCGAGTCGCTCAACGCGTCCGTCGCGGCCGGTGTCGTGCTGGCCGAAGTCGCCCGTCGCCGTCGTATCGCGGCCAAGGGCTGAACCTACTGACGGGTCTTGTCTGACCGTTGTCTGACGATATAGGCCGGTGCGCGACGCTAAGCGCGTTCATTGCCGACGTTAGTGATCGTTTTCCCGCCTGCGAAACCGGTTTCGTCACGCAGGCGGGGAAACGAGATCTCCACACTTGCCAGAACTTCGCAACTGATCGGGATGACAAACCGCGTGGCCTATTTCGCGCCACTCCCGAGCGCGGGGTACCTTCACGTAGATCGCAATTCGCCTGTCCGGCCGTGCTGGAGTCGGTGCTGGCTGCACCGGTTGGCCGAGCTGCGGGCACCGTTTGGCACCAGCTGACACACTACGTGACCATTTGGGGGCCAATCAGGCGATCCCGAGGTCAACTGTGAAGAAGATCAGGTCTACGTTTCGCTATTGTAACTACTTTAGGTAACTGCCCTGCTCCGTTTAGGTACACACTGTGGTAGGACAGACGTTGAACGGTCAGACAGCTTCTACCGTGATTGTCGATAGGAATTGATTACCACCGGCGGGGGCGACGTGACTCGGCGTAGGACGAATCGGGACGTGCCGATTCGCCGCGCGCGGGCAGCGGCTCCGCGAGGTCGCGCATGACGACCCGCGGGACCCTCCGCGAGCTCGTGGGTTTGCGCGAGTTCCGCGCCATGTGGATCGGTTCGACCGTTTCGACCGCCGGCGACCAGCTCGCGGCAGTCGCGCTATCACTGCTCGTATTCGAACGAACACGATCCGTCGCCGCGACCGCCCTGACGTGGTCGCTGACGCTCTTCCCGCCGTTGATTTCGGGCCCCTTGCTCGGCTGGGTCGCCGACCGGTTCCCGCGACGCACGGTAATGGTGACGACGGCCTGGTTGCAGGCCGCGTTCATGGCCGCGATGGCCATTCCCGGCATGCCGCTGTGGGCGATGATCGTGCTGCTGGTGGTGGTTCTGGCGATCTCCTCGCCGTACCTCGCGGCCCAGGAGGCGAGCCTCCCGCACGTGCTGCCGCCGAAGCGCTACGACGACGGGGTGGCGCTGTTCGGCACGTCCGTCGACATAGCCCAGATGGCAGGCCTCGCGGCCGCCGGCTTCCTCGTCGCGCACACGAGTCCGGGCCTGGCGCTGGCGGTCAACGCCGCCACGTTCGCCGCCCTGGCGATCCTGGTGCAGACGTCCGTGAAGCACCGCCCGGCCGCGGACCCGCTGGGCCGCAAGAAGAAACCCGACGACGAACCACGCGGCGTGCTGACGCTGATGGTGTCCGAGCCGCGCCTGAGGACGCTCCTGGGCGTCCGTCTGCTCGCGGGACTCGCGATGGTCCCGGAAGGACTCGCGATCCCCCTGGCGGCCAGTCTGAACGCGGTCTGGGCGGTCGGCCTGATCCTCGCCATCGAACCCGCCGCGAACGTGCTGGGCGTGGCGCTGCTCTTCCGCCTCGTCCGGGATCCGGCGAAGCGCGAACGTCTCATCGGCCCGCTGGCGATCCTGTCGCTGGCGCCGTTGATCATGTTCGCTTTCAACCCGAACCTGACCTGGACGATCGTTTTGCTGGTGTTCGCCGGTATAGGCGGGGCTTATCACACACCCGCTCGTTCGGCGTGGATGCGGCTGCTGCCGGACCAGTACCGCGGAAGGGCTTATGGCATTGGGCGAGCGGCGTTGCGCTCGAGCCAGGGCGGAGGAATGGCGCTGGCCGGTGTCGTCGCCAGTTCCATCGGATCGGTGACGGCCACGATCGCGGGAGCGGGCGGAATCGGACTGCTGCTGGCGACCCAGGCCACCTTCGCCTTGCGACGTGCTCGCGGTCGCGACGACACGAAGGCGGTGGCAATCTGAAACAGAACGGTCACCATTAGCGATATCCGTCTGTAGAGGCACCATGATGATCGGGGTGCGAGTTTGGAACCGGGTACAGGAAGGTGGCGTTCAGAAGTCTCGGTTGCACATGGAAGGACACCTCCTCGTTGCGACGAGCGGCAGCGTGGTGGTCTACGACCTGGTCAGCGGCGGCTTAGCTCATGAAGTGCCATGAGCGTAGGGGGTCGTGGTGAAGAACAGTTTGACTGATCGCAGGCGATCGCGGGTACTCGGCTTGACTCCGATTCGCAACTGGGACCTTTGGACCGTTGCGCCCAGCGCGATCGCGTACTTTTTCGTGCTCGAAGCGGCCGTCGCCGTAGCCGCCATCTGGCTCCTGACGAAGCTCACCGCCGTCTCCACCGACGACTGGCTGCGCTTCGGCGCGCTCATCGCCGCGATCACCATCCACCTGACCGTCGTGCGCAGAGCCGAAGAGGCACGCCGCAACGAGGCCTCAGGCCCCCACATCGACCTCACCTCGGTCTGGACCTTCGCCGCCGCCGTGGCACTCCCAGGCGGCCTGGCCGTGATCGCCACGATCTGGATGCGCATCCTGATCCAGCCGATCGCCCGCCGTCAGCCCTACCGCTTCGTCTTCGGCACCGCCTCGATGCTCGCCTCCACCCTCCTGTCCTGGGCATTGGTGCACCTGTCAGGCGTCTCGCTGGCGGCCACCGGAAACGTCCCGACGGACCTGAGCCTCGTCCTGATCCTCGCGATAGCCGCAGTCGTCTACTGGTTCGTCCAGGTCATGACCGTCGCAGCCGCCTTCAAGATCGTGACCCCGAACTCGAAGGTCCTCGACTTCCTGGGTTCCAAGGTCGACAACATGCTCGAAATGAGCACCCTCGGCGCCGGCGCCATGCTCGGCATGCTGATGACGAGCCACTGGGTGGGCCCTCTGCTGCTCACGGTCCCGGTGATCCTCGTGAACGCCCTGCTGTCCCGCGCGGGCGAACGCCGAACCCACCTGGAACGCCTGCTGCGCGAACAGGAACAGCTGCACCAACGCCTCGCCGCGGACGCCCACACCGACTACCGGACGGGCCTGCTGAACACCAACGGCCTGACCGAGTACGCGGGCCGCCTGGCCGAACGCTGCCGCCTGGACGGCGAACCGATGACCGTCCTCGTCATCGACCTGGACCACTTCAAGCGCATCAACGACACCTGGGGCCACCCCGCAGGCAACGCAGTCCTGGCAGAAGTGGGCCGAATCCTCCGCGAAAAGCTCCGCCCAGGAGACGTGGCGGGCCGCGACGGCGGCGAGGAGTTCGTAGTAGCGCTGAAGGACACCCCGGTGGCCCAGGGCGTGACGATCGCCGAACGCATCCGCGAGGCCATCGGCTCCCTGGCCGTCCCGACGACCGACAAGCACCGCAACGTCGTCACCCTCTACGGCCGCGAGATCCAGCCCCCGGAACCCGAAGGCGAGTCGCTGCAGGCGATCTCGGCCTCCATCGGCGTAGCGGTGATCCCGGACAACGGCCCGGACATGGCCACGGCCCAGCACTCGGCGGACGCCGCCCTGTACAAGGCCAAGGAGAACGGCCGCAACCAGGTCCGGGTGGCAGGCCTGGACATCCCGCCGCGCCTGATGCCCGCACCCCGGCAGGACGACGCGACCAAGCCGATCACCTCACGTACTGCGTGAACGTCGCCAGGACACGGCCCGGCAGACCAGGTAGATCACGAAGCTCAAGGCTGTTACGAGAGCGCTCACGGGAAGCGCTGGTACGAGCGACAGCAGGATGCCTCCCACCGCCGCGATCTCGGCGAAGACGACGGAAAGAACCGTAGCCCGCAAAGGCGACGCGGTGAGGCGCATCGCGGCGGCCGCCGGCGTGATCATCAGCGCCAGCACCAGCAACGCGCCCACGACCTGAACGGACAGCGCGGTCGCGACACCGACCAGCACCGCGAACACGATCGACAGCGTCCGCACCGGAATTCCGCGCGACATCGCCACGTCCGGGTCCACCGACGCGAAGAACAGCGGCCGGTAGATGAACGCCATCACCGCCAGGACGGCGATGGACGAGATCAGCAGGAGTTTGAGGTCCGTCGAGTCGACACCGACGATCTGACCCGTCAGCAGACCGAACTTGTTGGAGGTACGCCCCTTGTAGAGCGCGAGCATCAAAATGCCCATGCCGAGCCCGAACGCGAGGATCGCGCCGATCACCGAGTCGCGGTCGCTCTCGCGCCGGGACAGCACCCCGAGCAGCACCGCGGCGATGATCGACCCGGCCAGCGCGCCGTACCCGATGCCGATGCCGAGCAGCAACGCCGCCGCGCCACCGGTGAACGCGAGCTCGCTGGTGCCGTGCACCGCGAACGCCATCTTGCGGGTCACCACGAGCGGTCCCAGCACGCCGGCGACCAGGCCCAGCACTGCGGCCGCGATCAACGCGGTCTGCACGAAGTCCAGTTCGAGCAGGTCGAGGAAGCTCACGACGCGGCCCCGGCCGTCAGGTGGTGCGTCTGCTCCTCGCAGGCGCCGGCGCCGACCACCAGGATCTGGTCGCGCACCCGCACGACCTCCACCGGCGTCTGGTACAGCTCGGACAACGTGCGGGAGTTCATGACCTCTTCCGGCGTACCGACGCGGAACCGCCCGCCCACCAGGTACAGGACCCGGTCGACGAGCGGCAGCACGGGATTCAGTTCGTGCGTCACGAAGAGGACTGCGGTGTCGGACTCACGACGCCGCTTGTCGATCAGCTCGGACACGACCCGCTGGTTCGCGAGGTCCAGTGACAGCAACGGTTCGTCGCACAGCATCACGGTGGGGTCGCCGACCAGGGCCTGCGCGACCCGCAACCGTTGCTGCTCACCGCCGGACAGCACCCCGATGGGCGAGTCCGCGTACGGGGTGCCGCCCACGGCCTCGATGGCCGCGTCGACGCGGATCTTGCGTTCCCGGCGGCCACGCAGGCCGAGACCCCAGCGGTGGCCGTCGAGACCCAGCCCGACGAGATCGCGGCCGCGCAACGTCATGGACTGGTCGAGCGCTCGCTGCTGCGGGATGTACCCGATGGCGTGGTTGCCGCCGGCGACCGAGACCGAGCCCGCGGACAACGGCTGCAGACCGAGCAGCACGCGCATCAGGCTGGTCTTGCCGGAACCGTTGGGCCCCAGGACCGCGAGGAACTCACCGGGCTCGACGTCGAGGTCGAGCCCGTCCCACAGCACTCTGTCCCCGTAGGACAGCCGGGCCCCGCGCAGCGAGATCGCGCTCATGCCTTGAGCGCCCGCGAAAGCTCGTCAACCTGCTTGCTCATCCAGTCAAGGTAGCCGGTCACGCCCTCGGGCAGCGTCTCGGTGACCGCGACGACCGGCACGCCCGCCGCCTTGGCCTTCTCGACGACGCTCTTGGTGACCTGGTTCTCGGTCTGGGTGTTCTCCAGCAGCACGGAGATCTGCTTGCCCTCGACCAGCTGGTTCATCTCCGCGAGCGCGGCGGCCGGCACGTCCGACTCCTCCTCGATGGCCTTGCTGAACGCTTCGGGCGTCACGTCCTCGGCGCCGGACTCGTCGAGCAGGTAGTGCGCGATGGGCTCGGTGGCGGCGACCTTCTTGCCCTGGCCGATGCCGGCGATCTTCTTCTCCAGCTCCTCGAGCTTGGCGGTGAAGTCCGCGGTGTTCTTCTCGAACGTCGTCTTCTTGTCCGGCGCGATGGCACCGAGCTCGTTCGCCGCTGCCTCGGCCACCGCCTGCACGGTGTGCAGGTCGTACCAGACGTGCTCGTTCACGCTGTGGTCGTGACCGTCGGCGTCGGGCGCCTCCGAGGTCGCGGGGGCTTCACTCGTCTTGGGCTCCGCGTGGTTGTCGCGCAGCGGGAAGGCCTCGACCTTCTTGGTGGCGTCGCTGGTGATCAGCTTGGGGAAGAAGTCGTCGTAGCCGCCGCCGTTGAACACGACGAGCTTGGCGTCCTTGACCAGTGCCGCGTCCGCGGGCTTGCTCTCGTAGGAGTGCGGGTCGGCCGACGGGTCGTCCAGCAGGGCCTTGACGTCGACCTCGTCGCCGCCGACGGCCTTGACCACGCTGCCCCACACGTTCGTCGAGGCGACGACCTGGATCTTGCCGCTGTCGGCGGCAGGCGTCGTCGTGCCGCAGGCGGCCAGGCTTGCGACGGCGAGAGCGCCGACCAGAGCGTTGCGGAGAGTCATCACGCCGTCCCTCGATCAGGTAATGGAAACCGTTGTCGAGTTCAGTTTACGACACAAAAAAGCCCCCGACGGTCACGCCGGGGGCTTTTCGAAGTGACTCACGCCTCCAGGCGCTCGCCCGACTCGGGGTGGAACAGGTGGATCTCGGTGGTGTCGCGGACGGCCACCTTGACGTGCTGGCCCAGGGTCGGCGGCGTGCGGCCGTCGACGCGGACGACGAAGCGCTGCGACGCGTCGCCGATCTTCACCGCACCGTGCACGAGCGCGTCGGCGCCGAGCTCCTCGACCAGCTCGACCGTCATGTCCATGCCCTCCTCGCTCGACGACACGATGCCGAGCGCCTCGGGACGGATGCCGAAGGTGACCTCGTCCAGCCCGCTGGCGGCGGCGATCGCGTCACGGGACAGCGGCACGACGATGCCGTCGAGCTTGGCGCCCTCCGACGTGATCGGGACGGTCTTGAGGTTCATGGCCGGCGAGCCGATGAAGCCCGCGACGAACGCGTTGGCCGGGCGGTCGTACAGCGCGCGAGGCGTGTCGCACTGCTGCAGCAGGCCGTCCTTGAGCACCGCGACGCGGTGGCCCATCGTCATGGCCTCGACCTGGTCGTGCGTGACGTAGATCGTGGTGGTGCCGAGGCGCTGCTGGAGGGCGGCGATGTTCGCACGCGTCTCGACGCGCAGCTTGGCGTCCAGGTTGGACAGCGGCTCGTCCATGAGGAACACGGAGGGCTCACGCACGATGGCACGACCCATGGCGACGCGCTGGCGCTGACCACCGGAGAGCGCCTTCGGCTTGCGCTCCAGGTACTTGGTGAGGTCGAGCATCTTGGCGGCCTCTTCGACCTTCGCCTTGATCTCGGTCTTCGGCACACCGCGCAGCTTGAGCGCGAAGCCCATGTTCTCCGCGACGGTCATGTGCGGGTACAGCGCGTACGACTGGAACACCATCGCGATGTCCCGGCCCTTCGGCGGAACGTTCGTGACGTCCTTGCCACCGATCTGGATGGCGCCCTCGTCGATGTCCTCCAGACCCGCGAGCATGCGCAGCGCCGTCGACTTACCGGAACCGGAAGGACCGACCAGCACCAGGAACTCGCCGTCGCTCACCTCGAGGGAGAGCTCGTCGACCGCGCGCACCGGCGGATTGCCGGAGAAGATCCGCGACGCCTTGACGTAGGACACCTCTGCCATGTGACGCACCTTTCACCCTTGTCTGGACGCGACGTTAGGGCTTGCAAGCGCTTACGTGAACAGACGTAAGCGCTTACGTTTCGCTGCGGGGCAACGTAAGCGCTTACGTCCACAAGGGCCGATGAGTTCTCCACGGCGCCCCGGTCTACCTCTCCGAACACCGAACACAGGAGGAGACCCGATGGGCAACGTGCGACTGCACTTCTCGATGTCACTGGACGGCTTCGTGGCCGCCCCGGACAACGGCTTCGGCTGGCTGGCCCACACGACCGACCGACCCGAGCTCGTCAGCGGCTACGCCGAGCGCACGGGCGCCATCCTCGGCGGCCGCAAGGGCTGGGACCAGTTCCCGGATCCCAGCACCGCTTACGGCGGCCAGTTCGTGGGGAAGCTCTTCATCCTGACCCACCACCCGGAGGACGCGACGCCCGCCGAGGGCGTCACGTTCCTGACCTGTGACGTGGCCGAGGCGGTGCGGATCGGGCTCGAGGCCGCGGACGGCAAGGACCTCGAGGTGTTCTCGCCGACCATCGGCCGTCAGCTGATCGAGCGAGGGCTCCTTGACGAGATCGCCCTGCACATCGCGCCCGTGCTGCTCGGTGACGGCGTCCGGTTCTACGACAATCCCGGTGGGGTGCCGATCCACCTGCACCGGCTCGACACCGCCGACCCCCACTCGGAGGTGGACGTGCGGTATCGGCCGGTGCGGGAGACCAGCCAGTGAGAAACCGTCAGCCCTTGACGGCGCCGGACGCGAGGCCCTGCACCAGGAAGCGCTGCACCAGGTAGAACACGACGATCGCGGGAATCGCGACCAGGATGGACGCGGCGGCGAGGTGCCCCCACTCGGTCCTGTTCTGCTGCACGAACACCTGCAGCCCGACCGCCAGCGTCTTCGACTCGTCCGCCGCGGACAGGAACGCCGACGCGAACGCCACCTCGCCCCAGGCCGTGAGGAACGCGTAGAACGACGTGACGGCGAGGCCCGGCTTGGCCAGCGGCATGATCAGCCGCCAGAACACGCCGAACGGCGACAACCCGTCCACCCGGCCGGCCTCGTCGATGTCCGACGGCACCGTGTCGAAGTAGCCCTTGAGCATGTACGTGCAGAACGGCACCGCGGTCGTGCAGTAGACGAGCACCAGGCCGATCGAGGTTCCGTTGAGCCCCAGGGCGATGAGGATGTTGTACAGCGGCACGATCAGCACCGCGAACGGGAACATCTGCACCAGCAGGAACGACATCATCAGGCCGCGCTTGCCGGGGAACCGGAACCGCGAGGCCGCGTACCCGGCGGTGGCCGAGATGAAGACACCGATCACCGTGGTCATCAGGGCGATCACCACGGAGTTGCCGAACCAGGCGATGAAGTCGCCCTTCTCGCCCGACAGCACGCGGGTGTAGTTGTCCCAAGAGGACTCGTTGAACAACTTCGGCGTCGGCTCGACCGCGCGGGCGTCCGGCTTCAGCGAGGTGACGAACACCCAGAAGACCGGGAACACCGCGATGATCGACGCGACGATCAGCGTGGCGTGCAGGGCGATGGAGGCGCCCTTGGACCGGTCGGTCCTGCGCAGCCGGTTTCCCGTGGCCTGAACGACCTTCAGGGACGAAGCGTCGAGCGTCATCACCACACCTCGCCCTGCTTGCGCAGCGCTCGCCGGTAGATCGTGGCGAACACCAACAACACCGAAAGGATCAGCACGCCGTAGGTCGACGCGATGGCGTAGTCGCGGGACGCGCCGGAGAAGAACCGCTCGAACGCGTAGGTGACCAGGATCCGGGCGTTCGGGTTCGGGCCGGCGATCAGGTAGATCACCGGGAACATGTTGAACGTCCAGATGATGCCGAGCAGCACCACCGTCGACGACACGGAACGCAGGCCGGGCAGGGTGACGTGCCGGAACCGCTGCCACGGCGTGGCACCGTCCATTTCGGCCGCTTCGTAGAGGTCGCCCGGGATCGACTGCAGGCCACCGAGAAGCGCCACCATCATGAACGGGACGCCGAGCCAGACGTTCACGATGATCACCGAGACCAGCGCCCAGTTCGACTGGCCGAGCCACACCGGGTCGGGCAGGCCGACCGAGCGCAGGAGCTGGTTGATGATCCCGTACTGCGCGTTGAACATGTACTTCCACGCGAACGCGCTGATGAACGCGGGCACGGCCCACGGCAGGATCAGCATCACGCGGTAGAGCGCACGGCCGCGCACCTGGCGGTTCAGCAGCATCGCCAGGCCGAGGCCGACGGTGTAGTGCAGGAACACGCACGAGAAGGTCCAGATCAGCGTGCGGACGAGCGTGTCCCAGAACGCGCCGAACGACTCTCCGCCGGACAGCACGTTGAGGTAGTTCTTGAAGCCCACCACGTCGTAGGTGGCCGGCCGATCGAGGATCGGGTTGGCGATGTTGCCTTCGTTGATGTTCGTGAAGGTGAAGAACACGCCCTGTGCGAGCGGGTAGAGCACCAACACCGCGATGACCACCACGACCGGCAGCACCATCGCATACGCGTACCAGTACCTGTCCAGGAACCGACGCACCGAGACTCTCCTTCCGGCGAACGGCCGGGGCGGTGAGGCCCCGGCCGTTCAACACGATCAGCCGATCGAGTACTCGGTGACGACCTTCTCCTTGTACGCCTTCGCGACGTCGTCAAGAGCCGTCTTGGCGTCCTTCTTGCCGGCCAGGAAGTCCGCGTAGCCGACCTTCAGCGGGTCGAACAGCTCGCCGCCCTCGGGGATCCACGGACGCTCGTGCGCGACCTTGGTGACCGGCTCGAACGCCGCCACGACCTCGTTGGCCTTGACGTCGGCGTTCTGGTAGGCCGACTTGCGGGTCGGCAGCAGACCCAGTTCCTTGGCGATGGTCGCCTGCGACTCGACCGACGCCATGCACTGGATGAACTTGATGGACGACTGCTTCGCCTTGGTGCCCTGGCGGATCACGTAGTCGTGGCCACCGACCGGGGCGCTGCCCTTGCCGGCGGACGGGCCGGGAACCGGCGCGATGCCGAGGTTCGCCTTGTCGGTGAACGCGGCGCCCTTGAGGTAGTCGGCGACGGCCCACGGACCGTTGATGACCATGGCGGCCTCACCGCTGGTGAACGCGGCCTGCATGTTCGAGTAGGAGTTCGTCGCGTCCAGCGCCGTGGTGGCGGCCTTGGCGTCGAGCAGGCCCTTCGCGGTCTCCAGCGCCTTCACGTTCTGCGGGGAGTTCACGACGATCTTCTTGGCGGAGGCGTCGACCAGGTCGCCGCCCTCGCCGTAGATGAACGGCAGCGCGTAGTACGCGTCGTTGTTGAGGAAGAACGACTTCTCGCCACCCAGCTTGGCGGCAGCGGCCTTGAGCTCGTCCCACGTCTTCGGCGGCTCGACACCGGCGTCGGCGAGCTTCTTCTTGTTGTAGAGCAACGCGAGCGAGTCGGTCACCTGCGGCACCGCGTAGGTCTTGCCCTCGTACTTCGTGGAGCCCAGCGGGGCCTCCAGGAAGTCGGAGGTGTCCTTCGCGAGGTCGGTGTCGGACAGGTCGGCGACGTAGCCCAGCTTCGCGAGCTGCGGCACCCACGCGACCTCGGAGCGGAAGACGTCAGGCCCCTGACCACCCTGGGCCGCGGTCTTGTAGTTGTTGAGCGCGCCGTCGAACGCCTGCGTCTCGACATTGACCTTGTAGCCGTCCTTGGTGGCACAGCCTTCCGCGATCTTCTTGAACACCGGGCTCTCGTTGGGACCACTGGTGTCCCAGAAGGTCACTTCGCCCGAGTCGGATCCGCTGTTGCTGCTCGATCCACCGCTTCCGCAGGCGGTGAGCACGAGGGCGACACCCGTCGCCATGGCGGTCACGAGGGTTGTCCGTCGCATCGTTGCTGCCGTTCCCTCCAGCTGGGGCCTCATCTCCGAGTGAGACGAGGGTCTTGCAAGGTTTTGCGAGAATGTTGCGGGCGATTTCACTACCAGAACCATGGTCAGGTCAAGACATGGACCGTAACCAAGCCGTAACGGCCCTGTCTTGCAAACACGCGTTGCAAAATTTTTCTGAACGCGGCAGGCTTGCGCGGAACCTGATCTGAGCTGGGAGGCAACGTGTCCGGACTGTCCGAGATCGCGAGGGCAGCCGGGGTGTCCATCTCGACCGTCAGCCGTGTTCTCAACAGGCGCGCAGGTGTGAACGAGGAGACCCGGCAGCGGGTGCTGTCGGTCCTCGCGGAGATGCCGTACACCCCGCGCGGCCTCGGTGCGTTGCAACGCACCGGCGTGATCGGCCTCCTCGTGCCGGAGCTCTCGAACCCGGTCTTCCCCGCGTTCGCCGAGGCGCTGGAGACGCGGGCCGCACGCCTGGGCTACTCGTCGCTGCTGTGCAACACCCGCAGCGGCGCCCCCATGGGCGAGGAGGAGTACGTCCGGATGCTCCTGGCCCGCGGGGTCGAGGGCATGGTGTTCGTGTCGCCGGAGATCACCAACGTCGAGGTGCCGCTCGGTCAGGCGCCACGCCCGAGCTACTACGCGAAGCTCCTCGCGGACGGCGTCCACATGGTCTTCCTGAACGGCGCCACGCCCGCACTGGACGTGCCCGACGTGACGGTCGACGAGCAGCTCGCGGGCTACATGGCGACCAGGCACCTGATCGAGCTCGGGCACCGGCGGATCGGGTTCGTCTCGGGCCCCGCTCGCTCGCTGCCGTCCCGGCTGAAGCGCGCCGGCTGGGCGGCGGCGCTCGAAGAGGACCACCTGCCGGCGGGTTCGGAGTACGTCTCGCACGCGCCGTTCAGCGCGGAGGGCGGCGGTCAGGCCGTGGCGCGGTTGCTCGACACGGTGACCCCGACCGCGGTGATCTGCTCCTCCGACCACATGGCGCTCGGCGTCATGCGCGAGGCACACCAAAGGGGGATCTCGATACCCGAGGAGCTGTCGGTCGTCGGGTTCGACGACATTCCGCTGGCTGCCTACTCGTCGCCCGCTTTGACCACGCTCGCACAGCCGATCGAGGAGATGGCGGCGGCCGCGATCGACGAGCTCGTGCTCCGCCTGGACCCGGATCGCCGCAGGCAGAGCACCGACAACTACACCCGCGTCTTCCGGCCGCGGCTCGTCGTCAGGGAATCGTCTGCGCCCGCGAAACCAGATGACCGGTTGCCCTAATTGGTCTGGACCAACTTCTGAACAAGGCAGATGGGCCAACCAGCGCGGATGCGTCATTTGAGGGACGCAGGTCACCCTGACTTCACGTATTGGTTCTGAACCGTTACGGTCCTTTCATGGCGCGGTCGATGCATGTGCGACGTCCGGCAACGTTGGCCTCTCTGGCCGCTGAGCTGGGCGTTTCCCGGACAACGGTGTCCAACGCGTACAACCGGCCCGACCAGCTCTCGCCCGAGCTGCGTCGGCGGGTGTTGGACACGGCCCGAAGGCTGGGTTATCCCGGCCCGGATCCTGTGGCGCGCTCGTTGCGCACGCGCAAAGCAGGGGCGGTGGGCCTGTTGCTCACCGAGAACCTCTCCTACGCGTTCCGCGACCCGGCGGCCATCGGCTTCCTCGAAGGACTCGCCCTGGCGTGCGAGGACGCCGGCACCGGCCTGCTGCTGGTGCCCGCGAACCCCGAACGCGAGGACGTCGCGTCCGTCCACCGCGCCGGCGTCGACGGCTTCGTCGTCTACTCGGTGCCGGACGACGACCCGCACCTCGCCGCCGTGCTGGAGCGCCCGGTGCCCACCGTCGTCTGCGACCAGCCTGACCTCGGCACCGTGGACCGCGTCGGCATCGACGACCGCGGCGCGATGTACGAACTCGCCAGGCACCTGATCGGCCTGGGCCACCGCCGCATCGGCGTCGTGTGCATGCGTCTCGCGCGTGATCGCAACGACGGCTTCGTGACGCCGGACCGTCAGCACGCCGCCCACTTCCACGTGCAGCGCAACCGCCTGTCCGGCCTGGCCGAGGCGTTCAGCGAGGCCGGCGTCGACTGGTCGCAGGTGCCAGTCGTCGAGCGCTTCGACCACAACACGGCCTCCGGCGCGTCCGGCGCGGCCCAGGTCCTCGACCGCGACCCGCAGGTCACCGCCCTGATCTGCACCTCGGACGTCCTGGCGCTGGGCGCGATGACCGAGGCGGGCCGCCGCGGCCTGCGCGTGCCGCACGACATCACCGTGACCGGCTTCGACGGCATCCGCGCCGGCGAGGAGGCCGGGCTCACGACGGTCCGTCAGCCGGTGCTGGAGAAGGGCCGGGCGGCGGGCAAGCTGCTGCTCGACACGAACGAGCGCTCGCGGCCGCGGTCGGTGAACCTCGCGACCGAGCTGATCATCGGCAAGACGTCGGCCGGGCCGCGCGGCGGTGCCGAGGAGCGCTGGTTCGGGCCGTGATCAGTGCTGCAGCCTGAAGAGGGTGGGTGAGCTGGCCTTCCCGGCCAGCTTCGCCACCAGCAGGTAGTCGCCAGGGCCGACCCTCGTGTGGGCCCCGCACCCCGGCTTCGAGGTGGAACCCGCCCACTTCGTGCCGTAGTTGAAGGTCTCCTTCGGCTGCATCACGCGGGTCTCCGTGCCCACCGCCGAGAGGCAGTGGTTGCTCGACCACAGCACCGTTGCGCCGTCCGCGGTCAGCACCGTGAGCTCGCGGTGCTGGCGCCCGATGTCCCTGATGCACGGCACCGGACCGGTGTTGACGACGTCCATGGACAGTTCCGGCTGGTCACCGACGGTGTAGAAGGGCTTGTTCGCCTTCGCCACGACCCCGATCACGTCGTCCGGGCACGGCTGCGGCGGCCCGGGAGGCGGGGGCGGCGGCGTGGTCTCCGTCGGTGAGGGCGGCGGGGTCGCGGAGGAGGACGACCCGGCCGCGGGGCTCTCGGACATGCTCGGCGGAGGGTTCGAGGAGGACGCCGCGGCGGCGTTCGTGGACTGCCCGGTCTCGGCGTCGGAGCCGAACATCCCGACGATCCAGATCACGAGCAGGAGTGTGACCAGCGCGGCCCCGATCGCGGCGAGGCGGCGGCGCCAGTACACCGTGGACGGCAGCGGACCAGTGGGCTCGATCACGGCCCGAACGTAGCTCGACCAGGTCTGATCCAGCGGGAGGCGAGCATCGCTCGATCCGGTGAACGTGATATTGAGCGAAACCCCTTGTGAACGTGCGCTAACTCCGGTTCCAATCGACGCGGGGTCCGCCGGTAGGCCATGGAGGTGTGTCACATGACCGCGATCGACGAACTGCTCAAGCGGAACTACGAGCTCGGGAACGTGGTTCCCGGAGACCGTTCGTCCGCGAAGCCGTCCCTGCAGGTGGCGATCTTGACCTGCATGGACTCGCGCATCCGGGTGTTCGAGATCTTCGGCTTGAAGCAGGGTGAGGCGCACGTGCTGCGCAACGCGGGTGGTGTCGTCACCGACGACGCGATCCGCTCGCTCGCGCTGAGCCAGCGCAAGCTCGGCACGCGTGAGGTCCTGCTCGTGCACCACACGAACTGCGGCCTGGAGATGGTGACCGAGGACGACTTCAAGGACGAGCTGGAGGCCGACACCGGTCTGCGCCCGACCTGGGCCGTCGAGGCGTTCAAGGTCGTCGAGCAGAGCGTGCGCGGGTCGATGGCGCGGCTGCGGCGCAGCCCGTTCATCCCGCACACCGACAAGATCCGCGGGTTCGTCTACGACGTGCACACCGGTGAACTGCGCGAGGTAGACGCCGCCGAGACCGCCGCCGCCTGATTTCTCCGCACGCGGGGCCCTTTCGTACTGCATGAGAGTACGAAAGGGCCCCGCGTGCGTTTGCGACAATGGCGGCGATGAATCACGAGTTGCTGCTGGGCTGGTGGGACACCGCGGCCCGAGACCTGCCGTGGCGCCGTCCCGACTGCACCGCCTGGGGTGTGCTGGTCAGCGAGATCATGCTGCAGCAGACGCCCGTCTCCCGCGTCGAACCGATCTGGCACGAGTGGCTGGCACGCTGGCCGGTGCCTTCCGCGATGGCGGCGTCCTCGCAGGGTGAGGTTCTGCGGATGTGGGGCAAGCTCGGCTACCCGCGGCGCGCCATGCGGTTGCACGAGGCCGCGACGGCCATCGCCCGCGACCACGGCGACGTTGTGCCGTCGGACATCGAGACGCTGGAGTCGTTGCCCGGCATCGGCAGCTACACGGCTCGTGCGGTGGCCACGTTCGCGTACGGGCAGAAGTGCGCCGTCGTCGACACGAACGTCCGGCGCGTGGTCGCGCGGGCCGTGCACGGTGCTGGGGACGCGGGGCCGCCGTCCACCAAGCGCGATCTGCGTGACGTCGAGGCGATCCTGCCCGAGGGCCAGGAGGACGCCGCGGTGTTCTCGGCGGCGCTGATGGAGCTCGGCGCGTTGATCTGCACGGCGAAGAACCAGAAGTGCGCGGACTGCCCGTTGTTCGCCGAGTGCGCGTGGCAGCTGGCCGGGCGGCCCGCCTACGCGGGGCCGGAGAAGAAGGTGCAGAAGTTCGCCGGCACCGACCGCCAGGTGCGGGGCAGGCTGCTGGACGTGCTGCGGGGTGCGCCGGGACCGGTGCCCAAGATGCAGCTCGACATCGTCTGGAACGACATCACCCAGCGCGAGAAGTGCCTTGTGTCCTTGTTGAGTGATGGACTTGTTGAACAATCCGCCGACGGCCTCTTCCACCTGCCAGGTGAAGGGATTGTTCAACAATCCAACAAGGAGACAGCCTGATGCACTCTCTCGTCGCCTTCTTCGACGCCGAGGCGGAACGTAGCATCGTTGGATTGTTGAACGATCTGGGTGTTGAACAATCCCACAGGCCGCACCTGACCTATGCCGCCGCGAGCAGCATCGGCCCCAAAGTCCGCAAGGAGCTGCGCGAGGACCTCGAACGGCTGTGGATGCCGGACCTGTGGCTGCACACCCTCGGCACGTTCTCCACCACGGACAACGTGCTGATGCTCGGCGCGGTGGTCGACAACGAACTCCTCGCCGTCCACTCGGCGATCCACGACGTCCTCGCGAGCAAGGTCAAGAACCCCAGCGCCTACTACCTGCCGGGCAACTGGATCCCCCACTGCACCCTCGTCCAAGGCCTCGACGACGAGCAGACGAAGGCCGCGTTCGCGAAGGTGTTCCCGGTCGAACCGATCCGCGCGAAGGTCCGCGAGGTGTCGATCGTCGACACTCAGACCGGCGAGATCGACGTGCTCAAGAAGGCCTCCACAGCGCCCCGGTAGACCCACGGCGCGCTGTCGTGCACGACGTGCCCGGCCTCCTCGACGTAGAGGTACTGGCCTCCCGAACGCCGTGCCGCCTCCTGCATCTGCCCTGGTAGCTGGCCGCCCTTGCCCGCCTCGATCACGAGCGACGGGCATTCGACGGCGTCGATGAAGTCCCAGTACGCCCGCGTGCCCCAGTGGCCGGCGATCTCGTACAGGTCGTCCATCTCGGCGATCAGGTGCCAGCCGTCCTCGCGCTCCTCGAAGTACTCGGCGAACAGCGGCGCGCCGAAGTACGACGTCACGTGCCCGAGCGACTGGAAGGGCACCGGCCAGGCGTCGAAGAGCCACTTCCACTCGTCGATCGTCCTGCCCCTGTTGTCCGGGGCGAAGTCCTCGACCACAATCGCGCTGACCAGGTCCGGTCGGGTCGCCGCGAGACACCACGCGTGCAGCCCGCCCATGGAGTGCCCGATCACCACGGCGGGCCCGAGGTCCAGTTCCTCGATCGCCGTGGCGGCGTCAGCGACGAAGTCCTCGGTGCGGAACGGTCCCCGCACCGGGTTGCGGCCGTGCCCGCGCTGGTCGAAGCCGACCACGCGCCCGAACGGCCTGAGCCACTGCGCGACCGGCCACCAGGCGGTGGCCCTGCTCATCAGACCGTGCAGGAGCAGTACGCCTTGACCCGTTCCGCCGAACTCCACCACCGACACAGGGATGATTAACGCATGAAGGCCCGCCCGTACCTGATCGCCGTCGTGTTGATCGTGCTCGTCGCAGGTCTGCTCGTGGTGTTCAGAACGCCGGGCGGCGACCCCGCGCAACAGCAGCGTCAGGAGACGTCACCGCAGGCCGCGGTGGAGGCAGGCGCGGGCGCGGGCGACGCGTACTACCCGACGGACGGCAACAGCGGCTACGACGTCACGCTCTACGACCTGGCGATCACCTACGACCCGGGCTCGAAGAAGCTCGACGGCGTCGCGACCATCACCGCGACCGCGTCGCAGGACCTCTCGCGCTTCAACCTCGACCTCGAAGGCCTGAAGGTGAGCGAGGTGAAGGTCGGCGGCCAGCCCGCGAAGTTCGTCCAGGAGGGCGACCACGAGCTGGTGATCACGCCGGCCTCGCCGCTCGCGAAGAGCAAGCCGTTCACCACCGTCCTCACCTACGGCGGCGAGCCCACGACGATCGACGACGCCTCGCTGGGCCGCAGCGGCTGGCAGATCTCGTCCACCGGCGGGGCGTTCGCCGCAGGTCAGCCGCACTCCGCGACGACGTGGTTCCCGGCCAACGACACCCCGCGCGACAAGGCGGCGCTGAAGGTCGCGGCCCGCGTCCCGGACGGCTGGACGGCGATCTCGAACGGCCTCGAAGGCCCCGCGACCCGCGACGGCGGCTGGACGACGTTCACCTGGTCGGAGGAGACGCCGCTCGCGACCTACCTGGCCACCGTGGCCATCGACAAGTTCGAGGTCGTGCGCTCGAAGCTGCCCAACGGCACACCGGTGGTCGACGCCTACGCGCCCGGCACGTCCGCCGCCAAGAAGCCGATCCAGTCGCAGGGCCCGGAGGTCCTCGCGTACCTGGAGACGAAGTTCGGCCCGTACCCGCAGCGCGCGGCGGGCAGCATCTGGGTCGCGGACCAGATCGGGTTCTCGCTGGAGACCCAGACCCGTCCGATCTACGCCGCCTGGGCCGACCTGGAGACGGTCGTGCACGAGAACGCCCATCAGTGGTTCGGCGACTCGGTGTCGATCGAGAACTGGGCGGACATCTGCCTCAACGAGTGCCTCGCGTCCTACGCGCAATGGCTGTGGCTGGAGAAGGAGGGCACGGACCTCGACCAGCGCTACCGCGACAACGTGCAGCAGCGGCGCGACCGGGCGGCGTTCTGGGCGCCGAAGCTCTACGACATGGGCAAGGGCAACGAGTTCCGCGGTGTCTACGACAAGGGCCTGATGGGCATGCACGCGCTGCGCAAGCAGGTCGGTGACGACGTGTTCTTCAAGGCGCTGCAGACCTGGCTGACCAAGCACCGCGACGGCAACGCCTCCTGGCCGGAGTTCGAGGAGCACTTCAAGCAGGCGTCGGGGCAGCCGCTGGACGGCTTCTTCTCGGCGTGGTTCCGCAAGTCGGGCATTCCGGAAGATCAGTACCTGCTGCCTGCCGGTGTGCGCCGCTAGAGTCGGTGTCATGGCAGTCGTGAAGATCAACGCGATCAAGGTTCCCGAGGGCAACGGCCCTGAGCTCGAGAAGCGGTTCGCCGCCCGTCTGGGCGCGGTCGACGACCAGCCCGGCTTCCTCGGCTTCGAGCTCCTGCGCCCGGTCGCGGGCGAGGACCGCTACTTCGTCGTCACGCACTGGGAGACCGACGAGGCCTTCGTCGCGTGGCGCGACGGGCAGGCCGGTGCGGCGGCGCACTCCGGCGAGCGCGCACGGCCCGTGTCGAGCGGTGCCGACCTGCTGGAGTTCGAGGTCGTGCTGGGGAGCAAGCCCAAGCAGTGATCGAGGACGCCTACGACAGAGCCGCCGAGCTGATCACCGGTGCGGACGCCGTGCTCGTCTGCGCCGGTGCCGGCATGGGGGTCGACTCGGGTCTTCCCGACTTCCGCGGCACCGAGGGCTTCTGGCGGGCGTATCCGCCCTACGAGCGGCTCGGGCTGAAGTTCGAGGAGATCGCCGACCCCGTGCACTTCGCGGACGACCCCGCGCTGGCGTGGGGTTTCTACGGCCATCGGCTCGGCCTGTACCGCGCGACCGTGCCGCACGAGGGCTTCGCCGTGCTGCGGTCGTGGGGTGCGCGCGTGTTCACGTCCAACGTGGACGGGCAGTTCCAGAAGGCGGGTTTCCCGGACGTCGCCGAGGTCCACGGGTCGATTCACCACGCCCAGTGCGTAGAACCGTGCACGGACGAGATCTGGGAGTGCGCGTTCGACGTCGCGGTCGATCCCGAGACGATGCGGGCGGCCGGCGAACTGCCGTCGTGCCCCTCGTGCGGGGGGCTGGCGCGGCCCAACATCCTGATGTTCGGCGACTGGGGCTGGGTCCCGCACCGCAGCCAGCGGCAGCTCGACGAGCTGACGGCGTGGCGCAGGAACCAGCGCAGGCTGGTCGTGATCGAGATCGGTGCCGGCACCGCCGTGCCGACCGTGCGGCGTCAGGCCGAGCTGGCCAGCGCGGCCAACGGTGCGCTGATCCGGATCAACGTCCGCGAGCCGGAGATCCGGCACAACCGCGGGGTGTCGCTGCCGGTCGGCGCGCTGGAAGCCCTCACAGCCTTGGCACGACGAACTGCGTGACGACGGCCCGGTGGTCGCTGCCGGGCACGTCGAACACGTCCACCGTGTCCACCAGGACCTTCGAGTCGACCAGCACGTGGTCGATGGTGACCGGCGGCGGCCAGAACCCGCTGTCGCTCGGCCAGGTGTGGATCAGCCCCTTGCCGACCTGGTCGGCCGCGTCCACGTAGCCCTTGTTGAGCAGCCGCGTGAGGCCGACGTGGTCGAGCGTGGCGTTGAAGTCGCCGGCGAGCACCCTGATCGCACCGGTCGAGTCGGGTGCGGGCAGCCCGGCGAGCTCCCGCTGCCACGCCTCGGGTCCCGCGGTGACGACCGGCGGCAACGGGTGCACCGAGACGACCTCGATGTCCTTGCCCGGCAGGTCGACGAGCGCCCCGGCCTGCTGCAAAGTGCCCGGCGGCGTCAGGTCCCGCCGCGAGAGCGGGAACCGGGAGGCGAGACCGCTGCCCGACCCGCCCGGTTCGTCGAGGAAGACCCGGTTGGGCAGCACCTGCCGGAGACCGGCCCGGTCGAGGTCGCCCACCATCTGCGGCGTGAGCTCCTGCAGGGCTAGGACGTCGATGTTGCGCTTCCTGACCTCCTGCACGATGAACTCCGCGTCCGCGATGCCGGTGAGCAGGTTCGACGTCATCAGCCTGACCTGCTGGCCCACCCCGTTCGGCCGTCCGTCGGAGAACGCCCGCGGCGCCACGTTCGCGACCAGCACGACCCCCACCAGGGTCATCGTCAGCCCGGTGACCCACCTCTTGCGGAACAACGCGAACAGCCCGATGAGCAGGCCCACGACGGTGATGTACGGGGTCAGCGACGTCGCGGCGATCATGTACCGCGTGCCGTCGATGCCGAGCAGCCTGACCAGCGCCGCCGTGACGAACGCCATCGCGCACACGACCAGCAGGAACGTGGTGAAACCGCTTCGAGGCGGCTTCACCTCGGTGGTGACCACGTCGTGCAGTGTGCCCGAGCGCGCGTCGGTCTTCGGTGTGCTCACACCTGAAAGGACGGTCAGCGCCCCTGTCCCGTTGCCCGCCGGAAATTGTCAGACCCCTCCGCCATGCTGATCACAACCGACTCAGAGGGGGGCCAGATGGGAGCCAAGGACTGGATGCTCTTCTACGCATCCGACGACGTCAGCAAGGTCCTGCGCGCAGCACCGAAGATCGACCGCGAAGCCACGGCGGCCTTCGTGGAACGCCTCTACCCGGCGCACGACATCCGCCCGATCGAGGACGGCAACCTCCACTACGGCAACCCGCCGGAAGGCACCGTCTACGCCGGCGTCTTCCCCTGCCTGTCGATCATCTGCACGTGGGAGGCCGCCGGCGACTCCTACACCGACCTGCCGGAACACTTCGTCCGCGAGGCCGCCGGCCGCACCCTGTACCTGCACGCCATGCACAGCGTCGTCGACTTCTTCTCGTACGCCATCTGGGAGCCGGACGGCACGCTGCGCCGCGCGTACAGCCTCTCCCCGGACAGCGGTGTGATCGCCGACGTCGGCACTCCCCTACCGTTCGAGGAGAAGTACCGGGCGGGCGACCCGGAGTTCCTCGAAAGCCTCGACCCCGACGACGAGTACCCGTTCCGCTTCCACCCGCTCGACCTGGCCGAGGCCGCCCTGCGCGAGCTGTTCGGCTTCAACTACGAGGGCGCGTACGAGGACGACGACCCGGAGCTGGAGGAGGTCGTGCTGGCGGGCTACGCCGTGACGCCCCGCTGACTGCCGGGAAGCCGACGGTCCTCGTGCCCGAAGGTTCTCGGAATCTCGCAGGTCCGCCGGCTACCGAGCCCTCCGCAGAGCCAGAGCCGCGCTTCCCATGACTGCGTCGTCAAACAGTCGCAGCAGGGTGCCGCGGCCGTGCGCCGGGCATGCGGTCGAGCAACCCGACCACCATGTCGACCACAGCCATCAGACTGGTCTGATCGATGTGGTTGTCCAGGACGACGTAGGCAATCCCGGCCTCGAACGTGACCCGCATCGACTCCGCGTGCGGTGGCAGATGCTTCCCGTGTTCGATCAGCCAGTGCAGTGCTTCGAAGTTCAGATCCCTGGCCGCCGCGGCAGGGTCGCTCCCCCAGACGAAGAACTCCTTGTCCATCGGGGACGGGAGCTGCACGCACTGCCACTCCGCCTGATCCCCCACCATCGACGGCGGCTCGGACAGCCAGTCCTTCCACTGGTTCTCGAAGTCCGCGGCCAAGACCGGCTGGCCGGGGGCGATGTACCTGGTCGGCCGGACCATCCGCATCGGCGCCATGCGCGCGGTGGCCACCTCGATCCGGTGCTCCTGCTCCCAGCGCACCCCGTAGCCGGTGTACGCCGCGATCCGCACCGCCGCCTCGGTCACCCGGACGTGCCAGTCGCCCCGCCGGAAGTCCAAGGCGAGGTCCCACTGGGGCTTGGACCGCCGCAGCCACTTCCCCTTCAGCACCGTGTCGTAGGCACTTCCGTCGCTCCTCACGGGCTCCAGGAAACCGGCCGACCAGGCCGCGGTGTCACCCTGCTCCGGATTGATCACCGTTCCGCCGAGTCTCGCGGCCAACGGGCTCAACGCGGCGATCTGCTCGTCCCGTGCCGTCCTGTGGTTGCGGATGTGGAGCCACCGCCGAACGAGGGTGACCGCGATGGCTCCAACGACCATCGCCAAGAAGAACGGGCTGGTCAGCAATTCCGAGAGACCCTTGATGAGCTTGTCCATGATCAGATGTCCAGGTATCCCTTGATCTGGTGCTTCGAGTAGTCGGTTCCGGTCTCGCCCGCTTCAGCGGACTGCTGCCGAAGCGTTTCGTTTCGCAGTCCCTTTTCATTGCGCCCGTCGACCTGGGCGGCCGCCTCGATGCCGACGGCTTCGCCCATCGACCTCCAGAAGCCCTGGTTCATCCGCTCGCCGACGATGCCGTGCGAGCCGTCCTTCTTGGCACCCCAGCTCTTGAAGAGGCCCTGGTTCTCCTTCTTCTTCAGGAGGTCGTCCGCGACCGACACGTTGGCCTTCTTGTCCGCCATGGCCTTCTTCATGCCGGCGCCCAGATTCTTCGTCCGGGTCACCAGATTGCGCAGGAACTGAAGGATCTTGCCGAGGAAGCCCTTGAGCCGCGCGACGATGCGCGACACCCGGCTTGCGGTGCTCGCGACCCGTACACCGGTCGCAGCGCCTGCCGCGGCGGTCGACGACCCGAGGCTCGGGACGGCGGCCGCCAGGGCGGGTATCCAGATCATGACAAGCCAAATGATCAACTCGGTCAGGATGGCCTTGATGAGGTCCTCGATGACCTGCATGATCATCGAGGACATGAGCAGGAGCTGGGAAAGCTCACCGGCTTGACCGATGACACCGTCGATGCCGCTGGCGAACTCACCGAGCTTCGACGCGGCCGCGTCCGCAGTCTCACCTCCCCAGCTCTGCACCGAGCTCGAGAGGTCTTGGGTAAAGCCTTCTTTCAGCTTGGTGAGGCCCTCCGCCAGCTTGCCGAAGTTCTCGCCTGCCTGCTGAAGCGCGGGCCCGTCGCCACTGACGAAGTGGATCGCGTCTTCCAGCGGCTCGCAGATGCTGATGAGGAAGCTCAGACCTTGGTTGACCAGCCACCCGATCGGGTCCACCGCAATCTGACCGGCCTCGCTGAACGAGCTGACCAGCGCACTGCCTTCCGAAGCCAGTGCGGTGATACCACCGGGCTCTCCGACGTTTCCCGAGGCTTCCAGGGCTTTCATGAAGCTGCCGACGAACGGCGTGGCCTCGAGCGCTTTCTCTCCTGTGGTCTTCTCCTCGACCTGGATCTTGCTCTCGTCACCGCCGCCGGTCAGGCCCGGAACGGTGAGGTCTGATTCCGTCACGGCCGCGCTACCCCCGCTCGACATGGATGCCGTCGAGGAGCTGCTTCAACGCTTCTTCCTGTCGCGCATAGCCCTCGGCGGTGTCGCGGAACTTGTCGGCACCCGACTGCAGGCCGTCCTGCATCGCCTGCATCGTCTCTTTGAGGTCGCCGAGCATCTGCGTGTACTGGTCCTTGACGAAAATCCCGACCACGCCCCAGGACTTGTCGCCGATGTCGGCCATCGCGACCAGCTCGGCGATCTTGCTCGCCGTGCTGTGGTGGCCGTCGAGTTTGCCGGCGAACGACCGCAGCTCCTCCGGGCTGACGCTGAACCCGCTCACCGGCCGTCCTCGTCGTCGAAGAGGTTGAGGAACTTGCCGTCCTGTTTGGGCGGAGCCGCAGGAGGCTGTGGCGACCTGTCATTCCACGCGTTGCCGCGCAGGATGTTCTGGTCGGTGAAGTCGTCCTGCGGCTCAGGCGCGGGCCTGCGCGACGGCACGGGCGGCTGCCGGACCTGGCCCGCGTTCGGAGGCGCGGGCATCGGCGGTGCGGGAGGCGTCGGCGGGCGAGGCGGCGCGGCGGGGGCGGTGTCGTCGGAGCTCACGGCCCGGAGCTCCTCTTTGGACATCCCGAAGAGCTGCGCCTGGGTTTCGAGGACCTGGTCGGAGAGCTTCATGCCGTCCCCGATGGCGTCCTCGACGATGCCTGCCTGGCGGCGGGCGGCTTCGGCCACGGCCTGCTGCAGCGTCGACATCAGTTCGGCGGCCAGGGCGTGCGCGGACCTGCGCATGGCGTGCTCGGTCAGCTTGATGGCCTTGATGCTGCCGGACGGACCTGCCACGACTGTCACAGCGCGATCGGCCGAGGTGGCCACCGCTTCCATCTCGGTCAGCTGTTGCTGCATCTCGCCGATGTTGGCGAACTGCTGGTCAACACGCTGCATCCGTGACTGGAACTGCTCGAACTGAGCTACCAGTTGCTCGAACGCCGCCGACGGCACTGGGACCTCCTCCTGGGACACCTGCTCGCGCAAGATCACGCGGAGCGGGCGCCATAGTGGCAGGTGGAGTTTCGCGCGCGCCGCGAAACGGACGAATCGGTGTGTCCGAGTGACTTGAGCGACAGAGGGCCGTCCGACGACCGTGCGAACCCGGATGCGGACAGCCGCTGCAGACGAGAACGGCCCCCAGGCCGGAAGCCTGGGGGCCGTTCTCGTGCACTGCCTAGATCACTCGGTCTCGTTCGCCGGAGCGTCCTGCGACTCGGCGGCGGGAGCCGTGGCGGTGAGGTCGACGGGCGGGGCGTCGGGCACGCGGTTCGGCTTGGCCTCGCCGCGGAACACGAACTTCGCCTTGTCGTGCTGGTCCGACTCGCCGTCCCAGCCCTCGACGTCGGTGATGATGATCTGGCCCGGCTGGATCTCGCCGAACAGGATCTTCTCCGACAGGGTGTCCTCGATCTCGCGCTGGATCGTCCGGCGCAGTGGGCGGGCGCCCAGCACCGGGTCGAAACCGCGCTTCGCGAGCAGCATCTTCGCGCGATCCGTGAGCTCGATCGCCATGTCCTTGTTCTTCAGCTGCGTCTCGACGCGGGCGATCATCAGGTCCACCATCTTGATGATCTCGTCCTGAGTCAGCTGGTGGAAGACGATGATGTCGTCGATGCGGTTGAGGAACTCGGGCCGGAAGTGCTTCTTCAGTTCGTCGTTGACCTTGTTCTTCATGCGCTCGTAGTTGGACGCGGTGTCCTGACCCGAGGTGAAGCCGAGGCCGACGGCCTTGCTGATGTCCGACGTGCCCAGGTTCGACGTGAAGATGATGACGGTGTTCTTGAAGTCCACCGTCCGGCCCTGACCGTCGGTCAGGCGGCCGTCCTCCAGCACCTGGAGCAGCGTGTTGTAGACCTCCTGGTGGGCCTTCTCGATCTCGTCGAAGAGCACGACGGAGAACGGCTTGCGGCGCACCTTCTCGGTGAGCTGGCCGCCCTCTTCGTAGCCGACGTAACCGGGAGGGGCACCGAAGAGCCGCGACGCGGTGTACCGGTCGTGGAACTCGCCCATGTCGATCTGGATGAGCGCGTCGTCCTCGCCGAACAGGAAGTTCGCGAGCGCCTTCGAGAGCTCGGTCTTACCGACACCGGACGGGCCGGCGAAGATGAACGAGCCGGAGGGGCGCTTCGGGTCCTTCAGACCGGCGCGGGTGCGGCGGATCGCCTGCGACACGGCCTTGACCGCGTCGACCTGGCCGATGATCCGCTTGTGCAGCTCGTCCTCCATGCGGAGCAGACGCGTGGTCTCCTCCTCGGTGAGCTTGAACACCGGGATGCCGGTCCAGTTGGCGAGGACCTCGGCGATCTGCTCGTCGTCGACCTCGGCGACGACGTCCAGGTCACCGTCCTTCCACTGCTTCTCCCGCTCGGCCTTCTGGCCCAGGAGCTGCTTCTCCGCGTCACGCAGCTTCGCCGCGCGCTCGAAGTCCTGCGCGTCGATCGCGGACTCCTTGTCGCGACGAACGTCCGCGATCTTCTCGTCGAACTCGCGCAGGTCTGGCGGCGCGGTCATCCGGCGGATGCGCATGCGCGCGCCGGCCTCGTCGATGAGGTCGATCGCCTTGTCCGGCAGGAACCGGTCGTTGATGTACCGGTCGGCCAGCGTGGCGGCGGCGACCAGCGCGGAGTCGGTGATCGAGACGCGGTGGTGCGCCTCGTACCGGTCGCGCAGGCCCTTGAGGATCTCGATGGTGTGCTCGAGCGACGGCTCGCCCACCTGGATCGGCTGGAAGCGGCGCTCCAGCGCGGGGTCCTTCTCGACGTGCTTGCGGTACTCGTCGAGCGTGGTGGCACCGATCGTCTGCAGCTCGCCACGAGCCAGCATCGGCTTGAGGATCGACGCGGCGTCGATCGCGCCCTCGGCGGCACCCGCACCGACGAGGGTGTGGATCTCGTCGATGAACAGGATGATGTCGCCGCGCGTGCGGATCTCCTTGAGGACCTTCTTCAGGCGCTCTTCGAAGTCACCGCGGTAGCGCGAGCCCGCGACCAGCGAGCCGAGGTCGAGCGTGTAGAGCTGCTTGTCCTTGAGCGTCTCGGGCACCTCGCCCTTGACGACCATCTGCGCCAGCCCCTCGACGACGGCGGTCTTGCCGACGCCGGGCTCGCCGATGAGGACCGGGTTGTTCTTGGTGCGGCGGGACAGCACCTGCATGACCCGCTCGATCTCCTTGGCGCGCCCGATCACCGGGTCGAGCTTGCCTTCACGGGCAGAGGCCGTGAGGTTGCGCCCGAACTGGTCGAGCACCAAGGAGGACGACGGCGTGCCCTCGCCGCGACCGGTCGACTCCGCCGCGCCCTTCTCGGTGGAGTAACCGGACAGCAGCTGCAGCACCTGCTGACGCACCCGGTTGAGGTCGGCCCCGAGCTTCACGAGGACCTGGGCGGCGACGCCCTCGCCTTCGCGGATCAGGCCGAGCAGGATGTGCTCGGTGCCGATGTAGTTGTGGCCGAGCTGAAGCGCCTCGCGCAGCGAGAGCTCCAGGACCTTCTTCGCACGGGGGGTGAAGGGGATGTGTCCACTCGGAGCCTGCTGGCCCTGGCCGATGATCTCTTCGACCTGCTGGCGGACGCCCTCCAGCGCAATCCCCAACGACTCGAGCGCCTTGGCGGCGACACCTTCACCCTCGTGGATCAGACCCAGGAGGATGTGCTCGGTGCCGATGTAGTTGTGGTTGAGCATCCGAGCCTCTTCTTGGGCAAGGACAACCACCCGCCTCGCGCGGTCGGTGAACCTTTCGAACATTCGCACTCCCTGACTGCTGCGTCGGCGGTCCTCGGCTCCACCGATCTACCCTGGTGAGCGCGGCACCGTGGCTCCACTGTAGTGGGCGGTCCCGAGGCCTGTGGCTCCCATCAGCGGCAAGCCGCGTCCGGCGAACATTGACATCAGCATCAACGCAGGTCGGAAGCAACGGATTCCACAGATCGGGCGATGTCCGCTGAACGCGAACAACCGACCGTTGAGCGATGCTCCTGTGATCGGGGACACCTGGGGAGGCGAAAGAAGAGCATCCTGGGTAAGGTTAGGCAAGCCTCATACGCATGAGATTGGACTTGCGCGTTGACCGTACCTGCGAGGGTCTCACAGCAGAACCCGCGTGCGCTCACGCCACTGGCCGAATCCATCGCCCGCCTGCAGACCGGCGCCGAGATCGTCTTCGGCACACCGTCCGAGGACTGGACGATCTGCTCGGACCTGCTGGCGGAGCCCACCCGGTTCGACCTGTGGCGCAAAGACCTCGCGGAGTGGATGGTCGAGCAGTACGGCGAGTCCGACGACCGGGCGACGGCCGGCTACATCATGGGCTGGTACCTGCACCAGCCCGGCTACCTCGCCGGTCTCCTCTTCCACACGGCCCGCCGAGTACCGACGCTCAGGCCCTCGGACATGGCGTTCCGCATCAACCCGACGGGCCGCCCGCACCCCGACGGCACGGCCGTGATGTGCGACGAGTTCGCCTGCCTCCCGGACGACCCGGCCTCGAACCACCCAGCGGCAACCGTGGTGGCGAACGAAGCGGCCCTGGCCGCAATCCTCCGCGCCCGCTACGCGGCCCACGCAGCCCAGTTCGTGGCCTCCTTCGGCCAGGTGGTCCGCTTCGGCCGCCGCCAACTCTGGGCAGCGGCGACCGACATGCTCGAGTACGGCGCATGGGCAGCAGGCCGCCAGTTCGGCGACGAGAACGCAGGCGTCACGGACGCGGCGATGATCCTCCCGGAGAAGCTCGAGCCGTTCGTGGCGGCCTCCTCCCTCCACTTCACCGACGAGGGCTGGAAGCGCAAGCGCAACAGCTGCTGCTTCCACTACGTCCTTCCGAACGCAGAGCCGTGCACGGCCTGCCCGCGAACCTGCAAATAACCACGCCCAACCGCTCGCGAGGCCGAAGGCGAGCCAGCTTTCCATACGGGCTGGGCGGTGGGTCCCATCACGAGCTCGCCGCCCGCAAAGGCGACCACCCGCCAGGCCGCGCCCGGTAACGGCTCTACGGCAACCGATGCCGAGACCCCACAGGCACCACCAACGGCGTCCCGGAAACTGGATCCTCGACAACCCGAGCATCCAGGCCGAAAACCTCCAGCAACATCGCTTCGGTCAGCACGTCCCCAGGCGCCCCGGAAGCCACAATCCGCCCATCCCGCATGGCCACGATGTTGTCCGCATACCGAGCAGCCAAGTTCAGATCGTGCAACACCATGACAATCGTCCGCCCCATGGACGAATGCAGCTCCTGCACCAAATCCAGCACATCGATCTGATGAGCAAGATCCAGGTAGGTGGTCGGCTCGTCCAACAGCAACAGATCAGTCCCCTGGGCAAGAGCCATCGAGATCCAGGCCCGCTGCCGCTGCCCCCCGGACAGCTCGTCCACAGTCCGCTCAGCCAGATCCAGAATCCCGGTCATCGCCAGAGCAGCATCAACAGCAGCAGCGTCATCAGAAGACCACTGCCGATACCAGGACTGATGCGGATGCCGCCCCCGAGCAACGAGATCAGCCACGGTCAGCCCCTCAGGCGCAGAAGGAGCCTGCGGCAACATCCCGAGAACCCGGGCAACATCCCGAGTGGACATCGAATCGATCTGCTTGCCGTCCAGCAACACCGCACCAGAGCGAGCAGGCAACAACCGCCCAAGAGCCTTCAACAGAGTCGACTTGCCACACCCGTTGGGCCCGATCACCGCGGTAACGGTGCCACCGATGATCGACAGGTCGAGGGAGTCGACGACCTGCCGCTCCCCGTAGCCCACGCACAACGACGAAGCCTCAAGACGCACACTCATACCCGCGCCTCCCGGCGGCTTCGGATCAGCAGGAACATCAGATAGGGCGCCCCGAGCACCGCGGTGACCACACCGACCGGCAGCTCAGTGCGGTAAATGGTCCGAGCGACCAGGTCAGACAACATCACCAGCGCACCACCGATCACCACCGAGCCGAACAACGGCGGCTGAGCGGTGCCGGACAGACGCAGAGCGATCTGCGGCGACGCCAGCGCGACGAAGATGATCGGCCCGGCCGCGGCGGTGGCAACCGAGGCCAGCACGATCGCCACGATGATCAGGAACGACCGCGCCGCGTTCACCCGCACGCCGAGCCCGCGCGAGGTCTGGTCGTCGAACTGCAGAGCCCCGAGGACGTGGCCACCGATCAAGGCCACGGGAACGAGCACGACCAGCGCCAGCGCGACCGGCACGACGTGCTCCCAGCCGCGGCCGTTCAGCGACCCGGTGATCCACACCATCGCCCGGCCCGCGTCCTGCACGTCGCCGACGGTCAGCAGGTAGTGCGTGAAGTTGCCGGCCACGGCGGTGATGCCGATGCCGACCAGCACCATCCGGAAGCCCTCGATGCCCTGCCGCCACGCCAGCGCGTAGACCAGCAGGCCCGCGAGCAGGCCACCGGCCAGGCCCGCCAGCGGGACGCCGATCGAGGCAGCGGTGCCGGTCACCACGCCCAGCGAACCGGCGAACGTGATCACCGAGACCGCGCCGGCGCCGGCTCCCCACGTCACGCCGAGGATGTCCGGCGAGGCCAGCGGGTTGCGCACGATGGCCTGGAAGATCGCGCCGGAGAGTCCCAGTGCGCCGCCGACCAGCAGGCCCGTCAACGCTCGCGGCATCCGCAGTTCCATCACCACGAACTGGTCGCGGCGGGTGCCGCCGCCCAGCAGCGTGTCGACGACCTGCATCACCGTCAGCGGGAAGTCGCCGACCATGATGTCGGCGACCAGCAACGCCGCCAGCACGACCAGCGAGGTCGCCACCACCAGCATCGGCCGGCGGCGCAGCCGGAACGAGGCCGCGCCCAGCCGCAGGGCGGGCGCCTCGGCCGCAGGGGTCTTCACAGCGGTCGTCGTCAAATCTTCACCAGCTTCTTGCGCCGCACCAGGAAGATGAAGAACGGAGCGCCGAGCAGCGCCAGCATCACGCCGACCTCCACTTCGGAGGGACGGGCGACCACCCGTCCGACGATGTCGGCGATCAGGATCAGGGTCGCTCCGAGCAGTGCCGAGTACGGCAGGATCCAGCGGTAGTCGGGCCCGGTGAACGCGCGCGCGACGTGCGGCACCACGAGCCCGAGGAACCCGATCGGCCCGCACGCGGCGACGGCCCCGCCGACCAGCAGCGTGATGGCGAAGATGCCCAGCGACCGCGTCCTGCCGACGTGGACGCCCAGCGACTTGGCGACGTCCTCGCCCAGCGACATGGCGTTGAGGCCCGGCGCGTTGAAGGCCGCGATCACCAGGCCGGCCAGCAGGAACGGCGCCACCTGCGCCAGCACCGTCAGGTCGCGACCGGCGATCGCGCCGACCTGCCAGAACCGGAACGCGTCGAGCGACTGCTGGTCGAGCAGCACGATCGCCGACACCAGGCCGTTCATCAGCGCGGAGACGGCGGCACCGGCCAGCGCCAGCGTGACCGGCGACGGCCCGCCTCGCCCGGCCGACCCGAGCAGGAACACCAGGACGCTCGCGACCATCGCGCCCGCGAAGGCGAACCAGATGTAACCGACCAGGGAGTTCACGCCGAGCAGGAAGATCGAGAGCACGACCGCCAGCGCCGCGCCGTGCGTGACTCCGAGGATGCCGGGGTCCGCCAGCGGATTGCGCGTGTGGCCCTGCATGAGAGCGCCACCCACACCGAGCGCGATGCCCACCGCGACGCCGAGCAACGTGCGCGGGATCCGCAGCTCGCGGACCACCACGTCGTCCTCGACGCCGGTCGGCGTGAAGAGACCGTGCCACACCCCGGAAAGCGGGATCTCCTTCGAGCCGATCGCGATGCTCGCCACGCACACGGCGACCAGCACGACCAGCAGGAAGAGCAGGCCGAACGACCTACGACCCAAGGCCCACCCTCCTCGATCAAGACAGGAGAGGTAAGCCTAACCGAACCAAGTGGTCGCACCGAGGTCCAGGGCGGCGGTTCCGGTCACACCGCCGGCCCCACCGCAGAAGAACGAGCCCGGAAAGATCGCGAAACAATGTTCGGCCAACCCGTTGTCGGGTCAACTAAAAAGTCAGCAGCAAGAGTGTTCACGATCTCGTTTGGATAGCACCGTTCCACCTTCTGTGCACCAAGCGGTAGTTGATCGGTCACGCATATAGCACGAAGGGGTTCCGGGAATCGTCCCCCGGAACCCCTTCGTGTTTTGCCGAATTTCAGCCCTGCTGGTGGTAGGCGTCGAGCACCTCGGCCGGGATGCGGCCGCGGTCCGACACCTTCATGCCCTGCTTGCGGGCCCACTCGCGAATGGCCTGGTTCTGCTCACGATCCGCCGATGCGGGGCGCGCCTTCACGCTGCCGGCCGGACGGCCGGGCCCAAGACGCTTACGACCACCCGCGCGACGTGCACTTCCCACGAAGTCGGCAAGAGCATCCCGCAGTTTGCCCGCATTGCCCGAGGAAAGGTCGATGGTGTAGCTGACACCATCCAGTCCGAACTCGACGGTCTCCTCAGCGGTGGAACCGTCCAGATCGTCGACGAGGGTCACCGTGACCTTCTGCGCCATGCGTATCCTCCTGGACCCCGAATGCGCGGTCACCCGCGTGCCAACTAAAGCCTTCTGCGAGGCAGGTTAGCGCACGGGTGCCGCATTGCACCTATCGACATCCGGAAAGTTACTCATTCAGGGCGAACGAGCGGGAACAAGATGGTCTCCCGGATACCCAGACCGGTGAGCGCCATCAGCAGCCGATCGATACCCATTCCGACACCACCACTCGGTGGCATTCCGTACTCCAGTGATCGCAGAAAGTCTTCGTCGATCGGCATCGCCTCGTGGTCACCGGCCGCCCCGAGACGCGCCTGTGCTTCCAGGCGTTCCCGCTCGATGACCGGGTCGACCAGTTCGGAGTAACCGGTTCCGAGTTCGAATCCGCGCACGTAGAGATCCCACTTTTCGGCCACACCCGGCTTGCTGCGGTGCTGCCTGGTCAGCGGGGACGTCTCGATCGGGTAGTCCCGCACGAACGTCGGCGCGTACAGCGAGTCGCACACCAGGTGCTCCCACAGCTCCTCGACCAGCTTGCCGTGCCCGAACTTCGGGTTCAGCTCGAGTTCGTGCCGGTCACAAAGCTTGCGCAGCGCCTCGACGGACGTCTCGGGGGTGATTTCCTCACCAACCGCTCCGGACAACGACTCGTAGATGCTCAGCGTCGTCCATTCACCCGAGAGGTCGTACTCGGTGCCGTCCGCCAACGTGACGATCTGAGAACCCGTCACGGCTTCCGCCGCTTCCTGGATCAGCTCGCGCGTCAGTACCGCGTTCGAGTCGTACGTGGCGTACGCCTCGTAGTACTCCAGCATCGAAAACTCGGGCGAATGCGACGAGTCCACGCCCTCGTTGCGGAAGTTGCGGTTGATCTCGAAGACCTTCTCGATGCCACCGACGACGCAGCGCTTCAAGTACAGCTCCGGCGCGATGCGCAGGAACAGGTCGATGTCGAGCGCGTTCGAGTGCGTGATGAACGGACGCGCGGAGGCACCTCCCTGCAGCGTCTGCAACATCGGCGTCTCGACTTCGAGGAATCCACGCCGGTGGAACGAGTCGCGCAGAGAACGAACGACGTTCGCACGGGTCCGAACAGTGTCGCGCGCCATCGGCCTGAGGATCAGGTCGACGTATCGCTGACGAATGCGGGTTTCCTCGCCGAGTTCCTTGTGCGCGACCGGCAACGGACGCAGCGACTTCGACGTCAGCTGCCACCCGTCCGCCATCACGGAAAGCTCGCCACGACGTGAGCTGATGACCTCACCGCTCACGAAAACGTGGTCGCCGAGGTCGACGTCGGTCTTCCACTCGGAAAGTGCTTCTTCACCGACACCGGCGAGGCTCAGCATCGCCTGCAGTTCGGTGCCGTCGCCTTCGCGCAACGTCGCGAAACACAGCTTTCCGGTGTTGCGCATGAACATCACGCGCCCGGTGACGCCGACCTGCTGCCCGGTCCGGGTGTCGGGTTCGAGTTCGGGATGCGCGTCGCGAATCTCGCGCAACGTGTGCGTGCGCGCGACTTCGACGGGATAGGGCTCCTTGCCGGAAGCGAGCAGCCGCGCACGCTTCTCCCGGCGCACGCGCATCTGCTCTGGCAGGTCTTCTTCGCTGGTCACGAGGTTTTGCTTCGGCTGCTCACTCACGCGGAGAAGGGTACGGACACCCGTGAGGCCGAAGCGAACCGGATACCCGTTTCACGAGGTGGCCGCAACACGCCGACGCGCTGCACGAGAGGCTGAACCTGCGGACGAGCCGCCGTCGTCCTCCTGACACCGGTGGTACCGCTCAAATCCCTGACCGCGACGGGCGAGCCGCCTCCTGGTATCGCGAACGGCCGTGCCGCGCGGGCGATCGGCCACTACGTCAGACGTGCGAACCGACTCGTCCTGCGCCTCGAAGAACCTCACCAGACCATTCTGGGCACCGCGCCACTCACTAAGTTGGAGTGATGGATCTACACGCGAGGCGAGCGGACTCGTTCGGCGAGCAGGCCGAGGCCTACGCCGAACACCGGCCTGACTATCCCGTGGCGGCGATCCGGTGGGCTCTGGAGCCGCTGGGCACCGACGAGCGGCTCGACGTGCTCGACCTGGCCGCCGGCACCGGCAAGCTGACCGCGGGACTGTGCGCGGAGGGCCACCGCGTGACAGCCGTGGAACCCAACGAGCAGATGTTGTCCGAGTTGGTGCGCCGCGTTCACGGCGTGCGCGCGCTGCCGGGTCATGCCGAACACATCCCCGTTCCCGACCAGACCGTCGACGCCGTGTTCGTCGGCACCGCGTTCCACTGGTTCGACCAGGAGAAGGCGTTGCCGGAGATCGCGCGTGTGCTGCGGCCCGGCGGGGTGCTGACGGCCATGTGGGTCGAGCCGGTCATGGACGTCGAGTGGGTGCGCGAACTGGAGCAGGTGTCGGCGACCAGCGTCGAGTCGCAGCGGCAGGACCCCGTCTCGTTCATGGCGCACCCGTCGTTCACGAAGGCGGAGCGCGCCACGTTCCCGCACACGCACCGCCGTGACTCGCCGGAAGACACGATCGCGTGGATCAACACGCACTCACGCCTGCTCGTCATCGACGAGGCGGAGCGGGCCGCGATCAACGACAAGATCCTGGCGTTCCTCCGCGCGCGGCCGGAGACGTCGAACGGACCGTTCGACGTCCCCCTGCGCGCGGAGGTCTACCGGATGGTGCGCGTCAGCGAGTAGGAGTAGCGGGCAGGTTGCGCTCGAACACCATGCGCAGGCCCAGCAGGGTCAGGTCGGGCACGTGGTGCGCGATCGTCGAGGACTCGGAGACGACCAGAGGAGCGAGCCCGCCCGTGGCGATGACCGTCACGGGACCGGGGTCGGTCTGCTGGAGCTCCTCGGTGATCTTGCGCACCAGCCCGTCCACCTGGCCGACGAACCCGTAGACGATGCCGGACTGCAGGCACTCCACGGTGTTCTTGCCGATCACGTTGCGCGGCCTGACCAGCTCCACCTTGCGCAGCTGGGCGGCGCGGGAGGCGAGGGCGTCGACCGAGATCTCGATGCCCGGTGCCAGCGCGCCGCCGAGGAACTCGCCGCGAGACGAGATCACGTCGAGGTTCGTGGACGTGCCGAAGTCGACCACGATGCACGAGGTCGCGTAGAGGTGGTGGGCCGCCAGCGTGTTGATCACGCGGTCCGAGCCCACCTCCTTCGGGTTGTCGACGAGCAGCGGGACGCCGGTCTTCACACCCGGCTCCACCAGGATCTTCGGCACCGCGTCGTAGTAGCGGCCGAGCATCACCCGCAGCTCGCGCAGCACCGCGGGCACGGTGGACAGCGCGGAGATGCCGGTGATCTTGTCGGCGTACTCGCCGAGCAGCCCGCGCATGGTCAGCGCGAGCTCGTCGGCGGTCATCCTGGCGTCGGTGCGCATCCGCCAGTCGCGCACGAGCGGGGCCGAGTCGCCGACCCCGTCGTACAGACCGAGCACGATGTTGGTGTTGCCGACGTCGATGGCGAGCAGCACGGTGCGTTTCCTTAGTTCTCGGCCTGGATCAACGCGTCGAGCGCTGTCGCTTCCACGGTCTCAGACGAAGGCGCGCTCGTGGAGCCGTTCACCAGACCGGACCCCTCCGGGGCGTGCGCGGGGTCGCTGCCGAGGTCGACGACCTTGTTGTCGGCGTCCACGAACACGACCCGCGGCTGGTAGGTGCGCGACTCCGCGTCGTCCATCTGCCCGTACGCGATCAGGATCACGATGTCGCCGGGGTGCACCAGGTGCGCCGCCGCGCCGTTGATGCCCAGCACACCGGTGCCGCGCTCGCCGGGGATGACGTAGGTCTCCAGTCGGGCGCCGTTGGTGACGTCGACGATCGCGACCTGCTCGCCCGCCAGCAGGTCGGCGGCCTCCATCAGGTCCTCGTCCACCGTCACCGAACCGACGTAGTGCAGGTCGGCCTGCGTCACGGTGGCGCGGTGGATCTTGGACTTCAGCATCGTGCGGAACATGTCACTCCCCCTGCTCGTCGCCGTCGCCGAGCAACACCGCGATGTTGTCGATCAGCCGGGTGGAACCGACGCGGGCCGCGACCAGCAGCCGGGCGTCGCCGTTCTCGGGTGCGGGACCGAGGTCGGCCCCGCGCAGCTCCAGGTAGTCCACTTCGACCTCGGGCGTCTGCGCCAGCACGTCGTTCGCGGCCTTGAGCACCGCGTCCGCACCCTGCGACGACACGTGTGCGCCGGCGGTGAGCGCGGCCGACAGCGTCACGGCGTGGTGGCGCTGCTCCGGGCTCAGGTAGGCGTTGCGCGACGACAGCGCGAGGCCGTCGTACTCGCGGACGGTCGGCACGCCGACGACGTCGAGCGGGAAGTTGAGGTCGCGCGCCATCTTGTGGATGAGCTGCAGCTGTTGGTAGTCCTTCTGCCCGAACACCGCGTACGTGGGCTGCACGATGTTGAACAGCTTCGACACGACGGTGAGCACGCCCGCGAAGTGGCCGGGGCGGACAGCGCCCTCCAGCTCCTCGCCCAGCGGGCCGGGATGCACGGTGACCTGCGCGCCCTCGGGGTACATGTCCTCGACGGACGGTGCGAAGACGATGCCCACGCGCTCCTCGCGGCAGATGTCCACATCGGACTCGAACTGGCGCGGGTACTTCGCGAGGTCCTCGTTCGGCCCGAACTGCAACGGGTTCACGAAGATCGACACGACGACCACCGTGTTCTGCATGACCTGCGCCTCGCGGATCAGCTGCCGGTGGCCCGCGTGCAGGGCGCCCATCGTGGGCACCAGCGCGACGTTGCGCCCGGCGTTGCGCAGCGCCCTGATGACCCTGTTGAGGCGGACCGGGTCGCGGTGCACCGTGACGTCGTCCGGGCGGTAGTCGTCCTTGGTCAGTGGCTTCGTCACGTCAGTCCTCAAGAGTGGTGCGAACGTCGTTGGCCGCGCCGGGCTTGAGCAGCCCGGAGTCCTCGGCCCGCTCGGCGGTGCGGCGGGCGAGCACGCGGTAGCTGGGAAGGATCTCGGGTGCCTGCTGCGCGAGCACGTCGAGGTGCTTGCGCAAGGTACCCGTGTCGCCACGGGCGACAGGACCGGTGAGGGCGCGGTCACCGTGGCGCAGCGCGTTGTCGAGCGCGGCGGACAGCAACGGGCCGAGCAGGCGCTCGGCGTTGGCGACCCCGGAGTTGGTCAGCAGGTCCGCGGCGTCGCGGACCAGCGTGATCAGGTGGTTCGCGCCGTGGGCCAGCGCCGAGTGGTAGAGCGGGCGGACGGCCTCGGGGACCCTGACGGGCTCCGCGTCCATCTCGACGACCAGCGCCTCGCCGACGTTCCAGGCCACCTCGTCGCCGTCCGCGGCCGTGACGCCGACGCACGCGGCGCTCATCCGCTGCAGGTCCTCCGAGCGGCCGGTGAACGTCATGACGGGGTGCAGCGCGAGCGTGAGCGCGCCCAGTTCGGCAGCGGGTTCGAGGACCCGCACGCCCATCGCGCCGCTGGTGTGCGCGACGATCTGGCCCGCGCGCAGCGACCCGGTGGCGACGAGGCCCTTGACCAGGCCTTCCAGCTCGTCGTCGGGCACGGCCAGCAGCACCAGGTCGGCGCGCGCGGCGACCTCGGTGGGGTCGGCGATCGGGATGCCGGGCAGCAGCTCCTCCGCGCGGTCGCGGGAGGCCTGCGAAACGGCGGAAACGCCGGTCACCACGTGGCCCGTCCTGGCCAGCGCGGCGCCCAGCACGGAACCGACGCGGCCTGCCGAGATGACACCGACGGCGAGCCTCGCCGGACGTGGGGTCGCGTCCATGCGACTAACTCCTTCTGACGTTCCAGTCCCTGGTGCGGGTACCGGACGACGCCGCCGAGGGTAGCTCCGCCGAGTGCCCGTGGACCCGCTCGGTGACCGGATTCACCGACGGGCGGCGGCCCTGGCGGCGTGCAACGTGTCGAGCAGCACCCCGTGGCGCTGCTCGGCGCTCTGACCGGCCGTTCCCTGCTCGATGCGGTGCCGCAGGAAGGCCAGTTCGGTGACGGCGATCTGGTAGTTCCGCACGGCCTTGACCGACGCCTCACCCGACTTGCGCTTGACCGCCCGCAGCCAGTTCCGCCGGCCGTTGAGGCTGGCCAGCAGGGCGACCTCGCTGTTGGCGATCCACCGGTTCTGCGCCATCGCGGCGAGCTGCCCCGCGACGATCCGCTGCTCGCGTCTGCGCTGCCACACCACGATCGCGACGGCGCCGGCGAACACCGGGACCATGATCAGGAAGTACAGGTTGATGAAGGCCGAGCCGGTCCCGACGGTGGTCGAGAAGTTCCACAGCGAGTGCAGCCCGACGGCCGTGAGGTAGCCGCCGATCGGCGCGATGACGCGCACCGTGGGGTTGCCGGTGGTCGCCGCTATGCCGACGCCGATGCCCGTCATGGCCGTGAACAGCGGGTGCGCGAACGGCGAGAGCACCCCGCGCAGCACGAACAGCGCGATCACGCCGCCGCTCAGGTCGCCGAGGCCGTTCTCCAGGAAGACCCGGCCGAAGTACCAGATGTTCTCGGTGAACGCGAAGCCCGCGGCCGTGATGCCGGCGTAGACCATGCCGTCCACGACCCCGTCGAACTCGTGGCGGCGGCGGACGAACACGGCGATGAGGAACACGGCCTTGGTGGCCTCCTCGACGATCGGCGCGCCGACGACGGCCGTGAACGTCGTGCCGTCGTCGGTCAGCAGGTTGCCGAGCACCCTGGACGTCTGGTTGAACGCGAGCGAGCTGATGGTCGCGCCGCACGAGCCCCAGACGAACGCGAAGAGCAGCATCTTCGCCGGTTCCGGTTCCCAGCGGTCGATCCAGAGGAAGGCGCTCACCACGAACGCGACGGGGATGAGCGCCGCGGCGGCACCGACCAGCAGCGGCTCGATGCCGATGCTCGACGTGCCGAGTGCGAACAGCACGAGCCCGGCCGCGGCGAGTGCGATCAGCGCCACGACGGGGAACAGGACGGTCCAGCGGCGCTGCTCGATGCGCTTCTTCGTCGGCGTCGGCATGGGGTCGGCGTCGGTCACGGGAAATGACCTTAGATGCACACTTGTCCGATGTTCGACTGGGAAGCCGCTTGGCACGCCGCGCTGTACGGCCCCGGTGGCTTCTTCGCCCGCGGCGAGAAGCCGTCAGCGCACTTCCGGACGTCTCCGCTGGTCGGCCCGGAGCTGGCGGAGGCCCTGCTGACGTTGCTGTCGCGTGTGGACGCCGCGCTCGGATTTCCCCCGGTCGTGGACTTCGTGGACGTGGGTGCGGGCGGTGGCGAACTGGCGTTCGCGGTGCGCTCGCGGGCGTCCGGTTCGCTGGCGTCGCGCCTTCGGGTGACCGCGGTCGAGCTCGGTCCTCCCGTTGAGCTGCCAGGGGTTCGGTGGACCTCGTCGGTGCCCTCGTGCGTCGGGCTGCTGGTCGGGCACGAGTGGCTCGACGCGATCCCCTGCCCGGTGGTGACCGGGCCTTCCACCGACCCGTGGATCACCCGGTGGTGGCCTTCGTTGGGGGTTGGCGACCTGGCCGAGGTGGGGGCGCCTCGGGACCGGGCCTGGGCTTCGGCGGTGTCGTCGGTGCGCGGTGCGGCGTTGGCGATCGACTACGGGCATCTCGTGTCTTCGCGGCGGTTCACGCTGACCGGGTACCGGGGTGGGCAGCAGGTGGAGCCCGTGTTCGACGGGTCCTGCGACATCACGGCGCACGTCGCTTTCGACGCCTGCGCTTTTGCGGCAGGCGGGGACTGGGTGCTGGTGTCCCAGCGGGATGCTTTGCGCGCCTTGGGGTTGAGCGGTGCTGTGTCGGGTTCCGGGTGGGACTGGCTGGAGTCGGCCGCTCGGGCCGGGCGGATCGCCGAGTTGCGCGATCCTTCCGGGCTGGGGGGCTTCGGGTGGCTGCTGCACGGGCGCGGGGTGGCGGTCGCGGACCTGCTGCCCTCGCTACCGCCCTGGCGTCCGAATCCCGCCAGCTTTCCGGGGTTCTGATGGCGATCGTTGGGGCATGCGAATCCACAACGTCCTGCCTTCGGCCGCGCTGGCCGATCCTGGCCGTGAGTACCGCGCCTCCGAGCCCGGCGTGCCGTTGCGCTGCTGCCTGCGCAAGTCGCTGGCCGGTGAGCCGGTTTGGCTGTTCCGGCACTCGCCGTCGGTCGGCAAGGGGCCCTACTGCGAGGTCGGTCCGATCTTCACGCACGTCGACTGCCCGGACGCGCCTTCGTTGGATCGTCTCCCCGTTGAATTGTTGAACAATCCCCGGATCCTACGTTCCTACAACGCCGCAGGCCAGATCCACGACGGCGAGGTGGTGGAGCCCGGATCGTTCGATCGTGTGATCGAAGGATTGTTCAACGATCCCGCAATCGAGGCGATCCAGGTGCGGAGCTTGTCGCACGGGTGCTTCTTCTTCGCGGTCACGAGGTCGTGAGCTTGGCCTTGGACTGATACGACCCGACCCGGCTTGGTCCGACCCGGCTCGGCGGGGCTGACTCGGCAGGAACTTGCTTGGCGACACCCGACTCGGCGGCACCCGACTCGGCGAGACCCGACTAGGCCGGACTGGACCTGCACGGTCGACGCGGCCAGACCCGACTCGACCAAACCCACTGCAACTGGACCCGACTCGGCAGGGTCCGATATGGCCGAACCCAGCTCGGCAAGGTCCGATGTCGCCGGACCCGACTCGAACAAGTCCCCCGATGCCGCGGATTCGGCTCAGTCCAGGCCAACCCGGTCGGGCCAACCCGGTCGGGCCAACCCGGTCGCGCCAACCCGGTCGCGCCAACCCGGTCGGGCCAACTCGGTCGACTCTGACGCGCTACGTCCGTCCGATTCAGCCGGACTGGGCACGCCCGCCCAGCCGCATCCGCCCCAGCTAGACCCGCCCATCCAGACTCGCCGCGGCCACGCCCGCCCCCAAGCCCCCCGACACGGCCAGACCCGACGCGGCCAAGCCCAGCGGCCGAGCAGGAGCGGCCAACCCGACTCAGCCACCTCCGGCGCGGCCTTGCCCGACGTACCCAGGCACCGGATCGCGGCGCCCTCGACCGTGCGGCGGCGGATTCGCGGCCCGTGAAACCATGCTCGGGTGAGCGAGCAGATCACCGTCGGCGTAGGCGCAGGCGCCCGTTACCTGGGTGTGGACCGCGTGATCGACCTGGGCCCACTGCACCCGTCGGCCCACGGCGCGTACCGCCTGCGGCTGACGGTCACGCCGGAACTCGTGATCACCGCTGCCGAACCGCTGGTGGGTCACCTGCACCGCGGCGCCGAGAAGCTCTTCGAGGTTCGTGACTACCGGCAGGTCCTGACTCTTGCCAACCGCCATGACTGGCTGTCGGCGTTCTGCAACGAGCTGGCCGTCGCGCTGGCCGTGGAACGCATGACGGGCATGGACGTCCCGGCCCGCGCCCAGTGGTTGCGCGCTTTGCTGTGCGAGCTGAACCGTCTGATGGCGCACATGGTCTTCCTGACCCCGTTGTCCCCCAACGCCGCCGCCTACCGCGAGGGCGTGCAGGCGCTGATGGAGGAGGCGTCGGGCGGGCGCATCCACTTCATGTTCAACAGGATCGGCGGCCTGCGCGAGGACGTCCCGGCCGGCTGGACGGAGCGGGTCGCCGAGTTCCTGTCCACTGTGGACACCGCAACGCTGCCCATCGATTTCGGCTCGCTCGAAGGACTTGGCGTGCTGCCTCACGAGGACGCACTGGCGTACGGCGTCACCGGGCCAATCGGCCGGGCCAGCGGGGTGGACTTCGACCTGCGCCGTGACGACCCGCTGCCTGCCTACAAGGCCTTGGGCTTTTCGCCCGTGGTTCGGATCGAGGGTGATGCCGCCGCGCGCGTCCGGTGTCTTCTCGATGAGGTCGAGAAGTCGGTGGAGTTGGCGCGCGCTTGCCTGGAGCAGGTGCCGCAGGGGCCGGTGAACCTCCGGCTGCCCAAGGCCATCAAGGCGCCCGAGGGGTCCGTCTACACGCGCGTCGAGGCGCCGTTGGGCACTTCGGGGGTGCACCTGTCGTCACGCGGCGAGAAGACGCCGTGGCGGCTCAAGCTCCGCACGCCGTCGTTCAACAACGTTCAGGCGCTGTCCGCGCTGTTGCCCGGCACGAAGGTGGACGACCTGCCGGCCGTGCTGAGCTCGTTCGCCGTCATCGTCGGCGACATCGACAAGTAGGACCTAGTCGTCGCGGCGGCGACGGCGGCGCGGTGCGTCGCCTCCGCCCAGCGATGCCAGCAGTTCGCTCACCGACTTGCCGTCCGCGTGTGCGCCCGACGGGTCTTCCGGCGCGGCGCGGCGGCCCGTCGAGACCGCGGGCAGGCGGGTGGACGAGTCCTCGGCGACCCTGCGGCCGGAGACCGGGGGCTCGTCGGCCGGGGAACGCCTGCCGGGCGAGACCGCTGGGAGCCTGGCCGACGACTGCTCGGCGGCGGAACGGCGGCTCACCGGGGGCAGCGACACCAGCGAGTCCTCGGAGGCGGTGCGGCGGGACGGCCGCTCGTCGGAGCGGCGGCCGGGGCTCGGGGCGTCCGGCTTCAGGGTCTCCCACGAGCCGCTGTCCTGCACCGGAGCCGGAGCCTGCTGCTGAGACTGGGACGGGCGGTCGTCCGCCCGGCGGCGGCCTCCGCCGGTGGCCAGGGCCTTCGGGTCGATCATCTCGGTGCGCTCGGCCACGCGGGAACGCGGTTCGGGCTTGCGGGTCTCGACCGACTTCGCGACCGCCGCGGGGGCCTTGGGGGGCTGCTCCGGACGCTGCATCGGCTCGGGTCGGGCCGGAGGCTGCTGCGGGCGCTGCACCCGCTCGGTGCGGTGGACCTGCGCCTGCACCGGCTGGGCCTTCACGGTGGGGGGCGGCGGGGCCTTCTGGGGAGCGGGGGTGGCACCGCCGAGCCTGGCCGAGACGGCTGCCGCCGCGGCTGCGGGACGGGGCTGCGGCCTGGGCGGTTCCTGCTGCTTGGGGGCCTTCACGGGCTCGCGGCGGACCACGGCGGGCTGCGGACGCGGCGAGTTCCTGGCCGGATCCGGGCGCACGGGCTCGGGACGGGCCTGCTCGCGGCGCGGGGGCTGCATCTTGGCGTCGTGGGCGACGCGCTCGATCAGTTCGGTGCGCTCGGACGGCTTCTCCGAGGTGACGGACGACGTCCCGGTGATCACCGGCTTGGCGTTGATGACGCGCTGTTCGGGCGCCGCCGTCAGCCGTGCCGCTTCCGAGCCGAGTGAACGCAGGCGGGTCGACTCGGCGCGCAGTGCCACGCGTTCGACGAGGACGTCACCACCGAGCAGGGCTTGGAGGTTGTCGCGCAGCGCGTGCAGATCGGCGCGCAGGGCCTCGATGTCCGCGCGCGATTCTTCCTCGATGCGCTTGCGGGTCTCCGACTCGATCTCGAGCTCGTACTCGCGGCGCGCGGCGACCTCGCGCTCCAGTTCCAGTTCGTAGACGGACTGGAGATCGGCCACCTCGTCGTCACGCTCGGTGACCTGCCTGCGGTACCTCGCAGCGAGGAAGGCACCCACCAGAGCCGCCCACAAGGCGGCCACCACGGCCAGACGCAGCATGCGGGCGCTGTCGCTCAGCACGAGCACCGCCGCGGCCACGAGGGCGAGCGCCAGTGCCGCTACCAACAGCAATCGCCCTGAGCCACGACCGTGATCATCTTGCTCGTCGTCGGTCGACGCGCCTCGCCCGGTCATGCGCACTACGGTACCGCGTAGTTATGTGACTGAGACCTACGGCCGGGTATCTAATCCGTCCCGGAACTCTCGTCCGGCGTCTTGCAGCAGTGCTCCAGCCACAGCGCGGCAGCCGTCAGCGCGAGGGCCGCGATCATCCCGACAACGGCCGCCACCAGGTCGTTCGAGGCAGCGGGGAACGAGTCGCGGACGGGCAGCACGAAGATCAGCAAGCCGGTCCAGGCACCGAACATCAAAGCGCCCAGAACGGACGACGCCTTCGCCAGCACGACCGCTCGGGCGGCTGTCAGCGGCTGCACCGGACGAGCGCCCGGCCGGCGCTGGATCCTGGCTCGCAACGAGAACGCGAACACGGTCTCCACGACCGCGATGACGAACAGCGTCGACCCTGCCAGCAGGGGCAACGCCGGCAGCGAGTCGTACGTGAGCCGCAGCAACAGGTGCGCGAGCAGACCGCCGACGATCGCAACGGACGCCAGGTCGCGGGGACGGGTGAACTTCACGCTTCCATCCAACCCGAAAGCACGAGATCGTCGCGCCGCCGCACGCCCTCGGCGGAGAACTCCAGGCCCGCAACCGGTCCGTGGCCCGGCAGCACCGCGCCCGGCTCGACGTCGAGCCACGGGATGAGGACCGTTGCGCGCTCAAACGCCCCAGGATGCGGCAGAAGCAGCTCCGGGTGGTCCGAAGTCACCCCGTCGACCGAAACCACGTCCACGTCCAACGTGCGGGGGCCCCAGCGCTTCTCCCGCACGCGCCCGGCGGCGTTCTCCAGCGCCTGACCGCGCCGCAGCCAGCCCCACTCGTCCACGTCGTCGGAGGAGACGATCACGATGGCGTTCAGGAAGTCCGGCTGGTCCTCGACACCCCACGCCGCCGTCTCGTACACCGGCGAGACGGCGACGACGAACGGCCGCAACCCGTCCACGACGGACTGCAGGAACCGCAACCGGTCGCCGAGGTTCGAGCCGATCGAGAGGACCGCGCGGCTCAACGGGCTTCCTTGGGCAGCGGCGCGGCCAGCCGGCGCGACCGGCGGATCGTCACCGACACGTCGTCGAACGTCAGCGGGATCGGCGCGGACGGCTTGTGCAGCGTCACCTCGACCGCGTGCAGCCGTGAGTCGGTCATCGCGGCGTCGGCGATCCGGCCGGCCACGGTCTCGATGAGATCGCACGGCTCACCACCGATGATCCCCGCGGCCATCTCGGCCAGTTCGCCGTAGTGGTAGGTCTCTTTCAGGTCGTCGGTGCGGGACGCCGCGCTCAGGTCCAGCCAGAGCGTGATGTCCACGACGAACTCCTGCCCGTCGCGCTTCTCGTGCTCGAACACCCCGTGGTTGCCGCGCACCCGCAGGCCCGTCAACGCGATCCGGTCAGCCATGTCCCCGCCTCCACGCACCGGCGACGGCGACCGCGTCCAGCGTCCGGTCGACGTCGTGCACCCGCACACCCCACGCTCCGTTGAACGCGGCCAAAGCCGACACCGCGGCGGTCGCGTCCTCCCTGCCGTCCGGTGGACGGTTGCCGAGCAACGTGCCGAGGAACCGTTTGCGCGACGCCCCCACCAGCACCGGGAAGCCCAGCTCGACCAGCTCGTCCAGGCGCTGCAACAACTCCCAGTTGTGGTCGCCCAGCTTCGCGAACCCCAGCCCTGGGTCGAGCACGATCGACGACTCCGCGACACCGGCGGCCAGCGCGGCCTCGACGCGCTCCAGCAACTCCGTGCGAACGTCCGTCACCACGTCGTCGTACGTCGCCAGCGCGTCCATCTCCGTGCTGTGCCCACGCCAGTGCATGAGCACGTACGGAACCCCGGCCGCGGCGACGACAGCGGCCATCTCGGGATCGGCCAGGCCACCGGACACGTCGTTCACGATCGACGCGCCCGCCTCCAACGCCGCGCCGGCCACAGAAGCACGCATGGTGTCCACGCTGACCGGCACGCCCTCGGCGGTCAGCGCCCGGATCACCGGCACGATGCGGGCGATCTCCTCGGCCGGCTCGACACGTCCGGCACCGGGCCGGGTCGACTCACCGCCGACGTCGATCACGTCCGCACCGCGCTTGAACATCTCGACGCCGTGCGCGACCGCGTCCCGCCGGTCGATGTAGCGGCCGCCGTCGGAGAACGAATCGGGCGTCACGTTCAGCACGCCCATCACGACACAGCGGCCGGGACGAGGCAGACCGTTCACCTCGACCGGCCCCTGATCAGTTCGATCGCTTCCGCCCGTGAGGACGCGGACGTGCGCAGCAACCCCCGCACCGCCGACGTCGTCGTGCGGGAACCGGGCTTGCGCACACCGCGCATGCCCATGCACAGGTGCTCGGCCTCCATCACGACGATCACGCCGCGCGGCTCGAGCTTGCGCACCAGGGCGTCCGCGACCTGCGACGTCAGCCGCTCCTGCACCTGCGGCCGCTTCGAGTAGAGGTCGACGAGCCTCGCGAGCTTCGACAACCCCGTCACGCGGCCGTGCTCGTTCGGGATGTACCCGACGTGCGCGACGCCGTGGAACGGCAGCAGGTGGTGCTCGCAGAAGCTGAACATCGGGATGTCCGTGACGAGGACGAGCTCCTCGTGGCTCTCGTCGAACGTCTTCGCGAGGACGCTGTCCGGATCGGTGTGGAGGCCGGCGAACAACTCCTCGTAGGCGCGCGCCACTCGTCCGGGTGTCTCGCGCAGGCCTTCTCGCTCCGGATCCTCACCGCACGCGATCAACAGTTCGCGCACCGCAGCCTCGGCGCGCGGCCGGTCGAAGGCCCGCCGCGCGGAGACGCCGGCCTCCCCGTCAAGGGTGAGGCCGGCGTCTCCGTCGAGCTGGTGTTGCTCGGTCACTGCCGCTCGTCCTGCTCTGGCTGCGGCTTCTTCGGCTCCCAGACGTTGTGCGGCTTGCCGCCGGGCACCGTCGCCGGGGTCCATCCGGGCGGAGCGCCGTAGTTCGGCGGACCCGCCTGGTTCGAAGGCTGACCGGGCTGGTGAGCACCGTTCGAGCCGTTGGGCGACGGCAGTGCCTCGGTGGCCGGTTCCGCGGCGGGCTCCGCCTGCTGCGTCTCCGGCTCGTCGTCGAGGGTGTCCTCGACGACCGGCGGCCACGGCTCGCCGCGCTCCCTGGCGAGCTCACCAGGGGTCTTGATCGGCGGGATGTCGGACGGCCTGCGGTCACCGAAGTCGTTGAACTGGGTGATGCGCGGGCGCTTCTCGACGCGGGCGAAGATCCGCTCCAGTTCCTTCTGGTGCAGGGTCTCCTTCTCGATCAGCTCGAGCGTGAGGTCGTCGAGGACGTCGCGGTAGGTGACGAGCACCTCGTACGCCTCGGTGTGCGCGGCCTCGATGAGCTTGCGCACCTCCTCGTCGATCTCGTGCGCGACCTCCAGCGAGTAGTCCGCCTGGCGACCGGCCGAGCGACCGAGGAACGGCTCGCCCTGCTCCTGCCCGTACTTCACGGCGCCGAGCTTCGCGCTCATGCCGTACTCGGTGACCATCGCGCGGGCGATCTTCGTCGCCTGCTCGATGTCGTTGGACGCACCCGTCGTGGGCTCGTGGAAGACGAGCTCCTCAGCGGAACGGCCACCCAGTGCGAACACCAGTCGCGCGATCATCTCGGACCTGGTCATCAGGTCCTTGTCCTCTTCCGGCACCGACAGGGTGTGACCACCCGTGCGGCCGCGGGCGAGGATCGTGACCTTGTAGACCGGGTCGATGTCCGGCATCGCCCACGCGGCCAGGGCGTGCCCCGCCTCGTGGTACGCGGTGATCTTCTTCTCCTTCTCGGAGATGATCCGGCTCTTGCGGGCCGGACCGCCGATCACGCGGTCCACCGCCTCTTCGAGAGCGGCACCGGTGATGACGGTGCCGTTCTGTCGCGCGGTGAGCAGGGCGGCCTCGTTGATGACGTTCGCGAGGTCGGCGCCGGAGAACCCGACGGTGCGCTTCGCGAGGCCGTCGATCTCGGCGTCCGCGGCCAGCGGCTTGCCCTTGGAGTGCACCCGGAGGATCTGCTTGCGGCCCTTCAGGTCCGGTGCGGACACCGGGATCTGACGGTCGAAGCGGCCGGGGCGCAGCAGGGCCGGGTCGAGGATGTCGGGACGGTTCGTCGCCGCGATCAGGATGATCCCGCCGCGCGAGTCGAAGCCGTCCATCTCGACGAGCAGCTGGTTCAGCGTCTGCTCGCGCTCGTCGTGCCCGCCGCCGAGACCGGCACCGCGGTGGCGGCCCACCGCGTCGATCTCGTCGACGAAGATGATGCACGGCGCGTTCTGCTTGGCCTGCTCGAACAGGTCACGCACACGCGAGGCACCGACACCGACGAACATCTCCACGAAGTCCGAACCGGAGATCGAGTAGAACGGCACGCCCGCCTCGCCGGCGACGGCTCGGGCGAGCAGCGTCTTACCGGTGCCCGGCGGGCCGTAGAGCAGCACGCCCTTCGGGATCTTCGCGCCCAGTGCCTGGTAGCGGCCGGGGTTCTGGAGGAAGTCCTTGATCTCTTCCAGTTCCTCGACGGCCTCTTCGGCACCGGCGACGTCGTCGAACGTCGTCTTCGGCATGTCCTTGGACAACTGCTTGGCCTTGGACTTGCCGAAGTTCAGAACGCGGTTGCCGCCGCCCTGAGCGTTGTTCATCATCCACATGAGCAGCAGCAACAGGAGGCCGAGCGGCACGAGGTAGATCAAGATCTGCATCAGGATGGACTCCTGGCTGACCTTGGTCTCGACGGTCGGCTTGTTGCCGGCCTGGTCGAGGACGGTGAAGATCTCGTCCGTCGAGCTGGCCGGGAACTGCGTGATCAGGCGGTTGCTGCCCTCGAAGGTGGTGCCGTCGGTGAGGGTGAGTCGGAGACGCTGCTCCTTGTCCTCGATCGTGGCTTCCTTGACCTTGCCGTCCCTGACCTGTTGCAGTGCTTGGGACGTCTTGACCGGGTGATACCCCCGTGAGTCGTCAAAGAGCACGGTGAAGACGAAGTAGAGCAGCAACACCGCAGCGATCCACAGCAGCGGGTTGCGAAGCAGGCGCTTGCGGTCCATGCACTTACGGCCGGCGGGCGGCCTCGACCCTCCCTGACTTGCGCGTCGGGCAGTGGAAGACCCACATACCGCGTCCGACCAGCCTACCGCTCGCTGGCCGGGTACTGAGCAACCAACGGGCGGGGGCCATCTGTGGTTCCCGCGGGTGACCCCCACCACGCATGTTCACGCAGTTTGGTTCATCCGGAACAAATACGGCCGTCCAGACGAGTGACGCAGGTCACGCCATCTCATTACGTTTGCGGGTCACATGTCATCCTCATTCATCCCCCGAGTGTTCTCCCGCCACTCGAAAGAGTGAACACGTGACCGAAGGTAAGTAACTGTATGTCAGCACGTCATACGTCCCCCGGATTGTTCCGGCGGGTGGCCCTCCCCGTGGCCGCCCTGCTCGGGGTGGTCGCGGCGGCGGGCGTCACGGTCGTGGCACTGCGTGCCACCAGCGGTGCCGACTGCTCCGGCGCACTGCCGTTGAAGATCGCCGTCACCCCAGCCGCCCTGGATGTGGTGAACGCGGCGGCGCAGGACTACCAACGATCACAACCGGTCGTGCGCGGCCGGTGCGTCCAGGTCCAGGTCGAGTCGCGCAACGCGGCCGACGTGGCGAACGAGCTCCCCACCGCGCAGATCAACCCGCACTCCCTCTGGATCCCGGACTCCTCGATGTGGGCGGCCGAAGCCCAGCGTCAGGCGGCCGAGACCGGCCCGGAGGCCCCGAAGCTCGACATCAAGCCCTCGCTGGCGTCCAGCCCGCTGGTGATGGCGGGCTCCGAGCAGGCGATGTCCAAGATCGGCTTCCCGGTCACCCCCGTGTCGTGGGCGAAGGTCGTGGACCCGAAGGTCCAGATCTCCATGAGCGACCCGACGATGACGTCGGAGGGCCTCGCCTCGCTGTTCGTGATCCGCACCCTGCTGGGCAACCCGGACGGAACGCCCAAGCCCGAACTGGTCGGCACCCTCCTGCGCGTGGGCCGCAGCGCCGTCCCGTCGGTCCGCGACTCGTTCGGCAAGGTCACCACGGACGCGGAGAAGGCACCGCTCTTCGCCGCCACCGAGCAGTCGGTGGTGGCCAACAACCGCTCGGCGAAGGACAACGCCGTCCTGGGCGCCCCGCCCAAGGAGGGCACGCTCTCGTTCGACTTCCCGCTGGTCCGGGTCTCCCGCCCGAACGAGCCGGAGGGCATCGGCGAGGCAGCGGCCGAGTTCGAGAAGGTCCTCCGCTCCGGCGAGACCTCCAAGCGCTTCGGCGAGGCGGGCTTCCGCACGGTGGGCGGCGCCGCCCCCGCGAAGTGGAGCACCGACGTGGAGGGCGTCCAGGCGGGTGACGTCAAGCTGATCGAGACCCCGAACGCCGACCAGGTCTCCGAACTCCTGCGCACGTGGGGCGCCATCAGCCTCGACATGCGCATGCTGACGGTCATCGACGTCTCCGGCTCGATGATCGAGAAGAGCGGCAACGGCAAGACCCGCGTGGAAGCCGCCACCGAGGCGTCCATGACGGCTCTCTCCATGCTCCCGGACACCACGGCGATCGGCCTCTGGGCGTTCTCGACCGACAAGAAGCCGCCGAACGACTGGATCGAACTGGTCCCGATCGGCCCGCTGGGCGAGCCCTTGGCCGGCGTGACCCGCCGCAAGCGACTGGAGGCAGGCGCCTCCCAGCTCCCGGGCCTCGTCGGTGGTGGCACGGCCCTGAACGACACGACGCTGGCCGCGTACCGCCACGTCCTGAAGGGCTACGACCCGTCGAAGGTCAACTCGGTCGTCCTGATGACCGACGGCCGCAACGACGACGTCTCGTCGATCGACACCAACGCGCTGATCGAGACGCTGAAGCGGGAGTCCGACCCCGCGAAGCCCGTGCCGGTCATCATGGTGGGCCTCGGCGACGAGGTGGACATGGAGGCGCTTCGCGCGATCTCCGCGGCGACCGGCGGCAAGGCTTACCAGGCGCCGAACCCGGAGGACATCCGCGGCGTGCTGCTGGACGCCGTCTCGCAGCGGCGGTGCCGTCCGAACTGCTGACCGTGCAAAGCACGCGGGGCGCTTTCGTACTCTGATGCAGTACGAAAGGGCCCCGCGTGCGTTTCGAGCAGGCCGATCAGATGCTCAGTTGGAGTAGACCTTCGGATCCAGCGTGCCGATGTACGGCAGATCCCGGTACCGCTCCGCGTAGTCCAGCCCGTACCCGACGACGAACTCGTTGGGGATGTCGAAGCCGACGTACTTCACCGGCACCTCCACCTTCACCGCGTCGGGCTTGCGCAGCAGCGTGCACACCTGCAACGACCGGGGCTTGCGCGACTGCAGGTTCTTGAGCAGCCACGACAGGGTCAGTCCCGAGTCGATGATGTCCTCGACGATCACCACGTTGCGGTCGGCGATGTCTCGGTCCAGGTCCTTCAGGATGCGCACCACGCCGGACGACGACGTGGACGACCCGTAGGACGAAACGGCCATGAATTCGAGCTGCACCGGAACGGGCAGCGCGCGGGCAAGGTCGGCCATGAACATCACGGCGCCCTTGAGCACAGTGATCAGCACGAGGTCGGAGTCACCTTCTGGGTGATCAGCCGCGACCTGCTTGGCGAGTTCGGTGACCTTGTCGCTGATCTCCTGCTCGGTGATGAGCACGGATGCGATGTCGCCGTCGTACACGGACAGGTCCCCTCTGCTTAAGACTGTGGTTCCACAGCGAGCCTGCCATGCGCGCGCCGCACGACAAAGCCGCCAGGTAGCCAGACACCGCCCTGACCGCGCCATTCACTCACCAGTGCGTCGACGCGGCGCAGGTGCGAATCGGACAGTTCAGGCACGCCTTCGTCGATCAGCCACGCCCTGACCACTCTGCGTCGCAAAGCCGCGGGCAGTTCGGCGATGTCGTCAACGGCACAGCAATCGCCGGCGAAGGCTTCCGCGAGAGAGTCGAGTGCGTCACAGTCCTCACGCAGCTGAGCCGCCGTACGCGCCAACGACGAGGCCACGCCGCCCTGCAGCACGTCTTCCAGCAACGGCAGGACCTCGGTCCTCAGCCGCACGCGCGTGAACGACGGGTCGGCGTTGTGCGGGTCCTCCCACACCTCGATCCCCTGCTCCGCGCACGCCGCACGGGTGACAGCGCGCGACACGCCGAGCAGTGGACGTCCCCACGGCGGGTCGAACGCGCGCATGCCGGCGATCGACCGCGGCCCGGAGCCGCGGCCCAGTCCCAGCAGGACGGTCTCCGCCTGGTCGTCCAGGGTGTGGCCGAGCAGCACGACGCCGGACGACGGCTTCAGCGCCGCGTAGCGGGCTTTGCGGGCCGCGGCCTCGGGGCCGCCGCGACCTTCGACGACGACCGGCTCCACGCGCGCCACGAGACCCAACTCGGAGCACTGCCGAGCCGCCTGACGCGCCACGTCGCCCGATCCTGGCTGCAACTGGTGGTCCACGACGACCGCCGACGCGCCGGGCACCAGCCGTGCCACGGCCGCCGCCAGCGCGAGCGAGTCCGCGCCACCGGAGACCGCGACGGTCACGTGCTCCGGCTGCACCTCGTCGAGGAAACGGCGGACCGCCGTCCTGATCTCGGCGACCGGTCCGTTCACGGTGACACGCGGCGCAGCCAGCTCATGGGCTCGGCGATCTCGGCGCGGGTCGGCAACGTGTCGGCGGACGTCCAGATCGCGTTGAAGCCGTCCATGCCGACGCGCTCCACCACGTACTCGGTGAACTCCGCGCCCTCCTCGTACTGCCGCACCTTCGCCTCGACGCCGAGCACCGTGCGCAGGATCCGGTCGAGCAGGCCGCCGCCCTTGCGCCGCGCGCTGAAGCGGGTGCGGATGGTCGACACCGACGGCACCACGGACGGCCCCACCGCGTCCATCACGTGGTCGGCGTGGCCTTCGAGCAGAGTGGACAGTGCGATCAGCCGGTCCAGCAGCACTTTCTGCTGCGGCGACTGGACGAGCTCGATCAGCCCCATCGGACCGTCGCCGGCGCGCAGCTTGTGCCGGAAGTCGCGGATCACGTCGGACAGCGGCGCGCGCTCCTCGTCCATTGAGGACAGCAGCGCCGTGACCTGGTCGGAGAAGTACCTGCGCAGCCACGGCACGCCGGTGAACTGCAGCCGGTGCGTGCACTCGTGCAGGCACACCCACATGCGGAAGTCGTCGTCCGGCACGTCCAGGGCCTGTTGTGCGCCAACGATGTTCGGCGCGACGAGCAACAACCGCCCGGCGAGCTGCTCGTTGGGGCTGAACGGGTCGTACTGGCCCAGCACCCGCGAGGACAGGAACGCCAGCACGACGCCCGCCTGCACACCGGCCGTGCCGGCGAGGATGCCCGCCATCGGACCTGTCTGGCGCGGCATGGCGGGTGCGGTCAGCGCGGCCAGGCCCTGCGCGGCGGCCGCGACCCACGCGGGCCTGTCCACGACCTCGCCCGGCAGCAGCGGCAGTCCCTGACCGAGCCCGGTCAGCTCGCGGACGTGCACCTCCGCCTGAGGGGCGAGCTCACGAAGTCTGCCCACGACGTGGTCGGCCTCGTCCTTGCCGATCACGGGGCCCGGCCGGACGAGCCGCGTGGCGGTCGTTACCGCCAGCTCCCAGTCCACCGGGCCGAGCTCTGCCTCCGTCGCGCCGTTCACGCTTCCGACGCTACCTGCGACCGGCCCACTACGAACAGCCACAACCCCGCAACGCGGCGGCCAGCACGTCCAGCGCGGGCCGCACCTCGGTCTCCGGGTTGCGGTTGCTCGCGGACATGAACGAGAACACGAGCACGCGTCCGTCCACGTCGACGACCACGCCGGCGAGCGCGTTGACGCCGGTGAGCGTGCCGGTCTTGGCCCGCACCCAGCCCTTGCCCGGCGCCGCCGCGCCGCCGTAGCGACCGGCGAGGGTGCCGCTGCCGCCCGCGACCGGCAGCGCCGTCAGCAACGGCCGCAGCTTCGCGGTGCGCGCGTCGTCGAGCGTGGGCTTGGCGGCGGCGGTGAGCACGTCGGTGAGCAGCTTGGCCGGGATCTTGTTCGTCGCGGACAGCCCGCTGCCGTCCACGAAGTTCGCCCCGGTGAGGTCGAAGCCGTTCTTGGTCAGCACGTCCCGCACGGCCTTCACGCCGCCCGCGAACGACGGCTCGTTGCCCGTCTTGATCGCGATCTCGCGCGCGATCGCCTCGGTCAGCACGTTGTCCGAGATCTGCATCATGTTGTCGACGAGCTGCTCGATCGACGCCGACTTGATCTCGCCGAGCACCTGCGCGCCCGCCGGAGCCGCTCCCGCCGTGGCGCCGGGGGCCCCGACGCGCTGCGCGAACACGTCCGCCGCGGCCTGGGCCGGGCTGCCGGTGCGCGCGCCGTTGACGTTGGTCTGGTCGATCCGGCCGCCGTCGAGCATGAACGGCACGATCGGCGCGAGCGAGCCGCCCGCGATGTCCACCGACTCCCACTGCGGCCCGAGCGCCTCGCCCGCGTACCGGCTGAGGTCGAACTGGACCTTGGTGACCGGGCCCTTGGCCTTGACCTGGCCGGCCAGGTCGTCGAGCGTCGCGGCGCCGGGGTAGACCGACCTGCCGGGCGCGCCGGAGATCGTCGGGTCGCCACCGCCGACGATCACCACGGTGCCGGGCTCCGCGCCCTGGACGACCTTGGTGGACAGCCGGTCGGTCTTCTCGAGGCTCAGCAGCGCCGCGGCGGCCGTGAGGATCTTCAGGCTCGACGCCGGGGTGGCGGCCGCGGTGTCGCCCTGCTGCCACAGCGCGGTGCCGCTGGCGGGGTCGATGACGCTGCCGGTGAGCGTGCCCAGCGCGCTGTTGCCCGCCGGTCCGCTCAGCGCCTGCTTCACGCCGGCGGGGGTCGGGGCCGGTGCGCCCGCGGTGGCGGCCTTGACCAGCGGCTGGACGTTCGCGGGCGCGGCCGGGGGCCGGGTCTCGATCGCCTTGGTGCCGCCGAACTCGTTGACCGCGTAGACCGTGGCGCCGGCCAGTGCCACGACGACGAACAGGCTCAGGACCGCGATCAGCGGCTTGCGGCTCTTCTTCGGCTCCTCGGCGAGGCGGTCCTCCGGTTCCTCCTCGTAGCCGGTGACGGGGAGGTCCCGAGGCTCCTGGCGCGGAGGCGGCGGCACCGGGCGGGCCGGCTCGGCACGCGGCGGTTCCTGACGCTGAGGTTCCTGACGCTGGGGCTCCTGGCGCTGGGGTTCCTGACGGGGCGCCTCTTGACGCGGCGGTTCCTGGCGCTGCGGCTCTTGACGCGGGGATTCCTGGCGCGGAGGTGCCTGGCCCTGGAGCTGGTCGACGCGCTTGGTCTGCTCAGGACGCTGCTGCTGTTGCCGCTCCGACTTGACCGGCTTGTCGAACCACGACTGTTCCAGGTGCGGCAGCTGGTCGACGCGCGCCGTCTTGCCGGGCGGCACCGAGAGCTCCGTGGTCCTCTGCTCCAGCCGCGGCACGACGCGGGTCCGGTCGTTCTTCGGCTCGACGCGCACCGGGACGGCCCGAGGTTGGCCGACTTCTGGACCAATCGACCCGTGAGACTTCCCACCGGCGGCTTCGCCGGAAGCCCCGCCGGGACCGCCGGAAGAGGCCGTTGGCACACCCGAGGCGGCCTGCCCCGGACCGCCGGCGTTCGGGCTGGAACGGACCGGCGACGAGCGCAGCGGCTCCTGAGTGGACGGTGGCGAGAGCACCGCGGCGAGCGGGAGGCGCATCGTCGGCTGGTCCACGGACGGGCGGTTGACCTGCACCGTTGACTGTGAAGCTGCGGCGACCGACTCGGCGTCGTCGTCCTCGGTCGGCCACTGGGGGTCGTCCGGCAAGAGAGCCTCCGTCAGCTCGGTACGGGCAATCTCACACCCACCAACCGCCGCTCCGATGAGGGTTGACAAGGCGTCGTGGTCCACACTAGTGGGCATCACGAATGGGCTACATGAGCGAGGACCAGTGGAATTCGACGTCCTGATCGAGATCCCCAAGGGCGTGCGCAACAAGTACGAGGTGGACCACAAGAGTGGCCGCATCCGCCTCGACCGCACGTTGTTCACGTCGACGCAGTACCCGGCTGACTACGGGTTCATCGAGAACACCCTGGGTGAGGACGGCGACCCGCTGGACGCCCTCGTCCTCGTCCAGGAACCGACGTTCCCCGGCTGCCTGATCGCGGCCCGCGCGATCGGCATGTTCCGCATGACCGACGAGAAGGGCGGCGACGACAAGGTTCTGTGCGTCCCGGCCTTCGACCCGCGGCACGAGCACCTGCGCGACATCCACCACCTGGCGGAGTTCGACCGCCTGGAGATCCAGCACTTCTTCGAGGTCTACAAGGACCTGGAGCCCGGCAAGAGCGTCGAGGGCGCGAGCTGGGTGGGCCGCACCGAGGCCGAGGCCGAGGTCAAGCGCTCCTACCAGCGTCTCAAGGACGCCGAGGCGCGCGGCGAAACGCTGCACTGAGAACGACGAAGAAGAGGGGGCCGCACGAAGCGGCCCCCTCTTTTGGTTCGCGGCTCTAGACCGCGATGGACTCCGCGTCCGCCACTCGCTCCAGGCCGGACCTGGTCGACAGCGGCTTCTCGCGCAGGAACCACACGAGCACGAACGCCACGATCATCACGATGCCGCCGGTCAGGAAGACCGTGTCGATCGCGCTGGAGAACCCGTCGAGGAACGGCTTGGCCAGCACCGGGTCGAGGCCGTTGAGGAACTCGGTGTTGTTGATGTCCACACCGGCGCCGCCACCGCCCTGCAGCATCTTCGCGAACTCCGGGTTCTGCGCCAGAGCGGCCTTGAACGCGTCGGTCTGCAACGCGGACCGCAGCCCGGAAGCGATCTTGTCACCGACCGTGCTGAACAGGATCGACAGGAACACCGCGGTACCGACGGTGCCGCCGATCTGGCGGAAGAACGTCGCCGAAGCGGTCGCCACGCCCATGTCACGCGGCTCGGCGTCGTTCTGGATCGCCAGCAGCAGCGTCTGCATGCACTGGCCCAGCCCGGCACCCATCACGAACATGTAGGCCATGACCAGCCAGCTCGGCGTGTCCGTGCCGATGGTGCTGAGCAGGAACAGCGCGATCGCCATCAGCCCGGCACCGATGATCGGGAAGATCCGGTAGCGCCCGGTCTTCGACGTGACCTTGCCGGCGATCGCGGTGGCCGACATGATGCCGAACGTCATCGGCAGCAGCATCAGGCCCGCCGTGGTGGGCGTGACGCCCTTGACGATCTGCAGGTACAGCGGGATGGACACCATGCCGCCGAACATGCCGATGCCGAGCACGAAGTTGATCGCGTTGCCGAGCGAGAACGTGTGGTTGCGGAACATCCTCATCGGCAGCATCGCCTCGTCGCCCATGCGGTTCTCGACCCACACGAACGCCACCAGGCCGAGCACACCGACCACGTACATGGCGATCGACGTCGCCGACGCCCAGCCCCACTCACGGCCCTGTTCGGCCACGATCAGCAGCGGCACCAGGCCGACGGTCAGCGCGATGGCGCCGCCGAAGTCGATGCGGTGGTTCACCCGCTGGTGCGGGATGTTCAGCACGCGGGCCACGACGAACAGCGCGAGCAGCGCGATCGGGACGTTCACGAGGAACACCCAGCGCCAGCCGGTGACACCGAGGAACGAGTTGAGACCGGCGAACACGCCGCCGATGACCGGCCCGAGCACGCTGGCCGAACCGAACACGGCCATGAAGTAGGCGGAGTACTTGCTGCGCTCACGCGGCGAGATGATGTCCGCCATGATCGCGAAGGCCAGCGACATCAGACCACCGGCGCCCAGGCCCTGCACCGCGCGGAACGCGGCCAGCTCGTACATCGACGTCGCGATGCCCGAGAGCAGCGAGCCGATCAGGAACAGCGAGATCGCCGCGAGGTACATCGGCTTGCGCCCGTAGATGTCCGACAGCTTGCCGTACAACGGGGTCGTGATGGTCGCGGTGATCAGGTAGGCGGTGGTCGCCCACGCCTGCAGCGTCTGTCCGTGCAGCTGGTCCGCGATGGTCTTCATGGCGCTGGCGACGATCATCTGGTCCAGCGCCGCGAGGAACATGCCCAGCAGCAGGCCGGACAGGATCGTCATGATCTGGCGATGCGTCAGGGAAACCCCTGGCGTGGGTGTCGCATCGGTTGTCGTTGACATCTCTAGTTTTCTCCTCCTGCGCGGGTCCCCATCCCGCGTTCGGTCAAAAGCGCCGGAATCGTGCGCTCGTAGTCGTGGACGAAGCGTTCGAACAGGTCCGCGAAGCCCTTGAAGTCGTCTTCGGCCCAGTCCGCGAACACCTGCTCGATCGCCTCGTTGCGCTGCCGGCGTCGGTTCAAGATCAGCTCACGGCCCGCTTCAGTGACCGCGAGAACACTGGCCCGGCCGTCCGCCGGATCAGCACGCCTCTCCACGAGTCCGTCCTTCACGAGCCCGGCCACCTGCCGGCTGATCGTGGACGGATCGGAGAGCACCGCCTCCGCTAGCGCACTCGAGCGGCACTCCCCGAGACCGGAGAGCGTCGCGAGGAGCACGAAGGCGGACTTGTCCATGCCCTGCTTGGCCATCTGATGGGTGACCTGGGCGTGCATCTTGTTCAGCCGCACCATTGCCATGCCGACACGGTCCGCGAGCTCGTGCTCGGGATCGACGCCGGTGCCGAGGCACCTGCCCGGATCGACCATCTGACACCTCGTTGCTTGTATCACCCAACTAGTTGCTCGGTACAAGCATCCATCTCGGTCCACCGGATTGCAAGTGAGTTCCGAGTCTCACTCCACAGGGGAGTGGTACGAGCGCGCCGAGTAGTGGTTACCGACGGGTAGCCACTGGTGCTACCCGTCGGTAACATCCCCCTCATGAGCCAAGACGTGTCGTTCGTCGCCGATGCCATGAAGCAGGCCGTGCCCTATGTGAAGGCCACGGGCATCGAGTTCGAGGAGGTCTCCGCCAGCCGGATCGTCGCGTCGCTGCCGGACACCCCGGCCCTGCACAACCACATCGGCGGACCGCACGCCGCGATGATGTTCGGCCTCGGCGAGTCCGCGTCCGGCGCCGTCGTGATGGCCGCGTTCGCCGCGCACCTCGGCAAGGCCACGCCGCTCGCCGTCCGCGCGGAGATCGCCTACAAGAAGATCGCGATGGGCCCGCTGCGCGCGGAGGCCGTGCTGGGACGCTCCGCGGACGAGGTGCTGGCCGAGCTGGAGTCCGGCACGCGGCCCGAGTTCCCCGTCACGATCACGATCACCAACGCCGAGGGCGTGACCACCGGCGAGATGACCGTCGTCTGGACGTTGAAGCCCGCACGCTGAACTGGGCATCTCCGTATTTCGGTTCGGAATCGCGATGAACCGATCCGATTTGAATACGTAACCTTGGCCACACCGCTGCAAGCAGGCAGTATTCGGGCCTATGTCGGGGTGGAGAAGTGTGGGCGGAGTCGTGCTGGTCCTGCTCACGGCGGGATGTGCCGCGCAGGTGCAGCAGTCGAGGCCCGTCGCCGTGGAGAAGCCGGCCGAGGACGCGCCGGTGACGGCGTCGTCGTCCGCGGCGATCCCGCCCGCCCAGCTGGGCATCAGCGTGGCCTCGATCGTCGACGGCCGTTCCGTGATGCTCTCCGACGGGTCGAAGGCCGAGGTCAGCGCCCTCGCGCAGCCTGGGCCGTGCTGGGCTGAGGCCGCCGGCAAGTTCGCCAAGGCGATGCTGCTGAACCAGCAGGTGCGCTACGACCGCACGACCGGCGCGCTCACCCTCGCGGACGGCACCGACTACGCGTTGCTCGCGCTGGGCAACGGCGCCGGGCGCACCGCCGGTGCCCCGACACCGGCGCAGAAGGAAGCCGAAGGGGCCGCGCAGCGCGTTCCCATGGGCCTCTGGGGAGCGCCGTGCGGCGGCAAGGACGCCCTGGAGACCTCCACTCCCGCGCCTCCGCCACCACCGCCGGCCCCGACCACGACGACGAAGCCGCCCGCACCGCCCAAGCCGAAGCCCGTCTTCTACGCGAACTGCGACGAGGCACGCCGGGCAGGCGCGGCACCGCTCTACTGGGGCCAGCCGGGCTACCGCATCGAACTCGACCCGAACCGCAACGGCATCGCGTGCGAGTCCCGGTACCGCTGACCGCCGGGGCAATAACCTCAGCGGCATGAAGCTGGACAGCGCTGCCGTCGACTACACCCCGGGCGAGGCCGGGGCCATCGCGAAACGAGCGGAGGACCGGGGTTACGACGGGTTCTGGCTCGCCGAGACCAAGCACGACCCGTTCCTCGCGCTGGCCGGCGCCGCCGCGGCGACCGAGCGGATCGAGCTCGGCACGGCGATCGCGGTGGCGTTCGCGCGCAACCCGATGACCGTCGCGACCACGGCGAACGACCTCCAGCTGCTCTCCGGGGGCCGCTTCAACCTCGGGCTGGGCTCGCAGGTCGAAGCCCACATCACCAAGCGCTTCGCCATGCCGTGGAGCAAACCGGCCGCGCGCATGCGCGAGTTCGTGCTGGCCATCCGCGCCATCTGGCACGCCTGGGAGACCGGCGAGCGGCTGGCGTTCCGCGGCGAGTTCTACAAGCACACGCTGATGACGCCGTTCTTCGACCCCGGCCCGAACCCGCACGGCACCCCGCCGATCTACCTCGCGGGCGTCGGCGAGCTGATGACCGAGGTGGCGGGCGAGGTCGCGGACGGCTTCCTGTGCCACAACTTCACGACCGAGCGGTACCTGCGCGAGGTCACGCTGCCGGCGCTCGGACGCGGCCGCGCGAAGGCCGGCAAGACGCTCGAGGGCTTCGAGATCAGCGGCCCGGTGTTCGCCGCGACGAACGAGCAGGAGATCGCGGACGTCAAGCGGCAGGTCGCGTTCTACGGGTCGACGCCCGCGTACCGGCCGGTGCTGGACCTGCACGGCTGGGGCGCGCTGCACGAGGAGCTGCACCGCATGTCACGGCGGCAGCAGTGGACGGAGATGAGCGAGCTGATCACGGACGAGGTGCTGGCCGAGTTCTGCGTTCTCGGCACCCCGCAGACCGTCACGGCCGCACTGCTGGACCGGTACGGCGATGTCGTCACCAGGGTCTCTCCGTCGAGCGCGGTGCTTCAGCGCCCGGAGAAGTGACTGAGCCCGGCACGGGCGAGCTCGGCGTGGAACGCGTCGAGCTCGGCGCGCACTCTCGAGACGCCCCTCTTGCGGATCCACCGGCGTCTGCCGACGTTGGCCGCGGTCAGAGCGAAGGGCAGTGCCAGCAGGGTCAGGGCCAGCATCATCATCATCTCGTCTCCTCAAGGGTTGCGAACAAGCAACGACCAATCGAGACATCGCTTACGGTACCGGCTCGAACGCCACCCAGGTGGAGCAAAGTAACCGACAGCAAGTCAGTTCTTGACTAATTTTGTTTTCGGTGTGACGCTGGGGCCATGTTCGAAGTGGCGGTGATCGAGGATCCTTCCGCGGCCGAGGTGTCGCTGGACCCGGTGCGGGCACGACTGCTCGCGGAGCTGGTGGAGCCCGGATCGGCGACGATGCTCGCCGCGAAGATCGGGCTCCCCAGGCAGAAGGTGAACTACCACCTGCGCACGCTGGAGCAGCACGGCCTGGTGGAGCTCGTCGAGGAACGGCGCAAGGGCAACGTGAACGAGCGCCTCATGCAGGCGACCGCGGCGTCCTACGTCATCTCGCCGACGGCGCTCGCGGCCGTGCAGCCGGACCCGGCGCGGGCGCCCGATCGGTTGTCCGCCCGGTGGCTGCTGGCCGTCTCGGCCAGGCTGGTGCGCGACGTCGGCACGTTGATCACGGGGGCGACCAAGGCGAAGAAGCGGCTCGCGACCTTCGCGCTGGACGGCGAGGTCAGGTTCGCCACGGCGGCGGACCGCGCGGCGTTCGCCGAGGAGCTCGCCGGGTTCATGACGCAGCTGGTCGCCAAGTACCACGACGAACAGGCCGAAGGAGGGCGTCCGCACCGAGTCGTCGTCGCCCTGCACCCGAGCGTGACCGCCAAGGAGGAAGAGTCGTGACCCACGAGTTCGAGATCAGCAAGGAAGTCGAGGTCGACGGGACCCCGGAGCAGGTCTGGGACGCCATCGCGACCGGGCCGGGCATCGACTCGTGGTTCATGGGCCCGCACACCGTCGACGGGCGCCTGGGCGGCCGCATGTCGCTCGACATGGGCTTTTTCCAGGAGGCCTCGACGATCACCGCGTGGGAGCCCGGCAAGCGCCTCGCCTATGAGAGCGACAAGGGCGAGGACGGCACGTTCCACGCGATGGAGTACCTGATCGAGGGCCGCGAGCAGGGCTCGACCGTGCTCCGGTTCGTGCACAGCGGCATCCTCGCCGACGGCTGGGGCGACGAGTTCGTCGACCAGCAGTCGAAGGGCTGGGACATGTACCTGTTCACGCTGGCCGAGTACGTGAAGCACTTCGCGGGCAGGCCCGGCGTGTACGTGTTCGCCCAGTGGCCGCCGCAGCCCGAAGGGGCCGACAACTGGCCGGTGCTGCTCAACGCGCTCGGCATCCCCCAAGGCGCACAGGTCGGCGACGAGGTCACCCTCGAACCGTTCGGCGTCCACGGCGTCGTCGACTACGTGGTCGAGCACGACGTGCACAACTTCCTCGGCGTGCGCGGCCCGGAAGGCATCTACCGGTTCCACGGCACCAACGCCGTCGGCCACCACCTCTTCGGCGACGCGACCGGGCAGGCCGAGAAGTGGCAGGCGTTCCTGAATCAGACCGTCGGCGGGCAGACCTCGTAGACGTACTCGTCGTGCCCGTACGGCACCACGTTCCGATCGCGGCGGATCACCGAGACCCGTCCGCCGCGATCGGCGCACGACTTCCGGAAACCCTCTTCGGTGTACTCGATCTGGAAGAAGTCGTTGCCGAACGCGGCGGCGTACGCGCTGCACTCGTCACGGGCCTGGCAGTCCTCGGCGATCGCGAAGTCGAAGCCGATCTCCTTCTTGCCCGCGTCACCCAGTTCCGCGGTGTTCTTCTGCGCCACCGCAAGACCTTGTTCGTGCGCGTACTTGACGAACGCCTTCATGAACTCCTTGGTGGCGTTGAGGTCGAACGCCCCCTCGGCTCTCGTGTAGGAGTCGAGGTTGTCCGGCTCGACGCCCTTGAAGAAGGCCGTCTTGCAGTCCTTGATCCACTTCTTCTGGATCTCCAGGATCCTGTTCCGCTTGTCGCCGGTGGAGATGTCGAGGATGCCCTCGTTCCACTCCTGGTCGATCGCGATCTCACCGTTCGGCTTCTTCACCAGCAGGTCGGCGTGGTTCTTGCGCCACCAGTCCAGCCCGCCGTCCATCGAGCTCGGCTGCGTCTGCAAAGCGTTGAGGTAGCAGATGTTGTAGCGCCTGCCGTCGATGATCTTGCTGCGGTCGCGCACGACGATCTTGACCGGCACGTCCGGCTGGTAGGCGCCGCCGAGCTGGTAGTCGAGCTGCCCACCGGCCGGCGGCAACTCGCGCGGCGGCAGGTCCGGCTCGCCCGAACAGGAGGCGACCAGCAGGAGCAGGGCGGTCACCACCGCGGCGGTTTTCATGCGCGGCAGTCTGTCACTCGCAGGGTTGCGCAGGCGTAACAGCACAGCACTCCATTGCTCTTGAATGCGATCCGGCTTCCTACCAATGTGGTGGACGCGCTGGCGCGCAACGCGTTGCCGAACACCGGGCTTCGATTACGCCGTTGGGCGGCCATCACGCCGTTCGTGGTGGGTATGCCCTTCTCATGCGGTGGCTGTTGCTGATCGTCCTGCTGACCGGCTGTTCCGCGATACCCCTGTCGACCTCCTCCGGTCCACAGGTGGACCGGGTACCGGCCGGCACCCTCGACGCCGTCACCGCGCGCACGTCGCTCGCGGCCCTGCCCGTCGCCGCCCCAGGGCGGATGACCGGGTACGTGCGCGACTGCTCGGACGGCAAGGCGTGCGTGTTCGGTCAGCCGTGGTTCGACACCGACGGCGACGGCTGCGACCAGCGCAGCCAGGTCCTGGCCCGCGACCTGACCGGCGTCGAGCGCAAGCCGGGCCGCTGCGGCGTCCAGGCGGGCACGCTCGACGACCCCTACACGGGCTCGCGCGTCACCGGCGTCTCGAAGATCCAGATCGACCACGTGGTGCCGCTGGCGGAGATGTGGCGCAGCGGCGCTTCGGCGTGGGCTCCCGAACAGCGCCTGGCCGCGGCCAACGACCTGCGCAACCTCGTGGCGGTGTCCAGCAAGGTGAACCAGTCGAAGAGCGACAAGACTCCCGACGAGTGGATGCCGCCCAATGCCGGGTACGCGTGTTCCTACGGGCGGATCTACGTGACGGTGAAGGCCGCTTACGGGTTGTCGGTGGCGCCGGCGGAACGGTCGGCGCTGGAGCAGGCGCTCACGGCATGCGGCTGAGTTCTTCCTCCGCCGCGGCCCGCCGCGCAGCCCACTCGCGGTCGATCTCCTCGGGACGCTTGTGCCCGCACTCGACGACGTTGCCGTCGCGGTCGGTGACGTCGGCGTACAACGAACAGTTCTCGATGTAGATCGTCATGTTCTCGATCCCGGCCGCGCGTTCCTCTTCGGTCGCATGCGTCTCGACGTTGAACGCGAGTTCCTCGCCGACGTTGTCGGTGCGGATGCAGACCATCTCGCCGCGCTCGAGCCAGCGGTCCTCGCCGAATGGCTCCAGCCAGACGACAAGCCATCTCGAGGAGCCGTTCTCCACGTGCATCACAGCCATTGCACGAGCCTAGACAACGCAGAAGGGCCAGGTCAGCGAGTGACCTGGCCCTTCCGTCCCACCGAGCCGCCTATCGGAATCGAACCGATGACCTGCTCATTACGAGTGAGCTGCTCTGGCCGACTGAGCTAAGGCGGCGAGACGCGATAACTATAACCGACCCGCAACCGCGTTACTCACGGGGGTCGGCATCGTTGTACGGACCGTGACCGACGTCACCACCTCCTAACCGCCGGGGAGAGGTTCATGCGCCGTTCGTTGTCCGTGCCGCTGGCCGGGTTGCTGCTCGCGCTCGTCGCGGCTCCCGCGCTCGCGCAGCCTCCGACCACTCCGGTGCCGGGGCCGCGCGATCCGAACCAGCCGCCCGCGTCGGCGCCGAACGGGCCGCAGCCCCTCGCGCACGCCGTCGGCGACGCCGGGACCGGGCTGAGCGTCGTCCGACTCGGGCCGCAGGGGGTGCCGACGAACACGATCCTGCCCGGCCTGAGCGAGCAGTTGCCGAAGCAGTCGGTGACCGAGTTCGGGCTGGGGCTCGCGAGTGCGCAGGTGAACACCGAGGCGTTCCTGAGCACCGAGCGGGTGGTGACGCAGGCGAACCCGTTCGGGTTCGCGGTGGCGGGGCGGTCGCCGCAGTCGCCGGGGACGCTGGTGCAGACGGCGATCCCGGACAACCCGCAGCCGACGAACGGCGGGCTGCCGATCCCGGAGACGCCGCTCGCGAAGCTCAAGCTGCTCAACGGCAGCGTGCACGCCCGGTGGGACGAGAAGGTCGGGCCGTGCGTCAGCCCGCTGGCCACGGCGAAGACGTCGCTCGCGGGCCTCGAGGTGTTGAGCGCGTTGCCGGCCGAGGTGCCGTTGCCGGCGAAGACCAGCCTGATCAGCATTCCGGACGCGTTCGAGGCGAGTTCCGTCGTCAAGCTCGTCGACCTGCCGGGCAGCAAGAACAAGGCGGTCGAGTCGACGTCGACGATGCGCGCGGTCAGCGTCGAGCTGGCCGGGGGCATCAAGATCGACGTCGCCACCCCGCCGACGCTCACGGCCACGGCCACCGGGGACGAGGCGACCTCGAAGATCACCTACACCGCGCCGGTGCTGAAGGTCAGTCAGAACGGCAAGGACCTCGGCACGCTCGACGCCGCGCACCCGACGCTCGACATCCCGCTGCTGCTGGACCTGGTCGTGATCAAGCTGCAGATCGCGGGACTCAACGAGAAGAAGGCCGCCTTCACGGGCACCGGCTTCAGCGGGTTCCAGCTCGGGGCCACCGCGCGGATGCTCGACGTGCAGGTGCTGCCGACGGACAAGTTGAAGCTGCCGAACCTGCCGACAGCGCTCGCGCAGATCTCGCTGGGCGAGCAGATCGTGCGGGCCGCGGCACCGCAGGGTGGCGTGATCTGCGGGACCTCGCAGCCGCCCCAGACGACCGTGCCGCAGCAGCCCGGCGCCCCGGTGGCGGCACCGCCCAGGGGTGCGCCGCCGCTGGCCTACACGAACGCGGCGTACCAGTCGATCCCGCTGTTCTGGACCGGCACGGCGCTGCTGCTCGCGGGTGTGGTGATCTTCGCCGCGCTGCCGGCCAGGGGCAGGTCGCGCAGCTAGCGGCACACTTTCATCTGGGTCACGGGCGGCGGGCCACGGCGTCGAACAACTCCCAGCCGTCGAGTTCGGAAACCTTGGCGCGTTCCCCCTCACGACGCAGCCGCACGACCTCTCGGCAACCGTTCTCGTGCGAGTGGCGAACCGACCAGACGAACCGGTCCGCGCCGATCAGCAGGGACCTGGCACTGCGCCGTGCCATCGACTCAACCGCGGTGCAGCGTGGTCACCATCGCCTCGATGGCGATGCGCGGCTTCACGTTGACCTCGATGGCCTCCCGGCAGGCCAGCACGGCCTCCAGCCGCCGCAGGATCGACTCGGAGGACCAGGTCGCGGCGGCGGTCCGGGAGTCCTGGGCCCGGTCCGGGTGCATCAGCGCGGCCTCCGATCCGGTCTTGACCACGAGCGCGTCGCGGTAGAACGCGGCCAGGTCGACCAGGGCCATGTCCAGCGAGTCGCGCTGGGTGCGGGTGGCCCGCGACTTCTGCCGCTTCTCCAGGTCCTTCAGCGCACCCTTGGCGCCGCGGGAGGCGGCGGCGGTGCCCTTGCCCGTTCCGCCCGCGCCCATCGCGGTCTCCAAGGCCTCCCGCTCGGACTCGTTGCGGGACTCGTTGGCGGTGGAGGCGTCGTCCTCGGCGGCCTTGATCAGCTCGTCGGCGCAGGTGAAGACGTCGGCGGGCTTGCGCAACGCCAGCGGGATCCGCAGCACGGCCTCGCGCCGGGCCCGCGTCTGCTCGTCCGAGGCCAGCCGGCGGGCCCGTCCCACGTGCCCGCCGCACACCGCCGCCGCCCACTGGGCCATCTCCGGCGAGACCCCGTCGACGGCCTCCAGCGCCGAGGCGATGGCGGCGGGCCGCGGCGAACCGAGTGACACGAGCCGGCAGCGGGAGCGGATGGTCACCGACACGTCGTCGGGGTGGTCGGACGGCGCGCACAGCAGGAACACCGTGCGCTCCGGCGGCTCCTCGACGGCCTTCAGCAGCGCGTTGGCCGCGCCCTCGGTGAGCCGGTCGGCGTCCTCGATGATCACGACCTGCCACCGGCCCGACGTGGGACGGCGCGCGGAGATCTGGACCAGGGAGCGCATCTCGGCCACGGAGATCGACAGGCCTTCGGGCGCCACCACGCGCACGTCGGCGTGTGTGCCGTGCAACGTCGTGCGGCAGCCGGAGCACTCACCGCAGCCAGGGCGGTCGTCCGCCACGATGCACTGCAGCGCGCCGGCGAAGGCGCGGGCGGTGGACGAACGGCCGGAGCCGGGCGGGCCGGTGAAGAGCCAGGCGTGGGTCATCACGCCGGGTGCGGGGGTGCCGCCCGCGACGATCGTGGCCGCGGCTTCCGCGGACGCCGACAGCATCGCCACCGCCTCGGGCTGGCCGACCACCTCGTCCCACACGCTCATGGGTCCAGTCTTCCAGCGACGGATCAGACCGCGGCCTGCGGGACCGCGCGCTTGCGCCCGGCCATCAACGGGACCACGGCGGAGCGGACCCGGTCGGCCACGTCGTCGACGTCGCCCTCGGCCTCGACGACCACGTAGCGGTCCGGATCGGCGGCGGCCATCTCGCTGAGCAGCCGCTGCACGCGCCAGTGGTGTTCCGGGCCGATGCCCCTGGCGTGGGCGCCGGGGCGGTCGAGCAGGATCGTCAGGTCCGGGCGCAGCCGGCCGGTGGCCCAGTCGACCAGGCCTTCGAGCTCCTGGTGTTCCAGCGAGCTCGTCGCGGTGAAGTGCGCCAGCGGCGAGTCGACGTAGCGCTCCATCACGACGACGGAGCCGTTGTCCAGCGCGGGACGCACCTGCCGTTCGACGACATCGGCGCGGACGGCGGCCGCGACCAGCGCCTGCGCGCGCACGCCTGCCAGGTCGGCGGACGACAGCATCGTGCGCAGGCGGCGTTCGTCGTGTTCGGGGTCGGCGGCCAGCAGCACGTCGAGGCCCTCGGCGCGCAACGCGGCGGCCAGGCGGCGGGCCTGCACCGACGTGTCCTCGCGGGTGTCACCCTCGACCGCGATCAGCATGCCCTTGGTGTGCCGGCGACCGCGGATCGCCGCGAACAGAGACGACAGCACAGGCTCCTCGCGGCGGTCGTCCATCTGCCGGTACGCGACGAGACCCAGGAGGATCGCGATCGCGGCGCCGCCGAGCATCACCGGACGGCTCGCGTCGACCTCCATCGGGTGGCCGAACACGCTGATCTGCCGCTTCTGCAGCAACGTGAGCAGCAGCGGCGCGCCGCCCGACGCACCGAACAGCACGACCTTCAGCAACGTCTGGATCAGTGCGACCGTGCGGCCGCGCATGTCGTCCTGGACCTGCGAACCGACGATCGTCAGGCCCGTCAGGAACGCCACGCCCGCGCACGCACCGACCAGCGCCACCGCCAGCAACGCGATCCACAGGTGCGGTGCCAGCGCGACCAGCACCAGCGAGATGCCGGCGAGGACGATCGTGACGCCGAACAGGCGGTTGTAGGCGAGGCGCTGCGCCAGCCGGGGTGCTGTCGCCATGCCGACCGCGAGCCCGATGAACACGGCCACGAACAGCAGGCCGAACGTCGAGGCACCGCCCAGCAGCGACAACGCGTAGTTCTTCGCCGTCCCGATCACGACACCGGCCGCGGCGAACGCGCCGATCATGCCGATGAGCAGGCCCCTGACCAGTGGCGTCCGGCCGGCGAACCGCAGCCCGTCGCGCAGCATGGCGACGAAGCCGGGCTTGTCCTCGTCTTCCCTCTTGCGGGTCGAGACGGTGCGGCCGGAGAGCTCCGGCAGGCGGGTCGCGACCAGGATCGCCGAGGTGAAGTACAGCAGGCCGTTGATCACCACCGCGATCGTCGCGATGTTGAACTCCAGGTTCCCGCCCTGCAGGTTCAGGTACGCGGGAATGCCCGAGATCAGCGAGTAGAGACCGAAGCCGCTGATCGTCGAGATGCCGTAGGTCATCACCAGGCCGAGCTGGTTCGCCGACTCCACCTGGTCGGGGCGGCGCAGCAGGTTCGGGACGGCCGACTCCTTGGCCGGGATCCACAGCATCGCGCAGCAGCCGACCAGGAAGTTCGCCACGAAGAGCCAGATCGGGGAGCCGACCAGCGCGATCGAGATGAACAGCGACCCGCGCAGGACGTCGCAGACCACCATCACCTTGCGGCGGTCGAACTTGTCCGCGAGCACGCCACCGATGGGCGCGAAGAGGATGCCGGGCAGCAGCTGGGTCAGCACGACCAGCGGCAGAGCGAACGACTGCCACTCGTAGCTCTTCATCATCGCCGAGACCAGACCGGTCAGCGCGAGCAGTGACAGCCAGTCACCAACGCTGCACAGGTAGGTGACGAGCCAAAGCCTCCGGAACGGCCTGATGGCGAGTACCGATCGAAGCCGGTGAACCGTGGACACGCTGGACTGGGCCTGCCCTGCCTGGCCTGCCTCGGTCGCCGGTGTGTCCGCGTCCTGAATTTCAGTCACCCCTAAGTCGCCACTCCCGTGCGGTCAGCGTAACCGGATGTGGTGATTCAGGATGCCGGACTCACAGCACAGCTAGCTGAAGATCGCTCCGAGAATGCTGACCAGGACCAGCACGAAGAACCCGATGACGACCAGGCAGCCGATGAACGCGGCCACGCCGCTCGTCTGCTTGGCGGGCTCCTGTTGCTGCTGTTGTTGTTGCGGCGCAGACATTTGGTTCGTCGGAGCGAACTGCTGGACCGCGTACTGGTGCGCCTGCTGAGGCGCTCGCTGCGCCCGGCCGCGCGGCCGCCGCTGCTCCTGCTGCATCTGCGACCAGACGGCCTGCCGCAGTTCCTCGGTCGGCTCAGGAGGTGTCGGCACCACCACACGTGACCTGGACGACGTCCATTGAGGAGCGACGAACTTGTCGGCGGTCACCAGGCCCGCGAGCGGGTCGGGGTACAGCCGGGGAGGCGGCGGGGCCTGAGTCCCGTCGGGTCCGAACTCGTTGATCGGCACCGCCACCCCCTGCTCAGCTCTTGGACTTGGCCGGAGCCTTCTTGGCCGCGGGCTTCTTCGCCGCCGCCGGCTTCTTGGCCGGCGCCTTCTTCTTGACCGGTCCCTTGGCGCGCTTCTCGGCCAGCAACTCGGCCGCGCGCTCGTCGGTGATCGACTCGACGCTGTCCGTCTTGCGCAGCGACGCGTTCGCCTCACCGTCGGTGACGTACGGCCCGAACCGGCCTTCCTTGATCACCATCGGCTTGCCGGACACCGGGTCGTTGCCCAGCTCGCGCAACGGCGGAGCGGCGGCGGCGCGGCCGCGCTTCTTCGGCTCCGCGTAGATCTTCAGCGCCTCTTCGAGCGTGACGGTGAAGATCTGGGACTCGTCGACCAGCGACCGCGAGTCCGTGCCCTTCTTCAGGTACGGGCCGTAGCGGCCGTTCTGCGCGGTGATCTCGGCGCCCGTCTCCGGGTCCTTGCCGACCACGCGCGGCAGCGAGAGCAGCTTCAGCGCGTCGTCCAGCGTCACCGTGTCGAGCGACATCGACTTGAACAGCGAGCCCGTGCGCGGCTTCGGTGCCTTCGCCTTCGACGACGAGCCGTTCTCGGACGCCTCGGGCAGCACCTCGGTCACGTACGGGCCGAAGCGGCCTTCCTTGGCCACGATCTCGTTGCCCGAGACCGGGTCGGTGCCCAGCGAGCGGCCCTCCTGCGGCGTCGAGAAGAGCTTCTCGGCGATCTCCGCGGACAACTCGTCCGGCGCCAGGTCGTCCTGGACGTTCGCGCGCTGCGCGGCCCCGTCGACCTCGCGCTCCAGGTACGGCCCGAAGCGGCCGACGCGCACGACGACCGTGCGGCCCTCGGCGTCGCTGAACAGCGGGATCGAGTTGACCTCGCGCGGGTCGATGTCCTCGACACCCGTGCCGACCAGCTTCTTCAGGCCGCCGGAACGACCGATCGAGCCGTCCGGGCCGATGCTGCCGCCGAAGTAGAACCCGGACAGCCAGTTCGTGCGGCCCTGACGACCTGCGGCGATGCCGTCCAGCTCGTCTTCCAGCGCCGCGGTGAAGTCGTAGTCGACCAGGCGGCCGAAGTGCTGCTCCAGCAGCCCGACCACGGCGAACGCGACCCAGGACGGGACCAGCGCCGCGCCCTTCTTCCACACGTAGCCGCGGTCCTGGATGGTGCTGATGATCGACGAGTAGGTGGAGGGACGGCCGATGCCGAGCTCCTCCATCGTCTTGATCAGCGACGGCTCGGTGTAGCGCGAGGGCGGCGAGGTGGTGTGACCGTCCGCGGACAGCTCCGCGATCGTCAGGTCCTGGTCCTTGACCAGCAGCGGCAGGCGCGACTCCGCGTCGTCCGACTCGCCGCCGGCCTCGGCGTCGACGGTCTCGACGTAGGCCTTGAGGAAGCCGGCGAACGTGATCGTGCGGCCGGACGCGGCGAACGTGACCTCCTGGCCCGTGCCCGCACGGCCCAGGATGCGGATGCTGGTCGTGTTGCCCCGCGCGTCGGCCATCTGGGAGGCGATCGTGCGCTGCCAGATCATCTCGTAGAGCTTGAACTCGTCCGAGTCGAGCTCGGCGGCCACCTGGCCAGGCGTGCGGAAGACCTCTCCGGCCGGCCTGATCGCCTCGTGGGCCTCCTGCGCGTTCTTGACCTTGCGCGTGTACTGGCGGGGCTGCGGCGAGACGTACTGCGCGCCGTAGAGGTCCGTGGCCTGTGTGCGGGCCGCGTTGATCGCGGTCTCCGACAGCGTCGTGCTGTCGGTTCGCATGTAGGTGATGTAGCCGTTCTCGTACAGCTTCTGCGCCGTGCGCATCGTGCGGTCGGCGGAGAACCGCAGCTTGCGGCCCGCCTCCTGCTGCAGCGTCGAGGTCATGAACGGCGCGTACGGCTTGCGCGTGTACGGCTTCTCCTCGACCGAGGAGACCTTGACCGGCGCGTTCTGCAGTCCGGCGGCGATGGCGCGGGCCTGCGCCTCGTCCAGCACGGTGACGTCGGCCTTGCCGGTCAGCTTGCCGTCCGAGCCGAAGTCGCGGCCCGTCGCGAGACGCGTGCCGTCGACGGCCACGAGACGCGCGCCGAACTGACGCGGCGTGGCCTGCTCACCGGCGTCCATCTGCGCGGAGATGTCCCAGTAGCTCGCGGAGACGAACTTCATCCGCTCGCGTTCGCGCTCCACGACCAGACGCGTCGCCACGGACTGCACGCGGCCTGCCGAGAGCTTCGGCATGACCTTCTTCCACAGGACCGGGCTGACCTCGTAGCCGTAGAGGCGGTCGAGGATGCGCCTGGTCTCCTGCGCGTCGACCAGGTCCTGGTCGAGGTCGCGGGGGTTGGCCGCGGCGGCCTGGATCGCGGACTCGGTGATCTCGTGGAACACCATCCGGCGGACCGGGACCTTCGGCTTGAGCGTCTCGAGCAGGTGCCACGCGATGGCTTCACCCTCGCGGTCACCGTCTGTCGCGAGGTAGAGCTCGTCGACGTCCTTCAACGCTTCCTTGAGCTCGGTGACCAGCGACTTCTTGTCCGCGGAGACCACGTAGAGGGGCTCGAAGCCGTGGTCGACGTCCACGCCGAGCCTGGCCCAGGCCTGGCCCTTGTACTTCGCCGGAACGTCGGCGGCACCGCGCGGCAGGTCCCGGATGTGTCCCCTGGAGGACTCCACGACGAAGTTGGCGCCGAGGTACGAGGCGATCTTGCGCGCCTTCGTGGGCGACTCGACGATCACCAGTCGTCGGATGCTGCCCTCGCCTCCGCTGCTCTTCTTCGTCCGTGTCGATCCAGCCACTCGCCGTCCCGCTCTCTTCCAAACCCGGTTCCCAGGCCCGCCAGTGTTGCCCAGCGTCGGCCGAAAAGCACACCATCGGCCATGTCTCCGCGACGCCCGTACGACGAGACAGAGTGACACAACCATGCCGGACGGCCCGCTCAGGCCGCCGGCCAGGTGCTCATCGCCACTCCCTGCGGAGGGCTTCCGACCAGTTCAGCGAGCCGCGCCAGCCTCCTTCGGCCGGTTACCCGCAACGCCGGAGCCCCTACCAGGGTGCACGGAAGTCCGGATGCGAGCAGCGCATTTTGCAACGGTGCGTGTGTCTGCGGTGCGTTGGGGTCCAAACCGAGCAGGTACGCGGACTCCATCCAGCTGCCCGCGGCGAGCGCCCAGACGCGCAGCACTGCTCCGTTCAGCTCGAAGTCCGGCGGCACGGTCTTGACGGATCCGTCCAGCCAGCGGGCGGCCAGAGGGGTGAGGTCGGTGCGGAACGGCGTGCGGACGAAGTGCGTGCCTTCCCCGTTGACGCACAGCTCGGTGGTGACGCCGCGCTCGGCGCAGGCCTGCTTGAGGGGACGCAGCCGCCACTCGTCGCGCAGCTCGGTGTACACGCGGGCGGCAGTACCGCGCGCGAAGCTGACGGCCTGCCCCGGCCCGCAGAGGAAGCCGGCGAGGTCCGCCTTGGCCGGCGTGCGCGCCTCGGCCGAGAAGAAGGACAGCTGCCCCACCACGGCCCACAGGGTAGAACAGACGTTCGAGTGTGGCCAGTGTTGTAGTTGTGACTACGCCGGTCGAGCGATCACTGCTGCCCGACCTCCTGCCCCTTCGACCTGATCTCCGAGCACGGCTGCGACTTGCCCAGCGCGTCGGAGTACTTAGGCCGTTTCTGCAGTTCCTGGAAGGTCGCGCGGAGGTCTTCCGGGGTGGTCACGACGTTGGTGTCGGCCAGCGCCTTCTCGGCGCCCTCCAGGAACTGCGCGTTCGGTTCCAGGGCCCGGACGGGCGCCTGCGCGTCTCCGTACGACTTCGCGGACTCCGCGACGAACTCGACCAGCTGCTCGTGCACCTTCTCGAGGTCGTCCTCGGGCGGGCCGAGCTCCTTCAGCTTCTTCTCCGCGCCGGCGAACGCGGTGGCGTTGGACGTCAGCAGCCCGAGGTAGGCGGTCTTGACCGCGACGAAGTCCGCCGGGTCCTGTTTGCGCAGCTCAAGGCCCGCTTCCAGGCCCGGGAGGACTCCGCCGCAGAACGCGTCCACCCACTGCCGCTGTGCGTCGGTGATCGGCTTGTCCGCCTCCGAACCGCAGGCGGTCAGCACGACGGCACCGGTCAGCACAGCAAGCAGGCGTGTCCTCATCCGTCCTATTTTCCTCGGGCCATCGCCTGCCAGTCCGCGCACACCCTGCTCGCGCGAAACGTCTCGGCGTACTTGGGGATCTCCACGATCTGCTTGAACATCATGGCCGCGTTCTCGCGGGCACCACCCCGGCTGCTGGCCATGACCTGCTCGTACCGTTCCGGGAACACATCATTGGCCGCCAGCGCCCGCAATCGCCCGGACGCGTCGTCGAAGCCGTCCGCCGACTCGCGCAGGGACTTGACCAGCCGTTCGTGGGGGTTCAGCACGTCGGAACCGAGTGGGCCGAGTTTCGCCAGGTCATCCGCGATCGTGCGATCCGACGCCGCGGCCGTGGAGGCCCAGCGCACCACCGCGTCCTTCACCGCGGCCATGCCCTGCGTGGCCTTGCCCTGGATGTCAGCCCGCGCGATCTCCGCGACGCCCATCGGGCCGCAGTACGCCTCGAACCAGGCCACCGGATCGGCACCGGGGACGTTCGCCGTCGTGGTGGTCGCGGGCGGGGCTGCCTGCTGGACCGGAGCGGGCGGAGGCGTGCCACAGGCAGCCAGCGCGACCATGCCGAACACAGCAGCGATCGACGAACGTGCGTTCACGCGAATCCCCCAGGAAACGTCTGACCAGATCGCCGAAAGGTACACGTTCGGGCGATCTGGTCAGACGAGGTTCAGCGGGGTCAGGAAGGAGGAGGAGACGCCTGCAGGCCCTTGCAGCTCGACGCCTTCTGCGCCGATCCCGCGAGGCCCGTCTCGTCGAACTTCTTCTGCACGTCGGCACCCGCCTTCTCCAGCTCGCCGGCCTTCGCGACCATCTCGGTGAAGGCGGTGACGACCTGGGTCGGGTCCGTCGACGAGTCCAGCTTCGACTTGGTGTCCGAGAGCAGGGTCTTGACCTGGCCCATGCCGTCCTGCGCGGCCGCGGCCAGCTCCTTCGCCTTCGGGTGCGGGCCGTTCTCCAGGCCCTTGAGGTCCGCGATCGACTTGTCGACCGCGGACACCTTGGACCCGAGCCAGTCCGACAGGCCCGTCTTGAGCTTCGCCGGGTCGCTCATGTCGATCGGCGGTTCGTCGGCCATGGTCTTCACAGTGCCGTCGACGGCACCGCAGACCTTGTCCATCCACGCCACGACCTCCGCCTCGCTGGCGGCGGTGGGCGTCGGCGAGCCTCCGCCGGTGCACGCGGTGACCGCGAGCAGGCAGCTGGTCATGACTGCGATGAGTGTGCGACGCATGGGCCGGAAGTTACTCCGAACGGCCTTGCTCAACTCGTCGGCGTGACGTTGAGGCGCTGCATCTCCTGGCACTTCTGCGCCGACTGCGTGGCCTTCTGCAGCTCGGGGACGTCCTTGAGGTCGCGCAGCGGGTCGGCGAGCTCGGAGAGCTTGGCGATGGCCTCTCCGGCGGCCTGGAGGCCTCCGGTGGCGTTGTTGGCGTCGGCCTGCTCGACCTTGACCTTGGCGTCGGCGAACACGGCGCCGAGCGAGGTGAACGTCTCGGCCATCTTGGTGACGGCCTCCTCACCGCCCGCGACGGGCGACGGGCCGACGTTCTTCAGGCCCTCGGCGGACTTGGTGAAGGCGTCGGCGAGCTGGCCCATGTACGCGGCCATCTCGGCCTTGAGCTTGGCGGAGTCGCCGGCGTCGAGCTTGGGGGCCGTCTTCTCGATCTTGGCGAACTCGGATGCCGCACCGCACACCTTGTCCATGTAGGCGACGGCCTGGGGGTTGGCCGCGCCGCTGGTGGGTGTCGTCGAAGTGCCGGAGTTGCCGCCGGTGGTGCACCCGGCCAGCGCGAGGGCGGCAACAGCGGCAGTGGCGACGAGGCTGCGCCTCATGTCGGAACTCCTCGGTCGGGATACGTCGGGGAGACCCGAACGTACCCCGACCGGAGGTGGATCTACGCGGCGCCGTTGCTGACGGACTCCGCGGGCGAGTCCGCGATCGAGGTGCCGCGGCGCTTGGACACGACCACCGCACCGATGATGATCAGCGTCGCGACCACGGCGATCGCGATGCGGATCGGCTCGGACGCGCTGTCACCGATGGTGAAGGTGACGATGGCGGGCGCGATCAGCACCGAGACCAGGTTCATCACCTTGATCAGCGGGTTGATGGCCGGACCGGCGGTGTCCTTGAACGGGTCGCCGACGGTGTCGCCGATGACCGTCGCGGCGTGGGCGTCGGAGCCCTTGCCACCGTGGTTGCCGTCCTCGACCAGCTTCTTGGCGTTGTCCCAGGCACCACCGGAGTTGGCCAGGAAGACCGCCATGAGCGTGCCGGTCGCGATGGCACCGGCGAGGTACCCGGCCAGCGGGCCGACGCCGAGGCCGAAGCCGACGGCGACCGGGGCGAGCACGGCCATCAGGCCCGGGGTCGCCAGCTCACGCAGCGAGTCCCTGGTGCAGATGTCGACGACCTTGCCGTACTCCGGCTTCACCGAGTAGTCCATGATGCCCGGGTTCTCGCGGAACTGACGGCGCACCTCGAACACGATGGCACCGGCGGCGCGCGTCACGGCGTTGACCGCGAGGCCCGAGAACATGAAGACGACGGCCGCACCGATGGTGACGCCGACGAGCACGTTCGGGCTGAACACGACGTTGGTGAACGAGATCGGCAGATCACCCGCGAGGTTGCCGACCTTGGCCACGGCCTGGTCGATCGCGTCCTTGTAGGAGCCGAACAGCGCCGTCGCGGCGAGCACGGCCGTCGCGATCGCGATGCCCTTGGTGATGGCCTTGGTGGTGTTGCCGACCGCGTCGAGCTCGGTGAGGATCTGCGCGCCCTCGCCGTGCACGTCACCGGACATCTCGGCGATGCCCTGCGCGTTGTCGGAGACCGGGCCGAAGGTGTCCATCGCGACGATGACACCGACGGTCGTGAGCAGACCACAACCGGCGAGCGCGATCGCGAACAGACCGACGACGACCGAACCGGAGAGCAGGAACGCGCCGTACACGGCGGCACCGATGACGAGCGCGGTGTAGACGGCCGACTCGAAACCGACCGAGATACCGGACAGGATCACCGTGGCCGCACCGGTCAGCGAGGTCTGGCCGACCTCCTTGACCGGCTTGTGCTCGGTGCCGGTGTAGTAGCCGGTCAGCCAGAGGATGACGCCGGCCAGCACGATGCCGATGATCACCGCGACGGACGCGATCAGCGCCGGGTTGCCGCTGGTGGACTTGACCGCGTCGCTGATGCCGTTGAGGTCCGCGAAGGAGCTCGGCAGGAACGTGAACGCCGCGATGGTGCACAGCACCGCGGAGATGAGCGCGGAGATGTAGAAGGCGCGGTTGATGGCCGTGAGGCCGTTCTCGCCCGCCTTCGCCTTCGTCGTGTACACGCCGATGACCGCGGTCAGCACGCCGATCGCGGGAACGATCAGCGGGAACAGCAGGCCCTGCGCGCCGAACGCGGCGGTGCCGAGGATCAGCGACGCGACGAGCGTGACCGCGTAGGACTCGAAGAGGTCCGCGGCCATGCCGGCGCAGTCACCGACGTTGTCGCCCACGTTGTCCGCGATGGTGGCGGCGTTGCGGGGGTCGTCCTCGGGGATGCCCTGCTCGACCTTGCCGACGAGGTCGGCACCGACGTCCGCGGCCTTGGTGAAGATGCCACCACCGACGCGCATGAACATCGCGAGCAGGGCGGCACCGAAACCGAAGCCCTCCAGGACCTTCGGGGCCTGGCCGGCGTAGACGAGCACGACGAGCGCCGCACCGAAGAGACCGAGACCGACGGTGGTCATGCCGACCACGCCACCGGTGCGGAACGCGATGCGCGTCGCCTTTTCGCGACCGCCTTCTTCGTTCGCGGCGGCGGCGACACGCACGTTGGCGCGCGTGGACAACCACATGCCCAGGTAGCCGATAGTCGCCGAGAACGCGGCACCGACGAGGAAGAACAAAGACCGGCCGATTCGTTCGGCCAAATCATCCGCCGGTAGCGCGAACAGCAGTACGAACACGATCACGACAAAAATGCCGAGCGTGCGGAACTGCCGGTTGAGGTAGGCCGCTGCGCCCTCCTGAACCGCCTTGGCGATGTCCTGCATCTTGGGGGTGCCCTGGCCCGCGGCCAGCACCTCCTTGAGCAGCACGTACCCGACGGCGAGAGCAGCCAGGGCGACCACGGCGACCACGGCTACGACGCCGCGATCACCCCCGGAGAGCTCGAGGCCCTCCGCGAGGAAATGCCGGGACATCCGTCCTCCTGGTGAGTTGCCATGTGCAGCGCCAAGGCAGACCAGCCGCCCAGCGCGACGTGACGCATCCCTCATTGGATGCGATGAGCGGGGAGTCTAGGGGTTGCTTGCAACGAGGCAACGAAACGTCCCGATCCGTGCACACACCGTTATCTGCGCAGGAAGTCGAGTACGGCCCGGCCGGGACTGTCGGTGGTGTATGCGAAGCTCGATGCCGTGGTGGATCAGGGACGCCGGTTGCTGGACCGCGTGCTGGCGGGTGTGCCCGCCGGGGAGTCACCCCTCACGCACGCGCGCGATTTGCCGTTGCGGCAGGCAGATCACGTGGAGTGGCCTGCGTGGACGGCGCCCGCGGTCCTCGAGGCGTTCGCCGGGACGGGTGTGCGCGAGCCGTGGCGGCACCAGGCCGAGGCCGCCGAGCTGGCGTGGTCCGGGCAGCACGTGGTCCTCGCGACGGGCACGGCGTCGGGCAAGTCACTTGCCTACCAGTTGCCCGTGCTTTCCACTCTTTTGGCGGACACGAAGGCCACCGCGCTGTACCTGTCGCCGACCAAAGCCCTTGGTGCGGACCAGCTCCGATCGCTCGGGGAACTGGGGATCAAGGGGGTGCGCGCGTCGGCCTACGACGGTGACACCCCGATGGCCGAACGGGACTGGGTCAAGGCGCACGCGAACTGGGTCTTCACCAACCCGGACATGCTGCACCGCGGAATCCTTCCGCAGCACCCGAAATGGCTGCGGTTCTTCCGCCGGCTGAAGTACGTGGTGATCGACGAGTGCCATTCCTATCGAGGCGTTTTCGGTTCGCACGTGGCGTTGTTGATGCGGCGGTTGAGGAGGGTCGCGCGCAAATACGGCGCGGATCCGATCTTCGTTTTGGCATCGGCCACTGTGGCTGATCCTTCTGGATCCGCACAGCGATTGCTGGGCGTCCCGGTTTCCGCTGTCGTGGACGACTTCTCGCCGCGTGCGTCGCGCACGGTCGCATTGTGGGAGCCCCCACTGACCTCTCTGGAGGGTGAGAACGGCGCGCCCGTCCGTCGCTCGGCGGGTGCGGAGACGTCGCGCATCCTGGCCGACCTGGTCGTCGAGGGCGCACGGTCGCTCGCCTTCGTGCGCTCGCGCCGCGGTGCCGAGCTGACGGCGCTGGGCGCCCAGCGGATCCTGTCCGAAGTGGACGATGAGCTGCCTCCCCGCGTGGCCGCGTACCGGGGCGGGTTCCTGCCGGAGGAGCGGCGGGCGCTGGAGAAGGCGCTGTCCACGGGCGACCTGCTCGGCGTCGCGACCACGAACGCGCTGGAGCTCGGCGTCGACATCGCCGGGCTGGACGCGGTGGTGGTCGCCGGTTTCCCCGGCACCCTGGCGTCGTTCTGGCAGCAGGCTGGCCGTGCGGGCAGGTCAGGGGACAGTGCCCTGGTCGTGTTCGTCGCGCGCGACGACCCGTTGGACACGTACCTGGTGCACAACCCGGCCGCGGTGCTGGACAGACCGGTCGAGGCGACGGTGCTGGACCCGCTGAACCCGTACGTGCTGGGTCCGCAGCTGGCGTGCGCGGCGTCCGAGATGCCGTTGACACCGGCCTGCCTGGACGACTTCGGCGGGCCTCTCGCCGAGGCGGTCCTCGCCGACCTGGTGGCGGAGAAACTGCTGCGCAAGCGGCCTGCCGGGTGGTACTGGGCGTCGCACGACCGGCCGCACGCCGGGGTGGACATCCGCGGTTCCGGCGGTGACCAGGTGGCCGTCGTGGAGGCGGACTCGGGCCGGATGCTCGGCACGGTCGACCCGGGATCCGCCTGCTGGCAGGTGCATCCCGGTGCCGTGTACCTGCACCAGGGCCGGGCGTACGTCGTCGACGAGCTCGACCTGGACAGCGGTCTCGCGATGGTGCACCGCGAAGACCCGGAGTGGACGACGCAGCCGCGTGACTGCGTGGACATCACCGTCGTGCACGAGGTCGAACGCACCGACTTCGGCGGGGTGTCGGTCTGCCTGGGCGAGGTGGAGGTGACGACCCAGGTCGTCGGCTACCTGCGCCGGCTGCCGTCCGGCGTGGTGCTCGACCAGATCCCGCTCGACCTGCCGGAACAGTCGCTGCGGACCCGCGCCGTCTGGTACACCGTCGACGAGTCGCTGCTGTTCGACGCCGGTGTGGAGGCGAAGCGCGTCCCCGGCGCCCTGCACGCCGCCGAGCACGCGGCGATCGGCCTGCTGCCGCTGTTCGCGACGTGCGACAGGTGGGACATCGGCGGCGTGTCGACGGCCGCACACCCGGACACGGGGATGCCGACGGTGTTCGTGCACGACGGCCATCCCGGCGGGGCGGGCTTCGCTGATCGAGGTCACTCCGCCCTGCGGGCCTGGCTGTCGGCGACCAGGGCCGCGATCAGTGCCTGCGGATGTCCGATGGGTTGCCCGTCGTGCGTGCAGTCGCCCAAGTGCGGCAACGGCAACGACCCGCTGGACAAGGCCGGCGCCGTGCTCGTGCTGGACGTGGTGCTGGGCAAAATCGCCTGACCGGGTGACTGCCCCTTGGCTACCGTGGCGCTGTGAACGCAGGCAGCTGCAACGCCACTGACCGGACCCGTCGCGCCTAGGCGCGGCTGAGCCGGAAGCCCACCGTGCCTCGCGCGCGGCTGGGCCTGATCACTCCGCCGCGCCCGTCCCTTCTGGCCACGGGTTCATTGGAGACTGCCTTGTTCACGCCCTTTTCCGACCTCGACACCCTTCTCGCCGACCTCGTCGCGTCCGTGCGCGAAATCCTCGGCCCCACCTACGTCGGCACGTACGTGCAGGGCTCGTTCGCCCTGGGTGCCGGTGACACCCACAGCGACTGCGACTTCATCGTCGCCTGCACCGAGCCGCCGTCCGGTGATCGCGAAGCCGGGCTTCGTGCGTTGCACGACGAGATCCCGACGCGCCCCGGCCACTGGTCGACGGAGATCGAGGGCTCGTACGCCGACGTGGAGTCACTGCGCTCGGTAGCGGGCCTCGGGGTTCCGTGGCTGTTCAACGACCACGGTTCGCGGACCTTGGAGTGGGACCTGCACTGCAACAACCCGCACGCCCGCTGGATCCTGCGCCACCACGGCATCGTGCTGGACGGCCCGCCGATCGCCTCGCTCGTCGAAGAGGTACCGGCTTCCGTACTGCGCTCGTCGATGCTGGCCGAGCTGCCGCACGTGCTCGACGGCATCCGCGAGTGGGCGCCGATGGGCAACGCGTGGTCGCAGCGCTACATCGTCTCGACCTACTGCCGCACGCTCTACACCATCCACACGGGAGAGGTGGAGTCCAAGCGCGGCGCTTTGCTGTGGGCGAAGAAAATGCTCGATCAGCGGTGGCACCCGCTGATCGAGCAGGTCTTGCAGGACCGGAACCTCGGCTGGCACGCCGACGCGGTTCCGCGGCCCGGATCCATGGAGGAGACCTTCGCTTTCGCTTCCTACGCGGAAACTCTCCAGCTCTAGGTCTACCACTTTTCCGTGGAGCGCGGCGGGGGCTCACGGGTACCCCCGCCGCGCTCTCCACGTGCCGAACACTGTTTTCCCGCCTGCTACCGCTTCGTGACCGGATCCCTTGGAACATCGGTGGAATCTGGTTCGTTCGTCTCGACAGGACACGCGGGAGGCGACGGTGTCGACTGTCTTCTGACGAACTCCGGGGAGGAGCCGGCTTCACCGACCGCGGCAGAGCTGGTGCTCTGCCACTAACGTTCCTCGGCCCGGTCACTGGTGCGGGAGGCTGTCCTTCGGGGTGCGTGTTCGGCTTTTCGCCCGTTCCTCTGCCGGCCCCCGACGTGCGGGGTGCGGAGGCCGATCATCGGATCGGGCTTGGTGGAACGGCCGTGCAGGGCATCGCCTTCGGGGTTGTCGGGGAGAGTCCACGACGACACCCAGCACGGCCGGGCTTCGGATTCAGTTGTGTCAGACGGCTTCGAGCTCGTAGCGCGCCGGGGCGTGCACGGCCTCGACGAGCGCGTCCTGCACGACGTGTGCGTCCGGCAGGTTCCAGCCGCAGACCTGCGGCTTGACCCGCCAGTGCACGACACCGTGCGCCATCGTGGTGGGCGGCAGCGGGATGTACTCGCCTTTGCCGTAGAGGTGCACGTCCGGGTTGTTGGCCAGCTCGGCGTTGAGCGTCGAGCCGGACTTCACGAGGAACATCCAGCGGCCGGACGGGGTCGCGGCGATCGGCACGGGGACGCCGATCGACCGCAGTGCGACGGCCGCGCGGCGGCCGAGGCCGGTGCCGACCTCGATCGCGTCCACGACGTGACCGGTGGCGACGAGAAGGCTGTACGAGCGGCCCGCCCACCACGTGGCGACCTGGTCGGGACTGGTCCCGACGCGGTCCACCCAGTCGCGGTGCACCGGGATCGGGCCGTGGAGCTCGAGGCCGCTGCGGCCCGCCCACTTCGTGACGCCGTCCTCCGTACCGGCCGGATAGGTGCCTGGCAGCACGGGCCAACCGCGGTACGCGAGGCTCACGGCCTCGGCACGCAGTTCGATGCGGAAGGCCCCGCGCCAGCTATCCGACCAATCCATCTTCCGTCGCCTTCTTCCTAGGTTCTGACTCGACATCGGCAAGGTGTCGGTGTTCGTAGGGACACCGTGTCGGTGCCGCCACTACAACTAACGACACCGGCACCGGCCTCCGTAACCCCCGCGCGACAACTGGTAGCTACGAGACGGCGAACGTCAATTGCTTGACCGGGCAACTGAACTCCGCGCGTTTGGTTCGATCACCGTTCAGCATGTCCAGGCGGCAGTGTGAGTCCGCTCACCGCTGTGAGCCGACCGCTCGTCGTGCTCCAAACGGCTCGATCTTCGGCCGGACCTGCCCTGGCTCGTGCGCTCGCCGGGCCGAACGGCGTAGTCGCGGACACCTCCACCACCACCTCCCAGCCGTTCACCGTGCAGCCCGTCAGCTCGGCCCGGTTTTCCGAAGCCACGCGTTTCGCCTGCTCACAAGCACTTTCATCACCGTCCACCAGACGAGCGGCCGCCGCGAGTGCCGCCAGATCGGCCGCACCGGTCACCCGGTGCCGGGCGACGACCGCCGATCCGATCCGCGCACCGGCCACCACGACGATGATCAGCGACAACATTGCCACCACACCGCTCACCGCAGCCGCACCTCGCTCGCAGCCGGACCGTTCGCCGTTCATCGCGGCTCCGGCACGGCGAACGCCCGTGCGCTGAGCGGCAGGCCCAACGGTCCGCGCTTGCTGACCACGACCTTGATCGCGTCGTCCTGGCTGTCGATCGAGATGTCGGCGCCGGCCACGATCCGCCCGGCCGCTTCTTCGCCGCGCTGCCGTTCGCCCCTCGCGGTGAGCCGCGCCGCCTCTCTCGCCGCGTCGGTGCACCGCATCTGTTCGGTGACCGCGGTCAGGCCGTTCGCCCCCAGCCACATGGCCACCAGCAACGCGGACACGGCGATCGCCGCCTCGACCGTGACCATGCCCCGGTCGTCAGACCGAAGACAGCGCACGCTGTATCAGCCCTTCCATCAGTTTCCGCATGAAGTCACTGGTGAGCAGCACGTACAGCAGGCCGCCGAACGCGGCCGCCGCCAGCGTCCCGATCGCGTACTCCACCGTGCTCATGCCGCTGTCGTCCTTCAGCAGTTCCATCTGCTTCTCCTAGTTGAGGAATTGGCCGGCCAGCCCCAGCACCACCGGCGCGACGCCGAGGCACAGGAACGCCGGGAGGAAACACAGTGCGAGCGGCGCAGCCACCGCGACCGCGGCCCGCTGTGCCTTGGCCTCGGCGTCGTCACGCGCCTCGGCCCTGGTCCGCTCGGCGAGCTCGGTGGTCTGCCGGGCCAGTGCCGCACCGGACCGCGCGGTCCGCCGGGCAGCCCTGGCCAGTTGCGCCGTCGCGGGCTGGTCGAGCGCGGACGCCCACGCCGTGACCGGGTCGGCGCCGAGCCTGAGCAGCTCGGCGACCTGGCTCAGTTCCCTCATCTCGACCGCCTGGATCGCCGTGGGCACCGGCAACCCGGCTTTCAGGCACGCGGCCAGCAGATCCCAGGCCGCCGCCCGTTCGAACGGACCGTCCGGCTTCGCCCTGCCGTGCGGCGGGGCGTGGGCTCTGGGCCTGAACCGATCGATCGATCGTCGTGGCGCCGGTGCCAGCAGGACCGCCAGCGCGAGCAGGAGGAACGTCACGGCTTCACCTCCGTGATCCGCTGCGTCCACCACACCCCTGCCGCCCCGAGCACCGCGCCGAGCGCCAGCAGGAACTGCCCCGCCGTCGTGTTCGTGAGGACGTGGAACGGTCTGGCACCGCTGAACTCGCCCAGCAGCACGCCCACCACCGGAAGCACCGCCAGCACCATCGCGCTGGCCCGCGGCCCGGCCATCCGCGCGTGCACCTGCCGCGCGAACGCCGCCCGCTGATCGAGATCGCGCCTGGTGGCGTCGAGCACGTCCGCCAACGCCACACCGTGCTTCGCCGACACGTGCCACGCCCTGGCCAGCTGATCCACGGCATTGCCGAGCAACGGCTGCTTCAGCTCGCGCAACGTCCGCTCCACATCGCCACCCAGCCTCGACGCGGCGGCCGCCGCCTTCAGCACTTCCTTCGCCGGCGCCGGGGTGTCCTCCGCCGCGTTCTCGGCCGCCTGGGCCGGGTGCGCGCCCGCCCGCAGCTCGTCGATCACGCCGCCCAGGCCGTTGCTCAACGCTTCCGCGGCCTGCCGGAGCGCCTTGTTCCGCCTGTGCTGCCTGAGGATTCGGCGGCCGGTCACCGCCAGCACCACTCCGGCGACCAGTCCGCCGACGCCCGCAACGAGGTAGGTGACCACCGCCGCGACCGCCAGCCAGATGTACGGCGGCACAACGACTTCTCGCTTGTCGCGCGGCCGGAGCCTTCGGATCGGCCTGAGCTGCGGCCAGACGATCAGCGCCGTCGCCAGCAGAAGAAGGCTCAGCACAGCAGCTCCTTCGCCAGCCACCCGCTCTCGCGCGTCCAGACCGGACGGACCGCGAGTTCCGGTTTCCGCTCGAACACCCCGATCTCGTTGAGGTACCTGCTGTTGTCGTCCCGGCGCATGTGGAGCACAACCCGGACCGCCGCCGCGACCTGGCTGCGCAACGCTTCGGGCGACAGCCCGCCCAACGCGCCCAGCGCTTCGAGCCGCGCGGGCACCTCCGCCGGAGAGTTGGCGTGCAACGTCCCGGCGCCACCTTCGTGCCCGGTGTTGAGCGAGGTCAGCAACTCCCTCACCTCGGCGCCACGTACCTCCCCGACCACGATCCGGTCGGGCCGCATCCGCAGGGCCTCCCGCACCAGTGCCCTGGTGGTGACCTCACCGGCCCCCTCGACGTTCGCCGGCCGCGCGGTGAGCCGCACGAACTGCGGATGGTCAGGGCTCAGCTCACTCGCATCTTCAACGCACACGATGCGCTCCGCTGGCGGCACACATCCCAGCAGCGCCGACAACAACGACGTCTTGCCCGACCCGGTACCGCCGATCACCAGGAACGCCAGGCGCCGCCGGACAACCGTCCGCAACGCCTCCGCGATCTCCGCGTCGAACGTCCCGAGCCCCTGCAAGGCCAGCAGATCGTGCGTCGCAGGCCTGAGGACGCGCAGCGACAGGCACGTGCGATCCGCGATGGGCGGCAACACCGCGTGCAACCGGACCCCGCTGCCCGGCAACCACCCGTCGACGCACGGCGAGGCGTCGTCGAGCCGCCGCCCCGCCGCCACCGCCAGCCGTTGGGCGAGGCGCCGCACGGAGTCCTCGTCGGCAAAGGTGACGCCGGTCCGGCGCAGGCCCGTCGTGCCGTCGACCCACACCTGGTCCGGCGCGGTGACGAGGACGTCGGTGGTGCCGGGATCGTCCAGCAGCGGGTCGAGCGGCCCGGCACCGCTGAACTCCTGGCGGAGCACCTGGAGTGCTTCGAGGACGTCCGAGTCGGCCAGGACGCCGCCGGCCTCGGAGCGGACGGCGTGGGCCACGACGGCCGCGGTCATCTCCATGTCGGCGCCGGCTAGGCGGTGGCGGACCCGGTCGATCAGGGCGGAGGTCATGTCGCTGCCTCCGGGCGGTGGGCGTGGCGGCCGTAGGTGATCTCGCGGCCCGTGAGGCGACGCCAGGTCTCCTGGCACCAGATGAGGAAGCGGTTCACTTCGGCTCCTCCTTGAAGATGTAGCGGGGCGGGTAGAGGCGGCCGTAGACGACGAGGTTGCGCAGCATCCGGCCGAGGATGCGGAGGAGGGTCACGGCTGAACTCCTTCGGTGGCAACGAGATCCGGGGCTTGGGGCCAGCGGGGCGGGACGGTCACCCGGCAGAGGTCTCCTGGCGGAGCCTGCGAGGCGGCGGAGAGTGTCGTAGTGGTCCTGCGACCCGCGCACGACCGCGGGCGGGTGGTGGAAGCTGCGGAACGTCAGCAGGCGGTGGCGCGGAGGCGGTGCGTCTCATGGGACAGGGGCGGGTGGCGGAGGCTGCGACGCGGAAGCGGCAAGTCCCGCAGGAACAGAACGTGCAGCGAAAGCTGCTAAACGGCAGCAGACGGTGCCGCAAAGGCGGTATGTCTCAGTGGGACAGGGCGGGTGGCGGAGACTGCGACGCGGAAGCCATGAGCTCCGCAGGAACAGGAACGTGCAGCGGAAGCTACGAAACGACAGCGGACGGTGCCGCAGAGGCGGCGCGCCTCATAAGGACACGACGGGTGGCGGAGGCACGCTGACCTGAGCCAGAGCCCTCTCTGCTGCAAAGAAGTAGCCGGGAGGACGGGGTTGCGGGACCTTCACCTCGTCCCCGCGCAGAACCGGGATGCACCCGCAGCCGAAGGAGTCCGTCGACGCGATCTCGACGTCTGCTGGGGCAAGCGCGAAGTACTCGGCCTCGTCGGCCGCGGTGGCGTCCGCCGTGACGTCCGGGGCGCTCACGGGCGGAGCTCCTTCAGCACCACGCGGGCGGTGGTGGCGAGGGGGCCCTTGGGGTTGCGGGGGAAGCGGCCCCGTTCCAGCACCTCGGCCAGGCCCGGTTCCGGGCGCATCGAGGTCAGGAGGGGGACGCCGATCACGTCGGCCATCTCGGCCGGCTGGAGGTTGCCCGGGGACGGGCCGCGGACCACCAGGCGGAGGTTGCGGCCGTGGGTCAGGAGGGCGGTGGCCACCCGGCTGGCGGCCGCGGTGGCGCGGACTTCGGCCGGGACGACGAGGATCGTCAGGTCTGTGCGGTCCAGGGCTGCCGAGGCGGCGGCCGTGGGGAAGCGCGGGAGGTCGCAGATCACCGTGCAGCCCGCTCTGCGGCCCGCGTCCAGGACCGCCGCCACCGCTGCCGGTTCCGGGTCGGGGGCCGACCGGTCGCAGGCCAGGACGCTCAGGTCGCCCGTCGCCGGCAGGGCGGCTCGCAGAGCGGACATCGGGACCCTGCCGCCGGTGGCGTGCACGCCCGGCCAGCGGGCGCCCTGGTCGGATTCGGTGCCCAGGGCCAGGTCTATGCCTCCGCCCAGGGGGTCGCAGTCGACGAGCATCGCTTCGCCGCCCAGGGCCACGGCTTCGCGGCCGCAGGCTATGGCGAGGGTCGAGGCTCCCGCGCCTCCTCGGCCGCCGATGAACGACACCACGCGGCCCCGGTCCGAGGGCGGGCCCTCGCCCAGGTCGGTCAGCGCCGTCACCAGGGAGCGGCCCTCCACCGGCAGTTCCAGGACGCCGTCCGCGCCCAGGGCCACGGCCGGGGCCCAGGGCGGGTCGCCTCCGTGGACCACGAGGACGCCGGTGCGGCGGGGGAAGCCCGCGTCCAGGCAGGCGGAGACCGCGGCGGGGTCGAGCAGGACCAAGGGGGCGGTGTGCCACTGCGAGCGCAACGACGTGATGTCGGGGGCGCAGGAGAGCGGGCAGTCGGCCGCGGCGGCCACGCGGAGGACCTCGTCGAGGAGGTCCTGGTCGCTGAGCAGGGCGATGGGGTGGGTCATGGGATTGACCGTGGCCGGTCGTGATGAACGACACAACGGGGTGAAGATCCATCTGTGGACAGACCAGCGGCTGTGGACAAGTCGCGATCTTGAACGCCTTGCCGGGCCTGATCTGTCGGACCCGTGTGCGACGCTGGAGGGTTGGGCACACGGCGCTCGGACAAGAGCGGCAGAGGTCCAGTCGCACTCAGGCGGAAACGGGGTCCGGATATGGGACGACCCCCGCCAGGGGGGAGGGACGGGGGTCGTCAATGGTTCAGTCCCGGGGGGTCGGACTGAACCCGTCCGTCGAACCGGACTCTCCTACTGTATCCCCATGCGCCAGTGCTGCGCGCAACTTCCACAACAGCTGAGGGCCAAGTTTCGGTAACCGTGCCGCACAAGGATTTCGTACACGAACGAAATGCCGCCCGAACGGCCTACTGATGAGTACACCTAAGCTGAGCCACATGAGCCGGATCGCCGCCTTCTTCGACCTCGACAAGACCGTGATCGCGAAGTCGAGCACGCTGGCGTTCAGCCGGCCCTTCTTCCAGGAAGGGCTGATCAACCGCCGCGCGGTGCTGAAGAGCGCTTATGCGCAATTCGTGTTCATGCTCGCCGGCGCGGACGCAGATCAAATGGACCGCATGCGCGCGCACATCACGGCGCTCGCCGCAGGCTGGGACGTCGAGCAGATCCGCGGCATCGTCAACGAGACGCTGCACGACATCGTCGATCCACTCGTCTACAAAGAGGCGACGCAGTTGATCGCCGACCACAAGGCGGAGGGCCACGACGTCGTCATCGTCAGCGCGTCCGGCGAGGAACTGGTCGCCCCCATCGCCCAGATGATCGGGGCGGACTACAGCGTCGGCACGAGGATGGTGGTCCACGACGGCCGCTACACCGGCACCGTCGACTTCTACTGCGCCGCCGACAACAAGGCGATCGCCATCAAGCAGCTGGCCGCCGAGCACGGCTACGACCTGACGAAGAGCTACGCGTACTCGGACAGCGTCACGGACCTGCCGATGCTGGAGGTCGTCGGCCACCCCACGGTCGTGAACCCCGACCGGGGCCTGCGCCGCGTCGCCGTCGAGAAGGACTGGCCGGTGCAGCAGTTCGTCGACCCGGTGAGCCTGCGCTCCCGCATCCCCACCCCCTCGGGCAGGGCGGTCGCGGTCACGGCCATCGGCATCGGCGCGGTCGCGGCGGCCGGAGCGGCCTGGTACGGCCTGCGCCGCAAGCGGTCCCGCGACTGAAGTCAAGCCCCACCGACCACAATGCACCGAGAAGAGACGGGTACCGGCGAGTAGCGGCAACGCGCCGCACACGTGGTGCCCAGGTGAGTGCACGGCACCGCCCTCCCGGCGGTACCCGAACACGAAGAAAACCTCACAAATCCAGAAACCCCAGGGCTTTCACTACTGAACGTGGCTTGACCGGTGCACCCGTCCGAGCCCTTGCTGTGACCGGGCCCACGCACTTAAATGGGTGGTGCGGACCTAGGGTCGGCCAGGGGCCAGACGAAGAGAAGTCAGGATCCACCCCGGCCAAGCTCCGTGCGCGGACTTCGAGTACCCACGCGCAGCACGCCGCGGGAGGCTTGTCGTCTAGGGCCTGCGTACCGGGACGCCGGACGCCGAGGCCAGGGTTGTACGACTGGAGTTGCACGCTTGGTAACTCGCAAGCCCGCGCTGAAGACGGGGCACCCTTTCGGGGGTGCCCCGTCTGCTTGTGCGTGAAAAGTTGGCACCGAACGGCAGAATGTGCGCCCGTTGACCCACCACGTGGTCGTGAGTAACTTGCGAAATACGCCAGTTACCTGTGGGAACATCACCGGGAGGCACTGACAGTGCGGAAGTTCGCCGCGTTGACGCTGGTCACAGCCATGGTCGCCCTCACGCCGGTGGCGAGAGCGGACGCCTCGGTGACCACACTGCGCGGGATGTCGCTGGAAGAGAAGGTCGGCCAGCTCTTCGTCACGTACGTCAACGGCCATGCCGCCGACGTCCCGCTCCCCAAGAACCAGACCGACTTCGGAGTGGCGACGGCCGCGGACATGGTGCGCAAGTACCAGCCCGGCGGTGTCATCTACTTCAACAACTCGACCCGCGACAACATCGACACGCCGAAGCAGATCGCGCAGCTCTCCAACGGCCTGCAGAAGGCCAGCAAGGTCCCGCTGCTCATCTCGATCGACCAGGAGATGGGCGTCGTCACGCGAATCGGACCGCCGGCCACCCAGCTGCCGGGCAACATGGCCCTCGGCGCGGGCCGCAGCACCAAGGACGCCGAAGAGGCCGCGCGCATCACGGGCCGGGAGCTTCGCGCGATGGGCATCAACCAGAACTTCGCGCCGGACGCCGACGTCAACTCCAACCCGGCGAACCCCATCATCGGCATCCGCAGCTTCTCGAGCGACCCGAAGCTCGCCGCCGACATGGTCGCCGCCCAGGTGCAGGGCTACGAGGGCCGCCGCTGGTTCGACATGACCTCGGTGACCTCGACCGCCAAGCACTTCCCCGGCCACGGCGACACGTCCGAGGACAGCCACACCGCCCTGCCGGTCTCGAACCGCAGCCTCGACCAGTGGCGGCAGATCGACGCGCCGCCGTTCTCCGCCGCCATCGCCGCCAAGATCGACTCGATCATGACCGCGCACATCCAGGTGCCGCAGATCGACCCGTCCGGCAACCCGGCCACGCTCAGCCCGAAGATCATCACCGGGCTGCTGCGCGACGAGCTGAAGTACGACGGCGTGGTCGTCACCGACTCGCTGGAGATGGCGGGCGTCCGCAAGCTGCACCCCGACGCCGAGATCCCGGTGCTGGCCATCAAGGCGGGCGTCGACCAGCTGCTGATGCCGCCGAACCTCGGTTCCGCGATCGACAGCGTCGTCAAGGCCGTCCGCAGTGGTGAGATCACCGAGCAGCGCATCGACCAGAGCGTCCTGCGCATCCTGAAGATGAAGCTCCTGCGCGGTGTCATGCTCACCTCCGAGGTCGACGTGAACAAGGTCGACCAGATCGTCGGTTCCGGCACGCGGCAGGCCCAGACCATCGCCGACCGCAGCATCACGGTCGTCCGCAACGACGGCCAGGCGATCCCGCTGAACGCCACCGCTCCCCTGGTCGTCGGCACCAGCGACGCGACCACCTCAGCGCTCGCGACCAGGCTCAAGGGCACCAAGTTCGTCACCTCGGCGAGCCCCACGGCCGCGCAGATCCAGCAGGCGGTGGCAGCGGCGGCCAACGCCGACAAGATCGTGGTGCTGACCAACAACGCGAGCACCAGGCCCGCCCAGGTCGACCTGATCAACCAGCTCGTCGCCACCGGCAAGCCCGTCGTCGCGGCCGCCACCGGCAACCCGTACGACGTCGCCCACAGCGGCGCCAAGACGTGGCTCGCCACCTACTCGACCACCACGGTCTCGATGGAGGCGCTGGCGAAGGTCCTGCTCGGCGAGGTCAAGCCGCAGGGCAAGCTCCCGGTCGACGTGCCAGGCCCGACCCCCTACCCGTTCGGACACGGAGTGACCTGGTGAGAAGGCGGAGCTTCCTCGCGGCAGGCGCCCTGTCCGTCCCCCTCGTCAGCACCGCAACCGCCGGCGCGGCCCCGAAGCTCGCCACCGCGGCCGAACAGCTCGCGCAGGACGGCTGGCGCAAGCTCAAGGGCCGCAAGGTCGGCGTGCTGACGAACCCGACGGGCGTCCTCGCGGACCAGACCCACATCGCCGACTCGATGGTCGCCCACGGCGCCAGGCCGACCGCCGTCTTCGGACCGGAACACGGCTTCCGCGGCACGGCGCAGGCGGGCGGCTCCGAAGGCGACTACGCGGACCCGCGCACCGGTATCCCGGTGTACGACACGTACCAAGCCAGTCCCACGAAGATCCAGGCGATGTTCACGAAGGCGGGCATCGACACGGTCGTGTTCGACATCGCGGACGTGGGCGCGCGCTTCTACACCTACATCTGGTCGCTGTACCAGGCGATGGAAGCGGCCAAGGATCTGGACTTCATCGTCCTGGACCGCCCGAACCCCATCGGTGGCACCGCGAACGGCCCACAGCTCGACCCCGCCTACGCGACCTTCGTCGGGCTGAAACCGATCGTGCAGCAACACGGCATGACGGTCGGTGAACTGGCGCGCTACTTCAAGGGCGAGTTCGGCCTGGCCACGAAGCTCGACGTGGTCAACGTCCGGGGCTGGCGCCGCAACCAGCTCGACACGGGCCTGCCGTGGGTTCCGCCGAGCCCGAACATGCCGACCCAGGACACCGCGCTGGTCTACCCCGGCACGTGCCTGTTCGAGGGCACTGTCCTGTCCGAGGGCCGCGGCACCACCCGCCCGTTCGAGACCGTCGGCGCGCCCGGCGTCGACTGGCGCTGGGCCGAGGCGCTGAACGCCCTGAACCTGGAGGGCGTCCGGTTCCGCGAGACCTACTTCTCGCCCACGTTCAACAAGTTCCAGGGCAAGACCTGCGGCGGTGTCACGCTGCACGTCACCGACCCGCGGAGGTTCGACGCCATCAGGGCCGCCGTGGCCATGCTGATCACCGCGAAGTCGTTGTACCCGGCCGTGTTCGCGTGGCGCCCGGACAACTGGATCGACAAGCTCAGCGGCTCCGACCGGCTGCGCAGGATGATCGACGCCCAGGCTCCCCTGGCCGAGGTCGTCGGCGCGTGGCAGCAGGAGCTCCAGCAGTTCCGCCGCACCCGCCTGCCCTACCTGCGCTACCGGTGAGGACGCCATGCTCATCCCTGCCCTGGCCACCGCACTCGTGACGACCCTGGTCCCCGGCCACTACGACCAGCCCCAGGACGGTTTCGCGCACCAGTGGACGACGCTGCGCGAGTCGAACCCGTTCTGGGCAGGCCTCGACCCGGAGCCGATCAACACGGCCCTGCGCCAGCTCCGCGACTTCACGAAGCCGCAGGCCAACGGCAAGCCGCTGTACGCCGGCGCGGTCACGATGTACGTGCACGACGGCAAGATCGTCACGCACGACCGCACGGGTTACGCGGTCCTCTACGAAGACCAGCAGACCCAGTTGCCGGAAGCCGATCGCGTCCCGATGAAGAAGGACACGATCTTCGACCTCGCCTCGATCTCCAAGCTGTTCACGTCGATCGCGGTGATCCAGCAGGTCGAGCAGGGCCGGGTGAGCATCGACGAGAAGGTCGCCACCTACCTGCCCGAGTTCGGCGTGAACGGCAAAGAGAACATCACCGTCAAGCAGCTCCTCACCCACACGAGCGGCCTCGAACCGTTCATCCCGTTGTGGCAGAGGTACCCGGACATCCCGTCACGCCTCAAAGCCGTGATGGACGTGAAGCCGAAGTCCACGCCCGGCACCACGTACGTCTACTCGGACCTGAACCTGATCACGCTCGGCGAGCTGGTCTTCAAGGTCAGCGGCAAGAAGCTCGACCAGGCGGTGAGCGACGGCATCACCAAGCCGCTCAACATGAAGGACACCGGCTACAACCCGAAGGCCGAGGACCGCACGGCCGCGACGGAGTTCCAGTCGACACCACCACGCGGCATCGTCCGCGGCGAGGTGCACGACGAGAACGCGTGGTCCTTCGGAGGAGTAGCAGGCCACGCCGGTGTGTTCGGCACGGCCAAAGACCTCGCCGTCCTCGGCCAGACGATCCTCAACGGCGGCACCTACCAAGGCCACCGGATCCTCAGCGAGCACTCCGTCGAGCTGATGCTCACGAACTTCAACCAGCAGTTCCCGGACAACGCCCACGGCCTCGGCTTCGAGCTCGACCAGCGCTGGTACATGGGCGCCCTGAGCGGCCAGGGAGCCGCGGGGCACACCGGCTACACCGGCACGTCGTTCGTGATCGACAAGGCCTCGCGCTCGATCGCGATCCTGCTGACCAACCGCGTGCACCCGAGCCGTGACTGGGGCAGCGTCAACCCGGCCCGCCGCGCCGCCGCCGACGGCCTGGCCAATGCTCTCGCCGTCAAGTCACGCGGAAAGCAGTGGCGCGCAACGACTTCCGGCGGCACCCTCACCGCGGAACGCCCGGTCGAGGTCTTCGTGGACGTCGACAAGGGCGACAAGCTGACCGTCCAGCACTGGAACGGCACGGACTGGCAGGACGCGCGCACCATCACGACGACCGGACGCCGTTGGGTGCCAACGGAACCCGTGAAGACCAGGTTCGTCTACACCAAGGCGGGCCAGTACAACGGCCGCGGTGTCTACGTGCACGCACGCGGCGACGTCACGGCCGAAGGCTGGTCAGTGGCACGCCGCTAGGCATGTCCCGAAAGTCTCGACCGTGACTCTCATCGAACGGACTTACGGGACACGCCCTAGCACCTCGGTGAACAGCGGGAGCGCCCGTGGGAACGCGGGCGCTCCGAAGCTCAGCACGATCCCCGTGCGGTCGTCGTCGCTCAGCTCGTGCCGGAACCACGAGAGAGGGCTGACCTCGATCCCGCGTTCACGCGCGGTCCGCACGATCTCCGCTTCGTGAGGCGTGTCGAGCACCGCGTGCATCCCGGCCGCGATGCCGGACACCGGCGCGTACGGCGCGACAGCCTCCACCAGCCGGTCACGGCGCCGCTGGTACTTCAACCGCATCCGGCGCACGTGGCTGTCGTACGCCCCGGACTCCAGGAAGTCGGCCAGCGTCAGCTGGTCGAGCATGCTGATGTGCTGTTCGCGATCGGTCTTCAGCGCCAGCACGGGGTCCACGAACCGGTCCGGCAGCACCGTCCACGCGATCCGCAGCGCCGGTGACAACGCCTTGCTGGACGTGCCCAGGTAGACGACGTGCTCCGGATCGAGCCCCTGCACAGCGCCGACGGGCTGCCGGTCGTAGCGGAACTCGCCGTCGTAGTCGTCTTCCAGCACAAGGCCGTCCACGCGCCGTGCCCACTCCACGGCCGATGCACGCCGCCGTGGGTGCAACGGGCCACCCAACGGGAACTGGTGCGCAGGAGTCAACACACACGCTCGCAGGTCGTCCGGCAGTTGCTCGGTGTTCGCGCCGTGGTCGTCCACCGCCAACGGCACCGTCGACGTCCACAGCGACCGGTGGAAGCCCAGCCCGTACTCCTCGACGACGACCGGCGGTGTCAGCAGCCGGTCGAACATCTGCACCGCACCCCCGAACCCCGAGCACACCACGATCCGCTCGGGATCGGCACGCACTCCCCGCGCCCGCGCCAGGTACTCGGCCAGTGCCGTCCGCAGCTCGATCCGGCCCTGCGGATCCCCTGGCCCGAACGCCTCCGAGGGCGCCGCCGTCAGCGCCCGTCGCGTCGAGCGGATCCACTCCGCGCGCGGGAACTCGGTGACGTCCGGCGTGGAAACCCTGAGGTCGAACCGCACCTCGGCGTCCACGGCCCGTCGGGTGACCGGAGGAGGAGGCGCGACTCGTTGCGCGACAACGGTTCCCGACCCTTGACGCGCCGTCAGCCAGCCTTCGGCCACCAGTTCCGCGTAGGCCTCGGCGACGGTGTTGCGCGCGATCCCGAGGTCGAGCGCGAGCGAGCGCGAGGCCGGCAGGCGGGTGCCGGGTGGCAACCGCGCCGACCGGACCGCCTCCCGCAACGACGCCGTCAACCGGTGCCGCAGACCACCCGGCCCGGACAGGTCCAGGTGGAAGTCGAGATTGGCCCACGATTCCACGATCAGATTGCACCATGCACAGGTCCAATCAGCGCCATAGGTTTTAGCCATGACGACGAACCGCATCGACCTCGCCAAGAAGGCGCCGAAGGTCTACCGCGCCATGATCGCTCTCGACGCCGCCGCCCGCGAGGGCCTCGACGAGCAGCTCGCCGAGCTCGTGCGCATCCGCGCCTCCCAGCTCAACCACTGCGCCTACTGCCTCAACATGCACACGGTCGACGCCCGGAAGGCTGGTGAGTCCGAGGCCCGCATCTACCTGCTCAACGCGTGGGAGGAGGCCGGCGACCTCTACACCGAGAAGGAGCGGGCGGCGCTGCGGCTCACCGAGGCCATCACGGTCCTGAGCAGCCACGAGTACGTCAGCGACGAGGTCTACGAGCAGGCCGCGAAGCACTTCGGCGAGGAGGAGCTCGCGCAGCTCATCGCGTTGATCTTCACCATCAACGCGTGGAACCGGATCGCGGTCTCCACCCGGAAGGCGCCTGACGTCCACTAGAACCTGCCGACAGAGTGACTTTCGGACACACTCCGTTGACCCTCGCAGTGGCGGTTAGTAAGTTTCCCACGTGTCCACTGAAAGCACTGCCGAGTCCAGTCCACTGGTGAAGATCCGGTCGCTGCTGCCCGGTCTCGCGCGCGCCGAGCAGCGCGTCGCGAAGGTGGTGCTGGAGAACCCCGGAACCGTCGCTCACCGCAGCATCACCGAGGTCGCCGAGCAGGCGGGCACCAGCGAGACGACGGTGACGCGGTTCTGCAAGGCGATCGGCGTCGGTGGATACCCGGAACTGCGCATCGCGCTCGCCGCCGACACGGCCCGCAGCCAGGCCAGGGCCAACCACGACATGGGTGGCGACATCGGACCGGGCGACGACCTCAAGCAGGTCGTCGGCAAGGTCGCGTTCGCCGACGCCCGCGCCGTCGAGGAGACCGCGGAGCAGCTCGACATCGAGTCGCTCGACAAGGTCGTCCAAGCGGTCGCGGGCGCCCGCCGGGTGGACGTCTACGGCTTCGGCGCTTCGGCGTTCGTCGCGTTCGACCTGCAGCAGAAGCTGCACCGCATAGGGCTCACCTGCTTCGCGTGGAACGACACGCACATCGCGCTGACCTCGGCCGCCGTGCTGACCGGCGCGGACGTCGCCGTGGGCATCTCGCACACCGGCTCGACCGCGGAGACCGTCGAGGCCCTGCGCGTCGCCCGCGAGACCGGCGCCACCACCGTCGCGCTGACGAACTTCCCGCGCTCGCCCATCACCGAGATCGCCGACCACGTGCTGACCACGGCCGCGCGCGAGACCACGTTCCGCTCCGGCGCGATGGCGAGTCGCATCGCCCAGCTCACGGTGATCGACTGCCTGTTCATCGGCGTCGCACAGCACCACGTGGACACGGCGAAGACGGCGCTGGAGGCGACCTACGAAGCGGTGTCCGGCCATCGGCTCGGTGCCAGACCAGATGGCCGGCGGCGGCCGCGGGAGACGACTAAATGATCTCCCCCCGGAACGGTGTGGTGGTGCACGTGGAATCTCCGACCGAGCAACGGAACCCCCGCACCACGGACATCGACCGGGTATCCACGATCGACGTGCTGCGCATGATCAACGAGGAGGACCGCACAGTCCCCGCGGCGGTCGCGCAGGCACTGCCGGAACTGGCCAGCGCCGTCGACCTCGGCGTCGCGGCGATCATGTCCGGCGGCCGCGTGCACTACGTCGGCGCGGGCACCTCGGGGCGTCTGGCAACGCTGGACGCGGCTGAGCTCGTGCCCACGTTCAACGCACCGGCGGACTGGTTCGTCGCCCACCACGCCGGCGGTTCGGAAGCCCTCGTCCGCGCCGTCGAGGAGGTGGAGGACCACTCGGGCGCCGCCCAGATCCGCCGCCACGCCACCGGCAAGGACCTGGTCGTGGGCGTGACGGCGTCCGGGCGCACGCCGTTCGTGATCGGCGCGCTGCAGGAGGCGCAAGCGCTTGGCGCCCACACCGTGCTGGTGTCGAACAACGCGTCGGTGCCGTTCACACCCGACGTGCTCGTCGCGCTGAACACCGGCCCCGAGGCCATCGCCGGCTCCACCCGGATGAAGGCGGGATCGGCCCAGAAGCTGGTCCTGACGTCGTTCTCCACGGCGGTGATGATCAAACTCGGCCGCACCTACTCGAACCTGATGATCAGCATGCGCGCCACCAACGCGAAGTTGCGCGGCCGGACGATCCGGATCCTGCACGAGGCCACCGGGCAGCCGGAGGCCGCGTGCGAGCGGGCGCTGGCGGACGCGGACGGCGACCTCAAGGTGGCGCTGGTCCACCTGCTGTCCGGCGCACCGACCGACCGTGCGGCCGCTGCCCTGGAGGCCACCTTGGGCCACGTCCGCAACGCCCTGGACCGGCTAGCCGGCTGACACGACGTCCGGCCCGAACACCTCGTAGTGGATGTCGGTGACGCCCGCCGCGAGCAGCTGGGTCCGCATCGCGCGCAGGAACGGCACCGGCCCGCAGAGGTGCGCGGTGGTGTTCGCGGGAACGGGAACGCCGCGGAGGTCGGCCAGCCCGGTCCGCTCGGCCGGCCACTCGCCGACGGGCAGCTCGTAGAAGACGTGCGCCTGCGCGTCCTCGAGCTTGGCCACGAGCTGGGCGAGCTCGGCGCGGAACGGGTGGCTGAACTGGTCGCGGTCACCGTGCACCACGATGATTTGGCGCGGCGAGCCGGTGGCGGCGAGCTCGGCGAGCATCGAGATCATCGGCGTGCAGCCGATCCCGCCCGACGCGAACAGCACCGGGCCGTCACCGGGCCGCAGGGTCACGTCCCCGGCCGGACGACGAACGTCACCACGTCCTCGGTCTCCTGGAACCGGGCGAGCACCTTAGTAGTCCTGCTGTCCTCTGGGCAGGAACCGCTCCAGGCCGATCAGCGTGTCGGCCATCATCCAGTAGACCTCGCTCCAGGCCGCGAACAGGCGCTGGTAGAACAGCCGGCTGATCTCGCCGATGGCGGCCCCGACAGCGGGCAGCGTCACCTCGACCAGCTCAGCGGACTTCGGGGACAGCATCGAGGGCTCCTCGGGTCAGCTCCGGGCCTGAGCACCGGAGCAGTGGTTGAGCGATGAGGTCCCCGACGGACAACGGATCGAGACCCAGGAGGCTATCCCGGTAGCACCGGACGCCACGGGATCGGTGTCGACAGCACCATCGCGCTGGACGTCTCCCCGTGCGCGGCCAGCCGGACCAGCAGCCGTTCCAGCTCGATGATGGACGTGGTGACGACCTTGACGACCGAGCAGATGTCTCCGGTCAGCCGGACGACCTCGACCACCTCGGGGAGGTCGTCGAGCAGTTCGGGGTGCACGGTGATGCACCGCGGGCCGTAGCACTTCATGCGCACCAACGCGACGACCGGCCGCCCGACGACGGTGGGGTCGACCACGGCGCGATAGCCGGTGATCGCGCCCATGTTCTCTAGCCGGCGGACCCGCTGGGCGACCGTGGGCGGTGAGACGTGGACCCGGCGGGCCAGCTCGTTGTACGACAGCCGCGCATCCTCTTGGAGCGCCTCCAACAGGGCCTTGTCCACCTCGTCCAACATGAACGCAAAGCTACTCGGCTATCTGTTTTGCGATTGGAAGAACTTCGAGCCGAACGGCTTTCGTCGCCCATTCAGGTGACGGGCCTTTCCGGCGACGATTGACCCATGAGCTGCCCCGTGTCCCCCAAGCTGGATTTCGGCGGCACCACGCCGTACGAGGACTACGTGCACGCGTCGGTGCTGCACACCCTTCAACAGCAGTGGTCCAAAGATCCCCGTGAGATGTCGTTCCTGGTCATCACGCAGGTGATGGAGCTGTACTTCGGTCTGCTCTGCTTCGAGTGGCGGCAGGCCCAGACGGAACTGCGCGCCGACGACCTGCGCGCGGCCGTGCGCACGCTCCGCCGTTCCGACCTGCACCTCCAGGCGCTGTCCGCGGCCTGGAGGCCGATCGCGCGCATGACGCCGACCGAGTTCAACTCGTTCCGCGACGCGCTCGGCGAGGGCTCCGGGTTCCAGTCGGGCATGTACCGCGAGATGGAGTTCCTGCTCGGCGAGAAGTCCCGGTCGATGCTCGTGCCGCACCGCGCCGTTCCCGCGATGCACGACCAGCTGGAGAAGTCGCTGGGCGAGCCGTCGCTCTACGACGACGTGCTGGCCGCGTTGCGGCGCAGGGGTTTCGACATCCCGCAGAGCGTGCTGGACCGGGACCTGACCAAGGCCTACGAGCCGTCGGCCGAGGTCGAGCAGGTATGGGCGACGATCTACCGCGGCGACGACCGCGACCTGCTGGAACTGGGCGAGGCGCTGACCGACATCGCCGAGGAGTTCGCCCGCTGGCGCTACGACCACCTGCTGGCGACCCGGCGTTCGATGGGCTCGAAGGTCGGTACCGGCGGCTCCGCCGGTGTCGCATGGCTGGAGAAGCGCACCCAGCGAGCGGTGTTCCCCGAACTGTGGACCGCGAGGAGCTACGTGTGAGGCGCGAGCTGTTCGACATCCCCGAAGGGGTCGTCTACCTCGACGGCAACTCGCTCGGCGCACCCCCGAAGCACGTCGCCGAGCGGATGCAGGAGGTCGTGAAGCACCAGTGGGGCACGCGGCTGATCAGGTCGTGGAGCGAGGGCTGGTGGGAGGCGCCGCAACGGATCGGCGACCGGATCGGCCGGCTCGTCGGGGCCGCTCCCGGTCAGGTCGTGGTGGGCGACTCGACGTCGGTCAACGTCTACAAGGCGTTGATGGGCGCGGTGAAGGGCACCGAACGCACCGAGATCGTGTGCGACGAGTCGACGTTCCCGACCGACGGCTACATCGCGCAGTCGGTGGCGTCGCTGACCGGGCTGAAGATCCGCGCCGCACAGCCGTCCTCATTGGACCTGAGCGAGGACACCGCCGTGGTGCTGCTCAACCAGGTCGACTACCGGACCGGCGCGCTGCACGACATGAAGGCGCTCACCGAGCAGGCCCATGCCGTCGGCGCGCAGGTGGTCTGGGACCTCTGCCACAGCGCCGGCGTGCTGCCCATCGAGCTGGACGCCCTCGGAGTCGACTTCGCGGTCGGCTGCACCTACAAGTTCCTCAACGGCGGACCGGGCTCGCCGGCGTTCATCTACGTGCCGCACGCGAAGCAGGCGACGTTCGAGAACCCGCTGTCGGGCTGGAACGGCCACCGCGAGCCGTTCGGCATGAAGCCGTCCTACGAGCCCGATCCCGGCATCATGCGCGCACGGGTCGGCACGCCGGACATCCTGTCGATGCTGGCGCTCGACGCGTCGCTGGACGTGTGGGACGACGTCGACCTGGCCGAGCTGAGGCAGCGCGGCCTGGCGCTGACCGCGTTGTTCCGCGAGCACGTCGAGAAGCTCACGAACCTCGAGGTGATCACGCCGGAGCGGCGGGGCAACCAGATCTCGGTGCGCTGCCCGGACGCCAAGGCCGTGATGGACGAACTGATCGCGCGCGGAGTCATCGGCGACCACCGGCCGCCCGACATCCTGCGGTTCGGCTTCGCCCCGCTCTACGTGACCGACGAGGACGCCGTCAGGGCCGCCGAGGTCCTGGCGGACATCACCCGGTGAGTGCGGCGTCCGCGATGCTCTTCGCCTCGCGGGCGCCCGCCTCCAGCGCCGAGCAGACGAACAGGATCCACTGGGCGAGGCCCTCCAGGGACCCCGACGCGAACGCCACGGACGCGGCCTCGTACTCCGCCGAACGACGCAGGCACGCCACCTCCGGCACGCCGAGGCCCTTCGGGTCCAGGCCGGTGGAGATCGACGTCATCCGCGCGGCCGCACGGGCGACCACCCCGTTGGCGACGTCGAACGGCGCCAGCCCGAGCAGTTCGCCGTGCACCACCGCGACGGTGATCGGCGCCGGCACGGACGTGCCGCCGGTGACCAGCGAGCCGAGCATGTCGAGCCGCTGCGACACGTCCTGCGAGACGCGCGGCCGTCCGACGTCGGCCGTGAGGTCTGCGGCGGCGAGAACGTGCAACCGCGCGAGGGCCTGCAACGGCGCGCGCTGCCACGTGGCGACGAGCCCGCCCAGTGCCTCCGCGATCCGCAGGGACCCCGCCAGCACGGGGTCGGAGACCTCGCCGGACTCCGGGATCTCGGTCGGACCGCCTGCCAGTGCCGCCGACGCACGGGCCGCGCGGACGGACGCTTCCGCCGCCGTCGTGGCCCAGCCGCGCAGGTTCACCCGATGGCGGTGGACCTGGAAGACGGCGTCCTTGGCGGCGTTCGCGGCGTCTGCCACGCCGGGCAAGGAAAGCAGCGGTGCGAGAGGATCGGTCACGGTCGCGCAGAGTACCTGACCAGGTGAAACGCGTGACCCAGCTCACTGGCCCAACCGTTGAGCGCGCAACTGCGCCCGTTCAACGCGCCACACGTGCCTGGACCAGACGAAACGGGTTACACAATGACAGCCGTGTAACCGACCGTCCCAGATTGGTCTGAACCTTTTTGGGGAGGAGCCTGTTGGAAGTGAGCTGGCTCGCACTACGGTCAGTACCCGCATCCCCAACCGGTCTGGACTTTCCAGGAGGTCTCGCACCATGACGCAGTCGCCAGGCCAGGGCAACGCTCTGGACAACCTGCTCACGGAGAGCAGGACGTTCCCGCCTTCCGACGAGTTCGCGGCACAGGCGAACGCACAGCCCGCGCTGTACGAGGAGGCGAAGGCCGACCGCGAGGCGTTCTGGGCGAAGCAGGCGGAACGGCTGCACTGGGAAACCAAGTGGGACCAGGTGCTCGACTGGTCGGACGCCCCCTTCGCCAAGTGGTTCGTCGGCGGCAAGCTCAACGTCGCCTACAACTGCGTGGACCGCCACGTCGAGTCGGGCCACGGCGACCAGGTCGCCATCCACTGGGAGGGCGAGCCCGGCGACTCCCGCGCCATCACCTACGCCGAGCTGCAGCGCGAGGTCTCCAAGGCCGCGAACGCGCTGACCTCGCTGGGAATCGGTGCCGAGGACCGCGTCGCGATCTACATGCCGATGGTCCCCGAGGCGATCTTCGCGATGCTGGCGTGCGCCCGCGTCGGCGCGTTGCACAACGTCGTGTTCGGCGGCTTCTCCGCCGAGGCGCTGCGCACCCGGATCCAGGACTCCGCGTGCCGGCTCGTGATCACGACCGACGGCCAGTACCGCCGCGGCAACCCGGCGCCGCTCAAGCCCGCCGTCGACGAGGCCGTCGCGGACGCGCCGTCGGTGGAGAAGGTCATCGTCGTCAAGCGCACCGACACCGAGGTCGCGTGGACGGACAAGGACGTGTGGTGGCACGAGCTGGTGGACTCGCAGTCCGACCAGCACACCCCCGAGGCGTTCGACTCGGAGCACCCGCTCTTCATCCTCTACACCTCGGGCACCACGGGTAAGCCGAAGGGCATCCTGCACACGTCCGGTGGCTACCTCACGCAGGCGTCGTACACGCACAACTACGTGTTCGACCTCAAGCCGGACACCGACGTGTACTGGTGCACCGCGGACATCGGCTGGGTCACCGGCCACAGCTACATCGTCTACGGCCCGCTGTCGAACCGCGTGACGCAGGTCGTCTACGAAGGCACGCCGAACACCCCGAACGAGGGCCGGCACTGGGACATCGTGCAGAAGTACGGCGTCTCGATCTACTACACGGCGCCGACGCTGATCCGCACCTTCATGAAGTGGGGCGCGGACATCCCGGCCAAGTACGACCTCAGCTCGTTGCGCGTGCTGGGTTCGGTCGGCGAGCCGATCAACCCCGAGGCGTGGATCTGGTACCGCGAGAACGTCGGTGGCGGCAAGGCCCCGATCGTCGACACGTGGTGGCAGACCGAGACCGGCGCGATCATGATCTCGCCGCTGCCCGGTGTCATCTCGACCAAGCCCGGCTCGGCGCAGCGCCCGCTGCCCGGCATCGGCGCGAAGGTCGTCAGCGACGAGGGCGTCGAGGTCGAGCACGGCGGCGGTGGCTACCTCGTGCTGGACGAGCCGTGGCCGTCGATGCTGCGCGGCATCTGGGGCGACGAGGAGCGCTACCGCGACACGTACTGGTCGCGCTTTAAGGACCAGGGCTTCTACTTCGCCGGTGACGGCGCCAAGTACGACGCCGACGGCGACATCTGGTTGCTCGGCCGCGTCGACGACGTGATGAACGTGTCCGGTCACCGCATCTCGACCACCGAGGTCGAGTCGGCGCTCGTGTCGCACCCGACCGTGGCCGAGGCCGCCGTCGTCGGCGCGTCCGACGCCACGACCGGCCAGGGCATCGTGGCGTTCGTGATCCTGCGCGGTGGCGCGGGTGCGGACGCCGGCGGCGCGGAGGCGATCAAGGCGCTGCGCGACCACGTGGCCAAGGAGATCGGCCCGATCGCGAAGCCACGGCAGATCATGGTCGTGCCGGAGCTGCCGAAGACGCGCTCGGGCAAGATCATGCGCCGCCTGCTCCGCGACGTCGCCGAGAACCGCGCGGTCGGCGACGTGACGACGCTGGCCGACTCGTCGGTCATGGACCTGATCTCGGCGGGTCTGCAGTCGGGCAAGGCCGAGGACTGATCTGCTTCAAACGTGACGGGCGTCCTCTGAGGAGGGCGCCCGTTCGCGTTAAGATCACGACAAGTGCTGTGCACCACAGCACTCGGTGAGCCGGGAAGTCTGGTCGGCACGAGTATTCGTGTACCCGTCGACCGCCCTGGGAGCTCCTTTTGTCGCGCAAGAAGGCCGTAGTCGCCGAGTTCGCCCGCTACCTCCGCACGGAAACCGTGGGTGGCACCGTGCTGCTCGGGGCCACCGCCGTAGCGCTGATCTGGGCCAACTCCCCGCTCTCTCCCGCGTACTTCACGCTGCGGGACCTCCACCTGGGACCGTTGTCGGTCGGCGACTGGGCCAAGGACGGCCTGCTCGCGATCTTCTTCTTCGTCGCCGGGCTCGAACTGAAGCGCGAGCTCGTCGTCGGCGAGCTGTCCAACGTGAAGGCCGCCGTCCTGCCGATCGTCGCGGCGGCCGGGGGCATGATCGTGCCCGCGCTGGTCGCGCTGGGAATCGGCTGGGGGCAACCGGGGATCGAGAAGGCGTGGGCGATCCCCGTCGCGACGGACATCGCGTTCGCGCTCGGGGTGCTGGCGCTGACGGCGTCCGGGCTGCCGTCGAGCCTGCGGGTGTTCCTGCTGTCCCTGGCCGTGGTGGACGACCTGGGGGCGATCATCGTGATCGCGATCCTGTTCACGGCGCAGTTCAACCTGCTCGCGGCGGGCGCGGTCGTGCTGCTGCTGGCGCTGTACTGGTTCCTGCAGCACAAGAGGATCACCAGTCCCTGGCTCTACGTGCCGATCGCGCTGGCCACCTGGTGGTTCATGCACGAGTCGGGCGTCCACGCCACGATCGCGGGCGTCGCGCTGGCGTTGCTGACGCGGGTGCGGCGCGACCCGTACGAGCAGGAGGCGCCGGCCGTGCGGCTGGAGCACCGGCTGCAGCCGTGGTCGGCCGGGGTGGCCGTGCCGGTGTTCGCGCTGTTCGCGGCGGGTGTGCCGGTGGGCGCGGAGGCGTTGGGGAAGCTCTTCGAGGACAAGATCGCGATCGGCGTGATGGTCGGGCTGATCGTCGGCAAGGTGGTCGGGATCGTGGGGGCGTCGGCGCTCGCGGTGTGGTTCAAGGCGGCGGTGTGGCCGTCCGGTGCGGGGCCGCGCGACATCGTGGCGGTGGCGACGCTGGGCGGGGTCGGGTTCACCGTCAGCCTGCTGATCGCGGACCTCTCCCTCGACGAGCCGGAGACCGCGAAGGCCGCTGTGCTGATCGCCTCGATGATCGCGTCGCTGCTCGCCGCGGTGTTGCTCATTCGTCGCAGCCGGGCTCATGGCACCATGTCCGAGTGACCACCAGGGAGCACATCGCGTCGATTCCGCTGACCGCAGACGACCCGACGGCCGAGGCGTCGATCGGCGGTCTTGTCCGTGATGCGACGGCCCACGTGTCGACTTTGGTCAGAGCAGAGGTCGAGCTCGCCAAGGGCGAGATCACGGCCGAGATCAAGAAGGGCGTGAAGGGCAGCGTCTTCTTCATCGTCGCCCTGACGATCCTCTGCTTCAGCCTGTTCTTCCTGTTCATGGCGCTCGGCTTCGGCTTCGCCGAGTGGTTCGGCTGGGGCTACTGGGCGGGCTTCGGGCTCGTGTTCGCCGTGATGCTGCTGACCGCCGTCGCCTTCGCCTTCCTCGGCTACCGCAAGGTCCGCAAGATCAGGGCGCCGGAGAAGTCGATCGCGGCCGCGAAGGACACCGTCGCGGCCCTCAGGCGCAGGGGCGACGACAACTGAGCCGCAAACCCGACCCGTCCGTCGTGCGGGTCGCGGGTCCGTGGACGCACCGCGACGTCTCGGCCAACGGCATCCGCCTGCACGTCGCCGAACTCGGCGAGGGCCCGCTCGTGCTGCTGCTGCACGGGTTCCCCGAGTTCTGGTGGACGTGGCGGCACCAGCTGACCGCACTGGCCGAGGCCGGCTATCGCGCCGTGGCCGTGGACCTGCGCGGCTACGGCGACTCGGACAAACCTCCGCGCGGCTACGACGGCTTCACCCTCGCGGGTGACATAGCGGGACTGGTCAAGGCGCTCGGTGCCCCGCGCGCGCACCTCGTGGGTCACGCATGGGGCGGCGCCACGGCGTGGACGGTCGGCGCCCTGCACCCGCGCGTGGTCTCGTCGATCTCCGTGCTGTCCGCACCGCACCCCCTGGTGACGCGCCGGACGTTCCGCAGGCATCCCCGGACCAACTCGCACGTGCTGCGCTTCCAGCTGCCGATCCACCCGGAACGCTGGCTGACCGCCGAGAACGGGCTGCAGGTCGCCAAGCTGCTGGCCGCGTGGTCCGGCCCGAAGTGGCGGTCGGCGCCCGAGTTCGACGAGGTCATCCGCCGCTGCCGGCAGGCGATGACGGTGCCGGGCGTGGCCCACAGCGCGCTGGAGTACTACCGCTGGGCGGTGCGCTCGCAGCTGCGCAGCGACGGCCGCCGGTTCGCCGAGGCCGTCGACAAACCGGTGCAGGTGCCGGTGCTGCAGATCCACGGCGCGCTGGACCCGATCGTCCTGGAGTCCTCCGCGCGCGACTCGCTGCAGTGGCTCGGGCCCGAGTCGGAGTTCCGCTACCTGCCGGAGGTGGGGCACTTCCCGAACCAGGAGGCACCCCACACCACGAGCAGGCTGATCACCGAGTTCCTGCAGAAGCTGAACTGAACGCGGTCGCGAGTTCCGCGGCCGGGTCGTCCGGCAGGTCCACCGACCGCCATGCGACGTAGCCGTCGGGCCTGACCAGCGACGCCCCCTTGGCCGACAGCCCGAACACGTCCAGCTGCCCGACCCGTTCGTACCGGACGGCCAGGCCCGCCGCGGCCTCCTCCCACTGCGGGTGGTCGGCGACGAGCACCCAGCCGCGCCCGAACAGGTCCACAGTGGACCTGCCCGGCTCGATCCACGCGTGCGGTGCCCTGGTGCCCGGCTGGCCGTTCCACTGCTCGGGGAGCTGGGCGGGCGGGAGTTCCGGGCCCGCGCCGAGCACCGCGTCCGAGCGGTACAGGACGCCGAAGTGCATGGCGTTGTTGTCGTACAGCGGTGCGTCGTCCGGCTCGCCGTCGCGGTTGTGGCCGTCGTTGCGCGCGAAGATCTGCTGGTGGCAGAGGGTCGCGACCGGACGCCGTTCCGCGTCGTAGGTGTCCAGGAGGGACGGTCGCGACTCGCCGTCCAGCACCGCGGCGAGCTTCCACGCGAGGTTGTGCGAGTCCTCGATGCCGACGTTCGCCCCGAACCCGCCGCGACTCGGCGGCAACGTGTGCGCGGCGTCGCCCGCAAGGAAGACGCGGCCCTGGGAGAACCGGTCGGCGACGGCCGCGCTGATCGTCCAGCGACCGGTGGTGATGATCTCGACGTCGAGGTCGTCGCGGCCGATGGCCTGGAAGATCTTCTGCCGCAGCTCGGGCTCGTCGTACTCGCGGTCGTCGAGCATCAGGACCCAGCGGCCGTCGCCGTAGGTGGTCAGGAAGCCGACGCCGTCGATGACGAACTGGCCGATCCCGTCCTTCAGGTACTCCTGCAACGGCGCGCGGAACAGCACGCTGCGAGAGGTGTGCATGTACCCGCGCCCGGTGCGGCCGATGCCGAGCTGCTCGCGGATCGGGCTGCGGTGGCCGTCGGCCGCGATCAGGTAGTCGGCGCGGATCTCGTACGGCTCGCCATCGCCCTGGACGATCACCGTGACGCCCTCGTCGTCCTGCGTGAACTCCAGCATCCGAGTGCTCATCCGGATGTCCGCGCCGAGTTCGCGGGCCTTGTCGCGCAGGATCGGCTCCATCCGGTCCTGCGCCACACCGACGCCCGCGGACGGCGAGTACTCGACCTCGGAGAGCTCGGCCGGCGGCGACCAGAACGTCTCGTCGAACTTCTTGCCGACCAGGCTCTCGGCCCTGACCCGCCGGACGCCGAAGCCCTTCGCCATCCTGCTCGGCGGCAACTCGTCCTCCACCCCGACCGCCCGCAGCAGCTCGCCCACCCGAGCGTTGAAACCGACCGCTCGCGGGTGCGCCGAACTGCCCGGATGCTTCTCCACCAACGTCACGGGCACCCCGCGCCACGCGAGGAACAACGCGGCCGACGTCCCGGCCAGGCCTCCCCCGACCACCACCACCGGAGTCTTCACGACCATCCCCTCTCGATACGCTGTATCGCTCAATACACTGTATCGCGATGAGACGCTGTATTGTCCAGCCCGATGTCGAACGAACCCGTGTGGGACCGCCCAGAGCCGCCCAGCAAGCCGTCACCGACCCCGTTGAGCAGGGAACTGATCGTGAACGCCGCGATCAGGCTCGCCGACGGGGGCGGGCTCGACGACGTGTCGTTCCGCAAGGTCGCCGCCGCGCTGAACGCCGGCCCGATGCGCCTGTACGGCTACGTCGAGACCAAGGACGAGCTGCTGGACCTGATGGTCGACGAGGTCTACGGCGAGATCACGCCACCACCGGCGAAGTCGGACTGGCGTTCCGGGCTGAGGCACGTCGCGCACGAGGTCCGGAACGCGGCGAAGCGGCACGAGTGGTTCATCGACCTGCTCGGCGGCCGCCCGCACCAGGGCCCGCACTCGCTCGCGCACATCGAGTCGACGCTGGCCACGGTCCGGCTCGCGGACATCGACCAGGTGCTCGGCGTGGTCGGCGCCGTGATGGCGTACGTGTTCGGCGCGGTCCGCAGCGAGATCACGGAGCTGCGCGCCGAACGAGCCACCGGCATGACCGAGGAGCAGTGGCAGCGGGCGTCCGGCCCGTACATGGCACGGATGCTCGCCACCGGCCGCTTCCCCCTGCTGGGCAGGGTCATGCACGAGTCCACCGACCGCGACCACGCCGAGGTCTTCGACACCGGCCTCGACTACGTGCTGGACGGCATCGCCGCCAGGCATTCGCTCTAGCTGGCGCAGCCCTGGGTCGAGGCGCGCTTGGTCAGCGTCGGCGCCTTCTGCACCATCGCCTGCACCTGCTGGGCGGTGAGCACGAAGCCCGTCTCCGGGTCGTCGACCGCGGCACCGAAGACCACGCCCATCACCCGGCCGTTGGGGTCGACCAGCGGACCACCGGAGTTGCCGGAGCGGACCTCGGCACGAACCGTGTAGACGTCGCGCGTGACCGTCTGGGCGTCGTAGATGTCCGGGCCGCGCAGCAGCGGGATCCGCTCCCGCACACGGGCCGGCGAGGCCTTGTACGGGCCGTCGAGCGGGTAGCCGAGCACGATGCCGTCCTCGCCCGGCTGCACCTCGTCCGAGCGGAACTGCAGCGGCGTGGCCTCCAGGTCCGGCACCGCGAGCACGGCGATGTCCGTGCGCGGGTCGTAGGAGACGACCGTCGCGTCGAACTGGCCGCGGCCGACCTCGACCGTCACCTCGTTCGTGCCGGCCACGACGTGCGCGTTGGTCATGACGCGTTCCGGCGCGATGACGAAGCCGGTGCCCTCCAGCGCACGGGAGCACGACGGCGCACGGCCGCGGACCTTGAGCACGGACGCCTTCAGCTTGCCCGCCACCGGCGAGCTCGCCAGCTGGTTGTCCGGCGGCTCGACGTCCTTGAGCGGCGTGCGGTTGAACGGGTCCATCGCCTGCGGGAAGCCCGAGACGTCGAAGAGCTTCTGCAGGTCGCCGGACAGCACGCGGGCGGCCTGCGGCATGGTCTGGTCGACCTTGCCGAGGATCACCGACTGCTTGAGCGACGAGGTGAGGTCCGGCAGGCCGACGACCGAGGTCAGCGGCAGCGCGATCATCCAGGCCACGATGAAGACGACGAAGCCCTGCACGATCGCGCCCAGCGCGTTGTCCGCGCCGCGCAACGGCGACGCGTTGACCCGCGCCTTGATCGTCCGGCCGATGTAGACGCCGATCGTCTCGCCCAGCGCCACGAGCAGCACGACGATGCCGACCGCGAACACGACCTTGGTGACGACGTTCTCGAACTGGGAGACCAGCAGCGGTGCGATCTGCGTGCCGAGGATCAGGCCGACGAGCACACCGACGAAAGCGGGCAGCGCGACGACCATGCCTTGCCTGGCCCCGGAGACCGCGGCGATCGCGGCAAGGCCCAGCACGAGCAGGTCAACCCAGTTCAACCCGAAACCTCCGCCTCACTGTGTAGCGCGCAACGCTAGTTCAAGGTCACGCACATCGGTCGCATCCCACGGCTGTTCCCAGCCGCCGAGTGCGATCAGGCCGTTGATCAACCCCGCGGTGAAACCCCACACCAGCATGCCCGGCGCGGAGAAGGCCGCTCCGACGTAACCCGCGGGGTGACGCACCCGGAACCTGTTGGCAGGATCGGCGAGGTGCGCGACCGGCACCCGCGCGACCGCGGCGGTCTCCGCCGGGTCGACAGGTGCGACGGGGCTCGGCTGTTCCCAGTAAGCGAGCACGGGCGTGACCACGAACCCGGACACCGGCACGTACAGCTCCGGCAGCGTCGCCAGTGGTCTCACTCCTGACTCAAGTACACCTGTCTCCTCGTAAGCCTCGCGTAATGCCGTGCCCACCGGCCCGTCGTCGGTCTCGTCGGACGCACCGCCGGGGAACGCGACCTGGCCGGGGTGCGAGCCCAGCGTGTCCGAACGGCGCAGCAGCAACACGTCCGGCCCGTGCTCCTCGGACTCGCCGAACAGCATGAGCACGGCCGCCTTGCGCACGCCCTGCTCCGGCGCCCGCGGGACCCGCATGAACGTCTGCGCGTCGATCTCCTCGGTGGCCTTGGCCAGGCGCTGCATCCAGTCGGGTGGCTCTGTCGCCTCCGTCATCGAACCGCCTTCTCCACCTGTTCCGGCGCCTTGAAGTACGGCGGATCGGTGATCTGCCGGACCTGACCGTCCGCTGCTACGTAATACGTGGCGGGAAGCGTCATCGGCGCCTTGACTTGCTTGCGAAGCTCGTCGGCCCCGTCGTAGACCGACGGCAGCCGCACGCCGAGCCTGGCGAGCAACTCCAGGCCGTCCGCCTCCCTGCTCTCCACGAGAACTGGGACGACCGGGACGGCACCTGGTTGCTTCGCGTACGTGTCCAGCACGGGCAGCTCCTCCTGGCACGGCTGGCACCAGGTCGCCCAGAAGTTGATCAGGAGCGGACCCTTGAGCGCGAGGGCCGTCCGGGTGCCGTCGCGCAGGCACGTCACGCCGACGCCGCCCTCCGCCCCCGGCACGCACGGCCGGAGCTGGGCCTGCGCGCGCAACGCGGCCATGTCCTGGGTGGGACGGGTGGACGTGGGCTGCGGCCCCGGCGCTTCGTCGCGGGGCCACAGGGCCACGACACCCGCCACGCCGAGGACGAGCACCACGACGAGCCAGCGCGTGCGGTTGTTCACGCTCCTAGCTTCTCACCGGCCCGTACCCGCTCGGCGAGCTCGATCAGGTGTGGCTTCTCGTCGCCCTTCACGAGCTTGGCGGCCTTGTCCGGATCTTCCGGGCCGAGGCCGTACGACGGGCAGTCGTTCATCAGCAGGCAGGCGCCGCAGGCCGGTGTCTTGGCGTGGCAGACGCGGCGGCCGTGGAAGACGATCCAGTGCGAGGCCATGGTCCAGTCGCGCTTCTCGATCAGCTCGCCGATGGCGTGCTCGACCTTGACCGCGTCCTCCAGGTCGGTCCAGCCCCAGCGGCGCACGAGACGCCCGAAGTGGGTGTCGACTGTGAGCCCGGGCACATCGAACGCGTTGCCGAGAACCACGTTGGCCGTCTTGCGTCCTACACCGGGGAGCTTGACCAGCTCCTCCATGTTGCCCGGCACCACACCGTCGTGCTGCTCCACAAGAGCGGCACCGAGACCCAGCAGAGACGTCGCCTTGTTCCGGAAGAAACCGGTGGGGCGGAGCATCTCCTCGAGTTCGGCCCGGTCGGCACCGGCGTAGTCGGCGGCCGTCGGGTACTTCGCGAAGAGCGCGGGAGTGACCTCGTTGACCTTCTTGTCGGTGCACTGCGCGGACAGGATGACCGCCACGACGAGCTCGAGCGGCGTGGTGAAGTCCAGCTCGCAGTGCGCGTCCGGGTATCCCTGGGCCAGCACGCGCACCATCCGGCGGGCCCTGCGGGTCAGGCCGAGTCTGGTTTCCGGTTTCTTGGTTGCGGGCACTGATCCAGAGTAGTCAACACGCCGGAACCCACCCCTAGATCCGCACTCGAATCCCTCATGCGCCACACTTCGGAGCATCATGACTGCCTGGCTTGTGATCGTCGTTCCGATCGTGATCATGTTCTTCGCGCTCTTCATGGAGCGCGTCGAAGCGAAGCTCCGGCACGTTGCCGTGCAGGAGAACGAGGTCGAGGAGTTCCTGGAGTCCGCCAGGCCTGAAGAGGTCAAGGCGCTCTACGGACACGGCATCGGTCGCGCCCTTGACATGTTCCGGCTCCGTCGTCGTGGCCGCGGTGGTGCGCGCAAGCGCGTCCGTTAGGACCCAGGGCCCTGCGTTGACCGGCACCCGAATGGCGTAGACTGGTTCGTTGGGCTCTGGATCGAGTCAGTCTTGTTCTGCCTAGTAAGACGGCGAGCCGAGCGGCGATCCACAAGAGAGCCCTTAGACTGCAACGCAGTGATCGGCGGCACGGCGCTGACTCCACCAAAGATGGTGGTAGGCGTGCCGTCGCGTCGATTAGGAGGGACGAGGTGGACGAGACCCTGGCGCGAGCGGGCATCTTCCAGGGGGTGGACCCGGCGGCCGCAGAGGCGCTGGCGACGACCCTGGAAACGGTGGAGTTCCCGCGTGGCCATGTGATCTTCGCGGAGGGTGAGCCGGGCGATCGCCTGTACATCATCCAGTCCGGCAAGGTGAAGATCGGCCGCAAGTCGCCGGACGGCCGCGAGAACCTGTTGGGGATCTTCGGGCCCTCCGACATGTTCGGCGAACTGTCCATTTTCGATCCCGGCCCCCGCACGTCGACTGCGACGACGGTGACCGAGGTGCGCGCGGTGTCCATGGACCGCCCCGCGCTCCGTCAGTGGATCACCAACCGGCCGGAGATCGCCGAGCAGCTGCTGAGGGCCCTGGCCCGCAGGCTGCGCAGGACGAACTCGATGCTGGCCGACCTGATCTTCACGGACGTGCCCGGCCGCGTCGCCAAGGCGTTGCTGCAGCTCGCACAGCGCTTCGGCTCGCAGGAGGCCGGCCTGCTCCGCGTCACGCACGACCTGACGCAGGAGGAGATCGCGCAGTTCGTCGGCGCGTCCCGCGAGACCGTGAACAAGGCCCTGGCCGACTTCGCGCACCGCGGGTGGCTACGACTCGAGGGCAAGAGCGTGCTGATCCTGGACCCGGAGCGCCTGGCGCGCCGAGCCCGCTAGTCAGTACACAGAGCAAGACACCAACGCAGCGGAGCCCCGTGCAGTCAACGGGGCTCCGCTGCGTTTAGGCCCAAGCACGCAACGGCGCTCCGCCAGCACTGGCATCGCGAGTTCGCGGCGACGCCCCGACCGGCACGGCAGGCATCGCAAGTTCGCGGCGACGCCCCGACCGGCACGGCAGGCATCGCGAGTTCGCGGCGACGCCCGGCCGGGCGAGGAGTTTCGCGAGTTCGCGCTGGTCATCCGTTCGCCTCTTCGTCCCGATTCGGCGAAGCCCAATCGGGGCGAAGCGGCGGGCGGATGACCAGCTTCCCGGCGAACTCGCCGCCGTCTGCGGAGCAGCGGCCAACAAGCACAGCCCCCGAACACGAAGGACCGGGCGCCACCCCCGACGTGGCGCACCGGTCCTTTGTGTTCGCGCGGCCCATCCCCCGACGAACCACGCCTTCCATCCTCTGGCGCGCAGGCCCCGACCCTCTGGCCAGAGGTTGGTCTTCGGTCTTCGGTCTCGGTCAGCGAGTCAACTTTCGCACGTCGACACCCCGACCACTCAAGCCCTTTCACCCTCAAGGACCTCGTGTGTGGCCGATTCGTTGCATGTTTCACCCGGTCATCCCATTCCCGTGACCCAATCGCAACCATGGTGACTCCGCGCACCCGAACTGGTACATCCGTACCAACTTTGGCATACTGGTACACATGTCCCACTCCGCCCGTCTCTCCGACTACCGCGCTGCCCTGACGACCCCCGGCATGCGCGGCCCCGTGGTCGCGTCTCTGCTCGCCCGCCTGCCCATCGCGATGGTCGGGCTCTCGCTGCTGCTCTACGTCGAGCGCGCGACGGGATCGTTCGCGGTCGCCGGCATGGTCTCGGCGGCGGCGCTGACGGGTGTGGCACTCGGTTCCGTCGTCCAGGGCCGGCTGATGGACCGCTTCGGCCCCACCCGTCCCCTGCTCTGGGTGACCGGGATGTTCGCCGTGTTCGTCACCGTCTCCGTGCTCGCCGTCGAGGCGGCCGCGTCCGTGTTCGTGCTGGTCCCGCTGGCCCTCGGCGTCGGTGCGACCGAGCCGATGGTGGGCTCGGCGTCGCGTGCGCTGTGGGAGCGGATGGTTCCCGCCGGCCCGACGCGGATGGCGGGCTACGCCTACGAGGCGATCAGCATGGAGGTCTTCTTCATCCTCGGACCGGGTCTCGCCGGTCTGCTGCTGGCCGCGCCGTGGGCGGGCACCGGTGTCCTCGTCGGCTCCGTGCTGATGGTCGTCGGCGCGCTGTGGTTCGCGTTCAACCCCGTTGTCCGCGCCTGGGGTCCCGTCGAGCAGGCACCGCGCCCGTTGCTCGGCGCCTTCGCCTACCCCGGCATGCGCACGGTGGCGCTGGCCGCGCTGGGCTTCGGTGTGACCATCGGTTTCGTCGAGGTGGCCGTGCCGGCGTTCGCGAAGGCCGCGGGTCACGCCTCGATGGGTGGCCTGATGCTGTCGCTGTGGTCGATCAGCTCGGTGATCTTCGGCGTGCTCTACGGCATGCGCCCGTGGCCGCGCCCGATGCACCTGCGCCTGCCGGTGCTGCTGGGCGGCTTCGCGCTGCTGACGTTCCTGCTCTCGATCCCGGCGACGCTGATCGGCCTCGGCATCGCGCTGTTCCTGGTAGGCACGCTGATCACGCCGCAGTCGACCGCGCACTCCGCGGCGATCGAGCAGGTCACGCCGAACGGCATGGCCGCGGAGGCGTTCGGCTGGGTGATCACCTCGGTGACCGTCGGCCTCGCCATCGGGCAGGGCCTGTCCGGCCAGCTGATCGAGCACTTCGGCACGCGACCGGCGTTCGTCGCGGCGGGTGTCGCCGGCCTGGTGATCGCGCTGGCGGTCTGGCTGCTGCGCGCCACCGTGCAGCGCGGCGTGCCCGCCGAGGTGCCGGCCCGCTCCGACATGGAACTCGCCTCGCGCTGATCGACACTCGGAAGGCCGGCCCGGATCGGGCCGGCCTTCTGCGTTCCTCAGGCCACCGAACGCATCGGCACCACGAGATAGGTGAGCTCGACGCCGTCTTCGCCCGGCGGCGACGTCAGCACCGTGGAGCGCAGGCCGTCCTGGATCTTCAGCTCGATCCGGCGGCCGGCGAACGCCTTCAGCGCGTCCGCGAGGTAGCGGGCCTGGAACGTCTTGGTCAGCCGGTCGCCCTCGACCGTCGCCTTGACGAACTCCTCCGACTCGCCCTGCTGCGGGTCGCTGCCCTTGACCCTGACCTCCGAGTCCTCGACCTGGATGGTCACGGCCTGGTGCGGGCCGCCGTAGGGCGTGGCTCTGCGGACGGCGCGCGCCAGCGCGTCGGCGTCCACGAGCACCGTGCTGTCGATGACTGCCTCCAGTAGTCGGCGCGCCCGGTCGTCCGGGAACGGAGCGGCCAAGAGCGCGGTGGAGATCGAGTTGTTGCCCCAGGCGAGGCCGATGCGGTCCTGGTTCGCGTGCAGGGCGACCTCGTCCGTCGCCTGCCGGGCCGCCTCGACGATGGCCTTCGCAGGTACCAACAGGTCGAGTTGACCTTGTTGTTCCCACGGAATTGTGGCGTAGGCCATGCGATAGCGGTCCGTGGCCATGAAGTGCAGCTTGTGGGCGTCCGACTGGATCCGGATGCCGGTGAAGATCGGCAACGCGTCGTCCTTGCTCGCCGCACCCGCCACGGCCGCGATGATCCTGAGCTTGGCCGCGTCGATGTGCCCCTGGAGCTCCGGCAACACCGGAACGCCGGGGTGGTGGGCGAGGTCGAGCAGCGGCAGCGCGAACCTGGACGTGGGAGTGCGGATGGCCAGCCGCTGCCCCTCGACCTTGAGCCGCACCTGCGGCTCGTCGAGCGCCTGGAGCGTCGCGGCCAGCAGCTTCGCGGGCACCAGCACCTCGCCCTCGGTGTGCACCGTCGCGTAGACGCTCAGGCGCACGCCGTGCTCCTGGTCGCTGCCCGCGACCTCCACGTCCGTGCCGGCCTTCAGGCGGAGCCCGGCCAGCACCGGGTCGAGCACACGCGTCGGCAGCAGCCGCGCCACCTCGGCGGCGGCACCGGCCAGGTCGGCTGTGGTGGCGGTCAGGTCCATGGTTCAGGACGCTAGCGGGCACCCCTGACATTTTCGGGCGCCCCGGTTCGGGCTCAGATCTCAGGCACTCGCCTTGCGGCGCGCCAGGTCGATGATCCGCTGCAGGTGCAGCCCCCGCCGCACGTCGCACTCGTGCGTGGTGGTGCCGCTGTCCACCATCGCCACGAAGTCGTCGAGCAGGTTCGTGAAGCACTCCAGCGCGGGCGTGTCCCGGTTCGTCAGGGTGCGGTGGCCCTCGGTGCCGAAGACGGTGAAGTCCGCGAACGGCGGCTGCATCGGCAGGGAGAGGCACAGCGAGACGGTGCTGGTGGCGCCGCCGGCGTGCTGGAGGATCAGCTGCCACAGGCCGGTGTCCGTGACGTTCGCGGCCAGGACGTCGGTGATCTCGCCCAGGGCGGCGTCGAGCAGGTCGAACGCGTGCGGGCCCACGTCGTCCAGCGCGCCCTTGTCGTGGCGCCACGGGGAGTTCGAGAACGGGCCGTCGAGCAGTGCGCCGGAGATCCAGCGGCTGTCTGCGCCGGTCCAGCCGCCGGTGCGGTGCAGCTGCGCCAGCATCTCCTTGGTCTCGGGGGCGTAGCGGCGGGTCAGCACGACCAGGGACGCGACGCCCGCCTCCTCCACGGCCGCGACGAGTTCCGCGGCCACCTCGGCGGACTCCGCGATCGGCTTCTCCAGGACGACGTGCTTGCCCGCCTTCGCCGCCTCGATCGCCATCGGGCCCTGCACGCCCGGCGGCACGCAGAACGCCACGGCGTCCACAGTGGACAGCATGGCCGCGTAGTCCTCGAACGGTTCCGCGCCAAGGGAACCGGCGAGCTCTCGCGCCGCTTCCGGGCGGCGCGCCCACACGCCGGTCAGCGTGGTGCCGGGGTGGTTCGCGATTCCGGGGCCGTGGATCATCCGGGCCCACGGGCCCGCACCGACAAGTCCTACGCGCAGCTGTTCGTCCACTCGCACATCCTGCCTCAGGAGTAACTGGCCTTGGGGACGAAGATCTCGCCGCCGTTGCCGAACTTCAGGCGCACGCCGTCCTGATCGGCCTCCCGCTTCGGCTCGTGACCCCAGCCGCCGGGCACCGTCACCACGTAGCCGCGATCGGCTGACGGCCCGAGCCAGATCTCGTAGTGGTCGCCGCCGACGACCCGTTCGACCTTCTTCACGTACATGCCCGGCGCGTCGGAGGTCGGTTCGACGCTGCTCACGGTCGTGCTGTCCGGCACGAACATCACCACGCCCGCCACCGCGGTGAGGCCTGTGCCCATCACCGCGCCGAGCAGGAACAGCAGGACCTTCACCAGGCAGCCGGAGACGTTCGTCGCCATCACACCATCCTCGAGTAAGCGCGGTCGTACGCTCGGAGGATGCCCGACGACATGACCTTGCCGGGAAACCTGGTACCCCGAACGCCGGTTTCCCAACCCGCCGAGGCACGCGACGCCGTCACCGTGGTCCTGCTCCGCGACGGCGCCGAGGGCCTCGAGGCCTTCCTGCTGCGCCGCGTGAAGGGCATGGCGTTCGCGGGCGGCATGACCGTCTTCCCCGGTGGGGGCGTGGACCAGCGCGACGCCGACACGTCTGTCGCGTGGACCGGTCCGCCGCCGGAGTGGTGGGGCGAGATCTTCGACGTCGACGCGGCCACGGCCCGTGCGTTCGTGTGCGCGGCCGTGCGCGAGATGTTCGAGGAGTCCGGCGTGCTGCTCGCGGGTCCCGACGCCACCTCGGTCGTCGCGGACACGAAGGTCTACGCGCAGGCCCGGCAGCAACTGGTCGACCGCGAGCTCTCCCTCGCGCAGTTCCTGGCGGCCAACAACCTGGTCCTGCGCGCGGATCTTTTGCGACCGTGGGCGAACTGGGTGACCCCGTACGAGGAGCCTCGCCGCTACGACACCCGCTTCTTCGTCGCCGCGCTGCCGTCGGGCCAGAAGGCCGACGGCGAGACGACCGAGGCCTCCGACGCGGCGTGGCAGACCCCCGCGGCCGCCATCCAGGACGCCCAGGAGGGCCGCCGCATGCTCATGCCGCCCACCTGGCGCACCCTCGACGAGGTGGGCGCTCTGGGCAGCGTCGAGAAGGTCATGGCCGAGGAACGCAGCGTCGAGAAGATCATCCCCAAGCTGATCCGCGACGGCGACGTCATCCGGGTGGTGTTCCAGTGAGCGGCTCCCCGCTGATCGGCGCCCGCGCGCAGCACCCTCGGTACGGCGAACTCCGCCAGGTCACCGGCCACGCCGCCGTGCTGCTGGCCGACAACCCGTCCCCGATGACGCTCGACGGCACGAACACGTGGCTGCTCAAGGCCCCGGAAGCGACGTCGTACGTGGTCGTCGACCCCGGCCCGCTCGACGACGCCCACCTGAAGCGCATCGCGGAGATCGGCCCGGTCGCCGAGATCCTGCTGACCCACGGCCACCCCGACCACTCCGAGGGCGCGCGGGAGTTCGCGGAACTCGTGAAGGCTCCGGTGCGCGCGCTCGACCCGACGTTCACCTACGGGTCAGAGGGCCTCACCGACGGCGATGTGATCATCAGCGCGGGCCTGGAACTCCGCGTCCTGGGCACGCCCGGCCACACCAGCGACTCGCTGTGCTTCGTGATCGAGGGCGAGGCCGTGCTGACCGGCGACACCGTCCTGGGCCGCGGCACGACGATCGTCGCGCACCCGGACGGCAGGCTCGGCGACTACTTCGAGTCGCTCAAGCTGCTGGCCGACCTGCCGGAGAACACCGCCGTCCTGCCCGGTCACGGACCGGAACTCGCGGACGCGGGGGAAGCGGCGCGGATGTACCTCGCCCACCGCTCGCAACGCCTGGAGCAGGTCCGCGAGGCCGTCCAGGAGCTCGGCGGCGCGCCGACTCCGCGCCAGGTCGTCGAGGTCGTCTACGCGGACGTCGACCGGGTGCTGTGGCCCGCCGCCGAGTGGTCGGTGCGGGCCCAGCTGGAGTACCTGCGGACCGGTTACTGAGGCTGGTGGCCGTTGTTCGTGGCCCCGAACGCCGACTGACGCGACGACGAGCGGTCGATCTGCCAGCGGCCGCTGTCGGTGGCCGGTGACCCGGTCTGCTCCCGCTGCGCCAGCTCCTCGTGCAGCTGCTGCAGCAGGGCCCGCTCGCGCTCGCTGAGGTTCGCGTCCACCGACGACGGCTCGGCGGGCTCGGCTAAGGCCGCCTGCAGGGCCGCCAGCTCGTCGGGCTTGAGCTCGGTGGTGATCTCGGCCCGGTTGATCGGCACGGGCTCCGGGAGCGCCTCGATCTCGGGCTCCACGGTGGCCCTCGGGATGCGCTTCACGGGCTTGGGCGGGAAGGGCTGCGAGCCCTCGACCGCCGGCGGTGTGGAACGTGTGCGTCGTGAGCCGGTCTCTTCCAGTTGCTCCGGCGCCGGTGTCGGCTCGGCCACCGGCGCCGGAGCCGGAAGCTCCTCGGCGGGCTGGTCGAACCAGGCTTGCTGCTGCTGCGAGACGTGGTCGGCCATCGGGGCCGGGGCGCCGGAGATCGGCACCGCGAGGGAGGACGTCATCGCGGCGGCGTGGTACTCGCTGATCTGCACACCGGTCGTCAGGACCTCGACGGCGGCGCGGACGCCCGCCTTGCGCAGCACCGAGTCGACCCGGTAGGCGGTCGCGGGCGCGAAGCCCTGCGGACCGATGTCCACCAGCACCACGCGCTGCGGCAACGGGCCCGGCGTGGAGCCCGTCGGCGACGAACGCCAGACGCACCGCACCGAGCGGACGTCCGGCAGCACCGACACCGCACGGGCCAGGTCGCCGGCGATGTCCGAGGCCGGGTCGGTCTCGGAGGTGAAGCGGTGCCTGACGAACGGCAGCATCTCGACCACCGGCAGGCGGTCGGTCAGCGACGCGTCCGAGCGGACCTCGTGGAGGACCCACGTGATGGCGGCGCGTTCGTCCGGCAGCACCGGGATGCTGCCCGCGACGAGCGTGCCCACGAGCAGCTCGATCGATCGGTCCAGTTCTCCGACCGCGAGGAACTCGCGGGCCTGCGACAGAGCGGCGTCGTCCACGCGCCCGGCCATCGACAACAGGAGATCGTGGAGACGGACCGGCAGGCCGACACCGTCGTTCGTCACGTCAACTCTCCTTAGCTGAGCACCAGGTGCTCATCGGACTCGGCGCCGGCGCACACCAGCTCGGATGCGGCCAACGCCGCCCGGTGATAGGGCGGAAGGTCCATTCCGGACGACATGACCTCTACGCACGGGTCGTGCTCGCCCAACGCCCGCAGAACGCGCTGCAACTCACCGGTCAGCCGGGCGTGGCCGGTCGTGGCCGCCACCAGCAGGACGCGGTTGATCCCGGAGGGACCGATGCGCCAGCAGGAGCGAACCTCACCGACCCCGTGCCGGCCTCGCAGCGTGGCACCGAGAACGACGGTCGCGGAATCACCCATCGGCACCCGATCGGGTGATTCCGGGGAAAAGGTGTAGTCGGTGGCGGGCACTTCGTCCAGTCCTTTGACCGAACTGAGCGCACCGGGATCCGCCCCGTAGGGCACCAGCGCGTCCTGCAAAAGGCGCAGTTCGTGATCGGTCAGCGGGATGCGTCCGTGCAGAAGGGTGCGCGGCAGCGACCGCGCGAGCACGGCGTACGCATCCGATGCGGCCCAGTCCCGGTACCGCCACAGCAGGTCGTCCGGGAGGCGCCCGGCGAGCCGCAGCAGCAGTTCGTGGCACGTGTCCGACATGTCACACCCTTCAGCAGAACCCGTAACCAGAACCGGGAACTCAGACCTCGACGATCAGTTCGATCTCCACCGGAGCGCCGATCGGCAGCTCGGCCACGCCCACGGCGGACCGGGCGTGCTTGCCCTCGTCACCGAAAATCTCGCCGAGCAGCTCGGAGGCGCCGTTGATGACACCCGGCTGACCGGTGAAGCCCTCGGCGGAGGCCACGAACCCGACAACTTTCACGACTCGCTTGATCGAGTCAATCCCCACGAGCGCGTGCACGGCCGCGAGAGCGTTGAGGATGCACGTCGCGGAGTACTGCTTGGCCTCTTCCGGGGAGACCTCGGCGCCGACCTTGCCGGTGGCCGGCAGCTTGCCGTCGACGAACGGCAGCTGGCCGGACGTGAACACCCACGAGCCGCTCTGCGTGGCGGGCACGTACGCGGCGAGCGGGGCGGCGACGCCGGGCAGCTCGATGCCGAGCTCCTCCAGGCGGTTGCTCCAGGTGCTCACGGCTTCACTCGCTTCAGGTACGCGACGTGCTGCTCACCGGTCGGATTGGTCAGCACCGTGACCAGCTCCCAGCCGTCCTCGCCCCACTGGTCGAGGATCTGCTTCGTGGCGTGGATCAACAACGGCACGGTCGCGTACTCCCACTTCGTCATGCGCGGAGCCTAACTTGCCACCCGAGCGGGGCCTGCGCGGTCGGCGCGGTTGGAGCTACCTTGATCACATGGAGACCTGGCGGATCATCGCCACCGCCCTGTTCGCGGCGGGTGGGCTGGTGATGGTGCTCGTCGCCATGGCTCAGGTGCGTGACCGCAAGCACAGCCAGCGCGTCGCCGTCGTCCAGGCCGGACTGATCGGACTGGTGGTCGTGGTCGTCATCACGGCCAGCATCGCGCTGTGGCTGCCGTCGGTCGTGGCCTGGGCCTTGGTCGCCGCCACCGCCATGGCCGTTCTCTTCCTCACCATGGTCGATTGACCGACCAGTCCACCTCCGGCCGGATTCACACATAGTCTGGACGTGTGACGTCGTGGACCGAGGAGCTGACCCGAGCCCGTCTGCACGTGGTCTCCGGCAAGGGCGGCACGGGCAAGACGACGGTGGCGGCCGCGCTGGCGCTGGCCCTGGCCACCGGCGGGCGCCGGGTGCTGCTGGTCGAGGTCGAGGGCAGGCAGGGCATCGCCCAGCTCTTCGACCGGGCCCCGCTGCCCTACTCCGAGGAACGGATCGCGTCCGCGCCGGGCGGCGGTGAGGTGCACGCGCTCGCGGTCGACGCGGAGGCCGCGCTCCTCGAGTACCTGGCGATGTTCTACAACCTCGGCTTCGCGGGCCGCACGCTGCGCAAGATGGGCGCGATCGAGTTCGCGACCACGCTCGCCCCCGGCCTGCGCGACGTCCTGCTGACCGGCAAGGTCAAGGAGTGCGTCAACCGCACCGGGGCGGACGGCCGCCACCTCTACGACGCCGTCGTGCTGGACGCGCCGCCCACCGGGCGCGTGGTCAAGTTCCTCGACGTCACCAAGGCCATGGCCGACCTCGCCAAGGTCGGGCCGATCAAGGGGCAGAGCGAGGGCGTCGTGCGGCTGCTGCACTCCGGCGACACGGCGGTGCACCTGGTGGCGCTGCTGGAGGAGATGCCGGTGCGCGAGACCCTGGACGCCGTCGCCGAACTGGACGGCGCCGACCTGCGGCCGGGCGCGGTGCTGGTGAACCGGGTCCAGCCGACGCGGCTGCCCGCGCGGTCGCTGCCGGTCGCCGCCGAGGGCAGGCTCGACGAGGCGCGGGTGCGCGCGGGGCTGCAGGCCGCCGGGCTCGACCTCGACGAGTTCACTCTCGAAGGTTTGGTCGACGAGACCGTGGAGCACGCCATCCGGGTGCAGTCACAACAAGAGGCCAAGGAACTGCTCGGCGAGTCGGACCTGCCGACGCTGGAGCTGCCGGACCTGACGGACGGGGTGGACGTGGCCGCGCTCTACGAGCTGGCCGAGGCGCTGGTCGCGGCAGGAGTCCGATGAACAGGCTCGAATTCGACCCCCTGCTCGACGACCTGGGGACGCGCGTCCTCGTGTGCTGCGGCTCCGGCGGCGTGGGCAAGACGACGACGGCGGCGGCGCTGGCGTTGCGCGCGGCCGAACGCGGCAGGCGCGTGGTCGTGCTGACGATCGACCCGGCCCGACGCCTGGCGCAGTCGCTGGGCCTGCGGGAACTGGACAACCACCCGCGCGAGGTCGTCGTGGAGGGCTTCGAGCCCAAGGGCGAGCTGTTCGCGATGATGCTCGACATGCGTCGCACGTTCGACGACATGGTGCTGACCCACGCCGGCCGCGACCGGGCCGACCAGATCCTGTCGAACCCCTTCTACCAGACCATTTCCTCGTCGTTCTCCGGCACGCAGGAGTACATGGCGATGGAGAAGCTGGGCCAGCTGGTGGCGCAGGACGAGTGGGACCTGATCATCGTCGACACCCCGCCGAGCCGGTCGGCGCTCGACTTCCTGGACGCGCCGCAGCGGTTGTCGACGGTGCTCGACGGCAGGTTCATCCGGATGCTGTCGGCTCCGGCGCGTGCGAGCGGCCGCGGGCTGCTCAAGATCGTTGGAACCGGTTTCAGCCTTTTCACGCGCGCCGTGTCGACGATCGTCGGTGGCCAGCTGTTGCAGGACGCGTCAACTTTTGTTCAGGCTTTCGACAGCATGTTCGGAGGATTCCGCGAGCGCGCCCAGCGCACCTACGAACTGCTCCGGTCGCCCGGAACCGGTTTCGTCGTGGTCGCGGCGGCCGAGCCCGACGCATTGCGCGAGGCGAGCTATTTCGTGGAGCGCCTCAGCGCCGAGAACATGCCGCTGTGCGGGCTCGTCGCGAACAGGACGCATCCCGTGCTCGCGACCGACCTGCCCGCGGCGAAGGCGGTCGCCGCAGCGGACGACCTCGACCGCTCCGGTGACGCGCCGCTCGCCGCGGCAGTGCTCCGGCTGCACGCGGACCGGGTGGCAGTCGCCGATCGTGAGAAGCGGCTGCTGGCCCGGTTCACGCGTGCCCACCCCGGCGTTTCGCTGGTCGGCGTGCCCGCATTGCCTGCTGACGTGCACGACCTCGACGGCCTACGGGAGATAGGTCGCCGGCTCGCCGGCGAGTAGACGCCGGCTGCGCCTAGCCGACCCTCGTGTCCTCGACGTGTTCCTGACGTGCGTTGTCGAGTAGTTCGAGCCACGAGTCGACGTCCGGACGGCGGCGCAGCAGAGCACGGCGTTCGCGCTCGGTCATGCCTCCCCAGACCCCGAACTCGATCTTGTTGTCCAGCGCTTCGGCCAGGCATTCCATGCGCACCGGGCAACCCAGGCACACGAGCTTCGCCTTGCGCTGCTCCGCACCTCGGACGAAGAGCTGATCCGGCTCCTCGTCACGGCACGAAGCGTTGATACGCCAATCCCCCTGGTTCATATCCCCCACTCCTCAGTGCTGTCCAAATGTGGAAATCCGCCACACCCCTGCCACGGATGCCGTAGCGTTCGAGCCACGGCTGCATTCCTTGGACGTTGACGGACTGTAGTGCCGTTCGGTTCCCTCTCCAAGCCTGGGTCACCCGACTGTTACCTGTCTTGCGTATGTCTACTCATGCTGAGTAACGGCACTTACTGATCACCTTCACCCGTTCGTGTACGGCGTACGCTGGCCCGCGTGCGAGTCAGGAATGGCGTGCTCAAGATGCTCGGCCTGTGCCTGCTGGCTGGGGTTCTCCTCGCCGGCATGCTGTTCCCAGTCGTGGGTGCGACAGGTCTCGTCTCGAACAGAGCCAGCGACACGGTGGACAGCATCTCGGCCGACCTGGTGACGACGGATCCTCCGTTGATCACCACGGTCACGGACAAGGACGGGGCCCCGATCGCCTACCTGTTCGACCAGTACAGAGTGCTGACACCTCCCGAGAAGATCTCGCCGACCATGAAGGCGGCGCTGATCTCGGTCGAGGACCGGCGGTTCTACGAGCACCAGGGCGTCGACTGGAAGGGCACGATCCGTGCCGGCCTGACGAACCAGGTCAGCGGCTCGGTCTCGCAGGGCGCGTCCACGCTCACCCAGCAGTACGTCAAGAACTACCTGGTCCACGTCGTGGCGCGGAACAACAAGCTGGAGCAGGCCAAGGCCCAGGAGCAGACCATCGCGCGCAAGATGCGCGAAGCCCGGATCTCGTTGCAGCTCGAGCGCAAGCTCGGCAAGGAGGAGATCCTCGCCCGGTACCTGAACGTCGTTCCTTTTGGTTCGACCATTTACGGCATCGCGGCGGCGGCTCAGGCTTACTTCAACACGACTCCCGACAAGTTGACGGTTCCACAAGCCGCGATGCTCGCGGGAATGGTGAACAGTCCGTCAGCGCTCGACCCCGAAGCGTATCCGGACAAAGCTTTGGACCGGCGCAACAAAGTGATCGACAGGATGGTCGAGAACGACAAGCTGTCGCGCGACGCGGGTGAGGCGGCGAAGAAGGAAGGCCTGGGTCTCGCGACTCCGGTGCGCACCCCGCCGAACGGTTGTGTCGGCGCCGGTCCGGAAAACGGTTTCTTCTGCTCGTACGTCGTGAACTACTTGCAACGCGCGGGTTTCAGCGAGGAACAGCTGCGCACCGGCGGTTACACCATTCAGACCACTTTGGACAGAGCAGCCACCTCGCAGGCGAAGGCCGCGGCGGAGGCCGGTGTTCCCAAGGGCACCGAGGGCATCGCCAACACGATGGCGATCGTGAAGCCCGGCAAGGAACGCCACGACGTGCTCGCGCTGGTCGCGAACCGCGACTACGGCCTGAAGTCCGACCTGCGCCAGACCACGTACGACCTGCCGAGCGGCGTGGAGAACAAGTTCGGCGCCGGCTCGATCTACAAGGTGTTCACGGCCGCGGCGGCGCTGGAGAAGGGTCTCGGCATCGAGAACGTCATCCCGACGCCGACCTCGCACACCTCCAAGGTCTTCAAGGGTGGCGCCCAGCGCTGCCCGAGCACCGGTGAGCCCGGCACGCGCTGGTACTGCCTGTCGAACTTCGACTCGAACTACCCGTCCTCGATGACGCTGCAGCAGGCCCTCGCGACGTCGCCGAACACCGGCTTCGTGATCCTGGAGGAGCAGACGGGCATGGACGCGGTCGTGGACATGGCCTCGCGGCTGGGCATGCGCGAGACGATGGCGACGAACCTGCAGGGCACCAGGCCCGACCCGAAGGCCAAGGACAAGCAGAACCGCATCTCGCAGACGGAGTTCTACAAGCAGAACGGCGGCAACGCGTCGTTCACGCTCTCCCCTGCGCCGGTGTCCACTCTGGAGCTCGCGAACGTCGTCGCGACCATCGTGAGCGGCGGCAAGTGGTGCCCGCCCACGCCGATCGCGAAGGTGCTGGATCGCAACGGCAAGGCCGTTCCCGTCAACGAGGCGCCGTGCGAGCAGGTCGTCGCCGAGGGTCTCGCGAACGGTCTGGCCGTCGGCATGAGCAAGGACGACGTCGGCAACGGCACCGCCGCGGCCGCCGCCCGTGCCGCCAAGTGGTCCCGCCCGATGATCGCCAAGACGGGCACCACCGAGGAGTACAAGTCGGCGGCGTTCATCGGCGCGACTCCGGACTTCGCGGGCGCCGTGCAGACGTTCAACGACGGCACCAACCCGCGTCCGATCTGCATCGGCGCCGCACCGCGGTTGTGCGGCAACGGCAACATCTTCGGCGGCACGATCCCGGCCAAGACGTGGTTCGAGACGATGACGAAGGTGCACGGCTCGATCCCGGTCTCACCGCTGCCGCAGGTGGAGCAGCGCTACCTCAAGGGCGGCCGCGAGATCCAGATCCCCGACGTGGTGGGCAAGCAGATCAACGACGCCACGCGGATCCTGGACCAGGCCGGCTACAAGGTGAGCCAGCAGTCGGTGAACTCCGAGCAGCCGAAGGGCACGGTCGTCAGCCAGACGCCGCGCGGCAACGCGTTGCGCGGCACGGTGATCACGCTGTCGGTGAGCTCGGGGTACGTGCCACCGCCGGTGGCCACGGAGCCGTCGCAGCCGCCGCCCAGCCCCGGCAACCCGAACGAGCCGCCACCGATCACGCTGCCGACCGAACCGGGCAGATAGCGCTCAGCCGAGCAGCTGCTTGAGCTGCTCCACGCTCACGTCGATGTGCGCCTGGATCTCGGCGACCGCCCTGTCGTGGTCGCCGAGCAGGATCGCGTCGAGGATGACCCGGTGCTGCGCCACGACCTCCTCCGGCGTCTCGGACTTCGAGAGCACCGTGAGGTAGAAGCGCAGTTCCTTGGTCAGGGCGGTGAAGAACTCGTCCAGCCTCGTGCTGTCGAGCAGCGCCACGACGGCCTGGTGGAAGGCCAGGTCCCGATCGACGATCCTGGCCGTGTCGCCTTCGGCTGCGGCCTCGGTGAGCTCGTCGAACGCCCTGGTGATCGCTTCGAGCTGCTCGGGACGCGGCGTGCGGATCGCCGCCGCCGTTTCGAGGCGTTCGCGGGCGGTGTAGAGCGCCTCGATCTTCTCCGGGGTGGGCGCGATGACGACGGCGCCGCGGTTGACCTCGTAGCGGACCAGGCCGGTCAGCTCCAGGATGCGGACGGCCTCGCGGATGGTGTTGCGCGCGACGCCCAGCTCGGCCGCGATCGCGCTCTCCCTGAGCCTGTCACCAGGGCCGAAAGCACCGGCCATGATCCGTTCGGAGAGGCCGTCGGCGAGCTGCTGGGCCGTGGTGGTGCGGCGCACTTCGAGGCCGTCCAGGGCTGACATGTGGCCAGTTTAACCAGTTGCCCTACAGTTGAACTGTACTACAGTTGGTCGCCATGGACCTGACGACGTTCAAGGCGCTCAGCTTCGACTGCTACGGCACGCTCATCGACTGGGAGGCCGGGCTCATCGCGGTGCTCTCGCCGTGGGCGCGGGAACAGGGGCTGTCACTGTCCGACGAGGAGCTGCTGCTCGCCTACGCCTCCGCGGAAGCCGAGGTGGGGACGGCCGAGTTCGCGCTGTACCCGGACGTGCTGACCGCCGCGTTCCGGCAGGCCGGTTCCGACCTCGGCCGCGAGGTGAGTGACGAGTGGGCGCGGCGACTGGGCTCGTCCGTTCCGGACTGGCCGGCGTTCCCCGACTCGGCGGAGGCGTTGGCGCGCCTGGCTTCCCACTACAAGTTGATCATTCTGTCCAACGTGCACCGCGAGGGTTTCGCCGGGAGCAACCGGCAGCTGCGCGGGGACTTCGCGGCGATCATCACCGCGGAGGACGTCGGCGCGTACAAGCCCGCCGAGAACCACTTCCGTGCGCTCGACGCCACGCTCGACTCGTTGGGGATCGAGCGTTCGGAGCTTCTGCACGTGGCGCAGAGCCTGTTCCACGACCACGTGCCGGCCAAGCGCGAGGGGCTGCGGTCCGTGTGGATCAACCGGCGGCACGACCGGCCGGGCTGGGGCGCGACCCCGAAGCCGACCGAGGACTTCAGCTACGACCTGGAGTTCGGGTCGATGGGCGAGTTCGCGGACGCGGTCGACAGGGCGTTCTGAGTCGGGGTGCCGCAGCGGCCGGACCGCTGCGGCACACTCGTGTCAGCCGGCCAGCTTGGCCTTCACCGCGGCGGCCACCCGGCCACCCTCGGCGCGGCCGGCGACCTCGGCGTTGACGGCCTTCATGACCTGGCCCATCTGCTTCTGCCCCGGCGCCTCACCGAGCTGCGCGGCCACGGCGTCGAACGCCTTGTCCACAATGGACGCCAGCTCCGCGTCGTCGAGCTGCTTGGGGAGGTAGACCTCCAGCACGGCGAGCTCCTGGCGCTCCAGCTCGGCCTTCTCGGTCCGACCGGCACCGTCGAAGGCCTCCGCGGCCTCCTTGCGCTTCTTCGCCTCGCGCGAGAGGACCTTCACGACCTCGTCGTCACTGAGCTCACGGGCCTGCTTGCCCGAGACCTCCTCGTTCGTGACGGCCGTGAGCGCCATCCGCAGCGCACCGGCCGTGACCGTCTCCCTGGCCTTCATCGCCACGGTCAGGTCGTTCTGCAGTCGCGTCTTCAACTCCGCCATGAGGCAGAACGGTACCGCCCGCCGGATGCCGCGCCGATCGAGTTACCGCCCTTCCGTACCCTTGACGCGTGAACAAGCTCGGCCGCGCCCTCCTCGCCACGACCGCTCTCGGCGCCGCGACCGTCGCGTACGCGGCGGGAATCGAGAGAAGGAACTGGACTCTGCGCACCGCCACGGTGCCGGTCCTGTCCCCCGGCGCCAAGCCGATCCGCGTGCTGCACATCTCAGACCTGCACATGACGCCGAACCAGGTGTCGAAGCAGCGCTGGGTCGCCGCCCTGGCCGACCTGAACCCGGACTTCGTGGTCAACACGGGCGACAACCTCGCGCACAAGGACGCCGTCCCCGGCACGCTGCGCGCGCTCGGCCCGTTGCTCGACAAACCGGGCGTCTTCGTGTTCGGCAGCAACGACTACTACGCGCCGAAGCTCAAGAACCCGGTGCGCTACCTGCTGCCGTCGTCCAAGACCAAGCGCATCCACGGCGTGACGCTCCCGTGGCGCGACCTGCGCGCAGGCATGATCGAACGAGGCTGGGAAGACCTCACGCACCTGCGCAAGACCATCATGGTGAACGGCCAGGCCATCTTCTGCGCAGGCCTCGACGACCCCCACCTGAAGCGCGACCGCTACGCCGACATCGCCGGCACCCCGGACCCGTCCGCGGCACTGAGGCTGGGCGTCACGCACTCCCCGGAACCGCGCGTCCTGGACCCGTTCGCCGCCGACGGCTACGACTTCGTGATGGCCGGCCACACCCACGGCGGCCAGCTGCGCATCCCGTTCTACGGCGCCGTTGTGACGAACTGCGAATTGGACCGGGGCCGGGCCCGTGGCGTTTCGCGCTGGGGTTCGCACATGTGGATGAACGTGTCCGCCGGCATGGGCACTTCGCCGTACGCGCCGGTGCGCTTCTGCTGTCCTCCCGAGGCATCCCTGCTGACCCTGGTTCCCAGGCCCGTTACGCCTGGTCAGGGGCGGAATGAGGGGGTCCGATTCGGAGCTGGCGCGGACATGATGTAGAGTTCTACATGTTCCCAGCCGGGGTGTGGCGCAGCTTGGTAGCGCGCTTCGTTCGGGACGAAGAGGTCGCAGGTTCAAATCCTGTCACCCCGATTAATATAACACCAGGTCAGGCCCTGTCCACAGTAGACGTGGACAGGGCCTGACCTGTGTTTTCGGACCGTTCTGGGAGAAATCGGGGAGAAGAGCTTGCATTTCCCGATGAACGAGCGCGCCGCGTGAGGCATTGAGCGCAGGCTCTCCACCCATGTCTTCACGCCTTCCGCACATCCACTCGGCTCCCTGCAGGCTCACTGCCCCTTCGCGTCGAGGCGACCCACAGACCTCTGTCGTTCCCAATGGCGACGCCGCGACGGTCGCGTTAGATGAACTATGCAGCCAACCACCCCTGGCGCTACCTTTGGCCACAAGGTACCTTGTAGAGCATGCAAACAGGGGAGCGTGAGCGTAGTCCGCTCACGCAGATGCGGAGAGGCCTGGTCGAGTACTGCGTACTTGCGCTACTACGCGACCGCGAGCGATATGCCGTGGAGTTGGTCGACGTGCTCACCAAGCATGGGCTGATAGCCAGCGAAGGCACCATATACCCCTTGCTGTCTAGGTTGCGCAAGCAAGGCTTGGTGGACACGACGTGGCGCGAGAGCGAGTTGGGACCACCGCGTCGGTACTACGGCCTCAGTGCTGACGGCATCGCTACGGGCGACAGGTTCGCATCGGACTGGATGTCGCTAAGCGAGTCGGTAAACAAGATCATTCGGGGAGAGGTCGACGTCGCATGAGCAGGCCTGTTGTGGAGCATCCCCTCGTTACCAACTACATGAGCGCGCTCCTGCACGATGCGTCGGTGTTGTCGGAGGCTCGTCGTGCCGAACTGGCCGAGGAGATCAGGTCGCACATTGAGATCTCACTGCCGGAGAACGCTTCAGAGATCGAGATTAGGAACCTGCTGGACCGCTTGGGGGAACCATCGGAGATCGTTGCGGCGGAGTTGGACGATAGGCCGTCAGGATCGCAGGTCGCGTCAGCGCCGTTGAAACGTAGCGATCTCGCGGGCTTGGCCCTTCTTTTGCTGGGAGGAGCTTTACTGCCTCCAGTCGGCTACCTAGTCGGTACTGGACTAATCGGCTTGTCACGACGTTGGTCGGTACCAGTGCGTGTCCTGCTTACAGGCTTGCCCTGCGCGGGAGGCCTCATGTGGGTCTTTGGGTTTGTTAGCGCCGGCCAGTGGTACTCCCTGACGGATCTGACTACCGATCCTCGCGGAGCGGTAGGTGACTTCGTGAGCCTCGGCTTGCTGGCGTTGCCATACACGAGCTTGCAGGTCGCCGCACTGCTGGCGATCCGGTACATCACAACCCGCTCCAAGCGTGCCTGAGGGTCCAGAAGAAACTACGATGGGGAAGGTCAGGCTGCAGCCTGACCTTCCCCATCACATATCCCAGCAGAAGCTAGTGCGATGCTCGGCCCTTAGATTAACATTCCTTTTTCTCTGACGAGTTACGGAACGAAGAGGCAATATCGTTCATGTGACCAACCCAGCTGACATCATTCTTGTAGCTGCCGCAGGGGGTTCCGGACGTACCGGTATCGTTGTACAGGCGCACACCTTGACACGAACCGTAGGCGCGGAATGACGAAATTCGATCGTTCCAGTACTGCGGCATCGAGGTCCAACGGTATCCGTCGATGTCACATTCCTCGCCCGAGCTGATCTTGAACTCGACCGAATCACCCTTGTAATCGGCGTGATCCCAGGCCTTCATCACGACCCAGTTCAAGGTACCGATGTCATCGCCGCACTGATAATCCTTGAGCACCAGCTCCGTCGGCTCGCCAGCCACTTTCGGTCCAGCAGCCTCGTAGACCGCAGTGCAGTTCTCCGGCCCCGCAGCGCTGGCGACACTCGGAACGGCAACACTCCCGAGTCCGACCAACAGGACCGCAGCAGAACTCAGCACGAGCCTGACTGACATTGGAATTCGCACTATCGATCCCCCTAATACTTATTCACATTTACGAGCCGCAGGGCAATCGAGAGTTGCCACAAACAGAATCGGTCGCGACGCGAATTCCCCCCGCCGATTGCCCCCACTCGACACCGTGAACGATAGCAGGCACATATTGGAAAACCTTATCGACCAAACGAGTGATCGACATTACCGAACGTAGTGTTTATCGACTGGATACATCGCATTCAGGCGTTGACGTTAACGGTTATTCCAGTTTCGCGCGCGGTTCGTTCGCCGAGGAACGAACGCAATTGATACAGCATGCTCACTTCGTGCGGTATGCGCACCAATCTAGCCAGCGAGCTCGATTCCAGCGGCAACACCTTCCGCGCTATGAATCGGCAGGTACCATTCCTGACAGAAATCGTGCAGGTCAAGCGGTCGCGCAACGTCGACAAACGCGGTCGCGACGTGGCGACACCCTTAAGCGGCTCTGAGAAGCTTGTCGAGCGCCACAACCGGCGAACCCGGTCTCAGCGCCCGTCTCGCCTCTAACGCTCGCTCCCACACCTCCGTCAGGTCCGCCATGAGTTGATCCCGCATCGTCTGCGTCACGTGCGAGTAGCGGCCCTGCACAGTGCCGTCAAGGTGTCCCATGCGCTCATCCTGAAGCGGCCTCGGCACACCCAGTTCGACCATGAGCGTCTTGTGCGTGTGCCGCAGCCCATGCGGCGTAAGGCCCTTCGCCACGGGCAACCAGGCCGCATCTGCACGGCAGGCGGCGTTCCTCCCCCGCACGGGCACGCCAGGCCACGGGTTACCGATGATCGGCACCGGCCGTGCGGGATGCGGCGCCTTCGCTGGGTACCAACCCGTTGCGGCCGGCTGAAAGAGCCACGTCGCGAACCCATTCCGACGCCAGTGCGCGGCAAGCTGAGCCGGAGCACCGCCACGGACGTAGCCCAGTTCAGCGATCGCCTCTTCAACCGCAAGCCGTGTTCTCCCTGGCACCGTCTCGGGCCGGTTGAGAACGTTGGACACCGTTCCCGTGGAAACCGCGGCGAGCCTGGCGACGTCTACGAGCTTCGCGCCCACCGTCCGCACAGAGGTGTTGCTCGGTCGGTGGCCGGTGAACACGTAATCAAGGCCGTGGCAGGAACACGGCCCCGCCGTCCTGTGCGCCAGGTGCTCGATGAGCAGCTCAGAGTGCCACTTCGGGGTGTCGATCGTTCGATACGAGTCGTCCTTAGGCGGACACCTGTGCAGTTCCCCCGTGTCCAGTTCGTAGAGCTGCCATTGCACGCGGATCTCCCCCTCCTTGACGTGCTCGGCTTCAAGGCCGACGAGTTCGCCCCAACGCATCCCTGTGAAGGCCTTGGTGATGACCGCAACGAACTCGTCATCGCGTCCAGACAGCAGCGCAGCGCGCTCCGCGATCAGCAGTGCACCGAGCATCGTCGTGACGATCTTCTCCGGCCCTCGCTTGCCGGATCGGCCGGCACGCTTCCCTCGCCCCCGGCGCCGTGCCGCCGGGTTCGCGTCGGCAAGCCCTTGGTCATACGCGTCCGCAAGGATGAGGTGCAGAGTCCGGCGCCAGGTCTTGATGCTGGACTCGGCGTAGCCCGCTGAGCGCTCTGCCTTCTCCCACTCGTTCACGTCCATCGGGCTGATCTCACGGATCACCTCGTTCTCGAACGTCGGCAAGATGTGCTCTTCGATGTGCCTGCGGTAGTTCTGCATCGTTGAGGCCGCAAGATCCTGCACTGAGTACCACTTGTTCACGTACTCGCCGAAGCGCATGTCGGAGTTCTTGGATGTGGTCTGGCGACCGTTGCGAATGTCGGCCTCAGCCTCGTTCGCCGCGTTCTCGGCATCACGCTTCTTCGTGAAGCGGATCGTCTCGCCGTGCTCGTTCTTGACCGTGCCGTACCTACCCGGCGCGATCTTGTACCGCCCGCGGTAGTAGTCACCGCGCTTCTCCGCGTATCCCATCGTGAGTGCTCCCAAGAGATGACACGCCCCGACGCAAGTGGTCACGGCGGGGCGCGGTGGTTCGTCAGGCGGCTGTTGAACGTGTTTCTGCTGCGAGAGCACGCCGTGGCGAGCGCGAGCGAAGCCGGACCACTGGCCCGCCAACAGGAGTGCGGTTTCCGCAAGGAACTTCCTGGGGAACAGCGACCGTGGCGGCGGCCGAGATCGGCCTCTTCTCGCAGATCAACACGATTTCGTCGATGTGGGCATCTGTGAACAGGTAGCGCCCGCCAATCCAGCTGAACGGAATTCGTCGGCGCCGCGCCTGCTCTTTCACCCACCATTCCGAGCATCCGAGGTGCTTCGCTACCTCGCTCGGCTTGTGCAACGTCGAGACGTTCTTGTTCTGGGACATCGCGGCATCTCCCCCATTGGGCAGGGAGGCGGGCCGCCCGGATTTGGGCATGCGCCATCGCCTCAGGTTCGAGTGGTGTCTGCGGTGGCGCGATCACGCCGGGATTGGTCGGGTAGCCGTCCCAAGCGTCCCAAGCGTCCCAGCGCAGGTCAGAGCTGGGACGCTTGGGACCGCCGGGACGCTTTGAGGCGTCCCAGGGACGGTTACGAGGTAGTTCTGCGAGTCACGCGCGGGACGCCTCAAGCCGTCCCGGTCAAGCGAACCGTCCCAGGCGTGACCTGCGTTGGGACGCTTGGGACGGACGGGACGGGACTCCCAGCGTCGGTGTCGGGCACGAGCGCAACCGGCAACGGGCAGTAGCGTTCCCAAGCGTCAATGAAGTCGGCTTTCTCGTAGCCCTTGGCTTGGCTTCCTTCCGCAAACCGGATGTTGGATGAGCGGATGTCGAACTCTCCGAGCATTCGACCGAGCTTCGCGGCAGTGAGGCCGCTTGTGCCGTACTCCCTCCAGGGTGCTTCGAGGTCGGAATTGAGGCGTTCGAGCAGCGTCGCGGTGGGTAGGGCGGTGGCTCCGCTGAACGCCGTGCGACAGTCCTTCAGCAGCCGCACACCTAGTGATCCTTTGTCGCTGTCCTCGGCCTCAGCGGTGAGAGCGAGTACGGCGGCCCGAGCACGTTCGGGCCAGTGACCTCCGGCGTGGTTGGCGACGATGAACAGCGGTTCCCAGGTGTCGGCGGCCCGGTCCTCCACCGGCATGGCTGGTTCCGCGGCTTCCAGGTCCGACAGATCAGTCCGCAACCACTCGGCGAGTTGGCCGGCGAGTTCCCGCAGGACGGTTCTGTCACGGCGGTGCCGGAACGGAGCGACGGTCTCACCAGGTGCGCGGCGTCGCATGCGAACTACCACCGCGCGGTCTTCGATGGTGTCGGGCATGGCGCCGATGCCCGCAAGCGCGGCCATTGCGAACGTGGGGATGGACTCCACTCGTCCGGTGGCAGCGTCGTAGCGCTTGGCGGGGCGGTTGCGCTGGTGGCCAGCGTTGAGCAGACCGCGTAGGTCTTCGTTGCCGTCGGCTTTGGGACCGAAGATGGTGTCGGCTTCGTCAACGAGCATCGTCGGAGGGTCCTCGCTGATCGACCGATAGACAGCGGCGGACGACGAGTTGACCGTGATGAACGGTTGGTGGCACGTGGCTTCCACAACGTCGAGCAATCGCGACTTGCCACAGCGCTTCTCCGGAGCGCGGATGACGAGCCGGGGCGCATGCGCCCACGCAGGTTGGGCGTGAGAGGCGGCGATCCACAGCGTGACGGCGTCAGCGGCGTGTGCGCTGGGCAGGATGACGTATCGCGTGAGTGCGGCGTGCAGGTTGTCCAGCAGCTCGGCACCGGTCGGTGTGATCATGCGGCTGTCCTCCTCTCGGCATCGCGGCCAGACTGGCCGTGTGCGTTGTCGGGCGTGAACTCTTGGGCAGGCACGGCTAACGGGACGTTCAAGCAGCGGCCTTCCGTGGCGTCGTGCTGGTGTCACTGAGCCCCCACGACCGATGGGCGCGGTGGCGGATCTCATCGGCAGTGAGCGGCGGTGTGGCATAGGTGGTGCGGCGTGCCGCGAGCGTGCAGAACGGCAGGTACCGGTTCAGCGCGCCCGCGCTGGACATCGCGGCCGACAGATCAGCGGCCGTCTCCTTTTGCGTGGCCACTTCGTCGCGGTGCTCCGCAGCCAGCTCGTGAGCGAGACGGGCGGCGATGAAGCGCGGAGTGGACTCCTCAAGGTGTGCGAGCGCTGCGTGCAGGACGGCGGCGAGCTTGCGCGGGTCGTCATCGTTGAGGGCTTCCCATCGCGTGCTGCCTGCCATCGGCATGGAGTCACCAGCACGCATGGCGGCCCATGCTTGGCTAAGCAAAGGTGCACACCAAGCGCGGACGACGGCGGGATCTCGCAGCGGCCGGCGGTTGAAGTCGTGGACGTCGTCAGGGTCAGTGAGGAACGTGCGGCGGTCCACCATCACCGGCCGCCCTTCTCTGCGGCCTTGCACCTCGGGCAGGTGACCGTGAGGGCCGGACCGGACACCTTGACGTTGGTGATGGTCCGGCCGCACAGGGTCCTGAAGTTGCCCAGCAAGGTCCGCGACTTCTCGATGTGGATCGTCCAGTTCGTCATGAAGGACTCCCGAGATGACTACTCTTAGTTACTGAAGGTGAGCATGAGGAACTACAACGGGGAGGCTGAATCTCGCCGTCTCAAGCGTCGTTTTCAGGGGTTTCCGCAGGTTGAGGCGGGCGCCTCCCCGCCTCCCCGCACGGACGTTGTCGCTGCTCAGAACGGGCAGTTTCGCGCGGGGAGGCATGCGGGGACTACTCCCCGCATGTTGCGTGCCTCCCCGCGTTCCTCTGCGCCGGGTCCCCGCCTACTCGCCGTCGATTTCGTCACGCTCCGCGATCGCAGCGTGGACGGCGGCGGTACGGATGGCCATGACACCGCCGTGTGCCTTGTATGACTCGATCCCAGCGGCGGCGAGCTTCGCGGCCAGGTCGCCCGCCGCAATGCCTTCGTAGGTGGCGGGGTGCAGCTCGCGCAGCCGCTGGCGGATCACCTCGGTTCGCACACGGGTCTCGCCGCCCATCACCTGCGCGAGGTCGGCGAGGAAGTCCCGAGCTGGGCCAACACGACCGGCGTCGGTCGTGACCGGGACCCGCATCGTCTTGGCCCGGTCGGCGACCGCGGTGGCCTCCTCCCCGTCCACGAAGTGGGTGCGAACGGTGAGGCTGGACTGGCCAGCGGCCAGGGGCACGCCGTCACCGGCGACCACAAGCGTGCCCTTGTCCATGCCCTGTCGGAGCTTGTGCGGTGCGGCTCCGGCGTTGACCGCTTTGTCCCCCAACGCCATCCGGGACTCGGCCTCAGTACCGAGCACGAGCGATCCCCGGATGTGTGCACCCTCGCGGACGAGCTTCGGGAGGTTCTGATCGGTGGGGTTCTGCGTGCCTTGCCACAGAATCACGTTCACCGCGCGGCCCTGATTGTGGATCTTGCGTGCGGCCATGAAGTACCGCGAGGTGCTCTTGCTTCCGCCGTACGGTCGCTTGTCGTCGCCCACCGCCGGACACATGAACGCCTGCTGTGCCTCATCCACAATCAGCACAAGCGGATGGAAGCCCTCGCCGGAACGAGCCAGGTCACGCGTGACGCCGTTCTTGTGCACCTCGGGATCGACGGCGGCCAGGCGGCGTTCCATCTCCTCCACACCTCCCTCCAGCATGTGCGTGGCCGCGATGACGTGCTCGTCGGTCGGTCCGGCGATCATGGTCGTGGCCAGGTCGGTGAACATGTGCCAGTCACCGATGCCCTTCAGGTCAGCAATGCGCAGCTCGACCGTGGGGTCCAGTGCGAGCCACAACGCCAGCGCCCGCAAAGCAGCGGTCTTGCCCTGGTTGGACAGGCCCGTGATGAGCAAGTGCCTTTGCAGCAACGCAATCGCTACCGCGTCACCGCGCAGGTCTTGGCCCCACGGGGCGCGGCCGGTGTAGAGATCGGCGGTCATCGTGTCGTCCAGCACTAGCGGCGACGGGCCGATCGGCTCGTCGAGCGCGCCGGGGTCGGCGATCCACAGTCGCACCGTACGCGCGGCGACCGGGATCGTGATGAACACCTCGTGCTCGTGCCGGTTGAGGTTCTCCGCCAGGCGCCGGTGCCGATCGGTGATGTCCTTCGTGGACACACCCGAGGGCAGCGACACCTCCAGCTCGACACCGCATCCGGCGAGCACGATCGGCGAGAGCATCCCGGCGCCCGCGTCGCCCATGTCGTCAATGGCCTTGCGCAGCTCCCGCACCCCGAGGTCACGCAGAGCCTTGACCACAATGGATGGCGTGATCGGCGGAGCGTTGTCACGGGCCTGACGGGCAGGGGCGAGCCAGGTCGGGACGTCGGCCTTGCGGCCGATGTTCCACAGCACTCCCAGGCCGACCGTAGGCACGGCCACAGCCAGCGGCAGCACGAGCACCGACGCCAGCCACACCAGCCACGCAATCGCGTCGATCACTGCCGCGATCGGTGCGAGCACCTGCACGAACTCGCCCGACGAGACGGCCAGGACGATCCCCAACAGGAGCAGCAGCACCGTGACCGTGACGATGCTGACTGCGGTCGCCCTCGCGATCGCAACCGGAGCGTTCAGCATCGCTTGACGGCGGCGGTGACGGCGTTCCCGTTCCTGCTCACGCCGGGCCTCCCACTCCCCGACCTTGTCCAGGTCACCGGCCAGTTCCGCCTGTCGCATCATCCGCTCGTAGCGCGCCGAGGTCTGCGACTCCCACAGCCGTTGCGCCACCTTGACCGCGCCCGCCGGAATGTAGACGAACACGTTGCGGCCCAACGCTTTTGCCACGCGATGAGTGCGCTCGTCGCGCACCACACGCACGGTGCCGTCCGCGACGGTACGGCTCGTACGCACCACAACCGCGGTGGTCCTCGCGGCCCGCGACAACACCAGCTCGCCACGCTCCACGCGTGCATCCAGTGCGGCGTTTGCTTTGTCGCTGACGATCTCGCCGTCGAAGATCCTCGGCTCGACCGCTGCGCCAGGCTCAAGAACAGGTGCGGTGCGGTGAGCACTCAGGTCGTACACGGTCGCGCCCGTGTCAGCGGTGTCGTCGTTGTCGGGCTGGGTGTTGTCCAGGGTGCTCATGTCAGCGCACCTCCTCCTGCTCTGAGTCGTGGGTGTTGTCGTCGGCCATGAGGTGCACCAGTGCGGCGCCGAACCCGAGCACGATCACGGGAAGGCAGGACACAACGGTGGTGATCTGCCACGGTGCAACGGTCATGCCGGCGGCCTTCATCAGGTGGTAGGCGACCTGACCGCCCGCACCGAGCACGAGCGCACCGAGCGCGGACCACTTGGCGAACGAACGCGCCTTGTCCGAGCGAGTGCGACCGGACAGCCACACCTGCAACGCGAGCGCCGCGTAGGCCTCCATCCCGAGTGGGAGCGTGATCGCGGAGTTGATCGTCCAGTCGTCCGCGATACCGGGAAGCGGGGTGATCTCACCGAAACCGGTGAGCTTGCCCAGCTCGACCCAGCCACCCCAGATGGACACGAACGCACCAAGAGCAATGAGCACGATCGGCCACCGACGCACCTGCGACCGCGTCCCCATCCATCCCGTACGACCCGACGGAGGCGAGGTGGGCACGGGTGCACCCGCGATGGGGCTTGCCTGCACGGTCGTCTCTGCCTCACCTGCCGTTTCTGCCGGTGAGACGAGCGCGCCCGGCGTTGGCTCGGCGGTCAGGGCCTCGGTCACACTCGGTGCGGCCGGAGCCTCCTCGGCCGCTTCCAACAACGTGCGATCGGCGGGCTCCACAGGCGCGGCGGTGAGCTCGGGAACGGCGTGCAACCGGCGTGCGCTTGGTTCGTCGTGCGCGGCTTCAGACGCACTCCCCACCGCGTCCGTCTCGGCGGCGTTCGCGGTGTCGACAGCGAGCGCGGCCAGGGCCTCGCGGGCTTTCGGCCGGCCGACGCGGAACCTCGTCATGATCTGGTTCGCCGACGGCGTCTCGCCGATCTCCTCGGCCAGGGCGCGCACCTGCACGGTCAGCTTGTCCATCGATGTGGGATAGGCGCTGGTCATCGGTGTGCTCCCTTCACGAGAACGCGGGTGGAACGGACAGCGGAACGAGCGGCGATGCTCGGGAGGTAGAGAAGGGCGAATGCGGCCAACAGCGCGGGAATCGCGAGTGCCAGGACCTGCGCCACGGGCTCGTCCGGTAGGCCCGTGATCACGGCCCACTGCGACGCGACGATGCCGACCGTGGTGATCAGCAGCTTCCACAGCAGTACGGCGAATACGAACGCCAGGCCGGAACCCAGCAGCAGCAACAACATCGGCTCGTCCATCACCGCGTCGCCCCCTTCGAGCGCGCGGACTGGCGCAGCGCAAGAGCGTCGTGGGAGTTCTCCCGCGCCAGCTCGCATGCCTCCGCGTACTGCGGGTGCGTCGGGTCAGACGTGATCGGCGTCAGCAGCTTCACCGACTGCTCAAACCAATCGGCGACCACGTCGTCACGCGCACCAATCAGCGGAACGGCCTGCTGCCAGGACTCGAGCAGTTCGCAGATCGTGGGCTCTGTGCCCGAAACCCGAGCGTTGATCGTGGTGGACACTTTGGGTGCCCCTTCCGGTTACGAGATCGGATGGTGGGTGTGGGAACCCCGGACCGGCGGTGACTTCTTGGCGGGAGTCCGCCGGTCCGGGCGACGCTGTTCGTTGGTTTGGTGCTGGTCAGAGCTGGTCGAGTGCGGCGGTGAGCAGCGGGACGTGCGCGGCGTAGAGCTGCCCACCGGCCGCCGTGATCGCCTCGTACAGCTCCACCAGGTCGGCAAAGGGCCACCAGGCGGCGTCCACCGCGTCGTCTGCTCCGGTCGCGGGGACGACGTCGGGGAGCTGGAAGAGCGCTGCGGTGGTGCAGATCCACGCGTGATCGGTGTTGCGGTAGTCGTCCACGTAGCGGCGGGCGATGACAGTGGGCGTCAGGTCACCGAGGTGCACGCCGGTTTCCTCGCGCAGCTCCCGGACGAGCGCGGCCGGAGCGGACTCGCCGGGGTCGACCATGCCGCCAGGGATCGCCCACACTCCGATGTCACCGCGCTTGATCAGCAGCACCTGGCGGTTGCGGCCGTGACCGGCGACGACGATCGGGTCGGCGGCGGCGTTCTCGCCCCACTTGCCCAGGTTGCGGCCCGTGCGTCCGGTGCGGCCCGTCGGGTTGAGCGGCCAACCCCAGGCGTTGAGGGTGAACGGCACGACCGCGGTGACCTGCCGGGCGGGCCAGTTCGGCACGTCTTCCGGCGTCACGTACGGCTCGGCCCAACCCTCGACAACGCTCAGAGGCAAGCCCAGGCGGCGCAGCTCTGGCGGGGTGATGTCCACCGGGGCGTAGCCGGGCAACGGCGTGGACCACGCGCGCTGGGACTCCGGGATGGACGTGTCGGGACGGTTAGAAGCGTTGTTACGCATAGGAAGTAAGCCCTCTCGGGTTGGGACGAGTAGTGGTGTGAGAACCCAGATCGGCGGTGACTTCTTGGCGGGAGTCCGCTGGCCCGGGATGTGAGGATCAGGCAGCCTGTCCACCGGTGACGCGACGGGCGATCTGCGCCCGTACGGCGTTGCGGCGAGCGCGACGGCTCTTGCCGTTCTTCCTGCCGTAGATCGGCGTCGGCGGTGCGGTGGCCACTGCGACGACGCGAACCGGCGCCGATTCCTCCCGAACCGCCTGCGTCAGCGTCACGCCGTACTTAGGAGTGATGCCCTTGGCGGCCCGAGCCAGCATCCGAGCGTTGCGGGCCGCACGTGCTGAACCGTCCGACAGCGCCGACGTCGGCGCGTACAGCGACCCGATCTCCTTCGAAACCTCGCTGACCAGCGTGGTCACGTGCCTGTAGGTGAGGCCGTCCGGGCTGTAGTTCGTCATCGTCGGTTCCTTTCGCTCTAGTGTGCGCTAGTGCGCTCTAGTTCAAACTTACGCAGACGGGTTCCGTCGCGTCGATACTCCGAATGAGTGATCTAGTGCGCGCTAGTGCGCGCTGTAAGCTGATGGGATGCCGCTCTCAGAGGCCGAGGGACACCCGTACGAGGTGCTTGCCAGCAAGTACAGGGACAAGATCAAGAGAGGTGAGCTTCAGCCGGGCGCCAAGATGCCGACCCAGCGACAGCTCATGGATGAGGAAGGCCGGCCAGCCGCCACCGTGCAGCGAGCACTGGCCAAACTCGAAGAAGAGGGCTGGATCAAGGCAATCCCTGGTCGCGGAAGCTTTGTCCTCGATCGCCAGGGCCAGGAAGAACCTGACCTAGCCGAACAAGTCCGCGAGATGCGCGGCCAACTCGCAGCCTTGACCGAACGCGTTGCGACGCTCGAACAGGAACGGTGACCCGGTCACGATCCGAAAGCTTCCGCGAACGTGGCCAGGGCGTCCAGCGCCGTCCCTCCCCAGCCCAGCAACTGCCGGGCTGCCGTCGCCGACCCAGCGGGGTCGCGGATCACGAGGGCCACCAGAACCCCGAGGACCACCATCCCCAGCAAGCGCCGGCCAGTCCCGCCGCCGGTCGGCAGCGGCATCATCGTTTGTTTCTTCGCCATCTCAGTGCCCCGTTCTCGTCCGTGGTTCGTTCTGCCTCAAGCTTGCTGCGATCTGCGCCACACGAGAACTGCCCGAGTAGTACCTCAACGCCGAACTTCCACCGAACTTCCACCACTGAACTTTCGCCGAACTTCGGCGCGACCCACCTTCAGAATCCGATGACGGAGTGGGAGCCTGAACGCATGGACCTGAATGGCGTCCCCGCCACCCTTGATCAAGTGAAGGCGCTTGCCCTCACGAACTACGGCCACTTCACGTCAATGCTCGTAGAAAATGGCGAGGTTCGGGGACTGTCCTTGCACATGGAGCGGCTGTCACGTGATTGCCGACAGCTTTTCGATCACGACCTCGACACCGAGCAGGTCCGCGGCTACGTGCGGAAGGTTCTCGGCGAGCACGTAGGCGCTCGCGTGGTCGTTCGAGTGACGGTCTTCGATCCAGCTCTCGACCTGGGGACTATCGGACGCGACGCGCACCCTCACGTGTTGGTCACCCACCGCGAAGCCACGAACGGTTCTCCGGCACCGTGGCGACTTCAGGCCGCCTCCTACCAGCGCGACATGCCTTCCGTGAAGCACGTAGGCCTTTGGGGCACGATGCAGCGCCGTCGAGCTGCCCAAAAAGAGGGCTATGACGATGTCCTTTTTCTCAACCCTGACGGCACAATCTCCGAGGTCGCAACGTCGAACATCGGGTTTGTTCGCGAAGGCCGCATCATTTGGCCACGGTCCCCGTGGCTCGCGGGTATCACGATGACGTTGCTCAATCAGGAACTAGACGAGCAGATCGTGACGGAGCCGCTGACGCTGTCGGACCTTTCGAGCATGGAAGCGGCGTTCGCGACCAATGCAGCGACTGGCGTTCGGGCTGTGTCCTCGGTGGACGCGACGGAGTGGCCGTCCGAGACTCACCCCGTTCTGAAGGAGTTGAGGGAGCTGTATGCCGACATTCCGGCCGAACGGGTATAGGCGGCGCTATCGGCGAGCTAGGCTCGCTCGGAGGTTCTCCGAGGGGGAGTGTGCAATGCCGACGGTGCACCGCTGGACAGGTGTGGAGGTTCGCGCTCTACGCGATGCAATGCGCATGAGCCTCCGCGAGTTCGCCGCTCATCTCGGAGTGAGCGAGCGCATGGTCTCGAAGTGGGAGGCTGGCCGCGAGAACATCCAGCCTCGGCCCGTGAATCAGGCTGCACTCGACACCTGTCTCAACCGCAGCGACCCCGACACTCACGCGCGATTCGCCTTCCTGGTCGGCGATTCGGTACTGAGCGCCGGGGACCAAGAGGCACAGATCGAACCGATCGGAAGCGGCCAGGTCAACCACCCGACCGACGGCAGCGCCATGATCATGGTCGAAGGCAGCGTCTTCCTCGGAGGCCCTGGCAATACTCCTGCCTGGATTCCCGGTTACTACATCGACGTGTTCCCGGTGTCCAATGAGGACTACGCGCTGTTTGTTGCTGCGACTGGACATCAGGCGCCGGATCACTGGCCTGACGGGCAGTGCCCTCCTGAGATCAAGGACCACCCGGTGGTCTTCGTGACCTGGCACGACGCGAACTCCTACGCGACCTGGGCGGGGAAGACGCTGCCAACGGGCCAGCAGTGGGAGAAGGCAGCGCGAGGGACCCGCGGAACGGTCTACCCGTGGGGCGACCAACCGACGCCGGCCAAGTGCAACGTCCGGGAGAACGGCGTTGGCCAGACCACGGCGCGCGACTGCTACCAGAGCGGCGTAAGCCCGTACGGCGTGTACGACATGTGCGGGAACGTCTGGGAATGGTGCTCAACCGAGAGCAAGCCCGGTCGCCACGAACTCAAAGGCGGCGCCTGGACGAGCCCGTTCAACCGGGCCACCCCGTCGTCCTTCAATGACGCGAACGCGACCATGAAGGACGATGACACAGGCTTCAGGTGCGTGGTTGCGGCGGAGACGATGGACGAGTTGCTGCGTCGCCGCTGACAGTTCCCGAGCACCTCGGACAGCGCTGACGATCGGCGAGAATTCGAGCGACAGGAACACAAACGGCACCGCACACGGCGAACCACAGAGGTATCCCGTTGAAGGTGATCTGTGGCGCGTCCAGTGCGATCACGTGCATGAGCGGCCGGAAGATCCCCGCCCCCAACTGCCGCTCGGCTACGGAGTCCATAGCTTCGGTGCTGTGCCGATGGCCAGCGTTGGCGCAAGTCGCATGCCAGGTGCGGGAAGTGCCAGCAGTTGGTGGACAACCTCGGCGAGAGTGCCGCTTCGCTCCCACACGATCGTGGGTGCGCTGTGCTGGTCGGCAGGGACGCAGATGCGCAGGCCGAGTGCGTCGGTCTCGTCGCGAACACGGATGCAGTCTCGCCACCCGTTGGACCAGACCCTCGCGGCGTCGAGTTCGGCGTTGGGGTCGCCAGGATCGTCGATCGGGAGGAACTTCCAGCCTGCGTCCCGAATGAGGATCAGGTTCTGGAGGCTGGGAAAGAGCTTTACTGCTTCGGCGTCGGTGAGCAGGTTCATGCCCCACCCACCACGACGCCATCCGCACTGGTGATCGGCCGCATGTTCGGGACCGTAGGACCGCCACGACGTGCAAAGGGGTACAACCTGTACCCCCACCTGATCAGGTCAGGCCGCGATGCCCACCCGATCGCACAGGTCCAGGACGTCCTGCCGCAGCCCGGTCGGCGGGTTGTTGCGGAGGCCGATCAGCATTTCCCGCGCGAACCCGTTGTACTTGATCGTCTCGGACGCCGTGCGCTCCGAGTGGTTGAGCAGCGCCCACACCGCGTGCGGCTCGCCGCGCTGGTCGTGCGCACGCGCTACCTCGATCAGATGCCGGGCTCGCCGCGGCACTGAAGCGATGGCATCCGGGTCGAACTGGTCGGCCGCGCGCAGTGCCTCGGCTGGACGTCGCAGCTCCACACCGAGCGTCGTGGCGTGTGCAGACATCACGGGACGGCTGAAGGACGACTGTGTGTGCCGGTAGCCAACCGGGAGCTCCTGCGCGACGCGGTCCGCGAGTTCCCACGATTCCCAGGCTTGTCCGTGTCGACCACGGCGAGCGTGCACGTACGCGACTTCGGCTTTCAGAGCGCCCCACATGCCTCGCCAGTCGTCGCCGCTGTCCAGGTAGGGCTCAATCTCGCGGGTACCGAACGCCGCAACGTCTAGCGCCTCATCCCAGCGGCCGGCGTCGCGGAGGGCTTGAACCTTCGCCCAGGCTCCCCCGGCGATCGCGAGCGGATCGTCAGCTTCCAGCGCCTCGTGCATCGCCCGGTCCGCGACGAGCCACACCAGCTCTGGAGCGGGTTGGTACGCGCAGTAGAAGTCAGCGAGCCGGTACACCCCGGCAAGCACCCGGCGTGCGTCGCGACGTTCCTCGCCACGAATCACACGCACGGCACGTTGAGCGTCCCGGATGAGGTCAGGGAGAAGCAGCCCAAGCTGGGTGCGGTGATCGGGGCTCGCGTGCCGGATCTGCCATGCCTGCTCAAGACGTACCGCGAGATGCGCGACATTCGGCGGCGGTGCGTCGCCAAGCAGGTGATAGTCCGTCAGTGCCGCCTGTACCTCGGTGAGTGCCTTGTGCCTCTCGCCTGCGAACACGGAAACCGGCACGGCGTGGCCGTTGCCGGTGAGGTCGGCCAGGTCCTGCACACCGAGGGCGTGCGCGATGCGGAGCAGCATCGGCAGGCGCGGCGCTTGCAGCCGACCATTCTCGACTGCCTTGACCCACTCGGTGCTCCGGTCGACCAGACCGCCGAGGACTGGGCGGGACATGCCGGCACGTTCGCGCGCCCACTTGATGCGCTGCCCGATCGTGGTGTGCGCAGGATCGGGAAAACCCGAGGTCACCATCGGTCCACCTCATCGCCGGATGTGTCCCCGCCGAGGCCCCTGGTGGCTAACCCAGGGGCGCACATCCGGCGAGGATGTCGTAGCTAGCGTAGCGATGCGGCTTGCCTTCAGATAGATCGAGCGTTAACTGCCAATCACTGATTAGATCTGCTGGGCGTCGGCGCTGCGAACGAGACTGCCCCAGCGCTCCTCTTGCGGATTCAGATCGGTGTTTATCACCAGTTTCCACTCAGACGGCCAGACACCACGAGGATTAGGAGGGCCGTCCGGCACGGTCACTTTAGCCTCGGTTAGATCAATAAAACGAGAGCCGGAAACATCTCTAAAAGTGGCTGTAGCACCGAACTCCACAAGGTCAAACTTGGATGCAGCCCCAAAATCCGCCCGCTCAAATGTCACGTGTTTTACAAACGTCGCCTCACGGAAAATAACTCCCTGCTCGAAAGATACCTGATCAAAACGCGCATTCCTAGAAAAGAAGGCGTCATCAAAAAGCACCTTGCCCATAAACCTGGATGCGAAAAAATTGGCGCGACCGTCAAACCTGCTCTGAGTAAACTCTGCGCGCGTCATGAGCGCCTGACTGAAACTAACCCCCGCCCTGAACATTGCTCCCACAAACGCCGCCTGTCGCTCAAAGCAGGAACCATTGAAAACAGCAATTTCATGAAAGACAGAATCTTTAAACCGGGCCGTATTCTTAAATATGGATCCAGAAAATGTGCTTCTGCCGTGAAATTGAGTGCGATCGAATACTGCTTGAAAGAAGTGGCAGCCACCAAAGTCTGCGTCGACCAACACCGCTCCGGTTAGGTCAACCCGAAGGGGTTCAGGCCAGTAGCCCGGGTTAGAGGGTCCATTAGTTTTGGGGTCAACCATAGGGCGGAGATGCGCAGCAAGGATGCGCCGAGCCGCTTGTCTCACCTCCTGCTCCTGCTGATCCAGCTCATAGCGTTTTCGGGATTGGATTAGCTCTTCCGACTCCGGCAATGCACCGCGCCTACTAAATTCCGACCGAATAGACTCTTCCTCGTGTTCTATTTCGAGTGCGTTCACAACGCTTCGATCGGGGATCGTGTACGGCATGCGCAGATAAGCACATATCACATTTATTACTGTTTGCCTTTGGTCGGAATTAGCCTGCGCAAGTCGTTCGAGTGCATATAGACCTCCAAGACGCACTGGGGCCTTCTCTGACCCGAGTTGCTCCACAGACTTGGCATAAAGATCAGTGACCCGTCGGTCGTCGGCATCCCGTTCATTCGCGTTGGCTACACGTTCAGCACGTATGCGGTTGTCGTCTGCAACCTGCTCTGCGTGAGTTTGGACCCGATCACGCTGCGCCATCTCAGCGTGCCGAGCCTCCAATTCCAGCTCCTGAGTACGTTGCCGCCGTGCGGCCAAATACAAGGCGAACAGTCCACCGCCGCCAACGGCGATAGAAGCGGCGACCTTCACCACGTCCAGCTGGGCCGTCGCCTTCTTATCTGCGTCGGCAAAAGCCAACGTATCCACCCACCGCCACAACACCACCAATACAATGATGGCTACGGCGAGCACTGCGACCGCAACCACGGGTACTGTCCACCGAGGCAGCGGGGGACGTGAAGTGAGAGAAGGCAGGAGCGTCAGCTCAGCTCTGGGTGTCGAGGGCGCAGGAAGCGGCTTCCGAGGATCATCCACACACTGCTCATCGTCGCCAAGCTGACGAATGCTTCATCTGCATCAGGGGCGCGGATCGTACGTCGTCAGCCGTGCCGCCTACACGGAGACTATCCACACTCCCGTCTGGGGACTCCGCTCCGCCAAGTGGCTCATGAAGCGGGGCTCCGGACGCATCTGCAAGTCAGGCGTAGTGCTGTAGCAGGAGTTGGGTCGTAGCCGAACCAGGCAGCGTGGCTACAGCTGTCGGTAGGGCACAGCTCCAAGGCGTTGACTTGACTGGAGCCACTGTGACGGCTGCCCAACTCGCTGGAGCCACCTTTGAGCGAGAGCACGACCCTCCCGAGGGACCTGAATGATCCGTTGGGAGAACTTTGGGAGAAGAACCTCCGACAGCGGGCTTCGCACACCAACGTAGACCAACCACAACCAACGCCCTGAACAGCTGAAACGTAGATCGTGCCAGCGCCTCACCGCCGTCGGACTTAGTTCGGGACGAAGAGGTCGCAGGTTCAAATCCTGTCACCCCGACTGAATAAACAAATCAGCCTCTGCCGCAGAAATGCGGACAGGGGCTGATTTTGTTTGCGCAGCCGTTTCGGGTCTGACTCCGGGGAACCGAGGAGAACAACTCTCCGACTCGGCTCCCGGACATGCCGGCGGCGACCTGACCGTTGCCGCCGAGGTGATCGGCACGGTCGCGTCGTTCACCACTCCGTCCGACCTGCGAGCAGCGATTCGTTAGGTCGTGAATTCGTCTCAGCTTTTGTTCGTCGACCTTGCCCGGGAAAGCCCTTCCTCCAGAGTCGAAGGTCCTTTCCGGTCACGGAAAAGGACATCAACGTTCTCGATAAGTCACCCGATCGTGTGACGCACCTCGACACGCGCGGCCGTAGACGGGACCGTGCTTGCATGACATAGCGCCATCATTCCGCTCCAAACCTTACGAAACGACCACGTCACGTTAACCCTTACGAGTGAAGGTTGACGGTTCAACTCACGTTGCGTAACGGCTGTCTTGATCCAAACGACGAAGGCAGTGGTTCAGCCATCGTGGAACATGTCGGGAGATGTTGTGATGGACTCCGCCTCCGCCGCCAACCCGTCTCATAGGTCGTGGATCGTCATTGCCGCCAAGGCAATTGTGGTGCTGCAGTCCTTGGGGATCGTTTACATGCTCACTTCTGCCTGGGTGACGGCCGTGGTGGCCGTCGGCTTCATCGTGGCCTTCTTCGCGATCAGGGCGCTGTCGCGCGCCTCGCGCAAGGTCGACCAGATCTTCGACGAGGAACTCGGCCGCCAATAGGCTTGGCGCCATGCTGACTCGAGTGTCCGAGGCCCTGGTGAAGCCGGGCCGGGAGCAGGAGTTCGTCGCACGGGTGCGAGACCTCGTGAAGGGGTTTCCCGAGATCTACGACGGGCTCTTGGGGCACGAGGTGCTCGTCGACCTCGACGACCCGTTGCGTGTGCGGTACGTGAGCCGGTGGCGGGACGAGCAGGCGTTGGAGAACTACGCGGGTCCTGGGTGGCGCACCGATCCGGTGACGTTCCCGGACGAGGACGCGTACCTGCAGCAGCCGTTGGCGCTGCGGCACTTCCGGCACGTGAGCTGACTCAGCTGATGAAGCCCCGCGCGGGCAGACCTTCCGGGAACCGTTCGAGGGCCTCGCCGGCGGCAAGGGCCAGCGACTCCAGCGTCTCGGTCTCGGCGGGGGTCGCGGTGTGCGGCACGGCCCAGTAACAGCCGATGGCGCCGATCGGTTCCGGGCGCAGGATCGGAGCCATCAACAGGCTCCGCACGAAGGTCGGCCGATACGCTTCTTGAGGAATCCTCGAATCGACGCGGATGTCCCTGATCGCCACGGTTTGACGATTCAACATCGCCCACCCGCTGATGCAGTTCACGGCCGGGAAGCGCTGGCCCTTCCACAGCGGGCTCATCGAGTCCTCGTCCGCGTAGTAGCAGAGGTCGCCGTCGAGCAGCACCAGCGTCGCACCGTGCGCTACCAGCGAAGACCTTGCCGTCGTGCGGACGATCCGCTGCACTTCCCCCAACGTCGCGGCTCCGGCGAGGCGCTCCATCGTGTCGGACATGCCGTCACGTTAACTCTCGCCGGACCGCGCACCTAGATTTTCTGGCCTGATTCAACTAATCAGCGGCGGTTTCGCGGTCTGTGACCTTGTGACAAAGAATGCTGGTGCTTTGCGATGATCCACCGCTTCACCGCCGGGCGCGTCGCCAGCACGAGACTCAGCACGCACAGCGCCAGCAGGATGGCCGACGCGGTCGAGGGCACCAGTTCGGCGACGCCGCGGCGGACCGAGCGGATCAGCGCCACCAGCAGCACCAGCCCCGTGAAGCAGCCTGCCATCTGCGAGGCGACCGTGTTCGGGAAGTGCGGGTGGTTGATCGACATCGCGCCCAGCGCGTTCAGCAGGCCGAAGCCGGCGATCACGGCGGCGAGCAGGATGCCGACCAGCAGCGTGCCGCCGGACATCAGGAAGCTCATGATCACGAAGGCCGCGATCACCAGCATGCCGACGGCCAGGATCCAGTTCAGCACCGCGAGCAGCGTGAGCTGTGACGGCTTCGGCGGCAGCCAGCCGGGCGGCGGGCCCTGCTGGAACGGCGGGCCTTGCTGCGGCCACTGCTGAGGCGGCTGGAAGTGCGGGCCCTGCTGCGGCGGCGGGCCCTGCTGGGGCCAGTGCTGCTGCGGCGGCTGCTGGTACCCGTGACCAGGTGCCGGACGGTGTGGTGGCGCACCCCACTGTGGTGGTTGTGTCATCTGCGATCCCCCTAGAAGCAGACTCTGACTCTAGTGTTGAACCGTGACCACGCACCCTTCTCCCACCATTCCGGAACAGCTCTTCGAAGACCCGGCTGCCGAGACCCGGTGGCGTGAGCGGTTCACCGCTCCCCGGATGAGCCTGCCCGGCTGGGCCGACGACGCCCCGGACCGCACCCTGTACGTCTCCAACGCCAGTGGCGTGTGGGAGATCTACGCCTGGGACCGCGCGACGGACGAGCACCGCAAGGTCACCGACCGCCCGAACGGCACGTCGCACGCCACGCTGAACCCGGACGGCACCGAGATCTGGTGGTTCGACGACCACGACGGCGACGAGTTCGGCGTCTGGGTTCGTGAGCCGTTCGAGGCAGACGGCAGCAAGGCCGAGCCCGCGGTCGCGGACGTGACGGCCGGTTACCCGGCGGGTCTGGAGATCGGCCGCACCGTCACGGCCGTGGCCGCGTCGACGGACGACGGCACCACGGTCTGGCTGACGCGTGACGGCCGGAGCGAGGTGATCTACCAGCACGTCAACGACGCCGGCGTCACCGCGCTGGCCAAGGACGAGTCGATCGTGGTGATCGCGCACTCCGAGCACGGCGACAACCGGCACATGGCGCTGCGCGCGCTCAACGCGGAGACCGGCGAGACGATCGCCGAGAAGTGGGACGGCAAGGGCAAGGGCCTCGACGCCATCTCGTTCAGCCCGGTGCGCGGCGACCAGCGACTGCTGGTGCTGCACGAGCGCCGCGGCCGCGAGGAACTGCTGATCTGGGACGTCGCCGCCGGCACCGAGCAGGAGATCGTCCTCGACCTGCCGGGCGAGGTCGCCGCCGACTGGTACCCGGACGCGTCCGCGCTGCTGGTCGTGCACACGCACCACGCCCGCAACACCGTGCACCGCTACGACCTCGCGACCGGCGAGCTGTCCACTTTGGACACCGCGCCCGGCGTGATCGGCTCGGCGGGCGTGCGGCCGGACGGCACGATCGAGTACTCCTGGTCGTCCGCCGAGAGGTCCACGGTCATCCGCGCGCTGGCCACCGACGGCACCGAGCGCGTGCTGGTCGAGCCGCAGGGCGCCGTGCCCGCGACGTCGCACAAGCTGGAGGACGTGTTCGTCGGCGACGTGCACGCGCTGGTCTCGAAGCCCGAGGGCGAGGGCCCGTTCCCGACCGTCTTCCTGATCCACGGCGGCCCGCACTCGTCCGACGAGGACCGCTTCTCGGCCTACCGCGCGGTCTGGCTGGACGCCGGGTTCGCCACCGTGCACGTGAACTACCGCGGTTCCAGCGGCTACGGCTCGCAGTGGCGCGACGCCATCGAAGGCAGGCCGGGCCTGACCGAACTCGAGGACATCGCCGCCGTCCACGACTGGGCAGTCGAGTCCGGACTCACCGACCCGGCGAAGTCGGTGCTCAACGGCGCCTCGTGGGGCGGCTACCTGACCCTGCTCGGCGTCGGCACCCAGCCGGAACGCTGGGCCGTCGGCGTCGCGGGCGTCCCCGTCGCGGACTACCTCGCCGCCTACGAGGACGAGATGGAACCGCTGCGCGCGTTCGACCGCGCGTTGTTCGGCGGCTCCCCGGAGGAGCTGCCCGAGCTGTACGAGGAGTGCTCGCCGCTCACGTACGTGGACCAGGTCACCGCTCCGGTGCTGATCCTCGCCGGCGAGAACGACCCGCGCTGCCCGATCCGGCAGATCGACAACTACCTCGACGCCCTCGCGGCTCGCGGCCACACCTACGAGATGTACCGCTACGACGCGGGCCACGGCTCGCTGGTCGTCGCCGAGACGATCCGGCAGACGGCGGCCGAGGTGGACTTCGCTCGCCGGCACCTGGCCGCGAAGTAGCTCGTGATCGCGAGTTGCCGCAGGCTCGACTACGACGAGCCTGCCCGGAAAGCGGACGAGGCCCGTTCCGTCGAGGAACGGGCCATCCGTCTGCTGGAGTCGAACTGACGGGCTAGGCCGCCTGGGCCTGCCACATCCAGTGCGCCTGCTCCAGCTCCTGCGTGATGCCGATCAACAGGTCCTGGGTGACGAGGTCGGGCTTGTCGGTCTCGTCGATGCGGGAGCGCATGCGGGAGATCAGCGACGCCAGTGAAGCCGTGATCGACGTGACGACCTGCTCCTCCTTCAGCCAGCCGGTCTCGATCTCGGACACGCCGGACGACGCGGCGACGGTCTTCGCCGTGCCGTTCGGCGTGACTCCGAGAGCTGCCGCGCGTTCGGCGACCTGGTCGGCGGCGTTGCGCGCCAGGACGACCAGTTCGTCGAGCTGAAGGTGGACGCTGCGGAAGTTCTTGCCGATCACGTTCCAGTGCGCCTGCTTCCCGATCAGGGAGAGGTCGACGAGGTCGACCAGGGTCGCCTGCAGGATGGCTCCGACTGCGTCGCGGTCGGCGTCAGCGAGCGGGCTGGTGATCGGGTTCTTGGCCATGGTGAAACGCGCCTCCTCAGACGGTGACGGTGAGCGCCACCTCGATGTTGCCGCGCGTCGCGTTCGAGTACGGGCAGACCTGGTGGGCCTGCTCGACGAGCTTTTCCGCGACCGCCTGGTCGAGTCCGGGGATCTTCACCGCGAGCTCGACGGCCAGCTGGAAGCCGCCGGTGCCGTTGGAGCCGATCCCCACCTTGGCGGTTACCTCAGAAGAAGCGACCTGAATCTTCCCTGCGCGCGCGACTGCTGCGATAGCGGAGTTGAAGCACGCCGAGTAACCGGCTGCGAAGAGCTGCTCGGGGTTGGTCGCGTCACCGCCGGGGCCGCCCATCTCCTTCGGGACCGACAGGATCTCGTCGATCACACCGTCGGAGGAGCGCACCTCGCCGTTGCGGCCTTCGCCGTAAGCAGTCGCCTCAGCCGTGTACAGCGCTTCCATTCCGCTCTCCCTTGAGTCAGTGATCAAAGCCTTTCACTGAGGGAGAACGCATCGTGCGCGACTTAAATGCCCCGTCGTGACTCAGTTCACGTCCGAGATGGGACGGCGCAGCGCGAACTCGGCCACCTGGCGGCCGATCATCCGCAGGTTGCGGTCGACGTCGGCGTCCGAGCAGGCGCCGTCGCCGTCGAACTTGACCTGCGCGGAGTTGATCGCGGAGCCCAGCGGCGTCGGCCAGCCGCGCAGCGCGTGCACGATCGAGCGAACCGCCGCGAGCGTGTTGACCGCGGCCTGCCAGCCGTACGCGGCGGTGATGGTGCCTACCGCGCGCCCGTCGAGGTACGGGCGGTCGTCGTCGCGCAGGTCCTCGATGTAGTCGAGGGCGTTCTTGACCAGGCCGGACACGGTGCCGTGGTAGCCGGGCGACACGACGATCACGCCGTCGCACCGCCGCAGGTCCTCGACCATCCGCAGAGCCACGTCCGTGCGGTCCGGGACCGACGGGTCGTAGAACGGGAGCACCAGGTCGGGGCCGCTGTACTGGATCGTCTGCGCACCGAGCTCACGAGCGCCCTCCAGTGCCACTCGCAACGCCCTTTCGGACTGCGAGTCGGACCTGATCGAGCCCCCGATGCCCACCACCGTCACCGTCATGCCAGCGATCCTTCCACCTCCAGCTACCTGGAGATCCAGCACTACTCGCGAGTAACCTGCACCACATGTCGAACTTCCAGGCGGCCGTGATGGCCGGTGCTCTGCGCTTCGCGTTCGGTCTCCCCGGCCCTGTGCGCCGCCTCATCGCCGGTGCCCCGATCCGCCTGGACGGCCAGGACCTGCATCCGGAGGCTCAGTTGCTGCTCAGGCTGCAGCAGCTGACCGGGACGGAGTGGCGCACGAGGTCAGCATCCGAGAGCCGACTGGACCTGGAGTTGAGTTCGAAGCTCGTCTCCGGTCCGAAGATCACCGGAGTGGGTTCACGCGACCTCACGATCGGGGAGTTCGCCGGACGCCTGTACACGCCGGAGGGCCTCGCGGAAGGCTCCGCTCTGCTGATCTTCTACCACGGTGGCGGCTGGGTGACCGGCAGTTTGGAGAGCCACGACAACCTCTGCCGCTTCCTCGCGAGGGAGGCCGGCGTCCGGGTTCTCGCGGCCGACTACCGGCTCGCCCCGGAAGCCCCGTTCCCCACCGCGGCCGACGACGCCGCCGAGGTGCTGCGCTACGCCATCGCGAAGGCCGAGGACCTGGGCATCGACCCGAAGCGGATCGCTCTCGGCGGTGACAGCGCGGGCGGCAACCTGGCCGCCGTCACGGCTCACGGCGCCGAGATCGACCTCGCGTTCCTGCTGCTGTTCTACCCCGGCGTGGACGCGTCGGTGCGCCGCCGGTCGCGTGAGATCTTCGGCAACGGGTTCTTCCTGACCGACGAGAAGATGGACTGGTTCCTCGACCAGTACACGCCCGGCGGCAAGGACCGGCACGACCCGCGTCTGTCGATCCTGCTGGCCGAGGACCTGTCGAACCTGCCACCGACCTACATCGCGACCGCGGGCTACGACCCGTTGCGCGACGAGGGCGAGGCCTTCGCGGAACGCCTGGCCGCCGACGGCGTGCCGGTCGTGCTGCGCCGGCACGAGGGCCTGTTCCACGGCTTCGCGAACGTGCTCGGCGTCGGCGGGATCTTCCGCGAGGCCGTGTCCGAGGCCGTCGGTGCGCTGCGGACCGGTTTCGCGCTGGCCAACTCCGCTCAGGACGTGGAGGAGACCGCCTGACGCTGGCGTGACAGCACCCAGCCGACGCCGGCGACCAGCAGGCCGGCCACACCTGCGACGACGAAGCCGAGCGGGGGTCCGCTGTGGTCCACGGCGATCCCCGCGAGCGGCTGGCCGGCCGCGACGCCGAACGTGAAGGCGGAGCCCTGCAGTCCCAGCGCGAGCCCGCGGGCCGTGGGTGGGGCGTTCTTGGCGATCTGCTCGGACGACGCCGTGATCGTCGGCGCGCAGGCGAGGTTCATCGGGATCAACGCGAGCGCCAGCAACCACACGTTGCCGTCGCCGAGCCCGACCGGTATCTCCAGCAAAGCCATGCACGCCAGCAGGAACACGCCGCTCGGCACCCGTTTGAGGCTGCCGTAGAAGAGCCCGCCGAGGGCCGAGGCCGCGCACACCACCACGAAGACCAGGCCGAGCCAGCTCTGCTGGCCCGAGCGCTCGAGCGAGGCGATCGACGCGATCTCCATGCCCGACAACGTCATCGTGGCGCCGAACGGGATGATCAACGCCGCGATCATCGGCCCGCGCAGCCACTCGCGCAACGGAGGTGGCGGGCCCTCGGCCACGTCGTCCTCGTGCACCAGCAACGGGTTCACGAGGAACAGCACCGCGCTCGCGGTCAGGATCGCCACGCCGATCGTGATCAGCGCCGTCCCGGTCGAGAACTTCGTCGCGATCAGCACGCCCGCCGCGGGGCCGACCATGAACGACAGCTCGACCGAGATCGAGTCGAGTGAGAACGCGGGCCTGCGCTGCGGTTCGGGCACGATCGCGGTGAGCGCCTGCCGTCCGATCGACATCACCGGCACCGCCACGAGCCCGTTGGCGAACGCGAGCACGAGCAGCACGTAGTAGTCCATCAGCGGCGCCGTCACCCAGAAGGCGCCTTCGAGCAGGCTCAGTGCCAGCACGAACCGCAGGCCCTTGCTGTCGACCAGCTTGCCCATCAACGGCGACCCGAGCCCGAGGCCGATCATGGTCGCGAAGCCGACGGTGCCGGCCGCCGCGTAGCCCTTGTCGAGCGTGGTGACGACGTGCAGCGTCACCGTGACGCCCGCCGCCGTCGGGGGAATCCTGGCGAACAGCATCAGCAGCATCAGGGGACGAACCCCCGGCAGTGCCAGGACCGACTTGAACGGGGCGAGGTTCACGAGGACATCGTCACCTGGCTGGCAACGGGTTTGTTCTGCCGCGAGAGCACCCAGGCGACACCCGCGACGAGCAGTCCGATCACGCCGACGATCGCGAATCCCGCAGGCGCTCCCGCCCGGTCGATCGCGACGCCGGCGATCGGTGCGCCGATCGCGTTGCCGACGGTGAACGCCGACCCCTGCAGGCCGATTGCCAGGCCACGGGCGGTGGGCGGCGCAAGCCTGCTGATGTGTTCACCGGAGGCTGCGATCAACGGCGCGCACATGAGGTTCATGGGCACGAGAAGCAGGCACAGCAGCAGCACGTTGCCGTCGCCCAGCCCCACCGGAATCTCCAGAGCGGCCATCAGGACGAGCAGCACCAGCACGCTCGGCACCCTCTTCACCCCGCCGTAGACCACGCCACCGACGATCGACGCCGCACACATCGCGAAGAACACCGCGCCGAGCCAGCTCTGCTTGCCGATGTGCTCCAGCGAGGCGATCGCCGACACCTCCATGCCCGCGAGGCACACCGTCGCCCCGGCGCACACGACCAGCACGCCGACGATCCGTCCGCGCATCCACTCGAACACGCGGGGCTGCGGCCCGTCGACCACCTCGTCCTCGTGCACCATCGGCGGGTTCGCCCAGTACAGGAGCACCCCGGCGACCAGGATCGAGCCGCCGATGAACCACAGCGCGGCGTTCGTGGAGAACTTCGTCGCGACGAACACGCCGAGCGCCGGCCCGCCCATGAACGACAGCTCGACCGAGATCGAGTCGAGGGACAGCGCGACGCGGCGCCGGCTCTCCGGCACGAGCGCGGTGATGACCAGCCGTCCGATCGACATCATCGGCACGCCGAGCAGCCCGACCAGGAACGACGTCACCAGCAACGTCCAGTAGCCCATCAGCGGCGCCGTGAGCCAGAACGCCGCTGACGCCGTGATGCTCACGGCCAGCATCGGCCTCAGGCCGCGCGCGTCGACGAGCCTGCCCATCAGCGGGGCACCGATCCCCATGCCGATCGTGCCCGCCGCCCCGACCAGCCCCGCCGCGCCGTAACCCCGGTCCAGGGTGACCGCGACGTGCAGCGTCAGGATCACGCCCGTGGCTGCCGGAGGCATCCTCGCGAAGAGCATCAACAGTGCGAAGGGACGGACTCCGGGCAGCATCAGGACGTGTTTGAAGGGGGCGAGGTCCACACCGCCATCCTCACGTGGATGGCAAAAGGTTTTCTTTGCTAACGATGTGATTCGCCGTACAGATCTTCCAGTGCGCGGTAGGCCTTCACGACGAACGGCCGTGCGTTCGCGTACCTCTCGACCAGCTTCTCGTCCGGCGTGATCGTCAGCGTCGGCCGCACGAGGTCGACGGTCAGCGACTCGATCTCGCCCAGCGCCCGCCACGCCAGCAGCGCCGCACCCACGGCCGAACCGCCGCTGTCCTCGGCGAGGTGCAACGGCATGCCGAGCGTGTTCGCCAGGGTCTGGGACCAGATCGGAGCGCGGAACGCACCGCCGGTGATCCGCAACGACTCGACGTGCGGCACCGCGTCCAGCACGAGCGCCAGCTGCTGGCACACACCCTCGACCAGAGCTTTGGTGATCTGCTGAGGGGTGTGTTCGCGCCGGAGGCCGAGCAACGCCGCGTGCGCGGTGGAGTCCCACCACGGTGCCCGTTCGCCCAGCAGGTACGGCAGCGCCACGAGCCCGTCGGAGTCGGCGACAGCGGCCTGGGCGAGCAGGTCGCCGACCGGGATGCCGAACGTCTCCGCGGCCCACTGGGCGACCACACCGCCGTTGCTGATCGCGCCGCCACGCACCCAGAGGCCCTCGCCGATGGCGTAGCTGAACGTGCGTCCTTCGTCGTCGACCCCTGGCCCCAGCTGCGCCACGCGGAGTGCGCCCGACGTGCCGAGCGAGACCGCGCCCGCACCGGGACTGGCCGCGCCGACGCCGAGGTTGCCCAGCGGCCCGTCGCCACCGCCGACGATCACCGGGATGCCGGGTCGTAGCCCGGGGATCAAGGCCGTCAGCGGCGTCGAGTGGGTGGGCTCGACCAGCGGCGGGAGCTGGTCAGCGGTGACGCCGGCGAACTCCAGCGACGGCTCGTGCCACTGCAGGGTGTGGACGTTCATCAGGCCCGTGCCGGAGCCGGACGAGTGCTCGTTGATCAGTGCGCCGGTCAGGTGCAGGTGCACGAAGTCCTTGATCTCGCACCACTTCGCGGCGCGGACACCGTTCTCGTGGAACCAGGCGAGCTTCATCAGCGGCGTGAACGAGTGGATCGGTGTGCCGGTCGCCTGGTGCAGCGCACGGCCTTCCTCGGTGCCCCGCAGCCGTTCGGTCTGCTCGATCGCACGGTTGTCGGCCCAGCTCAGGGCGTCCGTGACCGGGCTCAGGTCCGCGTCCAGGCCCATGATCGAGTGCATCGCACCGGTCAGCGCGATGGCCCGCACGTCCTCGCTCGCCAGTTCGCGGAGAGCGTCGAGCGCGGCGTCGAGCACCTGCCGCGGGTCGTGCGTGGCTTCGAGACCGCTGGTGCGCATGGGATAGCCGCGTTCGGTCGAGGCGACGACACGAGCCTGCGCGTCGACCGCGACGACCTTGGTCGCGGTGGTGCCGAGGTCCACGGCGAGAACGATCACCGCTCGCCTCGCACGGCGGAGAAGACGGCGAAGCTCGGGGACTTCCGCAGCGGTCCCCAGAACTCCTCGCCGCGTTCGTCGTCCGGCGTCACGGCGGGCTGCCGCGTGACTTCGAGACCCGCTCGGGTCAGCGCTGCGTCGAACACACCGCGTTCCCAGTAGAACGAGTCGAAGTCGAACGGCGGATCACCCAGCACGTGCACGTTGACCGGCTGTTTCACGTTCATCGGGCCGGTGCGGGTGATCTCGTAGCCGTAGCGCCCGTACTGCCCGAGCAGGTCCCAGTCGGCGTCCGGGTTCGGCACCAGCACGACGAGCCGGCCGCCGGGGGCGAGGTTCGCGGTCAGGTTCGCGATCATGGTGTCGAGCGCGGACTCGTCGTCCGCGTAGCCCAGCAGCCACACGGCCGTCACGACGTCGAACTCGCCGAGCACCGGCAGGTCCGTCGCGTCGTGCTGCTCGTAGGTGATGCCGCGCGGTTCGCGTTCCTCCACGTGGCGGGCGTAGCCGATCATCTCACCGGCCGAGTCGACGCCCACGACCCTCGTCGCGCCGAGGTCGTGGAAGAGCCGGGCGTAGAACCCGGTACCGCAGGCCACGTCCAGCACCGAGCGGCCCAGCAGGTCACCGACCGCGGACAGCAGCGTCGCGCGCTCGGCCAGTCCGGTCGGGATGTGCTTGGCGCGTTCGTAGATCGCGCCCAACGCGTCGTACTGATCATCGCTCTCCGCCATGGATCACACCTTAGGGTCTGTTTCACAGGTCTCGTTCGATGAGAGTCGAGCCTGAGGTGGTTCCTGGCGGTGCGGCCGAACGGGCCGCATACCGGTGTTGTATGTGGTCCGTTCGGCCGTGCCGCCAGGGGCCGCCTCAGGCCCGACTATCGCGAACACGGACCTGTGAAACAGGCCCTAAGACGGCGGATACCGGGCAAACCACTCCTGATCCACCGGCGCGGCCTCGCTCTTCTCCAGTTCCCAGTCCGCCACCATGCGGTCGATGACGGGCCGGAACTGCACGCGCTCGACCCAGTCCGGGCGGATCTTCTCGACGCCGTGCAGGGCACCGGCGAGGTTGCCGGCCATGGACGCCGTCGAGTCGTTGTCGCCGCCGTGGTTGACCGAGACCAGCAGCGCCTCGTTCGGGTCGTCGGTGGCCAGCACCGAGTACAGCGCGATGGCGAGCGCCGTGTCGCCGACGCCGCCGCGGCCCAGTTCCTCGACCCGCGCGACGCTCGGGTCGCCGAGCGCCGCGAGTTCGAGGGCGTGCTCGATGCCCGCGACGACCTCCTCGTGGCCCTCGCGCCGGACCAGGGAGTCGACGGCGACGTCCAGCGCGTCGGGCACGTCCTTGCCGCGCAACAGTTGGTGCACCAGCACGGCGAACACGCCCGCCGAGAGGTAGCCGCTCGGGTGGCCGTGCGTCAGTGCCGCGTTGGCCGCCGCCAGCGCGAACACCTCGGCCGGATCGTCGTCGGCGAGGGCGACCGGCGCGACCCGCATGGCGCCGCCGCAGCCCTTGGAGTTGTTGACGGGCTTGGTGATCGTCGCCTGCTCGCCGGTGCGGGCGTACTCCTGCAACGCGCTCGTGCACGTGAGGCCGGGTGCCCGCATCCGGAAGAGGTCGCGGTGGGTGACCAGCCAGCCGTCCGGTTCGTCCAGAGTGGAGTGGATGCCGCGTGCCTTGTCCCACGGCGTTTTCTGGGTGTGCAGCCAGCGCTGGTACGCGTTCTGCGTGATGCCGGTGATGTCGCGCTCGCCGCTGATCCGTTCCCGGACGTGCGCCCGGATGATCGCCTCGAACGTGAACAGCGTCATCTGGGTGTCGTCGGTGATGTCCGGCTTCTCGGGCAGGTCGGTGATGCCGTCCGGCCCGTGGCGTTCGTAGACGACCTCCATCGGCAGGTTCTCGGTGTTCGCCCCGAGCGCGTCGCCGATCGCGCCTCCGATCAGGCACCCCCGCAGCCGCGAGCTGTCCTTGTGGGGCACCACGAAGAACCGGCGGCCCTCGGAGTCGACCCACCGGCCGGCCTCGCGCGTGGCGGACGGCCGCTCGCCGCACCCGCAGCTCCGCATGTGCTCCGCGGCGGCTTCGGCCAGTTCCACGAAGTCGAACTCGGCCTCGTACGGCAGGCCGGGGTTGACGTGCAGCCGCGGCTTAGTGGAGGCGAGCCTGCTCAGCACGGTGTGCAGCGGGACGCGGATCCACTGCTCGACGCCCGCCGGCAGCCGCGACTCCTCGGTGTAGAGGAGGAGGACGTCGGCCTCGGTCATTTGGACCTCGCCGGGGATGAGCAGCTCAGCATGCGCGGCGTGGTGCCCGAAGCCGTTCACGTCGTCTTCGTGCTCGTGCAGGAGTTGCTCCACGGGAGCCAACGCCCTCACCACGACCTCCGGTACAGCTCTTCGGCCACGAGCCGGACGTCGTGCTCCGGCCCGCCCTCCAGCGCACCCGCGATGGCCCGCGCGACACCACGACCCTCACCGCGCACGGCCTGCGCCAGCGCACCCGCGGCGGTGAAGACGTCAGCGTCCGGTGGCTCGAGCTTCGACGGCGTGAAGAGGTGCGAGGCCAGCATGATCACGACCTCGGCGGCCGCGGAGTCCGGGCCGTGGGTGAGCGCGACGAGCTCACGGATCCGATCGGCGTCGAGCCGTCGCACGGCGGCGGGCAGCGCCCAGATCAACGCGCCGGACCCCTGCGACCTGATCTTGCCGCGATACCTGTTCTTGACCAGGTCACGGGCGCTCTGCCAGGACACCAGGTCGGGCTGAACGCCGGGCTCCGACGCCCACTGCGCCAGTGCGGCGGCCGGGTCCTCCGCCGAACACGCGGCCAACTGGCCGACCAGTCCTGTTCGGACACCCGCGCCGAAAGCGAAACCCTGATAGGCCGCCACGACCTCGCTGAGGCGGGGCGGCCTGATCCACTCGATCTCCCCCATCGCCGTCAGACCCTACCGGGCCTGACGGCGACGGAAGTGACGATCAGAGGCGCTTCGCGAGCTCTTCCGCGACCTCGTAGGTGTTCAGCGCGGCACCCTTGCGCAGGTTGTCGCCGCACACGAAGAAGTCCAGCGTGTTCGGGAAGTCCAGCGCCTGGCGCACGCGGCCGACGTACGTCGGGTCCTCGCCCACGGTGTCCGCGGGCGTCGGGAACTTCTGCGCCGCCGGGTCGTCGACGAGCACGATCGTCGGCTGCGACTCGAAGATCTTGTGCGCGGCCTCGACCGTGATCTCGCGGGCGAACGTCGCGTGGACCGACAGCGAGTGGGTCGTGACGACCGGGACGCGGACGCACGTCGCGGAGACCTTCAGGTCCGGGATGCCAAGGATCTTGCGGGCCTCGTTGCGGACCTTCAGCTCCTCGGACGACCAGCCGCCGTCCTTGAGCGATCCGGCCCACGGCACCACGTTCAGCACCAGCGGAGCCGGGAACGGCGAGTCCTCGGCGGACAGACCGGCCGCGGCCAGCGCCTCGGCCACGTCGCCCGCCGACACACCCGCCTCCTTGCCCGCCAGCGCCGCGATCTCGGCGTACAGGCGGTCGATGCCGGACTGGCCGGCACCGGAAGCGGCCTGGTAGGAGGCCACGACGAGTTCCTTGAGCTCGAACTCGCGGTGCAGCGCGCCCAGCGACGCCATCATCGACAGCGTCGTGCAGTTCGGGTTCGAGATGATGCCGCGCGGACGCTCGTTGATCTTGTCCGCGTTCACCTCGGGCACGACCAGCGGCACGTCGGCGTCCATGCGGAACGCACCGGAGTTGTCGATCGCGACGGCACCGCGCTCGACGGCGATCGGCGCCCACTCGGCGCTGACCTCGTCCGGCACGTCGAACATCGCGATGTCGACGCCGTCGAACGCCTCGGCCGAGAGCGCGACGACCGTGACGTCCTGGCCGCGCACGTTGATCTTCTTGCCCGCCGAGCGCGGCGACGCGATCAGCCTGATCTCGCCCCACGGCACGGACGAGCGGGTGTTGATGATGTCGATCATCACGGTGCCGACGGCACCGGTCGCGCCGACCAGCGCGAGAACGGGGGCGGTCATCGTCCAGTCCCTGCGTAAACGACGGCCTCTTCGTCGGTACCCAGGTCGAACGCGTCGTGCAGGGCACGGACGGCGTCGTCGAGCTGGGTGTCGCGGCAGATGACCGAGATGCGGATCTCCGAGGTGGAGATGATGTCGATGTTGACGCCGGCCGTGGCCAGCGCCTCGCAGAACGTCGCCGTGACACCGGGGTGCGAGCGCATGCCCGCGCCGATCAGCGACACCTTGCCGACGTGCTCGTCGTAGAGCACCTGGTCGAAGCCGATCTCGCCGCGGGACTTCTCCAGGGCCGCCACCGCGCGCGGGCCGTCGACCTTGGCCAGCGTGAACGTGATGTCCGTGCGGCCGGACGCCGCCTGCGACACGTTCTGCACGACCATGTCGATGTCGAGCTCCGCCTGCGCGACGACGCGGAAGATCTTGGCCGCGATGCCGGGGTGGTCGGGGACGGCGGTAACGGTGATTTTGGCTTCGGACCGGTCGTGCGCGACGCCGGTGATCATCGCCTGTTCCACGTGAAGGTCCTCCACTGAACCGGACACGATGGTTCCGGTCTTGTTGCTGAACGACGAACGGACATGCACGGGCACGTTGTAGCGGCGGGCGTACTCCACGCAGCGGAGCATCAGCACCTTGGCGCCACACGCGGCCATCTCGAGCATTTCCTCATACGTGATCGTGTCGAGCTTCTTCGCGTTCGGCACGATGCGCGGGTCGGCGGTGTAGACGCCGTCCACGTCGGTGTAGATCTCGCACACGTCGGCTTTGGTCGCGGCCGCGAGCGCCACCGCGGTGGTGTCGCTGCCGCCACGGCCGAGCGTGGTGATCTCCTTCGAGTCCTGGGAGACGCCCTGGAAGCCCGCGACGATCACGATGGCTCCCTCGGACATCGCGTCCTGGATCCGGCTCGGCGTCACGTCGATGATCCGGGCCTTGCCGTGCGCCGAGGTCGTGATCACGCCGGCCTGCGAGCCCGTGTAGGAGCGCGCTTCGGCGCCGAGCGAGTTGATCGCCATCGCGAGCAGCGACATGGAGATCCGCTCACCGGAGGTGAGGAGCATGTCGAGTTCACGGGCGGGCGGCACCGGCGAGACCTGGCGCGCGAGATCGAGCAGCTCATCGGTCGTGTCACCCATGGCGGACACCACGACGACGACGTCGTTCCCCGCCTTTTTGGTCGCGACGATGCGCTCGGCCACGCGTTTGATCCGCTCGGCGCTTCCCACCGATGAACCGCCGTACTTCTGGACGACGAGCGCCACCGACCTGACCTCCTTCGCGCGACTAAAACCCCACGTCGAAGGCAGCCTACCCGGACCACCTGGTGAGACTCTGGAGCCGTGATGCGCGTGACTACTCTGTCCGGGTGTCGTCGAGCGCCGATGTCGTGGAGGCCCCAGCAGCCGTGCATGAGAGCAGTGCGCGCTCGCGGATGGCCGAAGCGCTCAGACACCCGGCCGCGCTCTGGACCGCTCCCGCGCTCGTCTACCTGATCGTCCGGCAGGTCGGTCTCCTCGTCCTGCAGCTCGTCGTGGAGTACCAGAACAAGCTGACCGGCAAGGCCGACACCTCGGTCGACAACCTGAGGTCGTGGGACGGCGACTGGTTCCTCGGCATCGCGTCGGGCGGCTACAACGGCGTCCCGTCACCCCCGTACGACGCGTTCGGCCGCCGCACGGCCGAGACCCCGCTGGCCTTCTTCCCCGGCTATCCCGCCCTGATCCGCTGGGTCGACGGCCTGCCGGGCGTGGACGTGGTCGGCGCGGCCTTCGCTGTCAGCCTGATCAGCGGCATCTTCTGCGCGTACGGCCTGTTCGTCCTCGGCCGGGTCGTCCGCGACGGCTCGAACCGCGCGGGCCTGATCTTCGTGACGCTGTTCGCCGCGTCCCCGATGGCCGTCGTGCTCTCGATGACCTACTCCGAGGCCACGTTCTGCGCGTTCGCCGTCTGGGCGCTGGTCGGCGTGGTGAAGAAGCGCTGGATCCTCGCCGGCGTCTGCTGCGCGGCGGCAGGCCTGGTCCGCCCGACCGCGGCCGCCCTGATCGTGGCGGTCGGCCTGGCCGCGCTGGTCGCCGTGCTGGCCGACAGCAAGGACTGGCGGGCCTGGGTGGGCGGCGCCCTCGCCCCGCTCGGCCTGCTCGGCTACCTGGGCTGGGTGGCCGTCCGCACCGGCGACCTCATGGGCTGGTTCGGCGTGCAGCAACGGGGCTGGGGCTCGAAGTTCGACGGCGGCGCGGCCACCTGGGAGTTCGCCGGGGAGCACCTCGGCAACCCGCGCTCGGTGCTGGAGACCGGCACCGTCTGGCTCCTGGCCCTCGCGGTCGTCCTGGTCTTCTACGCCTTCCAGCGCCGCCTGGAGTGGCCGCTGGTCGTCTACGGCCTCGGCGTCCTCGTCATGGACCTGGGCTCGAACGGCTTGATGAACTCGAAGGCCCGCCTGCTGCTCCCGGCCTTCACGCTGCTGCTCCCCCTGGCCCTGGTCCTCGCACGCCGCCGCCCGTCCACCGTCCTCATGATCCTGGGCATGGTGACGCTGTTCAGCGCGTGGTTCGGCGCCTACTCGCTGGCCGTTTGGCAGTATGCGATCTGATGAACGAGCTGATCTCGAAGCGCTGGAGCCCTCGCGCCTTCTCCGCTGACGCGACGGTGTCGGACGACGAACTCCGCACCGTCCTGGAGGCGGGCCGCTGGGCCCCGTCCCACGGCAACAGCCAACCGGCCCGCTTCATCGCGGGTCACCGGGGCACCGGGACGTTCGACGCGATCTTCGAAACCCTGACCCGCGGCAACAAGACATGGGCCTTCCGCGCCTCGGTCCTGCTGATCGGCTGCGTGCTCACCACCGACGACCGGGGCGACATCCCGAACGTCGAGTTCGGCCTGGGCCTCGCGATGGAGAACATGGCCCTGCAAGCCGTCGACCTGGGCCTGATCGCACACATGATGGGCGGCTTCGACAAGGAAGCGGCCCACAGCACGTTCGCGATGCCCGCCGACGTCCGCCCACTGGTGGCCATGGCGCTGGGCAGGCAGGGCGACGTGGCGGACCTCCCCGAGGACCTTCAGGCCCGTGAGCAGCGCGAACGCAAGCGCCTGCCGCTCTCCGAGACCGTCTTCACCGGCACCTGGGGCCAGTCACAGTTCAGTTGAGAAGTACTTCGTCGCAACGTCGTTGTGCAGCGGGAACGCCAACGGCACGCAGTCGAAGATGACCTTGCGCTCAGAAGCCTCGTCGTTGGGCACGAACGGCGGCATGTCCTCGGCGTTGATCGCGGGCGCGGTGGCGAACATCAGCACCGTCCCACCGTCCGGCGTGGACACGAAGTGCAACGGCCGCAGGTCCTCCGGCGCGATGCGCACGTTCGCTTCTTCCTCGAGCTCCCGCACGGCACTCTGCTGCCAGGACTCACCACGGTCCATGAACCCGCTGACAAAGGCCAGCTCGCCAACAGGCGGAATCGCCCGGCGCACGGTCAACAACCCGGTCCGGGGCCCGTCCTTCACCGGCACGAGCAACACCACGACCGGCGAGGGGTTGGCCCACACCATGTGCCCGCAACCGACGCACCTGCGCGGGTACGCGGACGTGTCGGAGTACTGAGTGCCACAGCTGCTGCAGAAGTCGTCGCGCGCCATGAACAGGAACCTAGTTCAGCCGCCTAACGAGCTTAAGGACGATCGCTCGAACGCCGAGCCAGAACAACGCGGCCAACCCGAAGTTGACGATCACGCGCAACTTGGCGTCCTCGGGCCCGAAGAGGTCCTTGAACGCCAAAGCCACCGGCTCGGCCACAGACTTGACCGTGCTGGTGATGGGGTTTCCGGGGTTGGCCCCGCCGACGGTGAGCACGACGTGAACGACGAGCACGACCGCCAGCGCGAGGCCGACCCAACTGATGACTCCGGCGGCGATACCGACCACACGCGTCCGCATACCGCCGGAATCTACTACTCAGTAGCGCGATACCGCACGCGCAAGCAAACCGGTCACGACCAGCCAGAACACGGCGGCGAGACCGTAGTTGAGGAAGACGTCGAGGTTGTAGTTGCCGGTCGCGAAGAGACCTCGGAAGAACAGGGCGAGAGGCTCGGCGAGGGACTGGATGAACTTGAAGAACGCGTTCCCCTGGTTCGCGCCCAACACGATCATCAGGATGTACAGCACTTCGATGAAGGCGAAGAGCGCACCGATGCCGCTGATCACGCGTGAAGCCGTGCCGCGGCTGCTGGAGGTACGTAATCTGGACATACATGAACGATTCCCAGGTCTGACCTCGCCAAAACTTGCAAGATGACCTATATCGCGCCTAGCCCCACGCGCCCGCACGCAAGGCGGCCACCCCGTAGAAGCCGCGACACGTCCCACGATCCGGTCGCCAAGTTCCATCAACCCCAGATCTGTGGCTACTCTGTCCGACGTGTGGCGTTCCCTCCTGCTTCGCTGCCGTGACGGGGTCTGATCAGACCGGCCCCCCGTCGCGGGACTGAGCGTTGCCGCCGGTCGTTCCAGCAAACGACCCGCAGGAGCACAAGGACCATGACCTCGAACGAGGCCTTCACCACCACGAGCCCCGACTCGGCAGACGCCTACACCTCGGGCACCAGCCGGATCCGCAAGCCCTCCCGCCCGGCTCCGGAAAACCAGCAGTCCTGGAACCGCCAACTGGGCAGCAGCATGCCGTTCCACCGCTACCGCCCGTTCCACGAGCTGGTAGAGGTCATCGACGTACCGGACCGCACCTGGCCGACGAAGAAGATCACGAAGGCCCCCCTCTGGTGCGCGGTGGACCTGCGCGACGGCAACCAGGCCCTGATCGACCCGATGTCGCCGGCGCGCAAGCGCAAGATGTTCGACCTGCTGGTCCGGATGGGCTTCAAGGAGATCGAGGTCGGCTTCCCGGCCGCGAGCCAGACCGACTTCGACTTCGTGCGCGAGATCATCGAGGACGGCGCCGTTCCGGACGACGTCACGATCCAGGTGCTGACCCAGTGCCGCGAGGAACTGATCGCCCGCACGTTCGAGTCCCTCAGGGGCGCGAACAAGGCGATCGTCCACTTCTACAACTCGACGTCGATCCTGCAGCGCCGCGTGGTGTTCCGCAGCGACAGGGACGGCATCAAGAAGATCGCCGTGGACGCCGCGAAGTTCGCCAAGGAGCAGGAGAAGGACTACCCGGAGACCGACTTCCGCTACGAGTACAGCCCCGAGTCCTACACGGGCACCGAGCTGTCGTACGCGCTGGAGGTCTGCAACGCCGTCCAGGACGTCATCCAGCCGACCCCCGAGAAGCCGCTGATCATCAACCTGCCGGCGACCGTCGAGATGGCCACGCCGAACGTCTACGCCGACTCGATCGAGTGGATGTCGCGCAACCTCGCCAACCGCGAGGCGATCATCCTGAGCCTGCACCCGCACAACGACCGCGGCACCGGTGTCGCCGCCGCCGAGCTGGGCTACCTGGCCGGTGCGGACCGCATCGAGGGCTGCCTGTTCGGCAACGGTGAGCGCACCGGCAACGTCTGCCTGGTCACGCTGGCGATGAACATGTTCAGCCAGGGCATCGACCCGCAGATCGACTTCAGCGACATCGACGAGGTCCGCCGCACCGTCGAGTACTGCAACCAGCTGCCGGTGCCCGAGCGCCACCCGTACGGCGGTGACCTGGTCTTCACCGCGTTCTCCGGCTCGCACCAGGACGCGATCAAGAAGGGCTTCGAGGCCCTGGAGGCCGACGCCAAGGAGGCCGGCCAGCACGTCGACGACTTCCTGTGGGAGGTCCCGTACCTGCCGATCGACCCGAAGGACGTCGGCCGCAACTACGAGGCCGTCATCCGGGTCAACTCGCAGTCCGGCAAGGGCGGTGTGGCGTACCTGATGAAGCAGGAGCACCACCTGGACCTGCCGCGGCGCCTGCAGATCGAGTTCTCGAAGGTGATCCAGGAGGTCACCGACACGCAGGGCGGCGAGATCGGCCCGAAGGAGATGTGGGACGCCTTCGCCGAGGAGTACCTGCACGGCCGGGTGCCGCTGTACCTGCTGAAGCACAGGGCGTCGTCGGACGGCAGTGGCCGCGAGGAGATCACCGCGACCCTGCTGATCGACGGCGACGAGCAGGAGATCACGGGCTCGGGCAACGGCCCGATCGCCGCGTTCGTTGACGCGCTCGCCTCGGTGGGCTACGACGTGCGGGTCCTGGACTACGCCGAGCACGCGCTGTCCGCCGGTGACGACGCCCGCGCGGCCGCCTACGTCGAATGCGCCGTGGGCGACCGCGTGCTGTGGGGCGTGGGCATCGACTCCTCCACGGTCGCGGCGTCGTTCCGCGCGATCGTGTCGGCGATCAACCGCGCGAACCGCTAGCTAACCGAGAACAACCGACGGGGAGGACGCGTGCGGCACCAGTTGCCGCGGCGCGCCCTCCCCGTTCGCTTGCACGGCCCAGATGCCCTCACCCGGCAGGCCGTAGGCGATGGTGTCGTCGTCGAGCCACACGACCTGGTCGTCGATCCCGCGGGTCTCGGCCAGAGGTGTCTCCACCATCGTGGTCAGGTCCAGCACGTGCTGGCGCCACGGTCGTGCGCCGTCGCCGGGCACGCGCTTCTTGAACGCCACGCGCTTGCCGTCCGGGGAGAGCGACGGGCATTCGGCGTTCTCCCGCAGCGTCTTCGCCGACTCGTCGACCGCGTCACCCTGGATCAGGTACGTCTTCCCGGCCGTGCTCAGAGTGGCGTAGTACGTGCGGTCGTCCGAGGCGAACGTGACACCCCAGAAGTTCATGTCGTTGACCGTCTTCATGCCCTCGACGTGGGTGCCCTCGATGTTGCTGGCGTAGACCTCGGTCTGCTGGTCGAAGATCGCGGTGCGGGTGGAGAACGTGCCCGCCTGCGCGTACGAGTCACCCGTGACGAACGTCGTCCACGACGCCATCCGCCCGTCCGCCGACAGCTTGGCGCGGTTCGGCACGCCCGCCACCTCCACGCGCCGGCGTTCCTGAAGGCCCCGGTCGACGAAGACGGCCGTTGAGCCCGGCAGCGGTCCCGAGGCGTCCGCAAGGCACAGCCCCTGTCCCCCTGCGGCGTAGAAGCGCTTGCAGGACAACGAACTCACCCGCCTGGGCCGCGAGGTGTCCGACAGCGGCACCGAGGCCACCCTGCCGCTCGCGTCGTCCACGAACATCAGCCGGCCTGACGTCAGCTCGACCGGACCTGCCTCGGTGGCAACGGATACCTGCTCCGGAGCGCGCAGGGCGTAGGCGGTGGCGCCCGCGCCCAGCGCGAGCACGGCGGCGATGACGATCAGGATCCTCACCAAGCGAACCACGTCCAAAGAGCACCGAAGAGAACAGAAGAAGCAGCACGGGCGAGCACCTGCCCGGTCTGGAGCAACGCCAGACCGGACGTGCGCAGCTCGTCGGGGATCATCGGCCCGGCGACGGCCATCAGCACGCCGTCGGTGCACGCGTAGAACAACCCGTGCAGCACCAGAACGCCGACCAGCAGCGAGATCCCGGAAACACCGGCGAGCAGGACGTACGCGCCGAGCAGCGCGAGGTGGCCGAAGAGGAAGATCTTCCACCGGCCCACGCGGTCGGCCAGCGACCCCAGCGGCACGGCGGCGAGCAGGTACACGCCGGCCGTGCCGAGGGGCAGCAACGCGATGTAGGCGAGCTCGACGTCGAGCTTCTTCTGCAGCAACAGGTAGATGAACCCGTCGCCCAGTGTCAGGAACCCGAGCCCGCACGCGACCAGGCAAACCCGCCGGAACGGCCTGGAGCGCAACAACCCGAATGCCGATCGCAGCGACACCGCGACGCGTGGCAGCACGTCCCGGTGATCACGCACGAACAGCACGAGAACCAGAAAACCCAATGCGGCGAAGCAGAAGCTCACGACGAACACCACGTCGTAGCGAGCAGGCAACGTCCACAGGAGACAGAACGCGAGCAACGGGCCGAGGAACGCGCCCACGGTGTCCATCGCGCGGTGGACACCGAAGGCCCGGCCGAGCGCCGAGGGTTCGCTGCTCAACGTGATCAGCGCGTCCCTCGGCGCGGTGCGCAGGCCCTTGCCGGTCCGGTCACCGGCCAGCACGAGCCCCATCGCGGTGGCCGAGGTCCCGGCGGCGAGCAGGCCGAGCTTGCCCAGCGCCGAGATCCCGTACCCGAGTCCGGCCACGAACTTGCGCCGTTGCCAGCGGTCCGCGGCGTGACCGCCCGCAACGCGGACCAGTGCCGTCACGCCGGTGTAGATGCCGTCGAGCACACCGAACTGCAGCGGGGAGAACCCCAGCCCCAGCACCAGGTACAGCGGCAGGATGGCGGTGACCATCTCGGACGAGACGTCCGTGAGCAGGGACACCGCGCCCAACGCGAGAACGTTCCCCGCGATCCTGCCGGTGCCACCAGAAGCCGGAGCTTGCCTAGCGGTTGCGATGTACACGACGGCCTCCGATCAACAGCCAGAACCGGCTAACGACAGGTGTAAGGACCGGCCTTGTCGCGCACGCGGCCCGCCGTGTCGATGACCTCCCACGAGTAGGAGCGACCGGACAGCGTGAACTTCACGACGCCGTGGGTGTCCGCGAACCAGTTCTCGACGCCCGCACGCGGCTTGACGTCCTTGTAGAGGTAGTCACCGCCGATGCCGATGATCGCCGAGCGCAGACCGTTGGCCTCGTCGACCGAACCGCTCTTGTTCAGCGGCTTCAGGCGCTCGTAGTGGTGGTCGTGACCCGAGAGGACCAGGTCGGCCTTGGCGTCCGCGAACACGTTCCACAGCGGCGCCATCTTCGACTTGTCGCCGTAGTTGCCGGAGTTGAACCGCGGGTGGTGCCAGTAACCGACGACGCACGGCTTGGTGTTCGCGGCCAGGTCGGCCTTCAGCCAGTTCAGCTGCGTCGAGTCGCTGCCCGTGTCGTACATGAGCTGGGAGTCGAACGAGACGAAGTGGAACTCGCCGGCTTCCCAGCTGTAGTACGGCTTGCCGGCCGGGTAGGCCTGCGCGCCGAAGTACGACTTGTAGCCGTTGAGGTTGTCCTCCCACTCGTGGTTGCCGGTCGCCGGGTGGGTGATGCTCTTGTACCTGCCCCACGACTTGTCGTAGTGGTTCCTGAACTCCGTGAGCGTGCCGCTGTCGTACTGGTTGTCGCCGACCGTGAGGATGTGGTTCGGCTTGATCTGGTCGATGAGCTTCGCGGTCTCGTAGTGCTCGGTGTTCGTCAGCGACGCGATGTCGCCGGCGGCGACGACCGTGATGCTGTCGCCGGGTCCGGCGGGCAGGGTCGTCGCCTGCACCGCGTTGCTGACGGCCGACACGTTGCCCGCCAGGTCACGCGCACGGACCGTGTAGGTGAACGCGGTGCCGGACGCGAGGCCCGAGTCGGTGAACGTGGTGCCGGTCGGGGTGCCGACGACGTTGCCGTTGCGCAGGACCTCGTAGCCGGTGACGCCGACGTTGTCGGTCGAGGCCGTCCACTGCAGACCGACCGAGCTCGACGTGGTCCCCGTGCTGGCGAGACCGGTCGGCGCGGTCGGCGCGACGGTGTCGCCGTTGGAGACGCTGCCCCAGACCTCGAGGTCCCACAGCGAGTAGCCGTAGGTCGTGCCGCGCTTGGTGCCGTAGATCCGCACGTAGCGGCCACTCGTCGAGATGGCGATGTCGTCGATGCCACCGTTCTGACCGGTGAGGGTCTTCTTGGTGCTCCACGACGAGCCGTCGCTCGAGGTCTGGATCTTGTACTCGGAGGCGTACGCGACCTCCCAGTTGAGCTTGACCCTGGAGATGGTGGCGGCGCCACCGAGGTCGACGGCGATCCACTGCGGATCGACGCCCTCGAGGCTCGCCCACCGGGTGGTCGAGTTCCCGTCCACGGCGTTGGCGCCGCCGAAGGTCTCGGCCTCGACGGACGAGACGGTGGTGGGTTTGTCGGCGGACAGCAGGGAGTCAGCCGCGTTGGCCGTGCCCGACGCGGCGATCTGGGGGATCACCAACGCGAACAGGGCTATCGCGACACCGGCTCTGGTGTGCTTTTTGATCACTTCGTTCCTCCTGGGCAAAGGCGGCGGCTCGAAGGATTGGTAAACAAGATTTCCAATTGAGTTCGGACGTTAACTACGGCCGAACTCGCAGGTCAACGAAGAGAACGAGGGCGCAGACCCAGAACGGGATCACCGAAGCGCGGATGACATGGATCACACCAGGCAGGTGGTGTCGCGGGTGGGCACGCGAACGCCAGCTGTCATGCCCAGTCATGCACTTTCGGACAACGAGCGGGGCCGTTCGGACGAGCCGGACCCGCTACCTGTGGGCACGCTGAAGAAACACCCAGGTCGGGATTGTTCACCTGGGTCACGTACGTTCACCGATCATGAGCACAGCAGCGAGCCTCGTAGTGCTGTTCCTGGTCGCCGTCGTGCCGCTGGCACCGACGGAGGCCGTGCTCATCGGCGCCGGCGTCCTGGCCGCGGCCGGCGAGGTGCCGCTCTACCTGGTCGTGCTCGTCGCCGCGGCCGGCTGCCTGCTCAGCGACATGATCAACTTTAGCGCAGGCCGCCGGATGGGCATGCGGGCCCTCGACAAGGTCAACAAGAACGCCAAGGCGCGGTCGATGGTCGTGTGGACGGCCGACCAGCTCGCGACCAAGGGCGAGACGATCCTCATCGCGGCGCGGTTCCTGCCCGCGGGCGGCATCGTCGGGGCGCTGCTGACGGGGGCGCTGAAGTGGCCGCTGCGCCGGTTCTTGCCGGTCGCGGCGCTCGGGTCGGCGCTGTGGAGCCTCTACCCCGCCACCGTGGGGTACATCGGCGGTCAGCTCGTCGACGAGGCGTGGCTCGCGATGCTGTTGTCGTTCGGCGTGGCCACGCTCATCTCCATCCCGGTCGGCATGGCGATCCGTGCGCGCAACGCCAACCGCACTCTCTCGTACGCCGAGGCGTCGTCGTAGAGCACCGCGAACCGGTCCGCTGCCGTCAGCAGGGCGTCCACCTCGAACGCCATCTGCGCGTCGCCGCACAGCCGTTCCAGCAGTGAGGTCCAGCGCAGGTTGAAGAGCATCAACGCGTCGCGCACGCGGCCCGGCCTGGCGGCGAACTCCGAGCGGGTCACGACGAAGAAGCAGCCGCCGGGGAACACGCGGCGCTTCGAGTAGTCGAGCCAGCGTTCGCTCAGGTCCAGGAGCGTTCCCCCCGCCATCACGACCTCGCGCGCGAAGATCTCCGCGGCCGTGTGCACGGTGCAGATCTGCAGTTCTTCCTTGGCGCCGAAGTGCGAGAACACCCCGCTCTTGCTCATGCCGAGCTCGACCGCGAGCCGCCCGATCGTGACTCCTTCGAGCCCGTCGACGGACGCGATCTCCGCAGCTCTCAGCAGGATCGACCCACGACTGTCCATCCCAGAACTGGACCACCAGCCCCTCAAGCCCGCCTATCAAACCGCACGCGGGGACCTTTCGTACTCACTTGGAGTACGAAAGGTCCCCGCGTGCCGTTGAAACTAGGGGTTGAGCGCTTCGGTCACCGAGGCTGGGCCCACGAGGGGGACGTCGGGCGACAGGCCGTCGCCCTCCTCCACCAGGATCGGCTTCACCTCGTGCGGCTGGATCTGGCCGGACTGGATCTGCTCGGCCCAGTGGCACGCCACCTTGTGGCCCGGCTTGAGCTCCCGCAGGGCCGGCCGCTCGGTGTCGCACTTGGTCTCCTGCCGCCACGGGCACCGGGTGTGGAACCGGCAGCCGCTGGGCGGGTTCGCCGGCGACGGGAGGTCGCCCGCGAGCAGGATCCGTTCGCGCCGGTCCTCGACCACGGGGTCGGGCACCGGGATCGCCGACAGCAGCGCCCGCGTGTACGGGTGCAGCGGCTCGGCGTAGAGGTCCTCGGCGGAGGCCTCCTCGACCAGGCCACCGAGGTACATCACTCCCACGCGGTCGGAGATGTGCTTCACGACCGCGAGGTCGTGCGCGATCACCAGGTAGGTCAGGCCGAACTGCTCCTGGAGCTGCTCCATGAGGTTCACGACCTGCGCCTGCACCGACACGTCCAGCGCGGACACCGGCTCGTCGGCGACGATCAGGTCCGGCTCCAGTGCCAGCGCCCGCGCGATGCCGATGCGCTGCCGCTGACCACCCGAGAACTCGTGCGGGTACTTGCGCAGCGCGGTGGTCGGCAGGCCGACGGCCGTGAGCAGTTCGCGGAGCCGCTTGTTGGTCGACTCCTTGCCCTTGTCCAGGCCGTGCGCCCGCAGGCCCTCGATCAGGATCGACTCCACGGACTGGCGCGGGTCGAGCGACGACAGCGGGTCCTGGAACACCATCTGGATCCGGCGCCGCATCTTGCGGAGCTCCTCGCCCTTGAGGGCGGAGAAGTCCTGACCGTCGAACACCATCTTGCCCGCGGTCGGCTCGTTGAGCCGCAGCATCGCCCGCCCGAGGGTGGACTTGCCGCAGCCGGACTCGCCGACCAGGCCGTAGGTCTCGCCGCGCTTGATCTCCAGGTCGACGCCGTCGACCGCGTAGACGTAGCCGACGGTGCGGTCCATGAACACGCCCCGCTTGATCGGGAAGTGCACCTTCATGTCCTGCACGGAAACCAGGGTCTCGCTCATACCGGCACCTCCTCGGCGGCGGGAGTTCCCGGCACCACCGGGTTGTGGCAGCGGAGCAGGCGACCCAGCTGGTCTTCTTCCGCGGGCGTGACCTGGACGCAGACGTCCAGCGCGTTCGGGCACCGGGGTGCGAACGCGCAGCCCTGCGCCCACGGGATGTTGTCCGCGACGGACCCCTTGATCGGCGTCAGCTTCTCGCCGGGCGCCGCGTCGAGGCGCGGGATCGAGGCCAGCAGGCCGTGCGTGTACGGGTGGCGCGGCTCCGCGAAGAGCGGGTGCCGGTTGGCCTTCTCGACCACCTTGCCGCCGTACAGCACGTTGACCTCGTCGCACAGGCCCGCGACGACACCCAGGTCGTGGGTGATCATCACGAGCGCGGTGCCGAGGTCCTGCACCAGTTCCTTCATCAGCGACAGGATCTGGGCCTGGATGGTCACGTCCAGCGCCGTCGTCGGCTCGTCCGCGATCAGCAGCTTCGGCCGGCACGCCAGCGCGATCGCGATGAGCGCGCGCTGCCGCATACCGCCGGAGAGCTGGTGCGGGTACTCCTTGAGCCGGCGGTTCGGGTCCGGGATGCCGACCTTGTCGAGCAGGTTCTTCGCCTCGATCATGGCTTCCTTGCGGGCCAGGCCGCGGTGCCGTTCGAGCACCTCGGTGACCTGGATGCCGATCGGGATGACCGGGTTGAGCGACGACAGCGGGTCCTGGAAGACCATGCCGAGCTCGCTGCCGCGCTTGTCGCGCATCTGCTTGTCCGACAGCTTCAGCAGATCCGTGCCGTCGTAGGTGACGGTGCCGGTGACCGTGGCGCCGCGCTTGGGCAGCAGACCCATGATCGCCAACGATGTCACCGACTTGCCGCAGCCCGACTCGCCGACGAGGCCGACGGTCTGGCCCGGCTCGACGTCGAAGCTGACGCCGTCGACCGCGCGGAACGGTTCCTCGCCACGACGCTGGAACACGACGGTGAGGTCACGAACTTCGAGCAGTGCCACGACGACTCACCGCCTGTTCTTCGGGTCGAGGGCTTCACGCAGGGTCTCGCCCATGAGCGTGAAACCGAGCGCGACGATGATGATGCAGACCGCGGGCCACGCGGCGAGGTGCGGATGCGTGTCGAAGACGTTCTGCACGTCGCCGAGCATCTGCCCCCACTCCGGGATCCGGTCGTCCGGGTTGCCGAGGCCGAGGAACGACAGCGCCGCCGCCTCGATGATCGCGGTGGCGAGCACGAGCGTCGACTGCACGATCACCGGGCTGAGCGAGTTCGGCAGCATGTGCCGGAACACGATCGCGCCCTTCTTCACGCCGAGCGCCGTCGCCGCGAGCACGTGATCGCTGTGCCGTTGCGCGAGCATCGACCCTCTGAGCAACCGGGCGAACACCGGGATCTGCACGATCGCGACCGCGAGGATCACGGTGAACTGGCTCGGCCGCGCGAACATCGCCGCGATCGAGAACGCCAGCAGCAGCGACGGCAGCGACAGCATGACGTCGACCAGACGCATGACCATCGAGTCGACCCAGCCGCCGATGGCGCCCGCGAGCGTGCCGAGGATCAGGCCGCCGGTGAGTCCGATCAGCGTCGCACCGACACCGACGATCAGCGTCTGCTGCGAGCCGACCAGCAGGCGCGAGAAGAAGTCGCGGCCCTGCAGGTCGCCACCGAGCGGGTGGCCGGGCTGGGCGGGCGGGATCTCGTTGCGCGCCTTGACGACCTGGTCGATCAGCATCTTGTCGGACGGGTCGTGCGGGGCGAGCCACGGCGAGAGCAGCGAGACCACGATGAAGATGCCGATGATCACGGCGCCGATGATGAACACCGGGCTGCGCTTGAGCCGCTTCCACGCGCTCGCCGCGAGCGAGACGCCCGCGCTCTCGGCGAGGTCGTCGATCTTTTCCTTCTTGGAGACTCCGAGTGCCACTGCGCTCACCTCGTCCTGATGCGCGGGTCGATGAGCGCGTACGACAGGTCGACCAACAGGTTGACCACGACGTAGACGATCGTGGCCATGATGATCAACAGCAGCAGCACCGGGTAGTCACGCCTTTCGAACCCGATGGCGAGCGCCTGACCGACACCGGGGATCGAGAACACCTTCTCGGTGAGCACCGCGCCGGAGAGCAGTGCACCGGTCTGCAGGCCGATCGTCGTGACGACCGGCAGCATCGCGTTGCGCATCACGTGCCGGCGGCGGATCAACGGAGCGGTGAGGCCCTTCGACTCGGCGGTGCGCACGAAGTCCTCGTCGAGCACGTCGAGCACGGCCGCCCTGGTGATGCGGAAGATCACCGCGAACGGGATCGTGGCGAGCGCGATGGACGGCAGGATCAGGTGCTTCAGCGCGTCGAGCGTCGCGTCGAACTCACCGGTGAGGATGCCGTCCAGCGTGAAGAAGCCGGTGACGCGGGTGGCGTTGATGTCGCCCTGCCTGCCCTGCGACGGCAGGCCGAGTCCGACCGATGCCGCGTCCTTGAGCACGTAGGCGAGGAAGAACACCGGCACCGCGACGCCGATGAGCGAGCCGATGACGCTGAGGTTGTCGAACCAGCCGCCGCGGCGCTTCGCGGCGAGGTACCCGAGCGGAACACCGATCAGGATCGCGATCACGATCGCGAAGAAGCTGAGCTCGATGGTCGCGGGGAACCGCTGGATGAAGATCTCGAGCGCCGAGTCACCGGGCTGGACACCGGTGGAGACGCCGAAGTCACCGCTCGCGGCGCGACCGAGGAACTTGAAGTACTGCACGATGATCGGCTGATCGAGGCCGAGCTGCTTGGTGAGGGCTTCGCGCGACTCCGGCGTAGCGCGCTCTCCCAGGAGGGCCGAAACCGGCCCTCCTGGGAGGAGTCGCATCCACGCGAAGAGCAGCAGCGAGAGCACCAGCACCACGCCGACCAGCTGGACCAGCCGTCGAATGGTGTAGCGGAGCACTTGAGCTACCCCGTTGTTCTCTTGTGGTGGGAGCTAGTCAGCTCAGCCCTTGGAGGCCGGGCCGAACTTCTCGTCGGTCAACGGGCTCGGGACGACACCCTTGATGTCCGACTTCAACACCAGAGCGGGCGGGGAGTGCGAGATCGGGATCGCGGGCAGGTACTCGTCCATGATCTTCTTGTTGATCTCTTCGTACAGCTTGGTGCGCTTGGCCTCGTCCGGCTCGGAGTTGGCCTTCGCCAGGTCGTCCTTCAGCGTGTTGCCCCACGCCGACACACCGGTGTTGAAGCGGTTGTCGGTGCGGCCGAAGAAGGTGCCGACCCAGTTGTGCGCGGTGCCGTTGTCACCGGTCCAGCCGAGCAGGAACAGGTCCGGGATGCCCTGGTCGACGTCGGTCAGGTAGCCACCGTTCCACGGCTTGGTGACGACGTCGATCTTGATGCCGGCGGCCTGCAGGTCGGTCGAGATGGCGCCGAACAGGTCCTTCGGGGACGGCATGTACGGACGCGTGACCTCGGACGGCCAGTAGAACTTCAGCGTCAGGTCGGAGGCACCGGCCTCGGCCAGCAGCGACTTGGCCTTGGCGGCGTCGTAGCTGACGGCCTTGATGTCCTTGTTGTAGCCGTTGACGGTGTCCGGCATGAACTGCGTCGCGACCTTGGCGCCCTCGGGCAGCTGCGACTTGACCAGCTGCTCGCGGTTGATCGCGTACATCAGGGCCTGGCGGACCTTGAGGTCGGCGAGCTTCGGGTTGTTCTTCTGGTTGATGCCCAGGTAGAACACGTTGAACGCCGGGCGGATCGCGACGTTGAAGCCGTCGGACTTCAGGCCGGCCCAGTCAGCCGCGTTCGGCAGGTCGTACCCGTCGATGTCGCCGGCCTTGAGCGCCTGCTTGCGGGCGGTCTCGTCCGGGATGATCTTGAAGATGATCTTGTCCAGCTTGGCCTTGGAGCCGTGGTAGGCGTCGTTGCGCACGAGCTCCACGGTGTTGTTGGCCTTGTCGTACTTGCCGAACTTGAACGGGCCCGTGCCGGTCGGGTGCTCGTTCGCGTAGGCCGGGTAGGTGAACGCGTCACCGGCGGCCTGGACGTTGTCCGCGTCGTACTTCTTCAGCGCGTCGGGGCTGGAGATCGAGAACGACGTGAAGCCGAGGACCGACGGGAACTGCGAGGTGACCTCGTTCAGCTCGACCACGGCGGTCTTGGCGTCCTTGGCCGTGCAGGCCTTGAACAGCGAGGGCTTGTCCGGCGTCGTCGCGAACCCGCCGAAGTTGTCCAGCCAGTACTGCGAGACGGCGTCGGACTGGCCGGCGCCCTTCTGGTTGTACCAGCGGTTGAAGTTGAAGCACACGGCCTCGGCGTTGAAGTCCGTGCCGTCGTGGAACTTCACGCCCTCCTTGAGGGTGAACGTCCACGTCTTGCCATCGGCACTCGGCTCGTACTTCGTGGCCAGCGCGGGCTCGACCTCGGCGGTACCCGGCTTGAAGCCGACCAGACCCTCGAACATCTGGCGGGAGACCCGGAAGGTCTCACCGTCGGTCGCGTAGAACGGGTCGAAGAGCTTCGGCGCGCCGGCAGCGCCGAAGGTCAGCGTGCCGCCTTCCTTGCCGCCGCCGCCAGAGTCGCGCTGGGATTGCGCGCAACCGGACAGGGCGAGCGCGCTGACGCTGAGGAAGCCGATCGCGGCAACCCAACGGCGGCGAGCCGTTACTGAGTGGACCATCAAACACCCCTTGGACAATCCGCACATCTCACGGTGTGGTCGCCGACCATAACCGTTGTAGATACCCCGCCCGGGGTTACTCAGGTCACGATCCGGCCACTAGACCAGGCATTCTGATACGTCCGGCGCACGGCCGCTGACCCAACGTGAGCACGGCAGATGCGTCGGACGCTCTCTTAGGCTGTAGAAACAACACCGACACGCGGAGGAGGTCACATGAGCAGAATGGTCGAGTTCCGCGTGCTCGGCCCTCTCCAAGTCCTCCTCGACGGTGAACCTCTGCTGGTCAGGGCAGGTCGGCAGCGCGCTCTGCTCGTGTCGCTGCTGCTGCGTGCGGGCACGTCCTTGTCCGTGGACGAACTCGCCGCCAACGTGTGGGGTGAAGATCCACCCGCTCGTGCGCGCGCGACGCTGCAGACATATGTGATGCGTCTCAGACAGCTGCTCGGACCGTCGGTGCCGATCAAGACGGTGCCCGACGGATATCTGATCGACGTCGACGAGAAGACCATCGACCTGATGCGCTTCGAGCCCCTGATCGAACAGGGCGAGCAGGAGCGCGCCGCGGGAAACCTGCAGGCCGCGTCGGCCGCGTTCGCCGCCGCGCTGGGCCTCTGGCGGGGTGCGGCCCTGGTCGACGTGCCGTCGGAGATCCTGCACCGCGACGAGGTGCCGCGGCTCAACGAGCGCCGCCTGCACGTGCTGGAACGCCGGGTCGAGATCGATCTCGAACTGGGCCGCCACGGTGAGCTGGTCGCGGAGCTGTCCAGGCTGACCAGCGAACACCCGCTGCGCGAGCGGTTCTGGGCGCAGCTGATGGTGGCGCTGTACCGGTCGGGCCGGCAGAGCGAGGCGCTGGCCGCCTACCAGCGCGTTTCACGGTTGCTGGGCGACGAGCTGGGCATCGATCCCGGCGACGAGCTGCGGCGCGTGCACAGCCAGGTGCTGTCCGGGTCGATCGACGCGGTGGCGGCCTCGGCCGGTGCGCCGATGGTCGCCGCGAAGCCGGAACGGGTCGTCCCGTCGCAGCTGCCCGCGGACATCCCCGATTTCGTCGGCCGCGACGAGGCCGTGTCGTTGATCGTGGCCCTGCTGCGGACCGCGCAGGGCGTGCCGGTCGTGACGCTGGCCGGGCCGCCGGGCGTGGGCAAGACGGCGTTGGCCGTGCACGCGGCGCACCGGATGCGCGCCGACTTCGCGGACGGCCAGCTGTACGTCAACCTGCGCGGATACGCCCCCGGACCGCCGTTGAGCGCGGTGGACGTGCTGCCCCGGTTCCTGCGGGCGCTGGGCACCGAGCCCGACCAGGTGCCGCTGGACCAGGACGAGCAGGAGGCGATGTTCCGGTCCACGCTGACCGGTCAGCGGGTTCTGCTGCTGCTGGACAACGCGTCTTCCGCCGAGCAGATCCGTCCGCTTCTTCCCGGTTCGCCGGGGTGCGCGGTGCTGGTGACGTCGCGCGACACGTTGCGCGGACTGGCCGTCTCGCACGCGGCGTCGAACGTGCGGCTCGACGTGCTCGACTGGCACGAGACGAAGTCACTCCTCGCAGGCATTCTGGGTGCGGACGAGGTGGCGTCCCAAGAGGACGCCGCGCTGGAGCTGGCGGCCCTCTGCGCGCATCTGCCATTGGCTTTGCGTATCGCAGCCGCGAACCTCGTGTCGCGCCCGGAGCTGTCCATTGCGGACTACGTGGAGGAGCTGAGGGCGGGCAACAGGCTCGCGGCGCTGGCCGTCGAGGGCGACGAACGGGTCGCGGTGCACGCGGCGTTCGACCTCTCCTACACGGCGTTGAAGCCCGAGCTCGCGCAGATGTTCCGGGTGCTGTCACTGGTTCCCGGCACGGACTTCACGCCCGAGATGGCGGCCGCGCTGAGCGGGCTGACCACCCAGGACGCCCGCCGGCGGCTGGACCGCCTGGCCACCGCGAACCTGATCTCGAACCACGCGCCGTCCCGCTACCAGTTCCACGACCTGCTGCGCGACTACGCGGCCGAGCGCCTGGCGTTCGAGGAGGGCCGTGCGGACGCGCGGCTCGCGTTGCGGCGGCTGCTGGACTGGGCGGTGCGCTCGGTCGACAACGCCACCTCGGCGATGAAGTCGACGCTGTTCCGCTTCCCGCGCCCGGCCCCGCTCGACGGCGTGGTGCCGCGGACGTTCAGCACCTCCACCGAGGCCCTGACCTGGCTGGACGTCGAACGCGCCAACCTGGTCGCGCTGGTGGCGCACTCCGTCGAACGCGATCCCGAGAACTCGCCGTGGCAGCTGGCCGACGCCCTGCGCGGCTACTTCTACACGCAGTCGTTGACGGCCGAGTGGCGCGAGACCGCGAAGGCCGGCCTGCTGGGTGCTCGTGCGCCCCGGGACGAGCTCGGCAAGCTCGCGATGCTGTCCTCCCTGGGCACGCTGTACTGGGTGACCGGGCAGCACCGCAACGCGCTCGGCTACTACCAGCAGGCCATCGCGCTGCAGGAGCACCTCGACCTGCCCCAGGCCGAAGCCGCCGTCCTGTCCAACGCGGGCAGCGTCTACATCGACCTCGGCGAACTTGAACACGCCGCCGACCACCTCGAGCGTGCCCTGGTGATCGCCCGCCGGGTGGGCGCGCCCCAGCTGCTCGCGAACGCTCTGTTCAACCTCGGCGGCGTCTACATGCAGCTCGGCCAGCTCGACCGCGCCGCGTCGACGTTCGAGGAAGCGCTGGAGGACGGCAAGCGCCTCGACTCGTGGATCCTGCAGGCGAACTCGATGCGCGCACTCGGCGAGGTGCAGGCGTGGCGCGGCAAGCCGGACCTCGGCGAGGACTACTTCGTGCGCGCACGGGAGCTGTACGAACGTGCGGCCGCCCGTAACTTCGGCCACACCATGCACGAGGGCATGGCCATCACGCTGATCATGCGCGGCCGTTACGAGGAAGCCGCGGTCGAAGCGTCCGCCGCCATGCAGATCGCGCAGGACCTGGAGAACGTCAAGAGCGTCTGCGACGCGCAGAACCTGCTCGGCCGCGCGCTGGAAGGCGGTGGCCGTTACGAGGACGCCTTGGAGCAGTTCTCGTCCGCGCTGGCCATCGGCCTGGAGACCGGTTACTCGTGGGGCATCTGCTCGGCCCGCCGCGGCCTGGCGTCCTCCTACCGCGCGGTCGGCCGTTACGAGGAGGCTCTGTCGACGGCCACCGAGGCGTTGGTCGAGGCGGGCAAGTCGCAGTTCCGCCTGGCCGAGATGGAGGCGTTGCTGGTGCTGGGCCGCACCCATCTGGACACCCTGGACGCCGCCGAAGCCCTGGAATGCGCCCTGCGGGCCGTCTCGGTCGGCGCGGACTCCGGTCACCGCTGGGTGTTCGGGCGCGCGCTGCAACTGGCCGGCGACGCGTCCTCAGCGCTGGGTGATGCCGCCGCTGCCCGCTCGTACTGGTCGACGTCGCTGGAGGTCCTCAGCGCGATCGGAACGCCCGAGGCGTCCGTCGTCCAGGCTCAACTGCTTGACGTGACAACGTAGTCAGCCCTGGCCCTGGTCTCGTCGACCGCGAACCAGCCTCGTTCGTACTGCTGCCAGCGGATGAAGTGCGGGCGTTGGTGCTCGCCGTCGCGTTTCACCGCGCGTTCCAGCCGTGCTCGTTCGTCCTCGTAATCCACGAAGATCGCGAGGCTCAGGCGGGTGTTCGCTTTCCTGGCCGAGGAAAAGCCTTCTAGGATGATGGTCCTTTGTGGAGTGATGACGACCTCGTCGCCTTCTCCGATGCACGGAAACCCCTGGGACCAGTCGGTTTTCCGGTAGCGACCCTCGCGGTTCCGCGCCACTTCGTCGAGCGCCCGTTGCAGCCGCGGCCACCACTGCGTCGTCGGGTCGTCCCACGTGGCGAAGTGGTCGGTGCTGATGAGCTGGGCGTCGAGCTCGTCCGCCAGCTTCCTCGCGAACGTCGACTTGCCCGCACCCGACGGGCCGTCCACCGCGACCAGGCGGGTGTCGCCCAGCCGCGGTGGAGTCCTGGCTACATGCTCCGGCGACCAGATAGCGCACGTCCCAGCGTCAGCTCGTCCGCGAACTCCAGGTCGCCGCCCATCGGCAGGCCGCTGGCGAGCCGCGTGACGGTCAGGCCCGGGAAGTCCCTGAGCATCCGGACGAGGTAGGTGGCCGTGGCCTCGCCCTCGGTGTTCGGGTCCGTGGCGATGATGACCTCGGAGATGTCGACACCGTCGACGGCGGTGCCGATGCGGTTGAGCAGCTGCCTGATCCGCAGCTGGTCCGGCCCGACACCGCTCAGCGGGTCGAGCGCGCCACCCAGGACGTGGTAGCGGCCCTTGAACTCCCTGGTGCGCTCGATCGCCTGGACGTCCTTGGGCTCCTCGACCACGCAGACCAGGCTCAGGTCCCGCCTGGGGTCGCGGCAGATGCGGCACCTGGTCTCGGCACTCACGTTGCCGCAGACGTCGCAGAAGACGACGCCTTCCTTGACCTTCTGGAGTGCCTGCTGGAGCCGCTCGATGTCAGCGGGTTCCGTTGCCAGCAGGTGGAAGGCGATGCGCTGGGCGCTCTTCGGACCAACGCCCGGGAGTCTGCCCAGTTCGTCGATGAGGTCCTGTACCGGGCCTTCGTACATCGGTGTTAGCCGAGCAATCCGCCGAGGCCGCCCTGGGCGAGCGGGCCGAGCTTCTGCTCCACCAGCTCCTGCGCCTTGGCGTTGGCGTCCTTGATCGCGGCGATCACCAGGTCCTGGAGGGTGTCCACGTCCTCCGGGTCCACGATCTTCGGGTCGATGGCGAGGTTGACCAGTTCGCCGCCGCCGGTGACCGTCGCGGTGACCAGGCCGTTGCCCGCGTTGCCGGTGACCTGCGTTTCGGCCAGCTGCTGCTGGGCGTCCGCCATCTGCTGCTGCATGTTCTGGGCCTGCTGGAGAAGGGCCTGCATGTCGAACTGACCGGGTTGCACCGCTGGTCCTCTCGGTGGGGTTTGTTGTGGTCCAGCGTACGGGGGGTGGGCGCGTTGGTTGCGTTCCCCCGGTTGCGTGCGGACGTTGCGTTGATTCCTGGGGGCTCCGCCCCAGACCCCGCTTGATCCTGGGGCTCCGCCCCAGACCCCGCCAATCTGATCCAAAGCCGGGGGCCACGCCGTGCGCGGGTAGATGGCACGCCTGTTGCGTTGGGCGGAGGCGCGTTGCTTTGGGGGGCGCGTTGGTGGGGTGGCTTCGTCACGAGTCGAGCCAAGAGCGGGCCACATGTGAGTAGGGGTGTCAACTCGACGAAAAGCGTGTCGAGTTGACACCCCTACCTGCCTGCAGCAAGTGCTATGGCGCGACTCGTGATGGGACCCCACCGCCCTTGCCGTATGGAAGGACGGCTCGCCTTCGGCATCGCTTGGGTGAAGACGGCTCGCCTTCGGCGTCGCGTTGGGGAAGGGCTGCTCGCCTTCGGCTTCGCTTGGGGAGGGGGGCGCCTCGGCTCGCCCCTCGCTTTGGTGTGCGCGGGGGAGGGCTGGGGTGCGGGTTCGTGCGAACTAGGGTGTAGGCGTGCGCATTCGTCGTGTTGTCACCACCCGTGCCGGTGGCGTGTCCAAGGCGCCCTACGAGTCGTTCAACCTCGGCGATCACGTTGGGGACGACCCTCAGGCGGTCGAGGCCAACCGGGGGCGGCTTGCCGAGGGGATCGGGCTTGCGGCCGACCGGTTGGTCTGGATGGAGCAGGTGCACGGGCGGACTGTCGCCACCGTTGACGGGCCGCAGGGGGAGCCGCTGGAGGCTACCGATGCCGTTGTGACGAAACGGGCTGGTCTCGGGCTTGTCGTGTTGACTGCCGACTGCGTGCCGGTGTTGCTCGGTGATCAGGAGGCCGGGGTTGTCGGGGCTGTGCACGCTGGGCGTGTCGGGGCTCGGGTCGGGGTGGTTGTCGAGGCTCTCAAGGCGATGATGGCGCTGGGAGCCGAGCTTGAGCGCATCGAGGTGTTGCTGGGGCCCTCGGTGTGCGGTGAGTGTTACGAGGTGCCTGCTGAGATGCAGAAGGACGTCGAGAAGCACTTGCCCGGTAGCGCTTCCAAGTCGCGGAAGGGTACGCCTGCCTTGGATTTGCGGGCCGGGCTGTGGAACCAGCTGGCCAGTGCCGGAGTGGGGAAGATCGGGGTTGATCCTCGGTGCACGTTCGAGGAGAAGGATCTGTTCAGCCATCGGCGGCAGGCGCCTACCGGGCGGCTTGCTTCGGTGATTTGGATTGAGCCGTGAACCGTGCCGAGGAGTTGAAGGAGAACCTCGCGGAGGTCGAGGAGCGCATCGCCAAGGCGTGTGAGGTGGCGGGGCGTCGGCGGGACGAGGTGACCTTGCTCGCGGTGACGAAAACCTGGCCCGCGAGCGATGTGGAGATCCTGTACGGGCTTGGGCTCCGGAACTTCGCGGAGAACCGCGATCAGGAGGCCGGTGCGAAGGTCGGCCAGTTGAGACATCTCAGCGAGGCGCGGTGGCACATGGTCGGGCGGTTGCAGCGGAACAAGGCGAAGTCCGTCGTCGAGTGGGCCGGTCAGGTCGACTCGGTGGACAGCGTCCGGCTGGCCGAGGCGCTGGCGAAGGCCGCGCGTGCGAAAGAGCGGACGCTCGACGTGTTGTTGCAGGTCAGCATCGACGGGGACACGTCGCGCGGTGGGGTTGCTGTTGCGGATGTGGCGGAACTGGCTGGCGTGATCACTCGTTCGGGTGATCTTATTCTCCGAGGTGCGATGACTGTCGCGCCGCGGACGATGAAGCCGTCGCAGGCGTTTCAGGCGTTGGCTTCGGTGGTATCACGCCTACGTGATGATCATCCCACTGCCATCCACATGTCAGCGGGAATGAGTGGTGACCTGGAAGATGCCATCTCGCACGGATCGACCTGTGTGCGTGTCGGAACGGCGTTGCTCGGCGGCCGGCGACTAACCTCGCCTTAGGTTGTCGGGAACCTCGGGACCGTCCGCACCGTCCCTAAGAGTGGGGAACCGCCGAGGAGGGGCTGGAATGAGCGCTTTGCACAAGCTGAAGGCCTACTTCGGGATGGTCCCCGCCGAGTACGCAGACGACCCCGGCTACGACGACGACCGAGGTCGCTACGGCGACTACCGGTCCGAGTACGCGGCCGAGGCCGACGACTACGACCCGTATCCGCGGCGCAGCCGCGTGTTCACGCCGGGCCGGTCGGAGCTCCAGGGCTCCGGGTACCGGGCCGACATCGACGAGCCGGACGACTACGAGCCAGAGCCGCGGCGCGGGGGCAACCCTCCGGGCACGCGGCGCTGGAGTGCCGATGCACCCGTGCACGGCGCACTCGCTGTCGAGCCGCAGCGCGAGCCCGTGAGCAGGCTGCGCCCGGTTGCCGAGCCGGCAGGCAACCCGTTGGCGCGCATCACCACGCTTCACCCCCGTACCTACAGCGAGGCGCGCACGATCGGGGAGCACTACCGCGACGGCACCCCTGTGATCTTGAACCTGACCGACATGGACGACGCGGACGCCAAGCGTCTCGTCGACTTCTCGGCCGGACTGGCGTTCGCTCTGCGCGGGTCCATGGACAAGATCACGAGCAGGGTGTTCCTTCTCTCACCGCCGAACGTTGACGTCACGGCGGAGGACCGCAGGAAGCTGGCCGAGGGCGGGTTCGGGAACCACGGTTAGAGTTGAGCCGTGGACCCCATCCGTCTCGTCATCTTCTACGTCCTGTTCGCGTTCTCCCTGTTCCTGACCGCGCGTGTCGTGGTCGAGATGGTGCGGACGTTCGCGAGGGAATGGCGCCCAGCTGGCGGCGTAGCCGTGACGCTTGAGACCGTCTACACGGTCACCGACCCACCGGTCCGTTGGCTCCGCCGGGTGATCCCGACGGTGCGGATCGGGGGCGTCGGGCTGGACCTATCGATTATTGTGCTGTGGCTAGTCGTTATCATTCTGATGCGATTCGCAGATCCCAGGTGACGGGGAACCGTGGGATGACCGCAGCCCAGGAGTGCGAGAGGTGATCCGATGCCGTTGACCCCCGCTGATGTGCACAATGTTGCATTCAGCAAGCCGCCGATTGGCAAGCGGGGCTACAACGAGGACGAGGTGGACGCGTTCCTCGACCTGGTTGAGGGCGAGCTCGCCCGCTTGATCGAGGAGAACAACGACCTCCGTCAGCAGGTCGAGCAGCTCGACCAGCAGCTCGAGACGTCGCGTGCCGACCTCGACGACGCGCGAGCGAAGGCCGCTGCCAGCCCCATGACGAGCCGTATGCCGGTGGAGGAGCCGCGCCGCCTGGCGCCGGTCCCGCCGCCCTCGGTCATGGAGCAGACGTCCCCCGGTGGTGGCGGAGACCACCACGTGCAGGCCGCGAAGGTCCTGGGCCTTGCCCAGGAGATGGCGGACCGGCTGACGGGCGAGGCGAAGGCCGAAGCGGACGGCATGCTGTCCGAGGCGCGCACGAAGTCCGAGCAGCTGTTGTCCGAGGCCCGTGCCAAGGCCGACACGATGGTCAACGAGGCGCGCACGCGTGCCGAGACCATGCTCAACGACGCGCGGACGCGTTCCGAGACGCTGGAGCGGCAGGCCCGTGAGAAGGCCACCGCGCTGGACCGTGACGCGCAGCGCAAGCACGCTGAGGTGATGGGCAACATCACCCAGGAGAAGAACACGCTCGAGAAGCAGATCGACAAGCTGCAGACGTTCGAGCGCGAGTACCGCACGCGACTGAAGACGATGCTCGAGTCGTCCCTGCGCGACCTCCAGGACCGCGGCCCGGCCGCTCCGTCCGAGGGTCGTTCCCAGGGCTACTCCTTCGGCGCACGTGCCGAAGCGGGCTGAACTACTGTTCGCTAGGTGCTCTTCGTAGTTCTACTTCTGGTGCTGGCAGCCCTCGGGTTGCTCGTCCCTGCGCTGGCCACGTCCAACACGATCTGGGCGTGGTCGTCCGTGGGAGCGAGCGTGCTCGCCGCCCTGGTCCTTGCTTGGGACTGGTGGCGGAGACGGCCGGGGGACCCCGCTGCCGACACGCAGAGTGTAGATCAACTAGCTGCAGTTGATGATCAACGGGTGGTGGAGCCGGCGGTAGCCGACACGCCGTCCGCTGACGAGGAACCACCGGAAGAGGACACCGACGCGGCGGACCTGCTCGTCGTGGCCGATCTGGTGGATGAGGTGCGGGTGCTGGACGAACGGCCCCGATACCACCTGAGTTCGTGCTCCTGGCTTGCCGGGAGGCCCACGCTGGGCCTCCCGGTGCAGGAGGCACGGCAGCTGCAGTTCACGCCTTGCGCCCTGTGCACCCCTGATGCGGTGCTGGTCCGCAGGAGCCGTACCGGCGGCTGAGTCCGTTTCGCGGACGAGCGGTGCGGTCTGGCGGTAGGAACGAGCCATGAGGCTGAGAGCCCTGGCCGTCGTTTCCGCGTTCGTCCTCGCCGGTGCAGCCCCAGCGACCGCACAACCCGAGCTGGATCAGTGCGTGCCCGCGGATCTGCGTCATGACGCGATCAGCTTCAGAGCCGACGACCACGTCGTGTTGCGTGGACTGGTGCTGGGCAGCGGATCCAGTGGCGTGCTGCTCACACCCGGCACTGGCGAGTCTCTCTGCGCGTGGCTGCCGTTGGCCCGGCAACTCGCGGACGACGGCTACCAGGTGTTTCTCCACCAGGTGCGGGCCGGGGTCGTCCCGAGGGGCGAGTACCGGTACGGCTTGGACGTGATGGGCGCCGCGCGGGAGCTCCAGCGTCGTGACGCGACCTCGATCGTGGCCGCCGGGGCCGGCACCGGTGCCACCGCTGTCGCCGCGACAGCCGAGAAGATCTCCGGCCTGAAGGGGCTGGTCCTGCTCTCCCCGTTCGCGGTCACCAGGCAGGGCACGGAACTCGACGCCGTGGCAGGAGTCAGGGCGGTCGACGTGCCGGCCTTCGTCGCCGCGGCGCAGAACGACGACATGGCCGGCGAAGCACGCGAGGTCGCCGGGGCCGCGCCGGACAGCAGGCTGAAGATCGCGCCGGGCGCGGCGTCCGGGGCGGCGCTGACCGCGGACTCGTCGATGCGGGACGAGGTGCGCGCCTTCGTCCGCGAGGCCATGCCCCCGCGCACTCTCCTCGAGCGCTGGACGTTGCCGATCAGCGGCGTTGTGCTGCTCGCACTCGTGGTGGCCGGAGTGGTCGTGCTCCGCAGACGGAACACGACCACCCCTCCCGACCTCAGCGCCGGTAGCTGACCTTCGCGCGGAACGTGGTGTTCGGCTGGTCCTCGTAGTGGTGCTCGATCGCGGCGTCGAACTCCGAGATCAGACCCTCGTCGTTGTAGGCGATGTGCTCGACGGCGAAGTCGCCGCCGTTGTCGTACCAGCCGAGGCCGCGGTTCACGACCAGGACCTTCTGGTTCTCGAAGTGGCCCTCCGTGATGCGCTGCCCGTCGTGGCGGTACAGCTGGATCATGAGGTACTCCCACCCGTCGGAGGACTCGCCCTTGATCCGGATGAGGTTGCCCTCCTCCGGGTCCTCGCGCACGGAGAACAGCTCCGGTGGCGTCCAGTTGCCGGAGCGGCCCTGAGTCGGGTGTGCCTCCGGGTCGGAGTCCCAGAAGAGATAGCCGGTGGCGTCGGCCGAGGCCGGTGTGGCGGTGGCGAGCAGTAAGGCCGTGGTGGTCAGAACAGCGCGAATCATGGTTACCCCCAGGGTGTCAGCGGATGAAGTCGACCCGAACCAGGAACGCGGTGAGCGGCTGGTCGCCGCAGGGCGAGTGCCAGAACTTCCACGTGATCCCCCAATCACCTCGTCGAGAAGTCTGGGGGAGGTGGAACTCGGCGCGCCATGAGTGGATCTACTCAGAGCACGACCGGGCGCGCGCCGTGGGCGGTGACGAGGCCTGGCAGGCGTTCGCGGCTCGTCACGACGACACGGCAGCGTGGTGTGCCCGGTATCAGCGGCACGACTTGCGCGGTGTCCGCGGCGTTGTCGAGCACGATCAGCATTCGCCGGTCGGCCAGCAACGTGCGGTAGAGCGCCGTCTGCGCGTGCGGCTCCGGCGGGATGCCGTCCGGGCTTGTGCCGAGCGTGGTGATGAACTCGCGGACGACGTCGGCCGGGTCGCTGGCCGGCCGGTGATCGCGACGATCGGACCGTCCAGGTCGAGGGCCGCGAGTTCGGCCGCCACGCCGGTGAAATCCGCGGGGGCGGCGGAAGTTGCCGCGGGCTCCACTGTGGACGCTGGACCAGCGACGCGTGCAGGTCGCGCAACGCGGGACCGGGGTCGAGGCCCAGTTCGTCCGCGAGCCGATCGCGGAGCCGCGAGTAGTAGGCGATCGCATCGGCGCGTTGTCCGGCGCCGATCAACGCACGCATCAGTTGCACCGCAGGGCGTTCGTCGAGCGGACGTTCGGACGTGCGCGCGGTCAGCTCGGCAACCAGCGACACATGTTCGCCGGCGGCCAGGCGCGCGTCGGTGTGGTCCAGTTCGGCCGCGGCGATCCCACCCGCCAGCGTTTCGCGCAGACCGTCGAACCACGCGCCGTGCAGCCCCCCGAACGGTTCGCCGCGCACGAGCGGCATGGCCTCGGCAGGCCGTCCGAGCGCCACGAGAGAGCGGAAGTGATGCAGGTCGATCGACGCAGGGTCGGCCTCCAGCACGTACCCGCCAGAGCGGCGCACGATCGGGATACCGCCCAACGCCGCCCGCAACCGCGACACGTAGCTGTAGAGCGCGGCCTTGGCCTGCCGCGGCGGCACATCGCCCCACACCCGTGCCAGCAGCTTGTCGACACCGACGACCTGGTTGACGTCCACCAGCAACACCGCCAGCACGCTCAGCTGACGTGCGTGGCCCACGCCGACGAGGTCGGTGCCCCGCCGGACCTCGGGCGGGCCGAAGAGGTGGAACCTCACCGGTCCAAGAACAGGAGCATGATCAGCAACGCGAGCAGCGCGAGGTCCACGACGACACCCGTGGGCTTCGAGTCGTACCGCAACCGCGTGATCGTGGCACCGACCATCAGCAGCCCGAGGCCGACGGCGGCCGCGTGCGCCACCCATTCCCACGTGAACAGGCCGACGACGAGACCCGCCGCGCCCGCCCACTCCAGCGCGCCGATGGTGCGCCACAGCGCCGGGTTCATCCGGAAGTGGTCGCGTGCCTCGAGTGACGCCTTCGCACCGAACAGCTTGCCCGCGCCTGTCGCCACGAACAGCAGGGCCAGCACGATCGACAACGCGATGGTCAACGTCATCGGCCGAGCATACGGTTTGCGCCTCCGGTTACCCTGTAACTCACAGGCACCGATCCGGCCATCACCGGGGAGCCTCCGGAAGAACGGATGCGCGAGCATCTCAGTAGAACCGGACGGGACCGGCCCGTCACAGCCGAAGAACGAGAGGCTCGCCGTCAGGCGGGCAAGCGGGGTGGTACCGCGGCAGGCCGAGCCACATCGGCGTGTCGTCCTCGCGTGTCGCATCTGACCGCGAGGAGCAGTGAAGATGGCCTACCCCAGGGCCGGAGCGAACGAGGTCCCGGCGCAGCCGTCCTTTCCGAACCTCGAGCAGGACGTGCTCGGGTACTGGAAGGACGACGAGACCTTCCAGGCGAGCATCGACCGCAACCCGGCCGGTGAGCACGGCGAGAACGAGTTCGTCTTCTACGACGGCCCGCCGTTCGCCAACGGCCTGCCGCACTACGGGCACCTGCTGACCGGCTACGTCAAGGACGTCGTGCCGCGCTACCAGACGATGCGCGGCAAGCACGTCGAGCGCCGGTTCGGCTGGGACACGCACGGCATGCCCGCCGAGTACGAGGCGGAGAAGCAGCTCGGCATCACGCAGAAGCACGAGATCGACGAGCTGGGCATCGAGAAGTTCAACGAGGCGTGCCGCACTTCCGTGCTGCAGTACACGGACCAGTGGCGCGACTACGTGACGCGGCAGGCTCGCTGGGTCGACTTCGACAACGACTACAAGACGCTCGACCTCGACTACATGGAAAGCGTCATGTGGGCGTTCAAGGCCTTGTGGGACAAGGGCTTGATCTACGAGGGCTTCCGGGTGCTCTGGTACTGCTGGCGTTGCCAGACGCCGCTGTCCAACACCGAGACCAAGATGGACGACGCCTACCGGGACCGGCAGGATCCGGCCGTCACGGTGGCGCTGCGCCTGGAGTCCGGCGAGAAGGCCCTGGTCTGGACGACGACGCCGTGGACGCTGCCGAGCAACCTCGCCGCCGCGGTGCACCCGGACGTCGACTACGTGACGGTCGTGGGCTCCGACGGTGACAGGTACCTGCTCGCCGAGGCCCGTGTCGCGGCGTACGCGCGTGAGCTGGGCGAGGAGCCCGAGGTCGTCGCGCGCTACAAGGGCTCGGACCTGGTCGGCAAGAAGTACCTGCCGCCGTTCGACTTCTTCGTGGGCCGCGAGAACGCGCACCAGGTCCTGACGGCCGACTACGTGACGACCGACGACGGCACGGGCATCGTCCACATCGCGCCGGCGTTCGGTGAGGACGACAAGGTCGTGACGGACGCGGCGGGCATCGAGGTCGTCGTGCCGGTCGGGCCGGACGGCAAGTTCACCGCGGAGGTGGCGCCGTACCAGGGCGTGCACGTCTTCGAGGCGAACAAGCTGATCATCCGCGACCTCAAGGAAGCGGGCCTGCTGCTGCGTCACGAGACCTACGACCACCCGTACCCGCACTGCTGGCGGTGTGCGAACCCGCTGATCCAGCGCGCGCTGTCGGCGTGGTTCGTCGCGGTCACGCAGTTCAAGGACCGGATGGTCGAGCTCAACCAGCAGATCAACTGGGTGCCCGGCCACATCAAGGACGGCCAGTTCGGCAAGTGGCTCGAGAACGCGCGCGACTGGAACATCTCGCGCAACCGGTACTGGGGCTCGCCGCTGCCGGTGTGGACCTCGGACAACCCCGAGTTCCCGCGCACGGACGTGTACGGGTCGCTGGACGAGCTGGAGCGCGACTTCGGCGTGCGCCCGGACAACCTGCACCGGCCGTTCATCGACGAGCTGACGCGGCCGAACCCGGACGACCCGAGCGGTCAGTCGACGATGCGGCGCATCCCGGACGTGCTCGACTGCTGGTTCGAGTCGGGCTCGATGTCGTTCGCGCAGGTGCACTACCCGTTCGAGAACGCGGACTGGTTCGAGAACCACTACCCGGGCAACTTCATCGTCGAGTACAACGGGCAGACGCGTGGCTGGTTCTACACGCTGCACGTGCTCGCGACGGCGTTGTTCGACCGGCCCGCGTTCCGCGACTGCGTGGCGCACGGCATCGTGCTCGGTGACGACGGCCAGAAGATGTCCAAGTCGCTGAAGAACTACCCGGACGTCAACGAGGTCTTCGACCGCGACGGCTCCGACGCCATGCGCTGGTTCCTCATGGCCTCGCCGATCCTGCGCGGTGGCGACCTCGTGGTGACCGAGCGCGGCATCCGGGACGCGGTGCGCCAGGCGGTGCTGCCGTTGTGGAACTCCTGGTACTTCCTCGCGTTGTACTCCAACGCTTCCGGGAAGGAGGGCACGTGGCGCGTCGACTCGAAGAACGTGCTCGACCGGTACGCGCTGGCGAAGACGCACGACCTGGTGCGCGACGTCCAGACGGCGATGGACGTCTACGACATCTCCGGTGCGTGCCAGCTGGTGCGCGAGTACCTGGAGGTGCTGACGAACTGGTACGTGCGGCGGTCGCGGCAGCGGTTCTGGGACGGCGAGCAGGACGCGATCGACACCCTGCACACCGTGCTGGAGGTCGTCACGCGCGTCACCGCGCCGTTGCTGCCGTACACCTCCGAGGTCGTGTGGCGCGGGCTGACCGGTGGCCGTTCGGTGCACCTGACGGACTTCCCGTCGGTGTCGGACCTGCCGGCGGACGACGCGCTGGTCGCGGCGATGGACGAGGTGCGCGACGTCTGCTCGACGGCGTTGTCGCTGCGCAAGGCGAACAAGCTGCGCGTGCGGCTTCCGCTGGCGCGTTTGACGGTGGCGTCGCCGGTGGCGGGCTCGCTGGAGGACTTCGCCGGGATCGTGCGCGACGAGGTCAACGTCAAGGAGGTGTCGCTGTCCACGGACGTCGACGCCTACGGGCAGTTCCAGCTGGTCGTCAACGCGCGGGCGGCCGGGCCGCGGCTCGGGCCGAACGTGCAGAAGGTCATCAAGGCCGTCAAGGCCGGTGACTGGTCCGAGGTGGACGGCAGGATCGTCGCCGCCGGTGTCGAGCTGTTCGAGGGTGAGTACGAACAGCGCCTGGTGGCAACGGATCCCGCCGCCACGGCCGCTCTGCCCGGCGGTGCCGGTGTCGTCGTGCTCGACACGGTGGTGTCGCCGGAACTGGAGGCCGAGGGTGTCGCGCGCGACCTGGTGCGCGTGGTGCAGCAGGCGCGCAAGGACGCCCAGCTCGACGTGTCCGACCGGATCACGCTGACGCTGGAGCTGCCGGACGCGGTGCGTGCCGCGGTGGAGCCGCACCTGGAGTTCGTCCAGGCGGAGACGCTGACGACGTCGGTGGTGTTCGGCGAGGGCACGGCCGAGGGCACCGTCGGTGACGGCGCCAAGGTGAAGGTCGCTGTCGCCAAGGCCTGATCCATTCGAGTGAACCGCGGGGCCGCTGTCTTCGGATGGCGGCCCCGCGTCGTGCTCGCCGGAAAAATTGTCGGACACCCTCGCTACGGTCGAACCAGGCCAACTAGCAAGGGGGTTGCGATGGTCCTGACTGGGGGATGGCGCGTCTTCGTGGGCGCACTGGTCCTGTCGGCCGGTGTGGTGGTGCCCGCCACCGCGTCGGCTGATCCGGCGGCCGATCCGGTCGCCGCGTGCAGATCGTGGGAGTACGTCGAACTGCCGGTGCCGCCTGCCGTGCGGAGTCACGGCGTGGTGTCGGCGGCCGGCTCGTTCGCCGTGGGCACCGGGTCGTTCTGGTCGATGTCCGGCAGCACGGCGCTGGTGTGGAAGGACGGGCAGCTGGTCGACCAGCTGTCGTCCTTCCGCAACCCGTCGTGGGCGCAGGACGTGAACTCGTCCGGCGTGGTGATCCTGACCGCGCAGCTGTTCCCGGCCGCCGCGCGGTGGCGGGCGGGTGTGCCGGACTCGGTGCAGGGTCTGCAGGGCCTGCCCGGTGAGCACCGGGTCGAGGCTCTGGACATCAACGAGCGCGGCGACGTGCTCGGGCGTTCGGACGGCAAGCCCGTGGTGTGGCCGGCGGATTCCGCTGTGCCACAACGGGTTCCGGGCACGGACGCGTCGTGGATGCCGGTGGGCGTCGCCGACGACGGTTCGGTGCTGGCCACGTCGGGCGGCGTCGCGCACTGGATCCGCCCGTCCGGCGACGTCGTCCCGCTCGGCAGCGCCGAGATGAAGGCCGTGCGCGGGAACAACGCCGTGGGCGTGGCCGAGTCGAAGGTCGTCCGGTGGGACGTGTCCGGCGCGGTGAGTGAGCCGTACGCCTTCGCCGCGGAGGTCCTGGCGGTGAACTCGCACGGTCACCTGCTCGGCAAGACCACCTGGGGCGACACGGAGTTGTGGGCGGATCCCAGTGGTTCGCGTCCGACGCCTGGTGTACCCGCGTATCCCTCGTTGACCGACGAGGGCGACATCTACGGCACGGCCGGTACGTCCCCGTTGCTGCTCGACTGTGCGGGAGGGGAGTGATGAGGGTTCTGCTGGTCGCGTCCGTGAGCGTCTTGAGCCTGCTGGCTCCCGTACCGGCGTCCGCGGCCGGCTGCGCGTGGACGTCGACTGCTCTGCCTCTGCCCGAGGGGACGAGTTTCTCGCAGATCACCGGCGCCGCGATCGACGGCAGCCACGTGGTGGGCACTGGCGTGGCCACGCCGTGGCGCGACGTGGTCTTGCTGTGGCACAACGGTTCCGTGGAGTCACAGCCGCTGGCGCCCGGCGAGTTCGCGGCCGACGTCAACTCCTCGGGCACCGTCCTGATCAACTCCTCACAGGGGCGTGCCCGCCGTGCGGGAGTGGACCTGAACCCGTTACCAGGGGCCGGCTACGCCTTCGCCGTGGCGCTGAACAACTCCGGCACCACGGTCGGCAACTCCGGCCGCACGGTGGCGATCTGGCCCGGGGGACTCGGCTGACCCGCGTTCCGTCTCCGGCACCGACGACGGTGCGCACTGGACCGTCGCCGGCATCGACGAGCAGGGCCGCGTGGCCGCCTGGCGCTCTGGTTCGGCCGAGGAACCCACGCAGTCCTACGTCTGGGACGAGGGGGGCGAGCGCACCCTCTTACAACCGTTGCGCGGGCACAGCGAGACCAGGGTCCAGGGCATCCGCAACGGCCGGGTGGTCGGCTTCTCGGCGCAGGAGAACTGGGCGAACCCGATCGGCGTGGAGTGGGACCTGCGGGGTGGCCTCGTCCGCACCCTGGAAGGGTCGGCCGAAGCCACGCGCGTCACCTCGTCCGGTGACGTCCTGGGGCGCACGGTGGGAGAAGGGCACTTCCCCGGCCCGGCCGCGATCTGGCGCTCCACGGGCCAGTTCGACCAGCCTCCGGTGACCGCCGGCTACGAGGAGTTCGCGGACACCGGGTCGTTGTACGGCTGGTCGTACAGCGAGGGCACCTACACGCCGGTTCACGCGCGCTGCGAGTGATCCTGATGTGCGTGACCGGGCTGTGAGCGACCGGGCCGTGCCCGTGGAGTGAACAACCGCCGCACCAGCCTGACCCAGGGCGACCATCGGGCTGGTGCGGCGGGCTCGCGGCCCGCCGCGCGTTCGCAGGCGTCGAACAGGTCCTCCAGGCACGCGTCGTGCAGCCATCTGATCGCCAGCGCCCAGCGCAGCCGGTCCTCGAGGCCGAACCGGCCGATCAGCTCGTGCCGCAGGACCGTGCCGGACGCCGAGAGCGTGTGGCTGCCCGACATGTCGGAGAACTCGAAGGTGACCGACTCGCCGGGGACGAACTCCGTGCAGTGGTACCGGATCGGGCCGTGCCCGCCGTCCGCGCCGATGCCCAGCGGACGGTCGAACGCCAGCTTGCCCCAGGCGGGTGGCCAGAGTTCCTGGATGCGCTCGACGAACGGGCCTGCGGGCACGCCCAGGTCGCGGGTGTGGACGTTCTTGATCATGTGCATCCCCTCCATACGCTGCCGTATGTTCCTGGAACGTACGCTAGCGTACGGAAGTGTGGTGCGGCGAAATCGTGACGACTGGACTGAGATAGCGCTGAGAGCGCTGGCCGAAGGCGGGCTTCAGGCCGTCGCGATCGAGCCCTTGGCGGCGCGGGCCGGGGCCACGAAGGGGAGCGTCTACCACCACTTCCCGAACCGCGAGGCGTTGCTGAAGGCGACGGTCGAGCGGTGGGAGCGGGAGCACACCGAGAAGGTCATCGAGCTGGCCGAGTCCGGGAGGACCCCGCACGAGAAGCTCAGGACGCTGTTCACCGTGGTGCTCGACCAGACCCGCAAGGGGTCGGTGGAGATGGCGTTGCAGGCTGGCGCGGGCAACGAGGTGATCGCTCCGGTCCTCCAGCGCGTCACCGTGAAGAGGATCGGCTACCTGACCGAGTTGTTCGAGCAACTCGGGTTCGACCAGGAGCACGCGAAGAAGCGTGCGCTCATCGCGTTCAGCCTCTACCTGGGGCAGGTGCAGATGTGGGCGACCCTGCCCGGCCTCGTCGAACCGGTGCTCGACGAGGCCGTGCAGGTGCTCACGCAGAAGTCAGATCAGGCCGCGGTCGCCCACAACGCGTAGGCGATCACGTCCGCGTTGCGGTCGAGCGCCGTGGCGTTGACGTTGGACGTCGTGTCGCAGGAGCGGTGGTAGCAGCGGTCGAAGGCCTGGCCGGCCGTACCGCCCCACTTCCGAGCCTGGGCCGCGGTCTTGGTCTGCTCGGCGCCGGTGAACGTGCCTCCGGTCGCGATGCCCTCCTGTGCGAACGCCGCGTGGTCGGAGCGGCCGCCGACGTTGGTCAGCTCGGTCTGGACGCCGATCGAGGTGAAGCCCTCCTGCAGCCGCTGCTGCAATGCCACCGAACCGGGGGGCTGGCGGTCGGAGCCGTTGTAGACGAAGTAGCCGGGGTTCGGCGAACCGGTCATGTCGAAGTTCAGGTACGCCTTGATCCTCGACTTCTCGTTGGTGGACAGGGATTTCACGTAGAACGTCGAGCCGCGCAGCCCGAGTTCCTCCGCACCCCACCAGCCGAACCGCACGTGCTTGGTCGGCTGGAAGTTCGTCGCCTTCATCTGGAGGGCGACCTCCAGGATCGACGCGGAGCCCGTGCCGTTGTCGTTGATGCCGGGGCCCGCCGTGACGCTGTCGAGGTGGCCGCCCAGCATGACGACGTTGTTCAGGTCGCCGCCGGGGTAGTCCGCGATCAGGTTGTAGCCGGTGGCGCCGTTGTAGGTGAACGACTGGACGCGCGTCGTGAAGCCGGCCGCGTCGAGCTTGCTCTTCACCCAGTTGATCGAGGCCAGGTACCCCGGTCGTCCGTGGGCGCGGTTGCCGCCGTTGGAGTTGGCGATCGACTGGAACTGGTTCAGGTGTGCTTGGACGTTCGCGACGTTGATGTTCGGTGCGACGAGAGCCGCGGGTGCCGCCGCCTGTGCGGTGGTCGCTCCGGTCACCATCAAGGCGGCCGCCAGCGCGATCAGGATCCTCATGGTTCAACTCCGTGCAGGGTTAGGGATTGAGCCACTGATCAACATGCTCCTCCGTGCATGAGCCCGGTAGAGGCGATCGTCGGATTCGTCGGAATCGGTGGTGATCAACCAGAATGGTCCAGGTGGGTGACGTCACGGTCGTTCTGGGCATCGGCGCGGCCGTACTGCTGATCTCCGTGATCGCGGTGCGGGTGTCGACCCGGCTCGGGCTGCCCTCACTTCTGCTGTACCTGGGCATCGGCGTGGTCCTCGGCGAGTCCGTCGTCGGCATCAGGTTCGACGACGCCGACCTCACCCAGTCCCTCGGCATCGCGGCGCTGGTGCTGATCCTGACCGAGGGCGGCATCACCACCCGCTGGAGCGCGGTGAAGTCCTCGCTGCGGCTGGGCGTCGCACTGTCCACAGTGGCCGTCGCGGTGAGCGTGGCGGTGACCGGAACGGCGTTGCACTTCCTGCTGGGCCTCGACTGGCGGATGGCGTTGCTGTGGGGCGCGGTCCTGTCGTCCACCGACGCGGCCGCCGTCTTCAGCGTCCTGCGCTCGTTGGGTGTCGGCGCACGGCTCACGGGCGCACTCGAACTGGAGTCCGGCCTCAACGACGCGCCGGTCTACATCGCCGTGGTGCTGCTGGCCTCCTCGGACCAGATCTCCTGGACCGCGCCACTGCTGGTGATCTACGAACTGGGCGCGGGCGCGCTCATCGGCGTGGCCCTCGGCTATCTCGGCGGGGCCGGGCTCAGACGCGCGGCGCTGCCCTCCACCGGTCTGTACCCGCTCGCCACGGTGGCGGTGTGCGTCATGGCCTACACGGCCGGCGACCTCCTGCACGCCTCCGGATTCCTCGCCACGTACGTCGCCGCGCTGGTCCTGGGCAACGCCCGCCTGCCGCACCGCGCCGACACCCTCTCGTTCGCCGAAGGCCTGGGCTGGCTCGCCCAGATCGGGCTCTTCGTCCTGCTCGGCCTCTACGCCTCGCCGTCGCGCCTGCTCGACGTGCTGTTCCCCGCGCTGGTCGCGGGCGTGGTGCTGACGTTCGTGGCCCGGCCGCTGTCGGTGGTCCTCGCCTCGCTGCCGTTCAAGGTGCCCTGGCGCGAACAGGCGTTCCTCTCCTGGTCGGGGCTGCGCGGCGCGGTGCCGATCGTGTTCGCGCTGATCCCGCTGATCCAGGGCGTCGAGGGCGCCCGCGAGCTGGTCGACGTGGTGTTCCTGCTGGTCATCGTGCTGACGGTGGTGCAGGGCACGACGCTGCCGTTCCTCGCGCGGCGGCTCGGGCTGGTGAAGGCAGGGGAGGCGCAGGAGGTCCAGGTCGACGCCTCGCCGCTCGACGAGCTGGGGGCAGAACTGCTGCAGGTGCACATCCAGCGCGGGTCGAAGCTGCACGGCGTCTACATGTCCGAACTGCGGCTGCCGACCGGGGCCACGGTCAGCCTCGTGGTGCGCTCGGGGAAGAGTTTCACGCCACAACCAACGACCAGGCTGCAGACGGAGGACCAGTTGCTCATCGTCACCACCGAAGAGGCGCGTGACGCTGCTGAGCGGCGTGTACGGGCCGTCGACAGGGCCGGCCGCTACGCCAGGTGGAAGGGCGAGACCGGCGATTAGTCGGTCTCCGAGGCTTCTCACCATGTGATCGGGTGTCGACGGAAGTGTCACCCTCCGCTAACGTCGTCGGCAGGTCATGAGAGCCAGCGTCAAGCCCAAGCTTGCTGGCCGGCAACCCTCCAACCGCGGTGGGGTGCCCTTGGTGAGGACCTGGTCCGGCGCGTGGGGCGCCGGTCAAGCGCGGGCCTTCGCTGGGGCCCCTGGCCTCGGAGGCAGCTCGATGACGCTCGCGATCACCCCTGGAACCACCACTTCCGTTCCGGCTGTCGTCGGCACCGACCTGCGTGTTCCCCTGGTCACCGGAGAGCGCGTCACCTACGCCAACCTCGACCACGCGGCGTCGGCGCCCTGTCTTCAGGAGGTCCGCGACGCCGTCGACGAGCTGCTGCCCTGGTACGCCAGCGTGCACCGCGGCGCCGGGTTCGCCTCGCAGGTCTCGACCCGCGTCTACGAGCAGGCCCGCGACCGCATCCGCAGGTTCGTCGGCGCGCACTCCTCCGACGCCGTCGTCTTCACCCGCAACACCACGGACTCGCTGAACCTGTTGGCGCGCAGCGTTCCCAAGAACACCGCCGTCGTGCTGTTCGACAGCGAGCACCACGCGGCGCTGCTGCCGTGGCGCGGTCCCCACGTCCAGCGCGTTTCCGCTCTCGCCGAAGAATCAAATACTGCGTCTGGTGCTGCTGCCGCTTTTGTTGTCGCACTGGACCGGGCTCTGGCCGCCGCCCCGGTCGGCCCTCGGCTCGTGATCGTCACCGGGGCGTCCAACGTCACGGGGGAGCTGTGGCCCGTCGCCGAGCTCGCGAAGGTCGCCCGCCGCCACGGCGCGCGCATCGCGCTCGACGCCGCGCAGCTCGCCCCGCACCGCCCGATCAACGCCCGTGAGCTGGGCGTCGACTACATCGCGTTCTCCGGTCACAAGATCTACGCGCCGTTCGGCGCGGGTGTGCTGGTCGGCCGCGCGGACTGGCTGCAGCAGGCCCAGCCGTACCTGGTCGGCGGCGGTGCCACGTCGAAGGTGACAGACCACGGCGACCGTCTCGGCGTGGCCTGGTCCGCTGTGCCCGAGCGGCACGAGGCAGGCAGCCCGAACGTCGTCGGCGTGCACGCGCTGGCCGCGGCCTGCGAGATCCTGTCGCGGCACTGGGAGCAGACCGTCGCGCACGAGCAGGAACTGCTGACGCGCCTGCAGAACGGCCTGCGCACCATCCCCGGCTTCCGCGAGCTGGCGATCCTGGCCGACGCGGACAAGGTCGGCGTCGTGAGCTTCACGATCTCCGGCTTCGACGCGGGCTTCCTCGCGGCGGCGCTGTCCGCCGAGTACGGCATCGGTGTGCGCGACGGCGCGTTCTGCGCGCACGTGATCGTGGGGCGTCTGGTCAAGCAGGCCGGATCGCACGAGGAACGTGCCGTGCGCGCGTCGATCGGCCTCGGCACGACGGCGGAGCACGTCGATCGTCTGATCGCGGCGCTGCGCACCCTGGTGACCGAAGGTCCGAAGTGGACCTACGAGCAGCGAGACGGCCGCTGGGTGCCGCAGGACGACAACCGAACCCTGCCGCCGTTCCTCGCGTAGTCCCTGTAGTGGACAATGACCTGGTGAGTGACGAGTCCAAGGCCGAGGAGAAAGCCTCCGGGAAGGTCGCTGACAAGCCGGCGGAAGCGCAGGTCAGCGACCCGGAGACGGTCGCGACGCCCGCGATCGTGGCCGAGGAGCCGGACGCGGGGGAGAAACCCGCGGCCTCCGCCGCGAAGGCGGAGGACGAGGACGAGTTCTCGATCTCCGGTTCGATCTCCGGCTCGCTGCCGGAACCGAGGACGAAGATCCTCGCGATCCTGGCGGCCGGCGTGCTGGCCCTCGACGTGCTCACCAAGGTCGTGTCCGTCGCGTTCCTCGAGGGCGCCGACCCGATCAAGCTGTTCGGCGGCGTGCTCTACCTGACGTTCGTCCGCAACCCCGGCGCCGCGTTCGGCATGGCGGAGAGCATGACGTGGATCCTCGCGCTGATCGCGTTCGGCGTCGCCGGGTTCATCGTCTGGATCTCGCGCAACCTCCGCTCCCCGAAGTGGGCCGTCGGCCTCGGCCTGGTGCTGGGCGGTGCCGTCGGCAACCTCGCCGACCGGCTCTTCCGCGAGCCGGGCCCGATGCGCGGCCACGTGGTCGACTTCCTGTCGCTGTTCGACCCGTACGGCCAGGTGTGGCCGGTGTTCAACGTCGCCGACATGGCGATCGTCGGCGGTGGCGTGACGATCATCGTCCTGTCGCTGCTGCAGCACGACTACGACGGCACCGTCCACAAGAACGCCGAGCCGCTCGTGGAGCAGGACGGTCTGCAGGAGTCGAAGTAGCCGCTCCTGGTAGTTTCAGCAGGTTCTGCAAGAAGAAGAAGGTCGAGGCCCCGCGTGAGCGGATACCGAACGCTGCCCATTCCCGACGGTCTGGACGGCATGCGCGTCGACGCCGGTCTCGCGAAGCTGCTCGGCTTGTCCCGCACCGTCATCGCGTCCATCGCCGACGCCGACGACGTGCTGGTCGACGGCCGGGTCGTCGGCAAGTCCGACCGGCTCACGGCCGGGTCGATGCTGGAGATCACGCTGCCGGCGCCGCCGCAGCCGGTCACCGTCCAGGCGATCCCCGTCGAAGGTCTGAAGATCATCCACGAGGACGACGACATCATCGTCGTCGACAAGCCCGTCGGGGTCGCCGTGCACCCGTCGCCGGGCTGGACCGGGCCGACCGTGGTCGGCGGGCTCCTCGCCGGTGGCCACCGCGTCGCCACGTCCGGAGCCGCCGAGCGTCAGGGTGTCGTGCACCGGCTCGACGTCGGCACGACCGGCGTGATGGTGGTCGCGAAGTCCGAGTCCGCGTACTCGGCGCTGAAGCACGCCTTCAAAGAGCGGACCGTCGACAAGGTCTACCACGCGATCGTGCAGGGCCACCCGGACCCGATCAAGGGCACCATCGACGCGCCGATCGACCGTCACCCCAAGCACGACTACAAGTTCGCCGTGATGCAGGACGGCAAGCCGTCCATCACCCACTACGAGGTCATCGAGGCGTTCCGCGCGGCGTCGTTCGTCGAGGTGCACCTGGAGACCGGGCGCACGCACCAGATCCGTGTGCACTTCTCGGCGCTGCACCACCCGTGCGTGGGCGACCTGACGTACGGGGCCGACCCGACGCTGGCCAAGCGGCTCGGCGTGACGCGGCAGTGGCTGCACGCGCGTCAGCTCGGGTTCCACCACCCGGCGGACGGGCAGTGGGTCTCGTACACGGCGGAGTACCCGGACGACCTGGCCATCTCGCTGGAGAAGCTGCGCGAAGAAGGCTGATTGCGTCTGGGTAAATCACCGGTTGACGACGTTGCACTTGATGTTAACCGGTGTGCTCAATAGCGTTTTCGGCATGCACCTGACAATTCTCGCGGCCTCCGGCCGGACCGGTCTCGCCCTCACCCGCCAGGCGGTGGAGCGCGGCCACACCGTCACCGCGATCGCCCGCGATCCGCTGCGGATCACCCTCGACCACCCGAACCTGCGCAAGGTCTCGGGCGACGTGGGCGATCCGGCCTCGATCGCCGTCGACCCGGACACCGTCGTCCTGTCCGGCCTGGGCGCGGACCGCCCCGGTGTGCTCACGGACGGCGCCAAGGCGGTGATCGCCGCCGGGCCGCGCCGGATCATCTGGCTCGGCACCTACGGAACGGGCGCCTCGGCCGAGGCGGCGGGTGAGGGCGCCGCCGTGCTGTGGAAGTTCTTCGGCGACCGCATCCCGGACAAGGTCGAGGCCGACAACGCCGTGCTCGCCGCCGGGGGCACCGTCTTCCACGCCGGGGTGCTCACCGACGAACCGGCAGGCCCCGGCCGCACCGTCGGCCTGGACGCCGCACCGCCGTTCGACCTCGGGGCCAAGGTCAGCAGGGAGACCGTCGCCGCCGCGATGCTCGACGAGGCCGAGCAACCGCGCTTCGCCGGCGCGGTCGCCCTGCCGCTAGCGGGCTAGTGTCCTGAGTTGTTAATTCGTGTGCAGTAGCGTGCGATGGAGTCGAGGATCTGGTCGGCGGTCTTGGTCCAGATATAGGGCCGTGGGTCGTCGTTCCAGGTCTCGATCCAGGCGCGGATGTCTCGGTTGAGCATGCGAACGCTGGTGTGGCTCGAGCGTTGGAGTTTCT